>NZ_PKRS01000010.1:0-258002 GCF_002855535.1 Emticicia sp. TH156
ACCCCGAAATTCCAAGAAATTGGCAGTTTTCGGGGTTGTTTTTTTATGTAATACGCTGATATTTAATTACTTATCTCTCATAAGGTTTCCCTAATTATGTACCCAAGAATGCTGCTTAAAAAATTAGGCAGACACAAACAAGTTGGACTGCCTAAACTGCATGGACTAACACTCCTGCTTTTTATTGACGCAAATTTAAATATTTTTTCCCATTTATTTGACTTTTAACACAGCACCTCTACGAAACAGATATCCTCAAAAAATCCAAATCGGTAATTAGTACCATAGATTCAATGTCGCCTACCACAGTTTCATTTTTAGCTGCTTTAACTTTGTAAGCATAAAACAGAAACCAAAATGAACAAACTCGAAGCAGCTATAAAAATGAAATGCCCCCGTTGCCATGAGGGCGAAATATTTGAAACTAAAAATCCGTTTGCGCTGGGCAAAATGACGGCCATGCACAAACATTGCCCGCAATGCCACCTGAAATATGAAAAAGAGGTGGGCTTTTTTTATGGTTCCATGTATCTGAGTTATGCATTTAATATAGCACTTTTTGTAATGGCCACCATAGCCTATTATGTGTATTTTGAAACCAGAGTAGACTGGCGCGTGTATATCTGGCTTTATTTACTTGTAACCTTCATTTTATTTCCGGTATTTTACCGCTTCTCAAGGTCTCTATGGTTACAGTTCTTTAACGATTACCAGCCACAACACAAAGAAGCGGCTAATTAAGCACAAAAGCATGAGCCCAACCAATCAAATTCCGATAGTTGATATTTGCAATCTGACAGATTTCAGAGAAGATGATATCCTTGTCAGCCGCTTTGCCGACTATCTGAAAGCCCATCATAATTTATGTTCGGCTCACAGGCATACATTTTATCACTTATTGCTTTTTACCAAAGGAGGTGGTTCACATACCATCGATTTCAGTAATTTCCCGGTTATTCCGTATCAAATCTATTTTATGGTACCGGGGCAGGTGCATAGCTGGAGTTTCGAGGGCGAGGTTGACGGCTACGTTATTAACTTCTCCACCTCATTTTTTCAATCTTTCCTGCTCAGGCCCGACTACCTGGAGTCTTTCTCGTTTTTCAACGGCATTGCCGAAGACGGTGTCATTCAACTTACAGACGAGGTAAAAGACACAATCATCCAAATATTTGAAGAAACAACCAGGCAGGTACAGCAAAACAATACCATCAGCCGTGACATGGTACGTGTATTACTGCTGCAGGCATTTATTGAAATAGAAAAGCACACCCAGGTACATAAATTGCCGGGTGTGCCGGCATTTAACTACACCTTGTTAAAGAATTTCCAGAAACTGGTTGAAAAACAATACATAAGCCTGAAAAGACCGATGGATTATGCCGGGCTGCTCTACATTACACCTAACCATCTCAATGCCCTTTGCAAAGAAAATCTGGGCATAACTGCCGGTGAAGTTATCAGAAACCGGATTTTGCTTGAAGCCAAGCGAATGCTGGTAAACCAGAATCAGAGCATTTCTGAGATTTCTTATGCACTCAATTTCAGCGACAACTCCTACTTCACAAAATTCTTCAAGAAATATGAAGGCATTACCCCAGAGGAATTCAGAAAAAAGACCAGCCAGGTTCTATTATAGGGCAAATGCTTCAATGCCCACACAATAAATTGTACAAAAAAAAGATATTGTCGTAAATATTAAACTTTCTTTTACTTTTTTTAGTTCTCTACTTGCAGAACCAAAAAAACCAATTACATTTGTAACGTTATTCAGTGATACGATGGACAGTTTGAAATTAAGCGACGAAAAATTAGCACTTATTGAAAAAGTAGGCCTCCTATTTGAGCAGGGCTTACAACCGGCAGCTGCCAGAATTGCAGCGCTATTGCTGGTGTCTGACAGGCTGGAATTGACCTTTGATGAAATATGTGAAGCACTGAATCTCAGTAAAAGCGCCACCAGCAATGCACTTAATTTATTATTAAATGTGAACAGAATTGAGTACATTACTAAGCCAGGCGACAGAAAAAGGTATTTCAGAAGTAATTTGTCTGACTGGAAAGAAACCATGAAAGCTAAGTTTCTTGACTTCGACAAGGTGAATAATATTATGCGTGAGGTACTTGGCCAAAGACCACACTCAACAAAAGATTTCAATCTTAAACTGGAAGAATTTATTCAGTTTATGGAATTTATGGGTCGAGAAATTCCAACTTTATTCAAAAAGTGGGAACAATCCAAAAAGTAAATTTTTTTACCCTTTTTAGTTCTTTTATTTCTGAACTAAAAAAATAAAACTAATTCTCAATATTGTACAAAATAATGAAAAAAGTAAAAGTCATACCACTTGCTGTTTTTGCTTTATGTGCCACAATTGTAGCTCAGGCACAACCGGCAAACCCTACTATTTTTAGTTTGAAAGAAAGCATTGCTTACAGCCTTGCCAACAACCCCAGCAGTACTATTTATAAAAATGAGGTTCTGATAGCCAAGCAAAAGAAAATCGAGGCGCTGGCCGGATATCTGCCACAAGTAAATGGTACAGGAACATTTGACGACAACCTGAAACGCCAGGTAACGGTGCTTCCGGCAGGGGCTTTCAGTAAAGAAGAAATTAAGATTCAGTTTGGTAACCAATATAATACCAATCTGGTGGCACAGGTAGATCAGACCATCTTTGATAGAACCATAACGGTAGCCAAAGAAGCCAACCGCGTAAATACCCTGCTGGCAGACCTTAAATTGTTGCAAAACAATGAAACCATCGTTTACAATACTGTAGCAGCCTACTACCAGATATTGACGCTGAACGAACAGGAAAAACTGCTGGTTGAAAACGAAAAAAAATATGAAGAGTTACTGAGAATCCTTCAATTGCAGTACGAAAAAGGTGTAGCCAAAAAGATAGATTACGACCGTATGCGTGTAAGCCAGAGCAACATCAGGTCGCAGTTGTCGCTTTTAAAAACCAACAAAGAGCTGGCGCTTAACAAACTGAAATTCGCGATGGGCATGGATCTGGCACAAAATATTGCCATCAATGATTCGCTGGACTATTCTATGCAGGTAAGTATGCCGGTTAATACAACACTGGAAACCAAAAACCTGCTCGATTACAAGATTTTATCAAACAATATCAGACTTCAGCAATTAGATGTGGAACGTAAAAAGTTTGCTTTTTACCCCACACTGGCCGGGTATGCGCGCTATGGAGCGCAGACATTCGGCAACGACTTTGGCAAATCTTTCGGTAACTGGTTCGATTACTCTTCTGTTGGGCTAAAACTCAACATACCGATTTTTGACGGTAACCGGAAGAAAAGCCAGTTGACGCAAAGCAAGCTAAGCCTGTTGAATGCAGAAGAAAACCTGAAAATAAGCTCAAGAAATTACCAGTTGCAGTTTCAGAACGCCAACACTGCTTTATTCCGTTCTTACACCAGTATGAACGACAACAAAGAAACACTTGACCTGGCTGCAGACATTCTTAAAAACACTAGTTTGCAGTATCAGAAAGGAACGGCATCCCTCACCGATTTTCTGAACTCCGACTATTCGTATAAAGAAGCACAAAGCAATTATATATCATCATTGCTCAACTTCTTAACCGCTCGCGTTGACTTTGAGAAGGCTCAGGGTAACTTATCAACCTACGTAAATCAATTAAAGTAACATCATTAAAAACCATAGCTTCCTTAGCTTTTAAAATACAAAAAAATGAAAACAAGAATCATCACAATAGCTATTATCGTGGGCATTATTGGTGCCATCTCGTTCAAGCTGGTGGCCAACAAAAAGAAAATAGACGAAAGCAAAAAGGTGGTAGACCGCAGCCAGGTGCCTGTTTATGTAGCTACTACAACAGTAGCACTGCTGCCCGTAAGCGGCAACCTGACCTTGCCTGCCGTTTTAGAACCCAAAGAAAAAGCTACTATATCCACAGGAACCCAGGGTAAAATTGAAACCCTGAATATTGAGCTGGGCTCAAGAGTAAACAAAGGCCAGATAATTGGAACCATTGATTCAAAAGTGAAGCAAATCAACCTGCAATCAACAGAGCTGACCATCAATAAGGCCAAAACTGACTACGAACGTAACAAAGATTTGCTGGCAGGAAACGCCATTAACGAAACCGCTGTAAATGATGCCCGGTTTAACTACGAAAACAACCAGCTACAGGCGGCGCAATTGAAACAGCAAATTGCCGATGCGCGCATTATTTCACCAATCAGCGGCATAGTAACCGATAAAAAGCTGACAGCCGGTGAGTACGTAAACATGGGTACTGTGATTGCTTCGCTGGTTGATGTAAGCCAGTTAAAAACAGTAGTTTATGTAAACGAAAAAGATGTGTACGAACTGAAACTTGGTCAACCCGCTACCGTTACAACAGACGTTTACCCAACCAAAACCTTCAACGGTAAAATCATCTATATCAGCCCTCAGGGAGACGACAACCACAATTACAAAGTAGATGTTTTACTGGCCAATGGCAATGCGGCATTGAAAGCCGGTACTTACGTAAAAGTGGAATTTAACCTGAACAAAAGCGCCAATGCTTTGCAGATACCTAAAAAAGCCTTGGGCGACGGCATGAAAAACCCTTATGTATTTGTAGTGGAAGGTAAGAAGGCAGTGCTGCGTAAAATTGTATTGGGCAGAGAAATTGGCGAAAACGTAGAAGTTTTAAGTGGTTTAAATGAAGGTGAAACTATCATTACAGAGGGTATCATCAACATTGTAGACGGTAGTAATGTGCTGATTTCACCTAATAAATAATCCTGAGCTATGTCAATAACAGAATTATCAATTAAACGACCCTTACTGATTACAGTAATTTTCGTTACCCTCATATTATTCGGCTTTATCAGTTATAAAACATTAAATTATAACTTGTTACCGAAATTTGAAACGAATGTAATTATGGTGCAGACTACTTACAGAGGCGCTGCATCCGACGAAGTAGAAAGCAGTGTAACCAAACCTCTGGAAGAAGCGGTATCATCTATTGAAGGGGTAGACATGATATCCTCTTCTTCTCAAGAGGGTCTTTCGCTGATAACCGTAACCCTGAAGTCTGGCTTTAATGTAATTAATGCCCAACAAGATGCTGAACGAAAGGTTAATCAGATAAAGTCGAGACTTCCTGACGACATTGATGACCCAGTGGTAACAAGACTAAGCCTTGATGACCTGCCGATTCTGAAAGTGAGCGCCACATCCAGAATACCGCAAACCGAGCTTTACGATTTCATTGACCTGCAGGTAAAACCATTGCTTACCAATGTGGCCGGTGTGGCACAGGTAAATATTATTGGAGGCAACGAAAGAGAGATTGAAGTATATCTGGACAACGATAAACTTCAGACTTACAATATCTCATCATCAACCGTTAACCAGGTTATTGCAGGCAGTGGCGTTTCTTACCCGGCGGGTAGTATTAAAACCGATCAGTCGCGTTTTTCATTGCGACTGGATGCGAAACTGAAAAAAGTAGAAGACATCAGAAATCTGGTAATACGAGAAAACCCCAACGGCAGCCGTATATTATTGAAAGACATTGCCAGTGTAACCGACTCTCAAACAGAAGCCAGTACGCTTAACCGCATAAACGGCAGACCAGCCATTGGTATTCAGATAATGAAGCAAACCGATGCCAACGCTGTAGAAGTAAGTAAAGGCGCAAAGGCGGCATTGGCTAAAATCAAGGCTAGTTATCCGTCAAAAGATTTCAATTACGAAATCGCCTCAGACCAGTCAGTATATACCCTTGCTTCTGCTGATGCCGTTATGCACGACTTATACCTGGCCATTATTATAGTTGGTGTGGTTATGGTGTTGTTTCTTCACAGTATCAGAAGCTCGTTGTTTGTGTTGGTGGCTATTCCATCAGCCATGATACCCACCTTTATACTGATGTGGGCGTTTGGTTTCTCCCTGAACCTGATGACCCTGATGGCCTTGTCTTTAGTTGTAGGTATTCTTGTCGATGATAGCATTGTGGTGCTAGAAAATATTTACCGCCACCTTGAAATGGGTAAAGACAAACGCGAAGCATCATTGGAAGGAAGAAATGAGATTGGCTTTACTGCTATGGCCATTACACTGGTTGACGTGGTGGTGTTTTTGCCTCTGGCCTTGGCGGGTGGCTTAATTGGAAACATTCTGAAAGAGTTTTCGCTGGTAATTGTGTTCTCTACCCTTATGAGTTTGTTTGTTTCATTTACTCTTACGCCTCTGCTGGCTTCAAGATGGGGTAAGCTTGAGATTCTGAGTAAAAAAACGCTTTGGGGTAAACTAAACCTTGGTTTTGAGAGCATCATTGACAAGATACGTGATATGTACATATCTGCCCTCAGCTGGTCTCTTGGTCATAAGCGTTACGTGTTCATTGGTATCATACTCTTGTTTGTTGCTACATTCACCCTGCTTGCAAAAGGTTTTGTAGGAGCATCATTTATAGGCAATGCAGACCGTGGTGAGTTGTCTATACAGCTGGATATGTCGCCTGAGACACCATTAGTACAGACAAATCAGGCAGTTGCAAAAGTTGAGAAAATGTTGCTGGAAAGGCCAGAAGTAACCAATGTTTTCTCGAATGTTGGTACACAGTCTTCGGTAGTGGGTAATTCTTCAAACAGTAACCTTGCCGAAATTACAGTAACATTAGTTGATAAGCATGATAGAAAATTATCAACTGATGAGTTCGGGCAAGTCATGCGCGATACCATTGCGAAGATTCCGGGTCTGAGTGTCAATATTCAGCCAATATCGGCTACAGGTAATGCGCAGGCACCTATTACCATTGCCGTGAAAGGAACCGTAATGGACGACGTAGTAAAAGCCGCAGCCATTGTGAAACAGATTGTGGTAAAAGTACCCGGAACAGACTACGTAAAATACAGTACTAAAAGCCCTAAAACAGAAGTGGCTATTAACATAGACCGCGACAGGATGTCTAAACTGGGTTTGAGTATTCCGGAAGTAGGCTCTGCCGTACAGATAGCTTTTCAGGGAAACAATAACACCAAATTTAAGGATAAAGGTGAAGAATACGGTATCAATATTATATTTGATAAGTCAGATAAACGCAATATTGAGAACGTTAAGAACCTGACCATACGTAACAACCGCGGTGCGATCGTAAAACTGACCGACTTTGCCAATATTACTGAAATGGTTGGGCAGTCTATTCTTGAAAGAACAGACCGGCTGAGTTCAATTAAAATAAACTCAGCGGCTGTGGGTCGCCCATCGGGTACCATTGTTGAAGACATCAAGAAAGAACTGGCCAAAACCAAATTGCCGGAAGGTGTGATTATTGATTATCTGGGAGACGCTAAAAACCAGGGAGATGCTTTCGGAAGTTTAGGTTTGGCAATGGGTATCGGTATTCTTTTGGTTTACCTGATTATGATTGCCCTTTACGAAAGTGTGGTGTATCCGTTTGTGGTGTTATTCTCTATACCTGTGGCCATGATTGGCGCCATTCTGGCACTGGCTTTGACCATGAACTCGCTCACTATTTTCGCTATTCTGGGTCTGATTATGTTGCTTGGCCTGGTTTGTAAGAATGCGATTCTGATTGTAGACTTCACCAACCACCTGAAAAGTGAAGGCATGAGCGTAAAAGAAGCGTTGATTGAAGCGGGTAAAGAACGTTTACGCCCGATATTAATGACCACCCTTGCCATGATATTCGGTATGCTGCCCATAGCATTGGCCTCTGGTGCAGGTGCTGAAACAAAAAATGGTATGGCGTGGGTAATTATCGGCGGGTTAACCAGCTCAATGGTGCTGACATTAATTCTTGTTCCATCAGTTTATTTGGTTATTGAAGGCTGGAGAATAAAAGTAAATAAAATCTTTGGCATAGGCGGAAAGCAAAAAGCCAAAACCAAAGTACATAAGGTTGAAACGGTTTAAATGATGTCAAATAATAGTTGAACGGATAAAGCGGGTGAATTTTCATCCGCTTTTATTTTTGCATCTCCACTACTCTACCCGCTTCATTCTCGAAAACGGAAACCCGTTACAGCCTTTGCGTGGATTGGCTCTGTCGGCAATTTTTATGGCTTCTGCGGCCTCTGCTGTAGGGGCATTATAAGCGCTCAGGCAGAATCCCCATAAGAACGGACTCATGTTTTCAAATGCCATGTAGTCAATTCTGGTGTACAACCCGCCATCGGCAGGATTCCCCACATCATTTCTGGCTATCAAATACTGCTCTTTTTCATTCCATTTAATAATATGATATTTGGCATTGGGCTTTTGTGTCCAGAGGGTATCATTAATGGTATAGGTAATTTTGTAATCGTCCATAAAATTACCCTTTTGTATTTCAGGCGCCTTGGTTTGCGCCAACAAACTGCCGCCAGTAAATAGAATTGCGATTGAAATAAGTAACTTCTTCATGCGAAATGAATTTTAAAAATTCAAAAATACATAAGTCCTGATAAAAGATTAAGGCAGCCATAATAAATCTTATAATCAAAAGCAGCACTTATTCCATTGGCAGTTAAGAAACCTTCATCAATGAACTTTCGCATAATAGGCGTTCGACCAGATATTAAAAAAGGGAGCGATTTTGCAATCACCCCCTTGTACGTTTCATCATAGTACTCAATTAAAACTTAACTACTTCCCAATAAGCCTGCTTAGGCTTATAGTTTTCATCAAATAGCAAGGGATAGTCTTTCCTACCCACAAAAGGGAAGGCATCCAGCCAGGTTGATTTATCTGACAAATTCCAGAAGGTAACCCCTGTCAGCTGGCCTTTGTATTTTCTGAATACCTCAAAAAGCATTTTATAATGCTCAGCCTGCTTTTTTTGAATTTCAGGCGGGTAAGACGTTATATCAGTAGGCCGTTTCTCCCGGCGTTCATGCTCTTTTACATATACCGACACATCCATTTCAGTTATCTGCACCTGCAAACCTAAAGAAGCAAATTTAGTGATTGACTCTTCCAGTTCTTGTGCTGTTGGCTCATAAACAGACCAGTGCCCCTGCAAGCCAACGCCATGAATAGGCACTCCTTTATCTTTCAGTTTCTTTACAAGCCTGAAAATCCTATCGCGCTTCGATGCGTTTTCGGTGTTATAATCATTATAAAACAATACGGCGTCAGGGTCTGCGGCATGGGCATATTCAAAGGCTTTTTCGATATACTCTTCACCAATAATCTCATAAAACTTGGTTTTTCTGTAAACCTCTTCTCCCGCATCCGGCACGGCCTCATTCACTACATCCCAGGCATATAGTTTACCTTTGTAGCGTGTTACTACATCTGTAATGTGTTGCTTCATGCGCGCCAGAAGTTCTTCTTTCGTTACCGGTTGACCATTTCTGGTAAAAAACCAATTGGGTGCCTGGGTGTGCCAGCAAAGCGTATGACCCCGTACTTTCAGACCATTTTTAACAGCAAAGTCTACAATTTTATCGGCTGGTTCCCAGTTATACCGGTTTTCCTCCGGATGAATCGGCCCCATTTTCATAGCGTTTTCAGGTGTTACGCTGTTAAAATGTTGCAATATCAGGGCAGACTCCGGACCAGGCTCCATCATTCGGGGGCTAACGGCCACCCCAACCGGGAAATACCCCTTGTAATAATCTTTCAATCCTTTGGTTTCCTGTGCCTGTGCTGTAACCAGGCAAATCAGAACAACCCAGGCCATAGCCACATTTTTTTTCATGATTGGATTACTTATTTGTAAGGTTCGATGGTCTGGATAGTACCGTCCGGATTATACTTCAATTCTGTTACCTTGATGTTGCGCAGGTGAGTCTGTCCGCTAATCTGAACGTCATGATAATACAAGTACCATTTACCTTTAAATTCAATAATTGAATGATGGTTTGTCCAACCCTCTACCGGTTTCAATACTATACCTTTGTAAGTAAATGGTCCGTAAGGATTATCGCCTATGGCATAGCAGATATTATGCGTGTCGCCGGTTGAATAAGACAAATAGTATTTACCTTTGTATTTGTGCACCCATGCGGCTTCAAAGAAACGTTTGTCGTTATTGCCCTCGGTAAACAGCTTGCCGTTTTCATCAACAATCCGGATATCCTTTGCGGGTTCAGCAAGGGTAAGCATATCGTTGCTTAGTCTGGCAATTTTGGGTAGAAGCGCTTGTTCATTGGTTGTTCTTAGTTTTCCGTCGGCCTCGTATTTGCCACTGGCCCAGCGTTGCAATTGTCCGCCCCAGATACCTCCAAAATACATATAATATTTTCCGTCGGTATCCTGAAAAACAGTCGGGTCAATACTGAATGTACCTTCCATTGGTGTTTTTTCAGGTTTAAAAGGCCCTTCCGGTTTTTTGCTGGTGGCCACCCCTATTCTGAACACATCCTGTTTATCTTTTACCGGAAAATACAGGTAATAAGTACCGTTTTTATAGGCAGCATCAGGCGCCCAAAGCTGGCGGCCAGCCCAGGGAATATCTTTAATATCAAGTGCTACGCCATGATCAGTTACTTTTCCGGTAGGGCTGTCCATTGAAAGAATATGGTAATCTTTCATGTCAAAATGGCTACCGTTGTCATCCTGCTTAATGCCAGATTCTATATCATGGCTCGGATAAATATATATCCTGCCCTTAAAAACATGAGCCGAAGGGTCTGCAGTAAAAATATGGCTCACCAATGGCTGAGAAATGGGTTGCTTCTTGGTTTGGGCATGGCTTGTTGTAGCTACAACAGTAAAGGCTAACAGCGCAAGCGTTTTTTGTTTAAGGCTATGCATTTATTTGAGTATTAAATTAAAAAATTGATTGTTTTGCAAATGATCAGAATCCAATAGAGTTACCTCCGTCTACAGGCAATGAAGCTCCGGTTATATAAGCCGCTGCTTCTGATGCCAGAAATACTGCGGCCCAGCCGATATCGTCGGGCCTCCCGAATTTACCCATGGGTGTGCGGCCTAATGCGCGGTTCATTCTGTCGGGGTCGCTGTTCATGGCGGTTCTCATCATTGAAGTTTCTATAAAGCCAGGCGCAATGGCATTAACACGCACATTGAATTTTGAAAACTCTGAGGCCAGTACTTTCACCATACCCTCAACGCCAGACTTCGAGGCCGCATAGGCCACCACCCTGTCAATTCCATAATAGGCAGCCATAGATGATATCATGAGTATGCAGCCGCTTTTACGGGCAATCATACGGCTTGCGCAGGCACGGGTAAGGGCAAAAACTGCACTCAGATTAGTATGAATGATTCTGTTGAAGTCTTCGTCAGAAACCTCCAGCGCAGGTTTTTTCATATTAATACCCGCATTATTAACCAGAATATCAATAGACCCAATGCTGGATTCAATGTGATCAACAAGGCCATTGAGCGTGCTTAACTCCGTAACATCATTTACCACATACATGGCCGATTCTCCTAAAGCCTTAACTGACTCCTGAAGGGCGTGTTCACGCCGACCAGTAATAACCACTCTTGCGCCTGCGGCAATCATACATTGGGCAATATTAAAGCCAATACCGCTGCCACCACCTGTTATTAAAGCCAGTTTGTTTTTTAAAGAAAAAACGGGGTTTGCTGCGGCAGGTTTCTCTTCCTTGTCCATACTTTTATCTTCAATCATCTTAAATGGTATATTTCAACAAGTTTTTTTACTTCATCCAACGACCTCGCCGGTAATTTCAATGGCGCCGGAAGTGGCATTTTAGCATAATTAATAAAATACAGCACGCAGGCATCACGCCACCAGAGGGCTTCTTTTTCCTGAATCATTAACCGCCCTTTTACATTTTCATAAGTTTCTTTGTCAATCAGTGGCTTAATGCTTTCCCAATCTGCTTGTAGCGCTTTTACCTGCTCGGCACCGTCATAATAGCGCCAACATAGCTCGTTCCACAAAGTTCGGCCTGTGCTCAGTTTCTTTTTCCAGGAAACATGGTGAAACCAAAGCAGGTAGTCTAAAGGACAATTATCCGGGTTTCCCCATATTTTCTGTACGTCAGGCTGATACAGACTCAGTGCATTACTTACTTTACCGGTTCTGTCGAAACCCAGACCAATGGTATCAGCACGATGATAATAGACCGAGGTCCAGTCTGGTCTGCCGCTTTTTTCAAGCCAGGGTTCCGGCCCATAATGGTGGCCCTCGCCCATCATGTGTGCCGTGCCAAGAGGATACGTATAACTAATGTATAAGGGTAATGACCTCATCATCATTTCATTTATTTTGCGTTGGGCAAATTTATTTGGCGTTAAGGTCATGGCTATCCATTCAGACGCTATTTGTTCTGAACTCAGGGTGTAATCCCAGGCGAGGCGGCCAAAAGCATACCAGTTGGCCTGATTGAATGGATGGCCTGTCCAGTTGTTGTCAGAGCCGGTATTAGCAACCCCAGCCATTAACGACAGCTGGTGTCCGTCAAGGCTGCCATCTATCACCTTTGCAACTGTTGACCCTTTTCCTTTGGCGTAAGTGTCGGCATCGAGGCATTCTTTAAACATGGGTGCCAGATAAGTAAGGTGGGTTGACTGCCCCAGGTACTCTTGCGTTATCTGAAACTCCATACCCAGGGTAGTTTTAGGAAATGCACCAAACATTGGATGAAAAGGCTCGCGAGGCATAAAATCAATAGGGCCATTTTTTACCTGCACAATTACTTTTGGGTCGAAAGTCCCTTCAAGGGGTTTAAACTGTTCGTAGGCCTCTTTGAAGCGGTCGCCGTTGGGGTCTGCTTTATAAACAAAGGCCCGCCAGATAACGATACCTTTATAAGGTCTCATGGCCTCAGCCAGCATATTGGCTCCATCAGCGTGGGTACGGCCATAGTCTTGCGGGCCCGGCTCGCCTTCTGAGTTTGCCTTGACCAGAAAACCTCCGAAATCGGGTATATATTGATGAATCTCTTTGGTTTTTTCATTCCACCATTTTCTTACCTCGGGGTCAAGCGGGTCAGAGGTTTTTAAGCCTCCTAATGTGCGAGGAGAACGAAAATTGACAGAAATAAATACACTGATGCCATAAGGGCGTAGTACATCTGCTACAGCTTTTATTTTTTCAAGGTATTCGGCAGTCAGAAACCTTGAACTGGCATTTACATTATTAATTGAAGCCGCGTTGATACCTATAGAAGCATTGGCCCTTGCATATTGAATATACCGTGGGTCAATTCTGAAAGGTAACTCGGGCCATTTCCACATAGACGAGCCCGCATAGCCACGTTCAACGGTTCCGTTGGCGTTGTCCCAATGATTCAGCATTCTTAGCTTTACCTTGGGGTTACTAACCAGATTCAGGTTTTGCAGGCTTTTGCCGGTTTGTATGTGTCTTAACAATTCAAAAGTACCGTAAAGAATACCGGATGGATTCCTGGCAGAAATAACAATATTTCCTTTTTGAGACCTAATGCTGAAACCATCATTAATCAGTAGTGGCGCTTCATTATCTAAATGTAATATTATGCCTCCGGTTCTGGTGTCTGCCTTGCTATAAACCTGTATCCTTCTGCCCAGTAGTCCGCCAAGCCCTGATTGCAATTCGGTTACGGCCGTTTTAATGATGGGTGACTCATCATGTGCAACAATAAACCTGGTAGATGAGGTGTAAGAAGTTCTTAAAACCGGGTCTTTCAGTAAATCATACTTAAGCCATAGTCTGGAGCCATCATCCGCGCGGGCAGCTAAAGAAAAGACCATCAACAAAACAAATATTTTCTTTATCATGTGGTTGCTGTCTTTAGGTTTTTGTCTATCAATTAAATCTTATATGCTAGTCAGACTCCTGCCGATGGCCATTTCAAGCCCTCTTAATTCTGCCAGACCTTTCAGGCGACCAATAGCCGAATAGCCGGGATAGGTCTTTTTGTTCAAATCGTCCAGAATCTGATGTCCGTGGTCTGGCCTCATCGGTATTTCGTAATCGTCGAGACCATTGGCCTTTCTTTTTAACGCTTCCTTGGCTACGGCTTTCACAACTGCATACATATCTACGTCGCCATTCAGATGCGCAGCTTCATGAAAATCAAGCGGATTTGCTTCCCGCCGGGTGGTTCTCAGATGCAGAAAATGAATGCGGTCTCCCAATCGTTCAATCATACCCGGCAGGTCGTTATCCGGCCGAACCCCCAAAGACCCGGTACAGAATGTAATACCATTATTGCGGATATTGCAGGCGGCCATCAGTTGTTTTAAATCGTTTTCGGTACTTACCACTCTGGGCAGCCCTAAAAGTGGTTTCGGAGGGTCATCCGGATGAATACATAAGCTGATGCCAACCTCCTGCGCCAAGGGTGCCACCTGTTGGATGAAGTAATATAGATTATTGCGCAGCTCGGTATCTCCTATTTGTTTGTATGCATCTAAAAGCCCCTGAAAAGTGGCCAAATCAAAAGCTTCCTCTGACCCAGGCAAGCCCAGCAAAACTGTATTGGTAAGGGTACGTATTTCACTGGCCGACATGGCCTGCATTTTATTCAACGCACTTGTTTTCACTTCATCGGTGTAGTCTTTTTCTGCACCAGGGCGCTTCAATATATATAAATCAAAAATAGCAAAATCTTCCCATACGAATCTCAAAGCCTTACCACCATCTGGCATTTCAAAATTAAGGTTGGTTCTTGACCAGTCAAGTACAGGCATAAAATTATAGCACACCGTTTTAATGCCACATAACGCCAGATTTCTGAGAGAAGTTTTATAGTTTTCAATCCATTTTTCTCGTTCAGGCAATCCCTTTTTTATATCTTCATGTACGGGTAGGCTTTCAACCACCAGCCATTTTAAGGGAGCGAACTTATTATTATCGGCCTCAACTAAATTTTTTCGTTCTTTTATTGCATCAACCGACCAGATTTCACCAACAGAAATCTGGTGCAAAGCCGTAACGATGCCTGCGCAACCGGCCTGCCTGATATCCATTAATGAAACCGGGTCGTTTGGCCCAAACCATCGCATGGTATGAATCATACTTTTTCTAACTTATTTTAATTTAAATCTGTTGAAAACGGAGAAGCCGGAAGCCCCTCTTTGTTATATAAATTAGCTGAGGCCGGGTTGTCTGCCCAGGCATAACGTACGGATAAAGGTTGTTTTACCTCATGGCTCCAAACTATTATTTTATGGCCCTTTATGCGGGCATTTGCCCAGACATATTTTTTGTCGGCACCGGCTATGGCAAAATGCTTTAATTGTTGAGCACCCTTTGCTATTAAACCGGAGCCGGTATGGCTAAAAGAAAGAACAATTTTATTTTTCCTGATTTGCATTGACTGATAAAGCGGGCCGGAAGATACCAGCTTTTGTTCGTCATAAGCCAGTTTTCTGGCCGCCAAAGCAAGTCTTTTGCCAATGGTTTGCTTGTCAAGCGGGTGGATATCGTTCCATTCACCGGCGTCAATGGCCACAGCCATAGCAGTATTAGTTACGCCGAGCGCCAGCCTTTGTTCTTCTCTCAGCTGCGCCCACTGGCTTTCGACAGGCTGGCTTTTTGTTTCCATAAAATTAGCAAGCTGCACATAAATAAAAGGGAAATCTCCCTGATTCCATTTTTGCCGCCAGTTTGCAATCAAGGAAGAAAAAACCGATTTATAGCCCGATGGATTGCTGGTATTGGATTCGCCCTGATACCAAATGACACCTTTAATGCCGTAATTGATAACCGGCGATATCATGGCATTGTATAGGCCAGCTGGTTTGTACTGAAAAAAAGTAACATCGGCCAGGGGTTCTTGTCTTGTACCCAATTTATACTGCCATAATCCAGCAAGGTTTATTGAGGCATCGGCTGTTCTGATTTCATAGTTTTTATCTTTAATGAACCCTCCGCGCCCGGATGTATTGATTACCCTTGCTACAATTATGTTTTTTCCGGGTTTTAGAAGCCCCTCCGGTATTTGGTATCTTCGGGGTGGATACTGATACCCAATAGTGCCAACGAACCGACCGTTAACGTAGACGGAGTCGCTGTCAACAATGCGTCCCATAAAGAACCTGGCAGCTTTGCCAGCCATTGAGGCAGGCACTTCAATCTCTTTTCTGAACCAGACTACGCCTTTAGTATTTGGCAGACCCTGGTTATCCCAAAAATCAGGCAGGTTCATGGTTTTCCAGCCAGATGCATCATAATCAGCCTCAAACCATTTTACCGGGCCATTCATGCCTTCATCATTTCTTCTGAGTCTGGTGTACCATTCTCTGGAAACCGCGTTTTCCTGTCTTCTGATTCTGTTTACATAACTACTGTCTTTAACCTGATTGAGCAAAGCCAGCGACCCGGGAAATTCCCTGAGGCCGTCTTCACTTATCCAGGCATCAACAGGTGTGCCTCCTACGCTGGCATTTATCAGCCCCACAGGCACGTTGTATTTTTCAAAAATATCTTTAGCAAAAAAATAGGCAGTGGCAGAAAACCGCAAAATGTTTTCTGGAGTGGCGGTCTCCCATCTACCGGACTGAAAATCATCCAATGGTACATTAAAATCAAACCGGGTAGGTATAAAAAAATGACGTATCAGCGGATTGTCGGTGGCTGCTATTACGTCTGCATATTTTTCTTTCACTCTCTCTAATGGCAAAACCATATTTGACTGCCCCGAACAAAGCCATACCTCGCCCACCAAAATGTTAGTTACAAGCAGTTCGTTTGTGCCTTTAATTTTCATTTCATAAGGGCCACCTGCTTTAGGTGTGGCAATAGTGGTTATCCATTTGCCGTCTTCACCGGTGGTTGTATCATAAACCTGACCATTAAAAGTTACACTAACTTTTTCTGCCGGTGCGCCCCATCCCCAAACTTTTACTCTTGATAACTGCTGCAAAACCATCCCATTGCTGATTAGACGCGGGAGTTTCACGATGGCCTGCGAATCTCTGAAGCAGCAGATAAGAAAAAAAAATACAAACCTGGTAAGGGCTTTCATGCGTTAATACTGACAAAGGTTTTGTTCGGGCTGTAAAAATGAGGGTGGTGAAAAACACCACCCGACATTGGCTAAAAACAAATGTATGAATATAAAATTAGGTACTTTTTTGGGTGTATCCAATCGGATACTGTCTCATGGCGATGATGGTTGGTAAGAAGTATTTCTTCAAATAATACAATTGAATTGATTGTATCAGACGCTCCTTAACCGCTTCCAGCCATGTATATTATGGCTAATTTTGTATAAATGAAAGATTTAAATAGCTATTTTTAATAGTTTTGAGCCAGGCATCTATCGGTTGCGTTTCCGGAAACGTTTCCGTACCAAAAAGTATTTTTACAGGCAGAATGGTATTGATTAATACATTTAAAACCAGCCCGGTTTAAAAACCAATCATTAAAATTAATGGCTGAAACCAATATTGAAATAATCTAATTTGAATGACACCTTGCATAAAATGTGGTAATACCGACCAAATAGTGAGGGCCGGATTCGTCAGAGGGAAACAGCGGCTCTATTGCAAAGCATGCGACCTGTATTTTACGGTTGCAACAGACCAACAGTCGCAAGCCAAAAAACCTCGCCAGACAACCATTATTGATATAGCCAAGGTGCTTGGTATAGCCGCTTCGACGGTATCGCGGGCATTGAATAACAGCCCCGAAATTAATGAAAACACCAGAAGAGAGGTGCTCAGGATTGCGAATGAAATGGACTATCGCCCTAATTTTCTGGCACAAAGCCTCAATCGTGGTGAAACACATACCATAGGTGTGATTATTCCGGATATACAAAGGCCTTTTTTTGCCGGAGTAGTGGCTGGCATTCAGAAAGTAGCAACAGAAGCCGGCTACAGAGTAATGATTTGCCAGTCTAATGAATCACATCATACAGAGACCCTGAATGTGCAGGCATTGGTTACAAGCCGGGTAGATGGCTTGCTGATCAGCCATTCAAAAGAGACAAGTTCATTTGAACACGTTAAACTGCAATTGAAAAAAGGAGTTCCGATTGTGCATTTCGACCGGGTTTGTAACGAGGTTGATACCGCAAAGGTAGTTCAGCAAGATTATGAAGGCAGTTTTATACTTACCCGGCATCTGATTGAGCAAGGATATAAAAGAATTGCGGTTCTGGCAGGACCAGCCGACTTACTTATCAGTAAAAACAGATTAGAAGGTTATAAGGCTGCACTACAGAAATACGGAATAGAATTTGATGAAAAGCTGGTCTACTATAGCAATTTCAGTACCGAAGAGTCTCTGAAAGCGCTAGAATACTGGCTGGCCCTACCACAAAAACCTGACAGCGTTTTTACGGTTCATTATGGTAATGGAATAGAACTCATTATGGAGCTAAAGAAGAGAAACATAAAAATTCCGGAAGAAATGGGCGTTGTTGCGTTTGGAGATGAGCTGATAGCCTCGCTAATAGAGCCATCGCTTACGGTCTTTCAGCAGTTTCCATTCAGCATTGGCGAAACCGCAGCACGTGTTTTAATAGACAACATCATCAATAAAGATAATTTTGAACCTTATACCCGAACAATAGAGGGAGAACTGATAATCAGGAAGTCCTCCCGCAGACGCTGATCGGTAAACAAGGGTTTTATAAAAACGTAGTTCTCTCGCAATCCTTTTTAATAAATGAAATACCTAGCCTGGAAGTTTGATTGACGAATAACGCAAATTCAGACTTTGAAGCCAACCTATAAAAGCGCCATCGGGTCATCAACAATTCTCAGGTTTTCATTAAAACTACTAATAAAGCTGATGTCTTCCTGGTTGATTTCAAAGTCAAACACATCAAAATTCTCTTTCAGTCGCTCCGGGTTGGCTGATTTAGGAATGGTAGATATACCAAGCTGCATTGCCCAGCGCAGGATAATCTGAGCAGGTGTTTTATTGTATTTTTGTGCTACGCTCAGCAATTTGGGGTCATTCATGCGCTGCCCTCTTACCAATGGCGAATACGCCTGCAACTGAATGTTTTTTTCCCGGCAATAATTCAGCAGTTCTTCCTGAAACAGATACGGGCTGAATTCGACCTGATTCACGGCAGGCATCACAGTGGCTTCAATGCCTAGTTCATCCAAAAAAGGTATCAGATAATTAGCTACGCCTATGGCTTTTGCACGGCCCTCGTTATACAGCCTTTCAAGCGCTTTCCAAGTAAATTTTCTTGTCAGTTTTATTGGCCAGTGTACCATATACAAATCAACGTAATCAAGGTTCATTTTCTGGAGGCTGGCATCAAATGCACGCAGGGTTTTTTCATAGCCTTGTTCGTCATTGTTTACTTTTGTGGTAATAAACAGTTCTTTTCTGTTTATACCGCTTTGGTTTACTGCATTACCAATTTCGGTTTCATTTCTATACATACTTGCTGTATCAATTAACCTGTAACCGGTTTCTAATGCATAAAGCACGGCCTGTTCGGCTTCTTTTTTGTACATGTCGTACACACCAAGCCCCAACAGCGGCATTTGCACACCATTGCTGAGGCTTGTCATTAACTGTTTCGTTTGCATATTTACCAGTTTTTCAATCCTAAAAGTTTTTCGCCTAATTCGTTTAGCCCGGCCACGCTATATTTTGTTTGTTCCCATTTCCGGGGGTCGCCGGGGAAAGCATAACCCTCCGGAGCAATGCGGTTTTTCCATGAGTTAATTCTCCATTGACGCAGGCTCTCATTATCTTCTTCTGCGGGCATCATAGAAATATACTGGGCTATTCTTACTTTGTCTGCTGAGCGGTTGGGTCTGATTCCGTGCGGCTGGCTGCTGTTGAAAATCAGTAAATCGCCGGCTTCCAATTTTACTTTTACCAGCTTATCGTCAAAGCCTGTAATATCTGGTTTAAATCTGTTCCGGTCTTCCGGCTGCGTTAGCTTCCAGGTATCATAAGTACGAAAAAGCTCAGGTATACACTGAAAACCACCCATGTTTTCATCGGTCTGGTCGGCCAATGCCAATACCCCCTGCACGTTCTGTGGTTTGGTTTCAGGGTCGTAGTCCCAGTGTATAAAACCCTTAAATTCATCTTGCGGCCTTAACGGAAAATTGAGATTCGCTCTGTCAATAGTAACCCAAAGTTTTTCGGTGCCCCAAATATCAACAAAGGCATCATATACCTTCTGCATCTGGCGGTTATTCCAGAGGTGCTGATTATTGTAAACCTCAACCATTCCGCTACCAATCAGTTCTTTCATCTGCATATCGGCACGCGGGGCGGTATACCAGGTATTTGGGTTATTGGGGTCTTTTTCTTCAAATTCCCATATAAAACCGGCGGTTGCCAAAGCCTGTTCGCGCGGTACGGCATTCTTAATAACAATATAGCCATTTTTAATCCAGAAATCCCAGTCTGTTTCGCTTAACACTCTTAATGGTTTTCCGTTAGAGCGGTCGTTAAGTTTAATGGTGCTGCTGGTGGCTGTTGAGGGGTTACCCGGTATATCTTTATGTGCATTGTTTTGCATTGGCTGAGCCATTGTGGGGGCCATCGTTGGTATCATGGTTTGTTCAGCTTCCATAATTAGTTCTATTTTTGGTTGAAATAATGATACAAATGTACAGACCCTGGCAGATGCATTTCTACTCCGATAATTACCATTATTTGAACAATATTGACATTTTGTTTATATATTTAGGCAACCATTGAAAATAACAGACAATAATCACTGTACCTAATCGCTTTACAATTGCTAACATTTTATTTTTTGTTAAATAAAACTGTGCTGAAGATTCGCTGAGTTTTTTCAGAACACACTCTGGTAAACTAATTGCCGGAGTACCACTCCGGCCTACTCTATGAAGCTCCATTTTGAAGAATTTACACCCGACTCAGACAGCTCATTCAGGTTAATTATTAACCCTCGCCTGAACGACGTCTTTTACTGGCATTTTCATCCGGAACTGGAACTGGTTTATATTGAGGGCGCCAATGGTACGCGCCATGTAGGCGAGCACATTAGCAGATACGAAGAAAGCGACCTGGTCTTTATAGGTTCATACATACCTCATCTTAACTTTGACTACGGCGTAAAAACCGAATGCGAAAAAGTAGTAGTACAGATACGCCAGGATTTTCTGGGCAATGCCTTTGCCAATATACCTGAGCTATCGGCAGTGTATCAACTATTTGAGCAGTCAAAACATGGGCTGGCATTTGGCAAAGAAACCAAGCAGCAATTAAGAGAACGATTACTGAATCTTAAAAACCTGGGGCATTTTGAACAGTTTCTTGAAATACTAAGCATTTTGCAGGTCTTGGCCCATAGCCCTGAAAAGAATTTACTGCACAACAAACCTGTAGAAAACCAGCATAATAAAAAAGAACAGGAAAGGCTGAAACGCATTTACCATTTTATTGATGAAAACTATCAGCAAAAAATTGAACTTGACGATGTAGCCGCGCTGACTAACCTTAGTAAATCGGCATTTTGCAGGTATTTCAAAAAATTAACCAGGCTGCCCTTTGTTGAATTTCTCAACCATTACCGAATCAATCAGGCACAGAAATTACTGCTTCTGGATAAAAACGTAACAGAAACCTGTTTTGAATGCGGCTTTGAGAGTTTGTCTTACTTTAACCGAACCTTTAAAAAGGTTACCGGCGAAAATCCACTTGGCTTCAAAAAACGATTTCTGAATAACGCAAAGTAGAAATTATATGATATTAAATACATTTATACTTTCAAAATAAGCTACTGCACTTTAAATTTGATTTTCTCAAACTAAAGAACTAAACAATACTGTCCATCCATGAAAAAGACTTTGCCTTTACTGGCGCTTCTACTTTTATTTAAAACGA
Organism: Emticicia sp. TH156; assembly: GCF_002855535.1. NCBI lineage: Bacteria > Pseudomonadati > Bacteroidota > Cytophagia > Cytophagales > Leadbetterellaceae > Emticicia > Emticicia sp. TH156. The sequence goes on from NZ_PKRS01000010.1 coordinate 21,708, forward strand.
TTGGTTTTGCCCAGACACCCGCCAAAAGAACGCTAAAGCCATCTGATGTTTACCTAATTCAAACACTGGGCGACCCACAGATTTCGCCCGAAGGAAAGTGGGTTTCTTATACCTTGTCTGCTGTGGATTCGACCAAAAACAAGCGCAATGCCGATATCTGGATGGTATCGTGGGATGGAAAAGAAACCATACAGTTAACACATACACCCGATGGGGAGTCGCAGGGCAGATGGAGCCCGGACGGCAGGTTCTTATCATTCGTATCGTCCAGAAACGGGCTTGCAAGCAGCCAGATTTGGCTGATGGACAGAAGAGGTGGTGAGGCGCGGCAACTGACTGATTTGAAAAAAGGTTCTTTGACAGACTACGCGTGGTCGCCGGACAGTAAAAAACTGGTGCTGGCTATTAAAACCCCTGCCGATACCGCAAAGGTTAAAACTCCGAAACCCATTGTAGTAGACCGGTTCCATTTTAAGCAGGATGTAGAAGGTTATCTCACCAAAGCGACTGTTCACCTGTATTTATATGATATAGGTACCAAAAAACTGGATACGCTTACCAGAGGAAATTTTGATGAAACCAACCCAAAGTGGTCGCCGGATGGAAGCCAGATTGCGTTTAGCAGTAACCGGACGGATGACCCCGACAGAAACTCTAATGCGGATATTTGGGTGATTGATGCCAGACCCAATGCTCAGATAAAACAAATTACTAAATGGCCGGGCCGGGATTCTGGTTTTGAATGGAGCCCCGACGGTAAACAGATAGCCTATTTGAGAAGTACATCAAGCGAAAACTACATCATGTACGACCAGTCCATACTATGCATTGTTTCAAAAGATGGTGGAGAACCAAAATTATTGAGCCAATCTTTAGACAGACCCGTAAGCACTTTGCGTTGGGCCAAAGATGGCAATAGTATTTATGCCTTAGTTTCCGACGACCGCATTCGCTACGTGGCACAATTTAATGCAACAGATGGCAAAATGACCAAAGTAATGGGTGGTAGCCGAAGCTTTGGAGGATTGGAAAGACACCCATCGGGCAGTTTTCTGACTACTATGAGCGACCCGCAAACACCATCTGAAATTTATGTACTTGAAAACAACAATTTACGAAAACTAACCGCACATCAGGAAAACTTTTTATCTAAGGTTTCTTTGGCAACCGTAGAAGGCTTCACTTCAAAAAGCAAAGATGGCACGCTGGTATCTAATATTCTTTATCGCCCTGCCAGTGCCGGTAAGGCAGATAAATTTCCTACAATATTCTTTATTCATGGTGGACCAGTAGCACAGGATGAGTATAGTTTCGACCTGGGTCGACAGATGCTGGCCGCTGCAGGTTATGCCGTTGTGGCTGTTAATTACAGAGGTTCAACAGGCAGAGGTCTTGATTTTTGCAAGGCCATCTGGGCTGACTGGGGCAACAAAGAAGTAATTGACATATTGGGCGCAGCAGACTACGTGGTACAAAACGGCATAGCCGACCCAACCAGACTGGGCATAGGTGGCTGGAGTTACGGAGGTATACTTACTAATTATACCATTGCATCTGATACCCGTTTCAAAGCAGCATCCAGCGGTGCGGGTGTGGCCATGATATCGTCTTTATATGGTGTCGACCAATACATTCTTCAATATGAAAACGAATTGGGCTCGCCATGGAAAAACTTTGATAAATATGTGGCGTTGAGTTATCCGTTTCTAAAGGCCGACCGCATTAAAACGCCAACGCAATTTATGGTGGGCGAAAGCGATTTCAACGTACCTTCGGTTGGAAGCGAGCAGATGTATCAGGCGTTTAAATCATTGGGTATCCCGACCGAACTCATAATTTATCCGGGTCAGTTTCATGGCATAACCAATCCGGCCTTTCAGAAAGACCGGTTCGAGCGTTATATCAACTGGTTTGACAAGTATCTAAAAAAATAACTTATAGGTTTAGGCAGCGGCTTTCATCCAAAAGAAAGCCGCTTTTTTATTTCTGTCCCTGTTTTTAAGGCTTTGTCACATTTGCTGGAAATGTACCTGAAGAATCCGTAATCTTGTCAGAAAAATACAAGATAATGAAAAACAGAATCAGAAGTTACGAATTAACATTAGTTACCTTGCTGGCAGGTATTACGCTCGCCAACTATTTATGGGAGGCTTTTAACATCAGTAATGATGCTATTTATGAAAATTACCAAAAAATATTTACAGCCAATGGATTGTCGTTCCATTATTTCACCAATGTGTTGTCTCCCCGCATAGGCAGCATCATTTTTTTTTATTTATTGTATTTAAGCCTGCATCTGCTCAGTATTCCTCAATTGCTCATTACCCGGAACAAAAGCAATTTACAGTATTTCTGGCTCGGGGCATTTATAATTATAGTAACATTTTTACTGGCACTTAATGCAAATGTAGCTACCTATTTTGCACATCCTTACCTTTTTAGCTATAAAGGGTATAAATTCCTGGCTTTGTTCGGGTATAATGATGCTCCGCTTACCGATATCTTTTTTGGTTTTCAGAGAGCTTTTGTTTTTATCAGCATTTATCTGATTTTTGCCTGCCTCAGAGAATACCTGATTCTGCTCATTCAAAAATCAGCAAAGAAAGAATACCGCATTTTGGTTGCCAATCAAATAGCCTTAGCGATTGTAGTTTATCTGATTATACCGTTTTTTACATTAACTTTTATTAACGGAGATAACGAGATTTTTTTTATTATCTATTTCTCCATTATTACGCCTGCTCTCTTTGTTTCGCTGACTAATATTTTCCTGATTTTTCCGTTGTCAGACTCAAAGCCCTTGCTGAATATCCGCACCATTGTGCTAACCATTGCATTCTCATTGTTTTATACTTTTTTATGTTTGCTTCTATTCCGGCGGTTTGCTCCATTGCCACTTTTCATCACCTCATGGATAGCCCAATTATTGATGGTAACTCCTATTAGCTGGCTGGTTTATACAATGCAAAAAGATAAGTTGCTGCAATTAAGAGGCACCGAAAAAGCGCTGGTGAAATCGAAGGCTGATTTACAGTTCCTGCGTTCGCAGATAAATCCGCACTTTCTGTTCAATGCCCTTAATACCTTGTATGGTACTGCTCTGATAGACGGTTCAAAACGAACAGCCGAGGGCATACAAAAACTCGGAGACATGATGCGATTTATGCTGCACGAAAACCACCTGGATTTTATACCTATGAGTAGCGAAATAAACTATCTGAAAAACTACATCAGTTTACAAAAACTGCGTATACAGACCAGCCCGAGTATTACTATTGAAGAAAACATTGCAGAGCAAGACTGTAACCATGTAATTGCCCCTATGTTGCTGATTCCGCTTGTTGAAAATGCTTTTAAACATGGGGTACATCTCTATGAACCATCCTGGATAAAAATCAGACTGAATTGTGACTACCATAATATCAGGTTTGAAGTACGGAATAGCATTCATACTGCCGCTGACAATGACCCTGAAAAGGAGCACTCGGGTATTGGCTTGGTAAATGTGCGGGAAAGATTACATTTGTTTTACGAAAACAGACATGAACTTCAAATCGAGTCAGACGGAAATGAGTTCAAAGTCGTATTAATCATCCATCCGAATCAATAAATTATGCTGAACGCCATTGCCATTGATGACGAACCCATAGCGCTGGAGATTATTAAAAATCTGGCAGCTCAAATCAGCTTTGTTAATTTGTCGGCCTGTTTTACCAAGGCTGCTGAGGCAATATCATTGATGCAGACTCAAAAAATTGATTTGTTGTTTCTGGACATAAAAATGCCGGGTATTTCTGGTATTGAATTGGTAAAGGCTTTGCCGCATAACCCATTTGTGATATTCACCACCGCCTACAGCGAACACGCCGTGCAAAGCTTTGAACTCAATGCTATTGATTACCTGCTGAAACCGTTTTCATTTGCCCGTTTCTTACAAGCCTGTACCAAAGCCAATGAGCTATATGAGGTGCGGAACAACCGTCAGTTTAATGAAGCTGCGCTTCCGGCTATATTTATTAAAAGCGGATATGAGCAGATTAGGGTTGACCTGGAAGATTTACTCTATGCCGAAAGCACGGGTAACTATATAAAATTTGTAACAGACAAACAAACTGTCATTTCAAGACTTACCATGACAGAGGCCGAATTGCTATTGCCGGCCAAGGCGTTCATCCGTATTCACCGATCATTTATTGTTGCGCGCAAAAAAATCATTAAGACAGACAAAAGGTGTGTCTGGATTGGAACCAAAGAATTACCAATCGGCGCAGCTTACAGCAATGAATTAGAGAGGTTTATTATGGCGCACGCTAAAGCATAATTCTCAATTATCATTATTACACATTAAAATTTTATCTTATGAAAAAGATAATGGCAGCGCTTTGCCTTTTAGTAAGCCTATCAGGTACAGTTATCGCACAAAGTACCTCGCAAAAGCTGGATGAACTGATGAGCGCATATACCCAAAACCACGAGTTTAACGGAACCGTTCTGGTGGCTAAAAAGGGTAAAATATTATTAGAAAAAGGATATGGGTTTCAGAACCTGCAGAAAAAACGAAAGAACACTACTGCAACTCTTTACCCCATTGCCTCTGTAACCAAAACCTTTACAGCCACTTTAATACAAAAGCTGGCTGAAATGAAACAATTATCGTTGCAAGACAAACTAAGTAAGTATTATCCTGATTATCCGCTGGGTGATAGCATAAGCATTGAACAGCTACTAAGCCATACTGCGGGCATTTATAACTACACCAACAACAGCGACTTTATGTTTAAAGAGGCAACTCGGCACGCAAGCCAGGAAAGAATGTTATCTTTATTTAAAGACCACCCGCTTGATTTCCGACCTGGTAAGGGCTGGAATTACAGCAACTCAGGTTACATCCTTTTAGGATACATTATTGAAAAAGTAAGTGGCATGTCTTATGAAAAGGCAGTTAGAAAATACCTGTTCACACCGGCAGGCATGGTAAACAGCGGGTTTGATTTCGCTGGCCAGCCGGAAGATAAGAAAGCGTTGGGTTATTACTCAGACTCCGGAAAAGACTACAACAAGCTGGCTCCACTGTATGATTCGTCGGTTGTATTTGCGGCAGGAGCGATTTATTCTTCCGTTCAGGATTTATACAAATGGCATCAGGTTTTGCAGAAAAATCAGATTATTAAAATCCAGACTTCAGCGAAGGCGTACACACCGGTAAAGCAGAATTATGGATACGGCTGGATAATTGATTCAGTTTTTAGTAGGCGCGTTGTATCTCATAGCGGCGGCATACCAGGCTACAGAAGTAACTTTGCCAGAATAGTGGAAGATGATGTTTGTATTATTCTGCTGAACAATACCGAAACGCCCGGAATGAGTATCATAACCAGAAATATTGTGGCTGTTTTGTATAACCAGCCGTACAAACTTCCAAAAGTTAAGCATGTAGTAAAATTATCGGCCGATATATTAGCTCAATACGCAGGTTCCTTTGAGGTTGAGCAACAGAAACTGGTCATTGATTTCAGGATAGAAAATGGTATATTAATTGCCTACCCTGTTAATGGGCCCAGGTCAGTTCTGGCGGCAGCAGACGAAACCAACTTTTTCGATATTGAGCAGGAAGCCGTAGAGATATCTTTTGCAAAAGATGAAACCGGAAAATATAATAAATTAAAATTGGATATTGGCGGCATTATCAGAACCGGGCACAGGATACGCTAACCATTAATAAACAAAAAATCAGCGCTGGCTTTAACAAAATGGCCAGCGCTGATTATATTAACTCCTATACCAGCGGCTTATTCCTTGTAATCGCCAAAGAGCTCAATTAACTTCTTTTGTCTGTATTCAAAGATTTCTTCTAATTGCCCGCTGACCATAATACTATTGGCAATATTACCCAGAACACCCAAAGGAAGTTTGTAATGAATGATGTCTTCCATTAAAACACCATTTTTGATTTCCTTTAACTTATGCTGATGATGCCAGAATTGATAAGGCCCCATGCGTTGCTCATCAACAAAATAGTGCGGCTCTTGCACATGCGTTATTTCAGTACACCATTTCAGGGGTATCCCCATCACAGGTTTTACCAGGTACGTAATTATCTGGCCTGCATACATTACGTTTCCATGATGCCTGGAGGTCATTTCGAAGCCCATATAGGAGGGCGTAATAGTTTTAAGATTTTCAGGAACCGACAGGAACTTCCAGGCGGTTTCTATATCTATGGGTAGTTTTTGAGTTTTATACAGGCTGTGCATTTAAAAGGCAGTTTTTCTATTTAACCAGTTGTTTCTATTAAATGTTTTAATATTTTTTAGTGTCTTTTAATTATATTATTAATACCCACGGCTAAAAAGGATAAATACAAAGCCTGTAAATGAACTTCACGACTACCTTCTCTTCCTTCTCATTTTGCCACAAATTCTGTTTTTAAAAGAAAAAGAAACAACAATTGCAAAGGGTTTTAGTAAAAGTCAATCAGTCAATCGCTACTATTTTAAACTATAAAATTAAACCAGTATTAATGTTAAGCCGGGAACTCCCGAAAAGGAGCGTTTTTCATAAAACTTTGCTTATCATTGTATCTAATTCATTATTCAACCAATTATAATATTTTTTATATGAAACGATTCCTGTCGGTTCTGCTGCTGCTTACGCTCAATGTAACTGCATTTGCTCAATTAAGGCTGGCCAGGCTATTCTCTGACCACCTAGTACTGCAACGCCAGAAACCTATTCCGGTTTGGGGATGGGCAAACCCAAATGAAACCGTGAAAGTAACCCTGGCTAACCAAACACAGTCAGCTCAGGCAGATGCCTCGGGCAAATGGCTTGTAAAACTGAACCCGCTGGAAGCAGGCGGGCCGCATCAACTAAACGTATTGGCGCAATCAGGTAATCTAACCGTAAAAGACATTCTGATTGGTGAAGTCTGGCTTTGTTCGGGACAATCGAACATGGAATGGAGAGTAATGCAGGCCGACAACTATATGAACGAGAAAAATGATGCTAACTATCAGCAGATAAGACATTTTTATGTGGACCATGAAGTTACCATGACCCCACAAACAGATCTGAAAACTGGCGAATGGGTTGTTTGCACACCAGCGACATTTGGCAATTTTACGGCGGTAGGCTTCTTTTTTGCCCGCGACTTATACAAAAAACTGAATATCCCGGTTGGTTTACTGCATTCATCATGGGGAGGCTCTCAGATTGAAGGCTGGATAAGCAGAGAGGCGATGCTGACAGACAATGAACTGAAAACCTATGCACAAAAACTGCCCGACAATTGGGAGGCGGCAGATGCCATTCATGATGCCAAAACCAGAAAAGCACTTCTAGGCAGTGAAGAAATAAACCCAGATGCGGCGTATGAAAAGAAGTATCTGGAAGAAAACTATGACATTTCTAAATGGCTTAATGCAGGTAGCCCGCTTGGCCAATGGGATTGGAAAGGCGTATGGATGTTCAGAGGGAATGGCTTCATGGCCCGTAATGTAAATGTACCTGCCGACATGGCCGGTAAAGAAACCACCCTTGGGCTGGGTATTCAGGACAGCCCAAATGAGATTTATGTAAATGGCCAGCTGCTATTTAAAGGTATTCTGAAAGGAAACCGTAAAATTATTGTTCCTGCCAATACCTGGAAAGCGGGCAACAACCGCCTGACCATAAAATTTGGTAAAATGGCTGACCCCTCATGGTACGGGTTAGGTATAATGGGCAGTAATGAAGATTTATACCTGAGCGCCGGAACTGATAAAATCAGCCTGGCCAATGAATGGAGAATCCTGCCGTCATTTGCTGATAACCACGAGTATCTGCATTCGAGTAACAATGTAGGTACCACTATTTTTAATGCCATGATAGCCCCTTTGGTACCTTTTGCGATTCGTGGTGCGCTGTGGTATCAGGGAGAAACCAATGCCGGTCGTGCCTACCAATATCGCAAGAGTTTTCCTTTGATGATAAACGACTGGCGCAAGCAATGGAATGATGAATTCTCGTTTTATTTTGTACAGTTGTCTAGTTACGGCGGATACCAGAACAGTAATCAGGGTAGTAACTGGGGAGAACTGCGCGAAGCACAAACCATGACCTTGAGCCTGCCAAAAACCGGAATGGCAGTTTCTACAGATGTAGGCAACCCGAAAGATATTCATCCCACCAACAAACAGGACGTAGGCCACAGGCTTGCCCTGAATGCGCTGAAATTTGATTACGGACAAGACTTGCTGCATTCAGGCCCGATGTACGAATCCGTGAAATTTGAGAAAGGCAAAGCTACTTTGTCGTTTAAATATACAGGCAAAGGTTTGACTGCCAAAGACAAATTCGGCTACCTGAAAGGTTTTGAAATAGCCGGAGACGATAAGGTGTTTTATTATGCCAAAGCAGAAATAGTGGGTAATAAAGTAGTGGTGTTTCATCCGAAAGGATTAAAACCTGTTGCGGTTAGGTATGCGTGGGCAGATGCGCCAGAAGATGCCAACTTATTTAATGCAGATGGATTACCCGCAAGCCCGTTCAGAACTGACGACTGGAAAGGTATAACCATTAACGGTAAATTTGAATAAAGCTAAAATATGGGGTATTCAGCAAATAATAACCGATAAGGGCAAATGACCTAGCGCCAATGCGGTAAAAGCGGACTCAAACTACCGGCCGTATCTCTGGGTTTATGGCATAATTTCTGAGGGGTAGAAATATACCAGAAACATCCCATCTACTTAAAATTTAGTAGAAGAATACTCACATCTATGGAAAAAAATGAATGTTTATGATTCTGAAGGGCCCAAAAGATAATTATCTCAATGCCAATAATATTTTAAAAGCCACACTTTCTGTTTTAACATTGAGTGTGGCTTAATTTTTAATCAACCTGTAATTTATGAAACCTATATTCAACCTGTATTCAATTGTACTGTTTCTTGTCGCCATTGGCAGTATGTCCGATGCCGCTGCCCAAACAGAAAACATCAGGCTTAATCAATTGGGCTTTTATCCAAAAGCACCTAAATTGGCTGTTTGGGTAGGCGAAAAGCAAAGTGATTTTAGTGTACTGGCGCCAAACAAAAAAGATGTGGTTTACCGAGGGAAGCTGTCTGAGCAAAGGACTAACAGTATTTCTAAGAAAACCACTCAGATTGCCGATTTTTCAGCCTTTCAGAAGACCGGTCTTTACTATGTGAGTATCGGAGAAAAAGGTATTTCATATCCGTTCGAAATCAAAAACGATGTGCATCATAGTGCTGCCATTGCTTCGCTGAAAGGCTTTTATTACCAGAGGGCATCTACTGAGCTGCCTGAAAAATATGCAGGCAAATGGCACAGAAGTGCCGGGCACCCGGATGACAAAGTATTGATACACGCCTCGGCAGCTTCCGAAGAGAGACCAGAAAATTCGGTAATTTCTTCGCCTGGAGGTTGGTATGATGCCGGAGACTACAACAAATATATTGTAAACTCGGGTATAACAATGGCTACACTGTTTTCATTGTATGAAGACCATCCGGCATACTTTAAGACCTTCAAGGCCAATATTCCTGAAAGCAAGAATGCCATGCCAGATTTACTGGACGAGGCACTGTACAATTTAAGATGGATGCTAACCATGCAAGACCCCGCCGACGGCGGTGTTTATCATAAGCTGACCAACCCTTTGTTCGATGGAATGATAATGCCAGACAAAGCCACAAAGCCACGCTATGTGGTACAAAAAAGCATTACAGCCTCGTTAAATTTCGTAGCCGTAATGGCGCAAGCAAGCCGGATATTGAAAGACTATCAGAAGCAGTTACCCGGCCTTGCAGATTCATGCCTGACAGCCGCTACCAAAGCCTGGGCATGGGCCAGAGCCAACCAAAATGCGTTCTACAGGCAAAATGAAATCAATAAACAGTTTGACCCCGATATTGTAACCGGTGAATATGGCGACAGAAACTCATCTGATGAGTGGATTTGGGCTGCAATAGAACTCTGGATAAGCACCAAAGACGATAACTATGCCGACGTTAACAATCTGTTCCCTGAAACGCCTTTACAATTACCCTCGTGGAATCAGGTCAGAATGCTGGGGTATTACAGTTTAGTGAGGTCGGAGAAAACGCTTACGCCCAAAGCTTTGACTGCTTTACCTAAAGTAAAAGAGTTGCTGAAAACCTTTGCCGACCAACTGTTAGAAGGTTCTGACAAACAAGCCTTTAACACTGTAATGGGCAAAAGCGCCCAGGATTACATGTGGGGTAGTAGTTCTCATGCGGCCAATCAGGGAATTGCACTTTTGCAAGCCTACAAAATTACCTCTGACAAGAGGTACCTTGAAGCGGCCTTATCTAATCTGGATTATTTGTTTGGAAGAAATGCAACCGGATATTCTTTTCTTACCGGCTATGGCTCAAAGCAGGTTATGCACGCACACCACAGGCCATCAGTATCCGACGGCATTCCACAGCCGGTGCCGGGTTTGCTATCTGGCGGGCCTAATGTTGGCAGACAAGATAAATGCGCCTCTTACACTTCTTTGTTTGCTGACGAGTCATTTACAGATGATGAGTGTTCTTATGCATCAAACGAAATTGCCATTAACTGGAATGCCCCAATGGTTTATCTGGCAGCGGCAATTGAGGCCCTGCAAAAGCAGTTCTGAACAGGCAGCAAAACACTGATGCCTTAATGTGTTAAGGGGCATGCTGAAGGCATAAAAAAATCCAGTCCTCCCAGAACTGGATTTTTTTATGATTATTTAAAAGCGCTTTACAATCATCCCAGACTTTCTACTCTCAGGCTAACAGCTCGTTTATGAGCCTCCAGCGACTCAGCCTCAGCCATTAGTTCTACAGTTTTACTGATGTTTCTGATGCCGGTTTCTGATATTTCTTGAAAAGTAATTTTCTTTACAAAACTATCTAAAGATACGCCACTGTAAGCACGTGCATAGCCATTGGTTGGCAGGGTATGGTTAGTACCTGACGCATAATCTCCGCATGATTCAGGCGTGTAATTACCCAAAAACACCGAGCCTGCATTGACTATCTGCTCTGCCACATCAGAATAATTCTCAACCGATAATATCAGGTGTTCGGGTGCATAATCATTCAGCAACTCAATACAATCAGCTTCATTTTCAAGCAGAATTATCTTTGAATTCTCTATAGCCTGTGCAGCCAGTTCTTTTCTTGGAAGACGGTTTAACTGACCAGATACAGCCAGATTAACAGCCGAAACCAGTTTCTTGCTGGTTGTTACCAGTAATACCTGGCTATCGGCTCCATGTTCAGCCTGCGAAAGCAGGTCAGAAGCTACGAAAGACGGAATAGCTGAATCATCGGCAAAAACAGCCACTTCTGATGGTCCTGCGGGCATATCAATGGCTACACCCTCTTTACTCAATAATTGTTTGGCAGCCGTTACATACTGGTTACCCGGGCCGAAAATCTTAAATACCTGCGGAATAGTTTCAGTACCATAGGCCATAGCCGCAATGGCCTGAGCCCCGCCTACCCTGAAAACCTTAGTTACACCTACCAGTTTGGCTGCATAGTAAATAGCCGGATGGTTACTTGGCGAACAAAGGATTACCTCCTGACAACCGGCTATTTGTGCCGGTACACCCAACATCAACACTGTTGAAAAGAGCGGAGCAGTACCCCCCGGAATATAAAACCCGACTTTTTGTATACCCACGTTTTTTCTCCAGCACTTTATACCCGGCATGGTTTCAATTACCTGTGGCTGTTGCTTTTGTGCAGCATGAAAAGTATAGATATTCTGATATGCCTGATGAATGGCTGCCTTCAGCTCTCCTGAAAGATGCTCGCCGGCAGCATCAATTTCAGATTGCGGTACCTGTATGGCACCTAATTCAATCTTATCGAATTTCAAAGCAAATTCACGCAAGGCATTATCGCCTTCTATTTTAACTTTGGCTAAAATTGGTTGTACTTTTTGCTCAATATCTGCCATTTCCTGCACGGGTCGTGCCAGCAACTGTTTCCACTCAGCTCGTGGAGGAAAAGATACTATTTTCATTTATCTGATGATTTTCAGTTTTTCTACCAATTCTGCCGAGACTCCCTCAGCATATACGCCATAAGCATTCACTAAAACTCCTTTTAAACCCGTAGATGGCGAAGAAATGGCATACACCACCAGTTCATCATCAAGGTCAGTTTCGCCCTCAAAACGATGTACCTCATCAATCTGAAAATCATCCGGTGGCAGGTGCGTGTCATGGGTATAACAATACAGTGCTTCGTTTTTCAGATTAAAATTATGCTCGTAGCCATTCGCTGTTAAAGCATTTATAGCATCGGCAGAGGTATCGTAGGTGGTCATGGCTATTAAGAAAATGTAGTTTTTAATAAATCATTTTTTCTATCGGTATCACCAGAATGCCCTCGGCACCTGCGGCACGAATAGCCTCGATATTCTCCCAGAACTGGTTTTCTTCCAATACAGAATGAATCGAGCACCAGCCAGACATGGCCAGCGGCACAATAGTGGGGCTCTTCATGCCCGGTAGCAAGCCAATAATCTCATCCAGCTTATCATTGGGTGCATTCAGCAGAATATACTTGTAATTCTGTGCGGTTTGTACTGCCCTTATTCTGAACAATAATTTGTTAAGGGTTTCCCGCTTTTCGTCAGACAAATTTTTGCTGGCAACCAGAATGGCCTCAGACTTAAAAATGGCCTCTACTTCTTTCAAACCATTACTGAGCAAGGTGCTACCCGAGCTGACGATGTCACAAACACCTTCGGCCAGACCAATGCTGGGGGCAATCTCAACCGACCCGCTGATCTCATGTATTTCAGCCGTTACCCCCTTACTTTTCAGATAACCGCCCAGAATACGCGGGTATGAAGTAGCTATGCTTTTACCGTTGAAATCTTCAATACCATTATACTCAACGCCACGAGGCACAGCTATTGACAATCTGCATTTCGAAAAACCCAGCCTGTAAACCAGTTCGGCTTCACGATTTGACTCAACAAATACATTTTCGCCAACAATACCTATATCTGCCACGCCGTCTTCCACATAGCCCGGAATATCGTCATCCCTAAGAAAAAGGAACTCTGCATTAAAGTTAGACGACGAAGTTTTAAGCTTGCCTGTGCCACTTTCAAACTTTATACCGCATTCTTTGAAAAGTCCAAAGGAGTCTTCACTCAGCCTGCCAGATTTCTGCAGGGCAATGCGTAAAATAGAATCTTTATTCGCCATTTATTTTTGATTTCATTGAAAAGTCTGCAAAAATACAGTTTGGAACGCTTTTCACAAAGGAATATATTGTTTAAAGCAATTTAGTTGAATATTAACATTGGCTTAACTTGTAAAACGCTTAAAATCAACTATATTTGTATCACGTTAAACGCGTTGCAAAATTTTAATACCACTCCTAAAACACCCTAGAATTTATGAGACATTCGGTGCATCTCAGTTACCGGGCTACTCGTGAAATGAAACTAAATAAAGTAAAAAAAATCGTCTCGGCTATTATTGTCGTTATGATTTGTCTGCTTGCCATTTTTTTCTGATTCAAGTTATTTAGCCCATTCAGAAATTCTCTTTAAAAATTCTGTTCGCTTTTGATGAAATGCTCTGGCATTCCTTCTAAATTAGCGTCAGGTTTTTAACTCATACTTTATTTCAAACTACCTCTTCATGAAAAAGATTATCTTTTTTGTGCTATGCTCGTTTGTAGCTTTAGCGCAAAATGATTTTGTAAAACAAAATTATACCAAACGCGAATACAAAATACCCATGCGCGACGGCACCAAACTGCACACAGCAGTTTATGTACCGAACGATGCGTCGGAGTCTAACAAGTACCCGATACTGATGCAGAGAACCTGCTATAGTGTTGCGCCTTATGGTGAAGACAAATATCCGTACCGTTTGGGGCCATCACAAACCTTAATGAAAGACAAATTTATTTTTGTGTATCAGGATGTACGAGGCCGTTGGATGTCGGAAGGTACCTGGACCAACATGACACCCAATAACCCGGGCAATGGTGCCAACACAGCGCCTGATGAAAGCTCTGATACCTACGATACCATTGAATGGCTATTAAAAAATATCCCCTCAAATAACGGCCGCGTTGGCCAATGGGGAATCTCGTACCCCGGGTTCTATACCGTGGCCGGAGCCGTAGATGCCCACCCGGCATTAAAGGCGTCATCGCCGCAAGCTCCAGTGAGCGACTTTTTCTTTGACGACTTCCACCACAACGGGGCATTCATACAGGCTTATCTTTTCACCTTTCCTGTATTTGGTGTTCAAACACCCAGCCCTACGTCTCAGGCTTGGTATAACAGCCAGATGATTAATACCAGCCAGATGAAAGACGGCTACCAGTTTCAGCTTGATTTAGGCCCGCTGAAAAACGCTCAGAAATACTACAAAGACAATTTCTATTGGCAGGAAACCATAAACCACCCTAATTATGACGATTTCTGGCAAAAAAGAAGCATTATTCCGCATCTGAAAAACATCAAACATGCAGTTATGACAGTGGGTGGCTGGTTTGATGCCGAAGATTTATATGGCCCGTTGAATGTTTACAAAAAAATAGAAAAAAACAACCCGGGTACTTATAACACATTGGTAATGGGGCCTTTCGGGCATGGCCGCTGGTCGGCAGAGACAGGCCATACTTTGCATAGCAATGTGTATTTTGGAGATAGTATTGCTACTTTCTACCAAAGAAACATTGAGGCTAAATTCTTCCGCCATTTTCTGAAAGAAGCAGGTGACGGTAAAACAGGCCTGCCAGACGCTTATCTGTTTGACACAGGCACCAAAGAATGGAAACAATTTGACAAATGGCCGTCAGCCGCTGCGCAAAAGCTAACATTTTACCTGAATACAAATGGCAAACTTGACCAGGCTAAACCTGTCAAGGCTGGTGCCAGTGAATATATAAGTGACCCTAAAAAGCCGGTACCTTACAGTGAAGACCTTGCATCCATGACGGGCTTTACCCCTTTCAACTATATGTCGGAAGACCAGCGCTTTGCTGCCAAACGCCCGGATGTACTGGTATTTGAAACAGATGTATTAACGGAAGACATAACTCTGGGAGGAGAGATTTTTGCTAAACTGAAAGTAAGCACAACAGGCAGCGATGCCGACTGGGTTGTAAAACTGATTGATGTGTACCCGGGCAACGAGGTGAACCACCCCTATATGCCAAATAAAAATGTGATGTTGGCTAATTATCACCAGATGGTCCGTAGTGAGGTAATGAGAGGCCGTTTCAGAAACAGCTTTGAGAAACCCGAGGCATTTGTGCCAAACAAATTGACTGACGTCAATATTCAGCTGCAGGATGTGCTTCATACTTTTAAAAAGGGCCACAAGATACAGATTCAGGTACAAAGCACGTGGTTCCCGTTGATTGACCGCAACCCTCAGAAATTTGTGCCGAATATTTACAAAGCTGATGAGGCTGATTTTATAAAAGCCACACACAAAGTTTATTCTGACTCGAGCATTGAGGTACAGGTATTAAAGTAACAATAGTCAATTCTGGCATACGTAAAATCGCAGGCAACTCCTGCGATTTTTTTTGTTTAAATACTGGGTATTTGTAAAGATTATAGATTTACCGGCCATCTTTTTCAGAAAAAAATAAATATTTTTCTTGCACTCCTGTTGCATGGGTTTCTTACCTACATTTGCAGTATGAGTCGGTTTTCGAACATATTCTTTAGCTTTTATCTGCTTTTTCTGGCGTGTATGCCCTGCCATGATATCGCCGGCAGTATAGATACTATGGCTAAGGTTGTTGTACGTGCCAACACTGATTCACAGGCGGGGCATGGTGAGGAGTCTGACCTCTGTTCGCCTTTATGCAGTTGTGCCTGCTGTGGTAATCTTATGATTTCTCCTTACACCGAACAAGCCGTTGTGCACAGCGTTGGTTCAGCCAGAACGGTGTATCTTGCCGAAACCAAAGATACCGCAGGTTTTATTTCCTTGCTCTGGCAACCGCCACAATTAGTTTAATACGACTTAGATAGATTTTCGCTCTGCGAAAACCCAGTGCTTACTCAACAGTAAGCCTTAACAAGTATTGTATTACCTAATTGGAATCATGAAAAAATTAAGATTACTATATATATTTTTCGTTGTAGCACATAACAGTTTTGCCCAGAGCATACCCGGTATTATTGTAAAAGACAGCAAAACCAAAGAGAGTTTAATAGGGGCAACAGTAAGTATTAAAGGCACTACAAACGGAGGCACGACCGATGCAGAAGGCAGATTAAACCTTAAAGGCGTAGCTGATGGCGAACAAACCATGGTAATTTCATTCATTGGTTATGAGAAACTCACCCAAAAAATCACAATCCCGCTGATGGCAGATATCATAATTCTGCTGGAAAGCGATGATGAAGAACTGGAAGAAGTGGTGGTTTCTACCACGCGCATCAGCCGAAACATCGAGAGTATTCCCACACGGATAGAGGCCATTTCAATGGAAGAGATAGATGAAAAAGCCAATATGAGACCCAATAATGTATCAATGCTGCTGCACGAAAGCACGGGCATCCAGGTACAACAAACCAGTTATACATCTGCCAACCAGAGCATCAGAATACAGGGACTCGATGGCCGGTATACCCAGATTCTCAAAGACGGTTTCCCTGCGTTCGGAGGCTTTTCGAGCGGATTAAGCATTCTTGATATTCCGCCGCTTGATTTAAGGCAGGTTGAAATCATTAAAGGCTCAGCATCAACACTCTATGGCGGTGGTGCAATAGCCGGGGTTGTCAATTTTATTTCAAAAGAGCCTCGTGAAAAACCGGAGTTTTCGGCTATTATCAACCAGACCTCAACAGGTGGTGGAACAAATTTCAGTACCTTTTCGGCCAAAAGAAATGCAAAAGTGGGTTATTCCTTTCTGGTATCGGGTACTATTCAGAAACCTTATGATGTAGATAAAGACGATTTTACGGAGATTCCGAAAAGCCGGGATCTGAACATCAACCCTCGTTTGTTTGTCTATTTCAATGATAAAACCAGATTAATACTCGGCAACTCCACCACTTTACAATATCGTTTTGGCGGCGATATGTACGTAATTAAGGGAAAGGCAGATGACCATCACGCTTATTATGAAAAAAACGAATCAGTAAGGAACATTACCACGGCACAGTTAAGCAGGCAGATTTCCGGAAACAATAAATGGGTACTAAAACAGAGCCTGAGTGTTTTTGACAGACAAATCAGAATTCCGGACTATAGTTTCAGAGGCTTGCAAACCCATGCTTATACCGATTTCTCATACATAACCCAGCTCAATAAACATACAATCGTAACGGGCGCAAATCTGATTTTTGATAATTTCAGAGAAAAAGAAAGTGATACTCCGAGAAAAGAAAATAACTTGATTACCGGAGCTTATGTGCAAGACAATTGGGATTTAACAGAAAAACTTCTGTTTGAGGGTGGTTTCAGGCTCGATTATGCAAACCGTTATGGCGTTTTTACCTTACCCAGGGTATCGGTACTTTATAAAATTTCAGAAAATTGGAGCAGCCGTTTAGGGGGTGGCCTGGGTTATAAACTACCCACAATGTTTACAGAGGCAACTGAAACGCTGGCTTTCCGGCATGTGCTGGCAATAGATAACAAAGCCAAAGCCGAGAAATCTTATGGTAGTACAATAGATTTCAACTACCAGAACAGTATTGGAGAAAATCTGAGTTTTACAGTTAACCAGTTGTTCTTTGTAACACAAATCAACAGGCCGCTGGTACTTACCAATAACGCAGACAATGCCTTCTATTTTGAAAATGCCTTGAAACCCGTCATTTCAAAAGGTTTCGAAACTAATGTCAGAATCACCTTTGCCGATTGGATAAAGCTCTTTGCAGGATACACCTTTACAAACGCCAAAGCCACTTATAAGCTCGGGAATCAGACGGTGCCTTTGTTACCTAAAAACAAAATTAACATGGCTTTGCTGGCAGAAAAACACAGGAACTTCAAAATTGGGCTCGAGGCTTATTATTCTGACAGACAGGTACTGAGCGACGGCCGATTAACCAAACCTTTCTGGGAATTTGGATTGTTCTTAGAAAAGACCTTCGGCAAACTAAGTGTTTTTGTCAATGCCGAAAACTTTACAGATACCCGGCAGAACAGATTTGAAAAAGTAGTTACTGATGCTCATAACACGCCGCGTTTCAATGAGGTATATACCCATACCGAGGGGCGGTCGTTTAATGGTGGCATTAAGATTAAAATTTAATTTATTAATTGACCACTTTGTAAAACGTTGCATATATGAAACACGCGCATGACCATACACCAAAGGAGCTTAATACAGACCCCAACCATGTGCATACTTATGATGCAGAAGGCAGAATGACCTGTTGCTCGCTGGAAGAGAAAATTTACACGCAAGCCAATGCCGAAGAGCTGCTTGCATCAAAAAATGAAATTACGGAGTCTTTAAACCATGATAGTTGCTGTAGCAGTCATACTCCCGTAAATCAAGAGAGCCACAGTCATGACCATGACCATGAGCACGACCACGGTAATACCGGCGGGTGGGTTCAATACCGCCCCGCCATTATCAGTTTTTTACTGCTGATATCAGGCATTGTGCTAGACTCCAATTTTTCAGGCTCGTTCTTCCATAGCTATATCAGGCTTATGTGGTATGTGGCAGCGTACGTTCCGGTTGGGTTTCCGGTAATAAGAGAAGCCTGGGTTGGTATTAAAGCAAGAGAATTCTTTACAGAATTTACCCTTATGGTACTGGCTACAATTGGCGCATTTGCCATTGGCGAGTATCCCGAAGGCGTGGCAGTAATGCTTTTTTATGCAGTTGGCGAATTATTTCAGAGTGCCGCAGTGAGAAGAGCCAAAAGCAATATCAAAGCCTTACTTGATATTCGGCCATCATCTGCCAGTGTTCTCAGAAACAATCAATTTGTAAATCTGAAACCTGAAGAAGTAAACATAGGGGATATCATACAGATTAAAGCCGGAGAAAAAGTACCGCTAGACGGCGAAATGTTAAGTGCTGGCAGTAGTTTCAATACTTCGGCTTTAACCGGTGAAAGCAAACCGAGCAGTATTTTTAAAGGCGAAACTGTAATGGCCGGTATGTTGAATCTGGACAAAGTGATTGAACTGAAAGTAAGCAGAGCCTTTCAGGACAGCTCGTTGGCGCGTATTCTTGATATGGTACAGAATGCCACTACCCGTAAGGCAAAAACAGAGTTACTCATTCGTAAGTTTGCCCGTATTTACACCCCTATTGTGTTCTTTCTGGCGCTGGCTGTTGTATTATTGCCTGCATTGTTCGTACAAAATTATGTATTCAGCGAGTGGCTATACCGGGGCTTGATATTCCTGGTTATTTCGTGCCCCTGTGCATTGGTTATCTCAATTCCGCTGGGTTATTTCGGTGGAATCGGCGCAGCCTCCAGAAATGGCATTCTCTTCAAAGGCTCCAATTATCTGGATTTGATGACCAAGGTAAATACAGTAGTTTTAGACAAAACAGGAACACTCACCAAAGGCGTTTTCAAGGTTCAGGAAGTAGTAACCACAGGCATAGATAAAGATGAATTTATGCAGTTAGTGGCAGCGCTTGAGAGTAAATCAACCCACCCAATCGCCAAAGCTATTGCTGCACACGCCAATAAAGACAAAGCACTCTTCTTAATCGGTAGCATTGAAGAAATAGCCGGGCATGGCCTGAAAGGCATCATTAGCGGAAAAGAAGTATTGGCAGGAAATATTAAACTGTTGCAGAAGTATAATATTGATTATGACAGAACAATGCAAAACTTAGTTGAAAGTGTTGTGGCAGTGGCCATTGACGGTAAATTTGCAGGCTATATTATTATTGCTGATGAGATAAAAGAAGATGCAGCAGAAGCTATCAGCCAAATGCAAGCCAATGGTATTAAGCAGATTGTTATACTAAGTGGAGATAAAACTTCTATTACGCAAAAGGTAGCACAATCTATTGGTATCGAGACGGCATTCGGCGATTTGCTGCCTGAACAAAAAGTACAGAAAGTTGAAGAACTACGCAAAGACCCGACAAGGGTAACTGTATTTGTAGGAGACGGTATTAACGACGCCCCCGTGCTGGCATTGAGTGATATAGGCATTGCTATGGGCGCTATGGGCAGCGATGCCGCCATTGAAACCGCCGATGTGATTATTCAGACTGATCAGCCTTCTAAAATTGCAACGGCCATTAAAATTGGTAAAGCCACCAGAAACGTTGTGTTTCAGAATATTGCGTTGGCTTTTGCCGTAAAAATATTGGTACTGATTCTCGGCGCCGGGGGGCTAGCCACTATGTGGGAAGCCGTATTTGCCGATGTGGGTGTAGCACTGCTGGCCATTTTAAATGCCGTAAGAATACAGAAAATGCAATTCTGAATAAGTTACCATTACAAATGGGGTAGCTTTAAACCAAAGCTGCCCCATTACCTTTAACGCTTCAAGCCCATTGCCCACAATTTGACAAGTTTCAGATACGGAAATATCATTTTTTTAGCTATACTTGTATATTTATTCAGCCTCTATTCAACATAAATGGTATTTCAATGAACGAAACGCTTTCCAGACAGAAGTTTCTACAATACACCGCGTCTGCTGGTGCAGCGTTGCTTCTTTCTTCTCTTGAGGGTTTTGCCCTGGAAACCACCGAAAAAAAACTGCGGGTAGCCGTTATTGGCTGCGGAAGCGTGAGCAACAGATACCTGCCTCAGTTAATTTCATCACCCTTGATTCAGGTGGTTAGCCTTTGTGATATTAAGCCTGAACGAGCAGTTGAGCAAAACAAACAATACAAGGTAAATGCCAGAACTTATGCAAATATAGACCAGATGCTGGCCGGAGAACCATTTGACATGATGGTTACCCTCACCGATATGCAGGCACACGGAGAATTAAATAAAAAAGCCCTGCTTGCCGGGAAACACGTTTGGAGCGAAAAGCCAATGGCCAACACTTATGCAGAAGGTAAAGCCTTGCTTGAACTGGCAAAGAACAAAAAACTAAGAATATGGGGAGCCCCAGCCGTGGTAAACAGCCCTCAGTTTGCATTGATGAACAAAACTATTCAGGAAGGCAAATTGGGCAGACTGGCGGCTGCGCATGGGCAGTATGGGCATACCGGGCCCACCTGGAGCGCCTTTTTCTACGAGAAAGGAGGCGGCAGCATGCCAGACCTGGGTGTGTATAATATGGCAACCCTGACCGGCCTGCTTGGCCCTGCCAGAAGCGTAATGGCCATGACCAGCATTGTAAACCCTGAAAGAACCGTTGACGACAAAGGCAAAGTAAAAGTAGAAGCCGAAGACAATGCCCATGTGTTGCTTGAACATGACAAAGGCGTGATTTCTCATATTATGTGTGGGTTTAATTACTTCGACCCTCATGGGCATGAGGCCACCAATCAATCTTTACATTCGATTCAGATTTACGGCGACCGCGGTAATATGCGGTTAATAGGGTATGACTGGGAAACAAACGGCGTTGTACTTGATACATCGTGGACAGACCCACCAGTACTGACCAGTACAGAAAAGGGCGGTTACGAATGGCAGGAAGGTGCGCGGGTAGTAGGCGAAAGTATTGTTAAAGGTATTGAGCCAATTATTAATGTAGAACATGCCCTGCACGTTTTAGAAATAATAGAAGCAGCCCGGAAATCATCAGCAACCGGTATGAAAATTAAACTTACCAGTAACTTCAAATGGCCATTACTTTAAATTCAGAATCATTCACTTTTACATAAACCACCTTTTTGCTTAACTAAAACAACATCTTTTGATTTAATTTTTCCTTACATGAAACACATACTTTTATTTGTCCTTACAATTTTTGCAATCAATTCTTATGCCCAGACCTTATCTGAACAACAGGTAAGGCAATACCTGGATGCACTACAAAAAGAAGAAATAATTTCTGAATTCGGTAAAGACGGTTATCTGAAAGCCTTCGACAAAGAGAATTCTGCCATCAAACAACGGCTTTCAAGCATGCCCATTGGCGCCTTGGGTAATTTCCCCGACTCAGTATTCATGTCAAGAGGCGCTATTCTTGGTTTTGTAGGCGTGTATGAACTCATCCGTAATGTAGGTTCGGCAGCTGATGAGCTGGTACGATTCAGAGAGATGTCTGAAAAAATACTGGGCGAAAGCATGTATTTCAAGCCGGAAATAGAAGGAGACCCCAACCCTAAAAATCCGTTTTCGTTTCTTGGGCTTGAGCAAAACCTGAAAAACTCTAAAACTCAATATCTTCAGGTAGCCGAAAAATTAAGGCGCATCGGTCTGGTCGATGAAAAAGTTTACCAGGAGCTGATAAAATGGCTTGAAAAAGACCACATTAAACTCATTAAAGACTTTAGTTTCTTTATCTATGCCGCCCGGCAAACCTGGTTTTATGACAACTACGAGTCGCTTAAAGCAAAACAGTTTAAGTTTATTGACTCCTTGGTATCGAACAAGATGCTCACATCGCTAAGTGCAGAAAACCTAAGAAAATCTTACCAGCCTTTCGAGCTAAAAAGCAGGGTTGAGCTGCTGTCTTATTGCACCAACACCCTGCTGATACCGGAAGAACAAGGAAATTTTACCAGACAAGAGATATACGAAAATCTATACAAACAGATAACTGCCAAACTAATACCCGATTTCACCTACGCTGATTTCAATATTTCAGAAATCAAAAAAAATAATCCCAACTCGCCATCCGGTATATTTGGTTCAGTATTAGATTTTGGCACTTCTAAAGACAAAAAGACATTCAGGCTGGTATTTAAAGCAAATGGCTTTAGTTATGCGCAAAAGGCAGATACCGACTTCTGGTGGGTTAAAACCATATCGAAGAGCCTTCCGCCGGATATCAATCTGGATACCGTAGTTATTAAATCCTATGCCACTTTTTTTTCTCCGCTTACAGGCATTGGCACCAAAGATTTTCAGGCTGTTAATGATTACCTGACCGACACTGGGTCGGCCAAACGGCTAATGGTGGTTGCCAATGAAATGAACCCCTTGCTTCCGGTAAAAGACGGACGCAAAGCCCTGATGTTGCTTGATAGCTCTCAGGCAGGTCTTTTTAAAAATGACTGGCAAAATTTAATTGATTTACCGATTTTCCCCAATAATTCCAAAGTTGATTTTTCTGATAAATACAGCAAAGGTAAACTCCTGCAGATAATAAAAGATTTTCAGGAAAACGGAATTTTACCTGCCAACGACACCGTGGGCGCAGATAATGCCATTTCAGATTTCAGATTTGAATCACGCAAACCCGAATACCTGAAAAGAAGCCTGTTATTAAGTTACCCTTCTCTGGTAGCCGGCGTCAATTTCAACCTGGGCAGAGATGCCAGAAATGCAGATACATTTAAATCAGCATTGGCAGAGCTGGCTCGTGTTACGCAAGGCAGGTTCAGCCCGCAAAAAGTTACTGACAATTTAGATGTAGAACTCCTTAAACCCGGCTCAAAAGACAGAACCCTGTTGATGAGTTATAAACTCAATGACAAAAAGTATGAGTACCGGCAGGACATCCCCAAGACTGAACAGGAGCAGGAAAAAGATGCTGAACCCCTAAAAGACAATATTTTCAATATCGGTACGGTAAGCCTGAATGAATACGAGTTGATTGGGTTAATAAATTCGTCGCTTGAAGAAAGTAAAACAGACGGGGCATTTTATAAAATAAGCACCGGATTTAACTTACTCAATATTGGTGAAGCCAGTCATTATATATTTCTGACACGTAAACAATATGAATACCTTGAAGCCAATCATTCTGAAGTTTTCAATGAGCCTGTTGAACAAAAGATGTATGAGTCTTACCAATCGCAGATTGCGTCATTCAGAACAGATGCTTTTGCAGAAGCGTTGAAAAGAGAAAATATGCTAACCGAAGAGGCATTTAAATCTTTAGACCTGACCAAAACCAAAGAACCATCTGACGTTCTAAAAGCCAGTAAACAGGCATTGCTTATAAACATGAATGAACTTACCGGTAAAAATGACGCAGACTTGTTTACGTATGTTATCGGTAAAATCAATGAAAAGCTATTGCCTGATGCTGGTTTCAGTAATGTAAGTGTAAAAAAACTAAGTTCAGAAGACGATTCAAGCGGCATTAGCCAACATCTTGTTTCAATGGTAATCAACGGCAAACCTTACGAGCAAATATTGTATGTACCGTTACCCAAGGTAGTTAAAAATGCCATAGATTCACTCAAAAGCCCCAATTCACAATATTTCCCTGGCATAGGAGAGCATCAGTTCAAAATTATAAACGATTTCCTGACTGACTCCGGCAATCCGAATCGTCTGGTAATTGTCTGCGACTACCGCAGCCCTTTTATATCGTTTGTTCTCTTCGACAGTACCCAGGCCTCGCTTGTGCAGGAATCTCTGCCTAATAATTACGTAGATTTTAATTTGTACAGCCGGGATTTCAGCCGCGACAGCCTGCACAATACATTGTTTGAGCTAGGGCGTTTAGGGTTATACAACCCGATGGATGAAGAGCAAAGAGAAGCATTTATTTTAAAATTGAGACGCAACTATACTACGGGTAAAAGCATGCTTGAAAACCTGCCTAAAGTAGTAATTACATCCAATATCTGGGAGCTGGACAACTTCAAAGATCTTTTCAGGTCAATGATAGATTCACTAAAAACCATTTCACGAGGGCAATTTAATCCGGTACGGCTTGAAGACAATTTTCAACAGATGCTCAAAAAAGGCGAATACGCCAACAGAACCTTTAAGTATGGCTTTGAACTGAATGGCAAAAAGTACTCAGAAAGCCAGTTTGTAAAAGCAACACCCAAACCTAAAGGCAAAACAGAAAAGTCTGACTATGAGTACTTTGACTTTGATACTGTTAAATTTTTAGCGTTTGTAAACAATGCGCTTGCAGACCAAAACTCTGAGTATTTGTTCTATGAATTACTTAACGAAGAAGACGAGCAACCCGGTCCACAGTATATCTTTTTATCGGGCAGTCAGTATAGATGGATAAAAACAAGATACCCTGATATTTTTGCAAATCAGGAAGATACCCGATTATACGATTCAGACAAAATAGAAGACAAAAATAAAAACTAGTTTTATAAATGAAGTAAGCCATACCCCTATATAACCTATGAAAAAACATATTTCTGCCCTGATTCTGGCCGGATGTTTTCTATTGATTGCTGCAATTCAAAAGCAGAATCAACCTGAAAACGATGATTATACGCAATGGGGTGAATATCTTGGAGGCCCGGACCGTAACCACTATTCAAGACTGAGTCAGATAAATCCTGAAAATGTAAAAAATCTGAAAGTGGCTTGGTCGTACGCAACACCAGACTCGGGGCAAATGCAGGTTAACCCTATTATTGTAGAGGGTATTTTGTATGGCGTTACTCCATCTGTACAGGCTTTTGCGCTTCATGCAGCCACAGGAAAAGAGCTATGGCGTTTTGGCGATAAGCTGAACAATTATGCAAGCACCAGCCGGGGAGTGGCCTACTGGAGCGAAGGAAATGACAAACGCATATTACATACCATTGGTGCATTTCTATATGCTATTGATGCCAGAACCGGCAAATCAATAACCTCTTTTGGCAATAACGGGCGGGTAGATTTACATACAGGCCTGCCAGAAATTGCCAGGTCTAAATTTATTATATCTAATACCCCAGGTACTATTTATGAAGATTTAATTGTAATGCCCGTGCGACTATCTGAAGGGGCAGATGCTGCCCCGGGCGACATCAGAGCATTTAATGTAAAGACCGGCAAACTGGCCTGGAGTTTCCATACCATCCCCTACCCTGGCGAGCCGGGCTATAACACCTGGCCAAAGAGTGCCTACAAAAACATAGAAGTAGGCGCAGCCAATAACTGGGCTGGTATGGCCATAGACCGCAAACGCGGTATTATTTATGTACCCACTGGTTCGGCAGGTTACGACTTTTATGGCGGCAAAAGAAAAGGTAAAAACCTGTATGCCAACTGTTTATTAGCCCTGAACGCCAAAACAGGTAAATTGCTTTGGTATTTCCAGACCACTCACCATGACGTTTGGGACAGAGACTTGCCCGCGCCGCCTAACCTGATTACCGTAAAGCATAAAGGCAGGAAAGTTGATGCAGTGGCTCAGGTAAGCAAGCAGGGGTATGTATATTTGTTTGACAGGGTAACAGGGAAACCACTTTTCCCGATTCAGGAAATACCCGCGCCAAAATCTGACCTGCCCGGTGAAGAAACCTGGCCAACGCAACCTATACCCACTAAACCAGCGCCATTTGCCCGGCAGGCGCATACCTTAACCGAAAAAGACATTAGTGCTTATGCTGAAGACCGCGATTCATTACTAGCCAGATTCAGAACCTTTAAGCGGAACAGATTTGCAGCTCCGGGCAGAGAAGGTACAGTTATATTTCCCGGTTTTGATGGAGGCGCCGAATGGGGCGGCGCTGCTGCTGACCCACATGACGGGATACTCTATGTAAACAGCAACGAAATGGCCTGGATACTTACCATGAAACCAACCCCCAGACAAGATGCTTTGGTGGGGTTAAGTACCGGTGAAAGAATTTATGCCACCACCTGCACTAGCTGCCATGGAGCCGACAGAAAAGGTAATGCCAAAAGTGGTTATCCGTCGCTGATTGATATAGACAAGCGAAAAGACAAAGATTACGTAACCAGAATTATCAGCAACGGCAAAGGTATGATGCCGGGTTTTACGTCGTTAAGCCAGGCTGAAAAGCAGGCATTAGTAGCATTTTTATACGGTGAAGAAAAGAAAGAAGTAAGCATTGCAGACACCAAAGGCTTTAAAAACCCTTATTTACCGTTTGTAAGTACCGGTTACAATAAGTTTCTTGACAGCAAAGGCCTGCCCGCGATTACTCCGCCCTGGGGGACACTGAATGCAATTGATATGAACACAGGCGAATACTTATGGAAAATACCTTTGGGAGAATTTGAATCGCTGAGGCAGAAGGGAATACCCACAACCGGCTCCGAAAATTATGGTGGCCCGTTAGTAACGGCTAATGGCTTACTTTTTATTGCCGCCACAAAAGACGAGAAGTTCAGGGTTTTTAACAAAAAAACAGGAGAGCTTATCTGGGAAACTAAATTACCAGCAGCCGGATTCGCCACGCCTTCTACCTATATGCTTAACGGAAAGCAGTATATTGTTATCGCTTGCGGCGGCACCAAACTGGGGGCAAAAAAAGGCAACCAATATGTAGCTTTCGCATTACCCTGACTGCCTCATAAAACAAATAGCCTTGCGGCTATAGATTGCGCATAAGTGTTTCAGTAATTGCCCTGAATAAGCAGGTAATTATCATGAAAGCTGTATTTATAAATAATATCCAGGTCGCGCATGGCATTTATTAAGGCCAGTTGACTGAAATACTTCAGGTCTTCGGCTTTAATAGATGCTTCTTTTAAAACTCCGGAATCTAACAAAAACTGCCTTTTTGTACCTTTCAGCAAAGGTGCGTCTGTTGTTAGCCATTGGCTGCCATCATAAAACGCAACATTGGCAAAAGTAGCATCAGTAAGCATTCCATTATGTAGGATAATCAAATCATCAGCCTCAGGATTTTGATTCAGCATTTGCCTAAACCCGCTCCGGTCTTCAAACTTGTAAGGGTATTCAAGCTGGCAGTTTTCTACCAAGTCAATTCTGCCCGGATGAACTGGCTTATAAGGGAAAAACTCAACCTTTTCAATTTCATGCTGATAGCTTACTCTGCAACGATATAGCCCCTCACCTACCCAAGCAGGTATGTTTATTAACTCTGCTAAACTCACCTCTCTATCAATTCCCAAAAGCTCTGTCCGGCTTTTATGCATCCGTTGGTTATGGTAGGCAAGGTTGTGGAGTTTCCGGTTTTGTAATTGAATGGTTTCGAACAATAGGGACATATATTTTCTGAATCATTTCTTCATATTCCTTCTCTGCAATACTTTTGGCAGTTATTCCGCCTCCGCTTTTAAAAGTCAGGCTTCCGTCTTTTTTCTGTTCAATGTAACGAATCATCACCCCTGAATCCACTGACTTTCCATCAAAAATACCAAAAATACCTGTGTAGTAACCCCTTTCGCTACCTTCCTGGTAAGTAAGTTTTTCGGCTGCACGTATAATTTCAACTGTTTTTGTTTTTGGCGCGCCTGTTATTGACCCCGCAGGCAACATGGCAGCCAGAATGTCGCCGGGTTGCACATGCCATTGATGGCTTAGTTGTGCGCATATCTGAGAACTTACCTGAAGTAACTCGCTCCGGTTATGGGTTTCTATTTTATCAATGTATCTGAATTGTTCAACCCACACTTTTTCGGCTACCTGGCTCAAATCATTCCTTATCAAATCAACAATTGTGGTGTGTTCATACAATTCCTTTCGGTCGCTTAACAAAATCTCACCGGCATTTAATAAACCTGCATCGATGGTTCCTTTCATCGGAAAAGAAGACATCAGCCCGCTTTGGTCAATCTTTACAAATATTTCCGGCGAAAAGCACACAAAATGGTCTTTCCACCAAAGTTTATATTTTGCTTCGCTTCTTTTAAAAACCTCTTCCAGGCTAATATTCAGGGCAATTGGCGTTTCTGCCGTCAGATTTACCAGAAAACTGTTACCGTGCAGAATCTGCTGCTTTACATAGTCGAATCCGGCCTTGTATTGATCAAAAGCCAACGCATATTTTTCAAGCACAATGTCTGGCCCTTCTGCACTGATGCTGTGGTCGTTTGTCTTCCCGTTAATCCAGAATTTTATTTCATTACTATCAATATTGTCTAGCGGCTCTACCACCCACTTATTACCTGTAAAATCTATCAGGAATAAAAAAGGGATGTTTTCAGATGAAAAAAAATTAATTTTCGAGATTGCGCTCTGTCTATTGATTTCCACTTTTAAAAGCGTTTTTTATACATTTAGACGATAATCAGTACAAAAGTACAGATAGTTTTGTTTATTAATGCAAAATTGTCAATTTCGCAATATCATTAACCAAACATCAAAAACCTATCCATGAAAAAAATTCTTCTCAGTTTTTTCATTTTATTCATCAACATTCAAGCGTTTTCTCAGGTTACTTTTCCTCGCAACGGAGTGTATGATGAGCGTCCGGCTCAGTATGCTTTTAAAAATGCAACCATTGTTGTAGATGCACAAACCGTACTTGACAACGCCATGATTTACATCAAAAACGGCATTATCGAGTCGGTTGGCAAAGATTTAAAAATACCAAGCGGAACAGTAGTTTATGACCTGAAAGGTAAAAGAATTTACCCGGGTCTGATTGACATTTACTCAGACTACGGCATGCCTGAAATTACCCGCCCGCAAGGTGGCCGGGGATTTGGCGGCCCGTCTCAGATGGAAAGCAACAAAAAAGGCGCTTATGATTGGAACCAGGCCGTAAAGCCTGAAATTGACGCGGCAAAAGAATTTAAAGCCAACCCTGCAAAAGCCGAAGAACTGAGAAAAATAGGTTTTAGTGTGGCAGGTGTACATATTGCCGACGGCATTGTGAGAGGAACAGGCGCTTTGGTGTCTTTGGGTAATGGTAAAGAAAATGATTTGCTGATAAAAGAAAAAACCTCGGCACATTATTCACTAAACAAGGGTACTTCTACCCAGACCTACCCAGTATCAATGATGGGTTCGGTAGCTTTACTTCGCCAGACTTACTACGATGCCGACTGGTATAAAAAAGGCGGGGTTAAAGAAGAAAGAAATCTTTCTCTTGAAGCGTTTAATGCACAGCAAGACCTGCCTCAAATCTATGAAGCCAATGATAAACTGGGTATTCTGAGAGGTAATAAAATAGGTAAAGAATTTAATATTCAATACATTTTTAAAGGTATAGGTGATGAATATCAACGCATTGATGAAATCAAGGCTACCAACAGTTCATTAATATTGCCGTTGAATTTCCCGGCTGCTTTTGACGTCGAAGACCCATTTGATGCGGCTCAGGTGTCGTTATCAGAAATGAAACACTGGGAAATGGCCCCTGCCAACCCTGCCGCAGTAGCTAACGCAGGTATCAGTTTCGCATTCACTACCAATGCTTTAAGAAGCAAAGCCGAGTTCTGGGCTAATCTTAGAAAAGCCATTGAAAATGGCTTGCCTGAAAGCAAAGCTCTTGAGGCTCTGACTACTACCCCTGCAAAATTACTGAAAGTTGATAATCAGCTGGGTAGTCTTAAAAAAGGCATGATGGCCAACTTCATAATAACCTCAGACAACCTGTTCAGTAAAGACAACGTAATTTATGAAAACTGGATACAGGGTAAAAGATATATTATTACTGAAGCAGATGTAACCGATGTAAGAGGTACTTATGATTTATCGGTTGGTGATAAAACAGGCCTGAAACTGAACATTACAGGTAAAATAGATAAACCTGAATACCAGATTGTGGTTAGTGACAGCGTTAAGCTGGCTACTAAAGTTACGCGCTTCTCTGACCTATTTACTATTACAACCAAGCTGGACAAAAAAGATGCCGGCGATACCCGCTTAAGTGGCTATTATGATGGCAAAAACCTGAAAGGCGATGCCGTGCTGCCAGATGGCAAACAAGTAAAATGGGCTGCCTTGTTTAAAGAAACCAACAAAGAAACTACAAAGAAAGACAGCACAAAAGCCAAGACACCTGTTTTGGGTAAAGTGTTGTTTCCTTTCACGGCTTATGGCAGTGAAACCAAGCCTCAGCAAGAAACCATGCTGATAAAAAATGCAACGGTTTGGACCAATGAGAAAGAAGGAATTGTACAAAATACTGATGTATTGCTTCAAAATGGCAAAATTGCCAAGATAGGTAAAAGCTTATCAGCCCCGGCAGGCGCCAAAACCATAGACGGCACAGGCAAACACCTTACTAACGGAATCTTTGATGAGCACTCGCATATTGCCTTGTTCTCAATCAATGAGGTACAAACGGTATCGGCAGAGGTTCGTCAGGAAGACGCATTAAACTCTGAAGACGTAAACATTTACCGCCAACTGGCAGGTGGCGTTACGTCATCTCAATTACTGCATGGTTCGGCCGACTGTATCGGTGGTCAATCGGCATTGATTAAATTGAAATGGGGCGAAAACCCTGATAATCTTTTAATTAAAGGTGCCGATGGTTTTATTAAATTTGCATTGGGCGAAAACGTAAAACAAGGCAACAGTGCACAGGCAACAAGCCGTTTCCCTGCTACACGTATGGGTGTTGAGCAAGTGTATATGGATGCTTTCCAGAGAGCGCAGGAATACGAAAGAGCCTGGAAAAATTACACAGTGCTGGCCAATAAAACCGGTGTAACCCCTCCTAAAAGAGACCTTGAGCTTGATGCATTGGTAGAAATCCTGAACAACAAACGCTTCATTACCTGCCACTCTTATGTGCAGTCAGAGATTAACATGATGATGAAAGTGGCCGAGTATTTCAATTTCAGAATGAATACCTTCACCCATATTCTGGAAGGATACAAAGTTGCCGACAAAATGAAAACCCACGGCGTGGCAGCTTCAACATTTGCTGACTGGTGGGCTTATAAAATGGAAGTAAAAGAGGCTATTCCATACAACGCAGCCATTATGACCAAAATGGGAGTTTTAACCGCCATTAACTCTGATGACGCCGAGATGGCCCGCAGATTGAATCAGGAAGCTGCCAAAACTGTGTTATATGGTGGTATTTCGGAAGAAGAAGCCTGGAAAATGGTAACATTGAACCCGGCAAAAATGCTACACCTTGATAACCGCTTGGGAAGTATAAAAACGGGTAAAGATGCAGACGTAGTACTCTGGAACAACAATCCACTTTCTATATATGCGCGCCCTGAAAAAACAATCATTGACGGCGCCGTTTATTTTGATGTAGAAAAAGATGAGCAAATGCGTCAGTCAGTAGCGAAAGAACGTAACCGTTTAATGTTGAAAATGTTAGCTGAAAAATCGACAGGTGCACCCATGCAAAGACCTGTGCCAAGACGCAACCTTGAAGTACATTGCGATACTATTATGGAAATGGGCGTAACCGAAAACCGTACCGATGAGCACGACCACGAAGCCGAAGCAAGATTTTTCAACAACAAAGACTGATACATTAATTAATAGCGTTCCATTAAAATAAGATTTTCAAAATGAAAAAATATATAATAGTAATTGGTTTATCATTGCTTGGGTTGTGCAGCAAAGCGCAGAATCAGGCGCCTGCTTCACCACAAACCAAACCGATTGCCCTGGTGGGCGGAACCATCCACGTGGGCGACGGCAGAATTATCCAGAATGGCACTGTGGTGTTCGACAAAGGTATTATTACCGCCATTGGTGATGCCACTACCAACTTCAATAAAAACACCACTGAGGTAATTAATGTAAGCGGCAAAGCCGTTTACCCGGGTATTATCGCTCCGTCGGCATTAGCGGGTCTTGTTGAAATCGCTTCGGTAAGAGCCACACTTGATCAACGCGAAACTGGTGACTTAAATCCACACGTTAGAGCTTTGATTGCTCATAATACTGATTCAGAGGTAATACCAACTTTCAGAGGGAATGGTATCTTAATCGGCCAAAGCACACCAGAAGGTGGCATTGTTTCAGGCACATCGGCCATTATGGAATATGACGGATGGAACTGGGAAGACGCAGCCTTGAAAAAGGATGACGGTATCTGGCTAAACTACCCTGCCCTGGTAACGCGTCAGTTCAGCATTGAAGAAATGAAGTTTGCTATCAAGAAAAACGACAAATACATTCAGCAAAAAGCTGAATTGGAGCAGCTTTTCTCTGAAGCCCTGGCTTATTCTGAAATCAGTAATCCAAATCCAAAAAATGCGCCGCTTGAAGCCATGAAAGGATTATACGATGGCTCGAAACAATTGTTTATCAGAGTTGAATACGGAAAAGAAATTGTTGAGGCAGTAAAACTGGCTCAGAAATACAAAATCAGAAAAATTGTTATAGTTGGCGGAGAAGAGGCGGAATTGGCAATTGATTTTCTGAAAGAAAACAATATACCTGTAATTGTAAACGGTACTCACCGCCTACCAAATACAGTTGATGAAGATGTATGGAATCCGTATAAATTACCCGGCATATTAATGAAGGGCGGCGTAACGGTAGGTATGTACTATACACCTGAATTCTGGCGAACCAGAAATCTGCCTTTTGCAGCCGGGACATCTGCTGCTTATGGTATGTCGCCGGAAGATGCCCTGAAAATGATAACACTCAATAATGCTAAAATTCTGGGAATCGATAAACAGGTGGGTTCGTTGGAAGTTGGTAAACACGCTACCATTGTGGTATCGGCCGGAGATATTCTGGATATGCGCACCAGCAAAGTGGAGCAGGCATTTATAAGAGGTAAAAAGATTGACCTTGACGACAAACAAAAAAGATTATATAAGAAATACGTGGGCAAATACGGTATTTCTGAGAAATAATTCCGGTAAAATTTACGAAAAGGATTGCGAAGAAATTTGCAATCCTTTTTTGTTTTCAGCAGGTAAATGATAACTTTGATACAATCTATTTAACCTATAAATTTTTCTATTTCCATTATACTGCTATCAACCTATGAAACTTCTATTTAAATCTGTAATTGCCTTGTCTGTAAGCCTATTGCTATTTAACGCTTGCACGCCGGGCGATAAGCAACATGCGTTTAATCCTAAATTCAAACTTATTTCTGCTGAAAAAATCACTTTCAATTCATTTGTAGATTGCAACATGGCCGAAGTATGGGTGGGTGACACTTTCAGGATATTCCCGGGCAAATATGGTGAAGACCCGCTTTGGGGTGATGCCCGTGACCTGAAATATGCCGATGGCAAAAATGCCGATGAGGCATTTAAAAGCAAGGTAGATAATTTTCACCAACCCATAATGCCTGCCAATGCTCCAATCGGGCAAGAAGGTCTGCATGGGGCTGTATGGTTTGAGACCGTTTATCAGTCACCGAAAGATGCCAGTGGTAAGACGCTGTATGCCGTGTACCATAACGAAAACTACCCTCAAACCTTGCCTTATGACGAAAAAACCGGACAGGGATACAAAAATGATAAAAAATGGCCACAGGGTCTCACTGGCGAAACCAGTCCGGCTGCCGTTTGCCGGATTGGCATTATGAAGTCGGTTGACGGAGGAAAAAGCTGGAACAATAAAGGCATTTTTATTGAAGACCTCAACCCTCGCATGATTATGAAGCCTCATAACAGGTCAAATACATTTGCGGGTGGTGTCGGAGACCCTTCAGCCGTTGCCAGTGGCGACTACCTGTATTTATTTTATGGCGAATACGGCTACCCGGGCGTCTACGACGAAACCAGCTACGACCCAAAAACTGAATGGGCAGGGCAATGTATCAGCGTAGCCCGCATTGCAATTGCCGATTTAGATAACCCGGTCGGAAAAGCAAAAAGATGGGATGGACAAGGCTTTAACGCCCCACATAATGGCGTTGGCAAACCGGTGGCTGCTTTACAAATACCAATGGCTCAAGGCGGGGGGCCGGCGTCAGCACCATCAACAGGTTTTCATTGGGGGCCATCTGTCAGCTGGAACACCTACCTTAATTGCTGGGTAATGATGATGGCAAAAACAGAAGAAAAATCATGGAGAGGCGATAAAGTGTATATTTCATTCAATAAGAATCCAGATTTGGGCAGTGCCTTAAATTCACAGGAATGGACAAAACCACAGCTGGTTTTCGAAAAACCAGGTTATATTTTATGGTATCCGTCATTACAGCCATTAAATACACCCGAAGATATTGAAGCACGTAATACCTGTCTGAAGTTGGGCAAAAAAGCACGCTTCTTTGTAAAACGTATCAAACCCGGCGACGACTCCTATGCATCAGAACATTTTATTGAGTTTGAAAAATAATGCGTCGGTATCACAAATTTCAATGCATACTTTATGGATAAGCTTAAATATTGAATTTCATGATACCCGTCTATTTCTTAAATACCACCCAAACAGCCAGGAATATAAGACCGAACCCGACCAGATAATTCCACTTTAAGGGTTCTTTTAAATAAAGAACTGCAAAAACCACAAAAACACAAAGGGTGATGGCCTCCTGAATTGTCTTTAACTGAAAGGCATTAAACTGTCCGTAACCTATTCTGTTGGCTGGCACCATAAACAGATACTCAAAAAAGGCTATGCCCCAGCTAATAGCAATGGCTTTCCAGATGGGCATATTCGGTGTTTTTAAATGACCATACCAGGCAAATGTCATAAAGGTGTTTGATACTATAAGCAACAAAATTGTACGCATGATAAAAATTTAGTTCGTTTGTGATTTATAATTATTATTAATTTTGCAGTGGCAAAATCAATAGATTTTATCTGGTAAAGGCAGCAAAAATATTGCTAAAACCCAACAAAACTGTAAAAATTAAAGCATTTTAGGCAAATTTTAATTTTAGAGCGTTCAAAAAGCCTTGCCAGCTTTACGTTTAATTAAAAAAGTGTAAACAGAAAATAAATGAAAATAGGGATAATTGGTCTGGGAGATATGGGGAAAATGTTTGGCCGGATTTGGGCCCAAGCTGGTTTTCAGGTGTACGGGTGCGACCTCCCACAAAACATTGAAGCACTAAAAGCAGAACTGGAGCCTGATGGAATAGAGGTGCTAAAAGACGGAACGGCTGTATCAAGACTATGTGATTTTATTTTATATTCTGTTGAAGCCGAAAACATCGAAAAAGTGGTGGCGCAGTGCGGGGCAGCTACAAAATTTGGCGCCATTGTGGCCGGCCAAACGTCAGTAAAAACACCTGAAATTGCATCTTTTGAAAAACACTTACCCAAAGATACTCAAATTGTTACCTGCCATGCCTTATATGGCCCTAGTGTTAATCCGGAAAACCAGACACTGGTAGTGATTAACCACAGGGCAAGTAAACAGGCTTTTGCTGAATCTTTGCATATCTTTAATAAAATTGGTTCGATAATCCATGAACTGGCCGACTACCATGAACATGACAGAATGATGGCCGATATCCAGGCCATTACCCATGTTGGCTTTGAAAGCATAGGCACTGCCTGTATGCATAGGAAGGTGTATCCGTGGGAGAACCCGTTGCATCCTAACGGACTTGACAATGTCAAGTTCCTGATGACTCTTCGTATTTACAGCTATAAATTTCATGTGTATTCGGGTCTGGCAATGTTGAATCCTTATGCCAAGAGAGACGTGCGCAAATATGCGAGTTGCGAAATGGATTTGTTTGAAATGATGATTGAGGAAGACGAGAAGAAATTCCGTAAACGGATTTATGCTGCCCGAGACCATGTTTTTAAAGACAAAGACGAAACATTGATGCTGGACGACAAAATCATGAGCGAATTTAGCCTTAGCCAGGATACCGGCCACAAACCTAATTCGCATTTGAGCTTGCTGGCAATGGTAGATACCTGGCATAAACTGGGTACCAACCCTTACAAGAATCTGGTATGTCAGACCCCCCCATTCAAGCTGCGGGTAGGCATGGCCGAATACCTATTTATGAATGAAGATTTACTGGAAGAAACCATAAAAACTGCTCTGTTTGACAAGAGCATCAGAGGAGAAGACCTGGCGTTTCATACAGCCGTGCATGAATGGGCCAATATAGTGGAAATGGGCGATAAAGAAAGTTACAAAAAACACTTTGAAGCCACAAAAGAGTATCTGGCACCAAGACTGGAAGAAGGCCGATACAAAAGTGGTTTACTTATCAACAAACTGCGGAGCATTTAAAAAGACACGGGCAATGGTGACAACCGACTTGGCAAAATATAACAACGATTGGTATAAAAACTCTGATTTTACCAGAGGTTTCCTGACCACATTATTGTGGTTCATCTGTAATCGTATTTTCATTAATTCTTATCTGCCTTTACCTGTTTTTATAAAAATAAGGATTCTGAGAGCTTTTGGAGCCAGACTGGGCAGAGGCATTACAATTAAACCAATGGTTAATATTAAAGCACCCTGGAACCTGGAAATCGGAGATTACGTATGGATTGGCGAAAATGTATGGATTGATAATTTAGGTAAAGTAAAAATCGGAAATAATGTCTGCCTTTCGCAAGGAGCATTGCTGCTATCGGGTAATCATAACTACAAAAAAGAAAGCTTTGACCTGATTATTAAAGATATTATTCTCGAAGATGGTGTCTGGATTGGCGCCAGAGCGGTAGTTTGCACGGGTGTTACATGTGCCACTCATTCGGTTTTAGCTGTTAATTCGGTAGCTAACCGAAATCTGGAAGCCTATGGTATATACCAGGGTAATCCGGCTGCTCTTGTTCGTCAGAGAACTGCAGCCACAGAATAAAATTATTGAAAAAGAAATAAACTTTTTTCTTTTTACCCCAAAAAAAAGTATTTATTTTGTAATTAAAGATGCCTCTGAAGTATTTTTTAATCTTAAAAAATATATAATGTTTCCAACATTTGAATCGCTGATACCTGATAAGAATATTCAAGTTTTAATTTCTGCACTTATCGCACTTTTCATTAATCTGCGTTCAATACCTGTCATTATAAATATCAGTGGCTTGCGCGGTTTGATGGATAATCCGGTAAAAAGGAGTTCACATAGTGCGCCAACGCCTACTTTTGGTGGAGTTGCTATTTTTGCCGGTATCCTGATTGGTTACATGCTATGGAATTTTGGAGACGAAGGTATCTTACTTCATAAAGTTTTTGCCGGTATTACTATTCTTTTCTTTCTTGGAATAAAAGACGATTTATACGCGCTGTCGCCAACCAAAAAGCTGGGTATTCAGATTATTGCCTCTGCTATTGTAGTGGTGGGATGCGACCTCCGAATTTCTGACCTTTTCGGTATTTTTGGCATTGGCCAGATACCCTACCTGTTAAGCATAGGATTAACCATTTTCATTTTTGTTGCCATGATTAATGCTTTCAACCTAATTGATGGTATTGATGGATTGGCCGGCGGAATTGGAATGATAGCCGGTGGTGGTTTTGGTCTGTGGTTTTTAATTAACCATCATTATTCTCTGGCTTGTCTGGCCTTATGTCTGTCAGGTTCATTGCTGGGTTTCTTAAGATTTAACTTCTCCAAGAGCAGTAAAATATTCATGGGTGATACCGGCTCGCTCATAGTGGGCTATATCATTACTGTATTGGCGGTTAAGTTTATTCACTTCAACGTCATGCACCAATGGGACCCCACCAGTGCTTTTGTCAGTGCGCCTATCATTGCAGTAGTTATACTTGTGGTTCCAATTTTTGATACCATACGCGTATTTTCGGTTCGTATTTTAAGAGGCAAATCTCCTTTTAAGGCAGACCGCATGCACATGCATCATTTATTGATAGACAACAACCTTTCGCACATGCAGGCGTCTTTTATACTTTATGCGGTTACAATTGTGTTAACGGTGCTTACCTACTCGGCAAGGGTATATTTTAGCAATACCGAACTTTGTTTCTTTATTATGTTTTTGTTGGTATGCTATTTCTTTACTGCCAATTGGCTTGAAGTTAGAAGGCTAAGAGCTTTACAAGCCAAAAAACAAAAAGAAAATACGGTGGAAGCTAAACTGATTGAGAAACCTAACGGTAGCGATACAGACCCGAAACCTGCCGGTGGAAAAATTGCAGGAAAAGAGAAACTGGAGTTACGCGAAATCAGCGCAAACTAATTTATCTTGAAGGTTAGTAAAAAAACTCACAAGATATATTGCAGCTTTATAACCAACCCTGAAACTTTTAGGAAAAATGGTTTCGGGGTTCTTTTTTTGAATCGCCTCAAAGACACAAGAACCAAATAATCACTGTCATTCTGTTTACATCATTAAAAAAGCTCCTTCCTGCGAAAGAGCTTTTTTAATGGTATAAATGAGCGCAAATTTTACTCCCACTCGATAGTAGCTGGTGGTTTAGAGCTGATGTCATACACCACTCTGTTTACCCCTTTTACCCTGTTAATAATTTCATTTGAAACATCTGCCAGAAACTCATAAGGCAAATGAGCCCAGTCGGCTGTCATACCGTCAACACTGGTTACGGCACGAAGCGCCACCACCTTTTCGTATGTTCTTTCATCGCCCATTACGCCAACACTCTGTATAGGCAACAAAATGGCTCCGGCTTGCCAAACTTTATCGTAAAGGCCACTGTCTTTCAGCGCATTTATAAAAATAGCATCTACTTCTTGTAAAATATTTACTTTTTCGGGGGTGATATCGCCAAGAATACGTATGGCTAACCCTGGACCCGGGAAGGGATGACGACCAATAATGTTATCAGGTACATTTAAAGATTTGCCTACTTCGCGCACGCCATCTTTAAACAAAAGGCGAAGCGGTTCTACCACTTGCAGCTTCATGAAGTCGGGCAATCCACCAACATTATGATGAGACTTGATGGTAACAGAAGGCCCTTTTACCGATACAGACTCGATAACATCGGGGTAGATAGTTCCCTGTCCAAGCCATTTAGCTCCTTCAATTTTATGAGACTCGGCATCAAACACATCTATAAAGGTTTTACCAATGGCTTTTCGTTTTGCTTCCGGGTCTGTTAAACCTTCCAGCGCTTTGTAAAACTGCTCTCTGGCATCAACTCCGATTACGTTTAGGCCAAGACCTTTATAGGATTCAAGTACTTCTTCAAACTCGTTTTTGCGTAGCAAGCCGTTATCAACAAAAATACAGTATAGATTTTTACCAATGGCATGATGTATCAGCGTGGCTGCAACTGATGAGTCAACACCACCCGAAAGACCCATAATGACTTTGTCATCACCCAACTTTTCTTTTAATTCTCTGATTGCAGCTTCGGCGAAAGAATCGGGTGTCCAACTTTGAGAACAATGGCAGATATCTGCTACAAAATTCTTAAGAATGGTTTTACCCTGAAGGGTATGAGTAACCTCGGGGTGAAACTGTATACCATAGCGAGGCTGGTCATGCATTTTGAAAGCAGCTACCTTTACGGTATCTGTTGAGGCGATAATATCTGCCCCGGCAGGAGGTGCGGCGATGGTATCGCTGTGTGACATCCATACCTGTGTGTTATCTGCCACATCCTTAAAAAGGGCATAGCGGTTATCCAGATTATTAAGGATGGTTCGGCCATATTCTCTGATGGAAGACGGAAGTACTTCACCTCCGCCTGTCTGTGCCATCATCTGCGCACCGTAGCAAATACCCAGTACTGGTACATGAGAGGGGAAATCCTGCCAGTTAACAATGGGGGCATCTTCTTCACGCACTGAGCAGGGGCTTCCGGAAAGGATAATTCCCTTAATATCAGAAGTAATGGCTGGAATTTTATTGAAAGGGTGTATCTCACAATACACATTAAGTTCTCTAACTCTTCGGGCAATAAGTTGAGTAAATTGCGAGCCGAAATCAAGAATAAGAATTTGTTCTGTCATGATAGGTTTCTAAAATGCAAAATTAGCAGATTTAGTATGCCTGTGCAATTAAGTTTATAAAAAAGTATTAATTTGATACTGCAAAAGTCCTGTATCTGTTAAATTATTAGTAATTGTGCACAAGAAGCCTAGCCAGTATGCAATAATCAGCCAATTAAGCGCCCAAATGAATCATAAACTGGAAGTTTCAAATTTGTTATGATTATACCGAGAAGCAATTTACCATTCAATAGTTGGCAGGCCTTTACTTACCAGATAATTATTGGCCTGGCTGAAGTGCCTGGTGCCAAACCACCCGCCAAAATTGGCCGACATAGGTGACGGGTGTTTTGCGCGTAGAACAAAGTGTTTTTTGTCATTAATTATTTTGCCCTTTTCCTGTGCGTATTTTCCCCAAAGCATAAAAACAATGCCGTCTTTTTCGTCATTCAGGTGCTTGATAACCGCATCAGTAAAAACCTCCCAACCTTTGCCCTGATGTGAGCCTGCCGAGGCAGCTCTAACCGTTAATGTTGCATTGAGAAGCAAAACACCTTGTTTTGCCCAACGTTCAAGGTTTCCGCTTTTGGGAATAGGCTTGCCTAAATCGTCGTGAATCTCTTTAAAAATATTGATGAGCGATGGTGGAGACGGGATGCCATCATTGACAGAAAAGCACAAGCCATTTGCCTGACCGGGGCCATGATACGGGTCTTGCCCCAGAATAACAACCCGGGTATCTTCAAAGCTGCATTTATCAAAAGCATTAAAAACCAGCCTGCCTGGTGGATAACAAACCGCTGTTTTATATTCGTTGCGTACAAAATCACTGAGACTTTTAAAATAATCTTTTTCAAACTCATCCTTCAGCCGGATTTTCCAACTCTCGGCAATCCTTACATCCATATTTTTTGTTTTTTTAGGTGCGGAACAAAGATAGAAAAAATTGTTATGCCAATAGATAATGCTACCGTTTAGCAACTTTTTTCTAAAAAAACACACTCAAAAAATATTTATTTGTTAATTTACATATTAGATTCTCAAATTGCTAAAACTTTTAAACATCATTTTTGCAAAAATGATGTAGATGTCAGAAACTATGAACACGATTACGGCAACTACAGAGGGCATAGAAGTTAGTGTAAGAACGGAATTTCAACCGGACTATTCAAGCCCATTTCAATCGCATTTTGTATTCAGTTACAGAATAAGAATTGAAAATCACAGTAACAACACCATACAATTACAAAGAAGAAAGTGGCTGATATATGACTCTGTTGCACCGGTAAAAGAAGTAGAAGGCGAAGGTGTGGTGGGCCAAACCCCCATTCTGGAACCGGGTGAAAGTCATGAATACATTTCGGGCTGTAGCCTGAAATCATCCATAGGTAAGATGGTGGGCACTTTTATTATGGAGCGTCTTGTTGACGGCAACAAATTCAGTGTCCAGATTCCGGAGTTTAATCTGATAACGCCTTACAGACTAAACTAAGGTAATGCTTACCTCATTTTAAACTTTTGCATTGATTAAATCTGAACAAACCGTATACATGGAAGCACAGCTCAGGCTGTGCTTTTTTAATAAATTTTTCATTGAAAAAAACAGAAAAAAACTATTTACCTGTTTTTTTCTGACTTACTTTTGCACCAAAATTCCTATTTAACTTATTATATCTAATTCATAAATTATTATGCAGTACAGAATAGAAAAAGATACAATGGGCGAGGTGCAGGTGCCTGCTGACGTATATTGGGGTGCACAAACGCAACGCTCTATTGAAAACTTTAAAATTGCGCAGGATATCAATAAAATGCCGAAAGAAATCATCAAGGCTTTTGCTTACCTGAAACATGGAGCAGCCCTGACCAACTTTGAATTAGGTGTTCTACCTAAAGAAAAAGCAGATTTGATAGGCACTGTTTGCCAGGAAATACTGGATGGTAAACTGGACGACCAGTTTCCGCTGGTAGTATGGCAGACGGGTTCTGGTACGCAATCTAACATGAACTGCAACGAAGTAATTGCTTACCGCGGACACGTTCTGCAAGGTGGTGAATTGGGCGATAAAACCAAATTTCTTCACCCGAATGATGATGTAAACAAATCGCAGTCATCAAACGATACATTCCCGACTGCCATGCACATTGCAGCATATAAAATGCTGGTTGAAACGACCATTCCGGGTATAGAAAAACTACGTGATACACTGGCTGAGAAATCGGAAGCATTTAAAAATGTAGTTAAAATTGGCCGCACTCACTTTATGGATGCCACACCTTTGACACTCGGACAAGAGTTTTCTGGTTATGTGTCTCAGCTGAATCATGGCTTGAAAGCCATCAAGAACACATTGGCGCACCTTTCAGAGCTGGCATTGGGTGGTACTGCTGTTGGCACAGGTATTAATACACCGCAAGGGTATTCAGAACTGGTAGCAAAACATATTGCCGGCCTTACGGGTATTCCGTTTGTAACAGCAGAAAATAAATTTGAGGCCCTGGCAGCGCATGATGCCATTGTTGAAGCACACGGTGCCTTGAAAACAGTTGCGGTTAGCCTGATGAAAATTGCTAATGACATCAGAATGTTATCGTCTGGCCCACGTTCAGGTATTGGTGAAATTTTCATACCAGACAACGAACCAGGTTCATCAATAATGCCGGGCAAAGTAAACCCAACCCAATGCGAAGCATTAACCATGATTGCCGCGCAGGTAATGGGTAACGACGTGGCCATTAACGTAGGTGGTTCAATGGGTCATTTTGAACTGAACGTTTTCAAACCGGTAATGATATACAACTTCCTGCATTCGGCACGTTTGCTTGGCGATGGTTGCGTGTCTTTCAATGATAAATGTGCCGTGGGTATTGAGCCATTGAAAGAAAATATCAAAAAGCATGTTGATAATTCGTTGATGTTGGTTACTGCCCTTAACACCAAAATTGGTTATTATAAGGCAGCTGAAATTGCCCAGACTGCACATAAAACAGGAAGCACTTTGAAAGAAACGGCTATCAGACTTGGATACCTGACAGCTGAAGAATTTGACGAATGGGTAAAACCTGAAGAAATGGTGGGTAGTTTGAAATAGTACTCCAACTTCAATAAAAACCCTGCTTTCAACCTGATTGGAAGCGGGGTTTATTTTTACTACGGGGTATCACTGTGTCAAATATATGTTACAGAAAGTATTTTATGCCAGTACGTCTTGCACCACTTTACCTGCTACATCGGTTAATCTGAAATT
Source organism: Emticicia sp. TH156 (assembly GCF_002855535.1). Classification (NCBI taxonomy): domain Bacteria; kingdom Pseudomonadati; phylum Bacteroidota; class Cytophagia; order Cytophagales; family Leadbetterellaceae; genus Emticicia; species Emticicia sp. TH156. Next base: position 65,396 of record NZ_PKRS01000010.1, read on the forward strand.
TCTGCCCTGAAACGGAAACACCAGCTTTTCGTGGTCAAAGCCCATCAGATGCAAAATAGTTGCCTGCAAATCATGTATATGGGTGCGGCCCTTAATGCCGTAATATCCTATCTCGTCGGTTTCTCCGTGCGAATACCCTTTTTTCAAACCTGCACCAGCCATAAACATGGTAAAGGCATCCACGTGGTGGTCGCGGCCTTTAAATGGCGTATTGTTGTCCCCTGCCCTGTTTTCCATCATAGGCGTTCTGCCAAATTCGCCGCCCCAAACAATGAGGGTATCTTCCAGTAAACCTCTTTGTTTCAAGTCAAGTATCAAGGCTGATATTGGTTTGTCAACATATTCTACGTTTCTTCTTAAACCAATATCTACCCCACTGCCGGCATCCGTTCCGTGGTTATCCCACCGGCGGTCAAACAACTGCACTACCCTTACGCCCTTCTCCAATAGTTTTCTGGCCAGCAGGCAGTTATTGGCAAAGCTGGCCTTGCCGGGTTCAGTGCCATACATTTCATGTATATATGCCGGTTCGCCAGATATATCCATTGTTCCCGGCACTTCGGCCTGCATTCTGTATGCTAACTCGTATTGAGATATACGTGTCAGAATCTCGGGGTCGCCTACTTCCTGATATGTCAGTTCATTAATTTTATTGATTGTTTCAATAGATTTTTTTCTGAGTGTACTATCAATATTACCCGGGTTATTAATGTATAAAACCGGATCACCTTTCGACCGGCATTGTACACCCTGGTATACAGATGGCAAAAAGCCGTTGCCCCAAAGATATTTGCCAGCACTTGGCTCAGAGCCAGACACCAACACCACATAACCCGGAAGATTCTGGTTTTCAGAACCAAGCCCATAGGTTATCCAAGACCCCATACTCGGCCGGCCGACTCTTGATGCACCCGTATGCATAAACAATTGCGCAGGTGCATGGTTAAATTCGTCGGTATGCATAGCTTTCAGAAATGTGAGGTCATCAGCCAGCTTTGGCAAATAGTTGAAGTAGTCTGAAAACCAGGCACCCGATTGCCCATATTGCTGAAAGGTTGACTGCGGCCCCAACATTTTGGGGACCCCTTTAATAAAAGCAAATCGCTTACCTTCAAGCAGAGAAGGCGGACATAGTTGACCATCCAGCTTGGCCAGTTCTGGCTTGTAATCGAACAATTCAAGCTGAGATGGAGCGCCCTCCATGTGCATAAAGATAATGCGTTTGGCTTTGGGGCTGAAATGCGATGGTCTGACAGCCAGCGGGTTTTCGTTGAGTTGCGGCTTATCTGAAGAACCACCAAAACAACCGCCCAGCAAAGAAGAAACAGCTAAACCACCAAGGCCTGAAGTACATTGTTTCAGAAAATGGCGCCGGGTATTTAGCTTGGCTTCTTCTAAAAAAGCCTCTTCTGTAAGCGATATTCTTTTCATTTGGTTAAAAATTCGTCTAGGTTCATCATGGCGTTGGCTGTCAGGGTTAAGGCTCCCAATTCTGCTTCACGGTCTTTTTTCTTTTTCAATTCAAGGAGCGCGTCCTGATACAATTGATATAACAAACGGGTTTTAGTGTCGCCCGGGGCTTTCTGAAACAGAAACTGATATCCCTGTTTCAGCTTCTCTTCTGCCCTGGCGCTTTTAACTGCCTGCATTTTCAGGGCAATATTTTGGGCTGCTGCATAAAAAACGGTATCGTTTAAAGTGGTTAAGGCTTGTAATGGTGTATTGGTACGAATCCGGCGTGAGGTGCAGACATTTCGTTGCGGGCTGTCAAACGTAATCATAGACGGATATGGATTGGTACGCCGCCAATAGGTATAAACAGCTCTTCTAAAAAGGTTGTCTTTGGGTTCATTTCGCCAGCTTTGGTCAGTCGGGTTGGGTGGTTTTACACTTGGGCCATACATTTGTTTGTTTAGTAAGTTACTTACAAACAGCGCCTGGTCTCTTATTTGCTCTGACGACAACCTTACCCGTGGCCCGCGAGCCAGTAACAGATTGCGGGGGTCTTTTTCGAGCATAGTTTTATTTACCATTTCTGTTTGCCTGTAAGTTGCCGACATCACCATTAGTTTCAGTAATTTCTTTACGCTCCATTTATAATCATCTCTGAAACGCACAGCCAGCCAGTCGAGTAGCTCTGGATGCGAAGGTCTGGCACCCATCGTACCGAAATCCTCCAGCGATTCCACAATTCCGTTACCGAACAGTTGCTCCCAGAATCTGTTTACCATTACCCTTGCCGTAAGCGGATTTTCATTGCTTACCAGCCATTGTGCAAAGCCCAGGCGGTCTGCTTTAAGCCGGCCCAAATCAGGCAATGAGCCAGGTACATCAGGCTTAACCTGTTCGCCATGCACCATCCAGTTTCCTCTGATAAAAACATGGGTTTTACGTCTTCTGTTCGGTGCCATTTCCAATATAACAGGGGTAGCAATGCTTTCTATCATCACCAGCTTGTCAAGAGAATCGCTGAATGCCCTGCCAAATTTATTCTTCAAAGGGGCGCTATGCTGTAAGTCCATCCAATCCAGATGTATCAGGTCAGTCCAGAAACTTCTGCCTTTTCTGTAAACCAGATACACATCATGCACACCTTTGGTTGGCTTTATTTTACCTGTAGTAGTGGTGTAATCTTTCCAGCGCGACCACCCGTCATTAACGGTCTCTTCACTGCATTTGGTTTCAACTTTGCTTATCAGCTCTCCTTCCGAGCTCCCGAGCCGCATTTCAATAAACGCATTTTCAGCACCGCTCTGGTATCCGTAGGTAACCTGGGTAATGCCTGTCAGATCTACATCTTCATAAACCGTATAAGCGCCTTCGGTGGTTTGCATAATGGTTTTCTGGTTATTCCATAGCTCAATGTGTCTGCTGGCGCTGTCAAAATCTTCGGCTTCAATTCTATATAAACCCATCCGGCGTAAATAATCCTGTTTTTGCCTGTCAAGCGGAATTTTCGATGAGATGGGTTCCGGGTTATGTTCAATGCTTTTCAGCCATGTAAGCAGTTTTTTCAGTTCTCTCTCTTTGGCAGGGTGGTAGGTTTTCAGCAGGGGTTTGTCGTTATAAAGATCGCGGTCTTGTGTATTGTTAAAAAAAGCAAACGACTGATAAAAATCTTTCTGCCTGAAAGGGTCATAAGGGTGGCTATGGCATTGCACACAGGCCATAGTGGTGCCTTGCCAGACTTCCCATGTAGTTGAAACCCTGTCGAGCAGAGCCATATTTCTGAACTCCTCATCATTGGTGCCACCTTCATCATTAGCCATCGTGTTTCTATGAAAAGCCGTGGCTATCAGCCGGTTTTCAATTTCGCCGGCGCTGATGTCAGCTGATTGCGGCAATAAATCACCGGCCAGTTGATGAATCGTAAACTGATTGAAAGGCATATCAGCATTAAATGCTCTGATTACCCAGTCGCGGTACTGCCAGATGCTCCGGTCTAAATCTTTCTCATAACCCTTTGAATCTGCGTAACGAGCCAGGTCCAGCCACATAGTTGCCCATCGCTCACCAAACTGGGGTGACATCAACAGTCGGTTCACCTGCTTTTCGTAGGCATTGCCACTTTTATCATTAATAAAGGCCTGGGTTTCTTGCATGGTGGGCGGCAAACCAATTAAATCAAGGCTTAATCTGCGTAATAATACATTTTTATCTGCCTCGGTCGAATGCGTTAAACCCTCCTTTTTCAGCTTGTCTATAATAAAGTTGTCTATTCCATTTACAATCCAAGGGTCGCTCATATCTGGCGGCACAATAGACTTATCCGGTTTTACATAAGCCCAGTGGTCTTCCCATTTTGCGCCTTCATTTATCCACCTTTCTATTTTACTTATTTCATCATCGCTGAGTGGTTCGGCATCTAAGGGCATGCGCGCTTCTTTGTCATGCGTTTTTAGTCTTTTTACAAGTTCTGAGTTTCCGGCATCAAACGGAATAATAGCATACCTGCCCGACTTGGCCTTTGCAAGTGCCTCTTCTCTGAAAAGCAGACTAAAACCCCCGCTTTTTTTTACTCCGCCATGACAAACTATACATTTCTTGTTAAAAACCGGACGGATATCTTCATTATAACTGATATGCCCGCGGGTAGAATAAAAAACTGAGGCAGCTGCAATAATTGCAGCCCCGGCAAGACTTATCCAGGTTAATTTCTGAAAATTCATTATTAATTGGGGCATAAAAACCTCTCTAATATCCTTAAAAAATAGTATGGATACAAGTTTTTTTATGAATATTCTGTAGTGTGGCCAAAAACTACCATTATAAATGAGTTCCAAATTAAATTGTCTTGATTATATTTGAGTTTGGTACTAATTTCAGTTAAGATTATGGTTGATGAAGTAACTCTAAGAGAGATGGCGCTTTCTTTTGCCGGTTCTGAAGAACAGCCACATTTTGAAAAAACATCGTTCAGAACAAAAAAGAAAATATTTGCTACGTATTCGGCGGCAGATAAACGAGCCTGCCTGAAATTGTCTGAAATTGACCAGTCGGTATTCAGCACACACAAATCAGGAGGCATCTATCCTGTGCCGAACAAATGGGGCAAACAGGGTTGGACACTCTTTGAAATTGAAAAGCTGGAGAAAGAACTGATGTTAGATGCACTTGAAACCGCCTATAATGAAGTAATCAGGAAAAAAATAAAAACTAAACCCACCATGCCATGAGATTAATTGATTATCCGGCCATTATTAAACTTGCCTGGCAAAACTTTGATGATTCAAAGACCATAGATACCATTGAAGACATCAGCGCCAAGGTTTCAACCAACCATGTTTTCAGGGTAAGGTTTGATAACGACGATATTATCATTGCCAAACTTTCTTATTTTGGCACTTATGAGCATTTTAAAGAAGACCACCAGATTATACATACCTTGCAGAATAACCTGCTGTATCCGTTTGAGAACGTATTGGCGAAGTCGCTGGTGAAAGACAATGAAGTGTACACCTATCGTTATCAGGATGGCATAACCGATGCCTGGGTGGTGTTTTATAATCCTATCCGGAGTCTTCATCGTTTGCCTCGCCGACTGGATGAAGCGCACATAAAAAAACTGGGAAGCGAGATTGCCAAATTTCATAAAGCATGTGCCAGAGTAAGTACAGTTTTGCCGAAGGCATCAAAAACGCTTCGCTCTGATATACAAGACCTGCTGAACATACTTGATACCGAGGTAGGTCAATTTGAACACCGCATGCACATTGGGTATCTTCGTGAGCAATGTGAGATATTTCTTGAAAACCGCCAGAACCTGGTAGCAGGTGTTGTGGAAACCATGCCTGTTTTTATGGACTGGAACATCGGTAACTTTTCTGTTACCAAAAATCTTGAGTTGTATTCAAGGTGGGACTACGACTGGTTCAGAATCAGTTACCGGGTAATGGATTTTTACTTCTTTAGCAGGGTAACATCAGACGTAGGCGACCGAACGGCTTTTAGCTATTTAATAGGGCCTTTAATGGAAGACCGCTTTGTTTTATTCCTTAAAGAATACCATAAGGTGTATCCACTTACCGAAAACGCCGTGCTTTTTATGAAAGAAGCCTACCGTTTCTTTATTCTTAATTATGTAATAAAATATGGTCGTTATTTCTTTCACCGTACTTACGCCACAAAATTGCAGCGAGAAGCCTACGAAATTTATTTACCATCTATAGATAAAGAATTTGATGCCGGTAAGATTCTGAAAGCACTCAATATTTAAAACCCGAAACTTTTATGCAGATACACGATTTCAAGACAGTAATAGATAATTATAAAGTAGTATTTTTTGATGCCTACGGAGTTTTAAAAAATTATAAAGGTTTAATACCTGGCGTTGAAAATACCTTTAGGTACCTGAAAGAAACGCAGAAAGAGTTTTATATTTTAACAAATGATGCCTCAAGAAAACCCCAGCAACTGGCAGACTCTTATCATTCATTAGGCATCAAAGACGTATTTATTAATAATATTATATCGTCGGGTATGTTGGCTATGGACTACCTGAAGCAAAAGGTAAAAGGTGGTAAAGTTGTTTTTTTAGGCACTGATGATTCGGCTTATTATATAGAAACCCTGGGCTTAGAGGCCGTGCCCATTAGTGAACTGGACTTAAACAACCTGAATGATATTCAGGCGCTGGCATTTCTTGACGATGAGGGCTTTGATTGGAAAGATGACCTGAACAAGACTATCAACCTGCTGCGCCGGAAGAACATTCCGGTTATTGTGGCCAATACAGATGGCACTTATCCGGTATCAAAAAAGGAAATTGCCATAGCTATGGGCGGCTTGTCAAGAATGATTGAAGCCATTGTTGGCAAGCAGTTTGTAGGTTTCGGAAAGCCAGACTCCCAGATGTTTATTTTTGCCTATGAACACATCAAAAGTAAAAACATAGAAAAAAAAGATATTCTGATGGTAGGCGATACCCTGCATACTGATATTCTGGGAGGTAATAAGTTTGGCCTAGACACCGTGCTGGTATTAAGTGGCAACACACAGGCTGAAGATGTGGAAGTGAATATTCATAGCAGCGGAATTATTCCGACTTATATATGTGAAGCGGCAATAGTAGATTAAAAACAGATAAAAAAATGAGCCGTTTATACCTGTTTGCCTTATTGTTTTTTGTTTACCAGCTTGGCTTTGCACAAAGAATAGAGACCTGGCCGATTTCAGACAAAACCCTGAAGCAGTTCAAGACCTCTGGGACTTTACTTTTAAAAAAAATTGAATTTAAAGATAAAAACGGCCTTAACTACGTAATTGCTGCCATGGAAGAAGCAGCCAAAGATGATTATAACTCCAGAACTTTGTGGATTGAGCATTATGTTAAAGACACAACCAAAACGCTGACGTTATTGAAAGAGGTAGTAGATTTTGAAAAAGACTGCCCGGTTGATAACCAGCTTGCCTTAATTGATGAAGCATTTGAAGTAACCGACCTGGATAAAAACGGTTATGCAGAAATTATGTTTATGTATAAAACCGGCTGCAACGGCGACGTAAGTCCGTCAGGATTAAAACTCATTGTGCTGCAAAATGGTAAAAAGGCTGCCATCAGAGGTAAAACGTTAATTAAAGGCATTAAAAATACTGATGAAAAACAGCAGGATGCTGCTTTTCTGGCATTACCACAAGTAATAAGACAGCACGCCGATAATTTATGGAACAAATTTAAAACTGAATATGAATAAAATGCCAAAAGGACACATTAGTTGGGAAGATTTTGAAAAAGTTGAACTACGTGTCGGTACCATCATTCAGGTTGATGATTTTCCGAAAGCCAGGAAACCGGCCTATAAATTATTGATTGATCTGGGTCCGGAAACGGGCATCAAACGCTCGTCTGCTCAGATAACTACTTTTTATACAAAAGAAGAGCTGGTAGGCAAACAAGTGCTTTGCGTTACCAATTTCCCGCCCAGGCAAATTGCCGATTTTATGTCGGAGGTTCTCACTACGGGTTTTATTCTGAGCGACGGCTCGGTTGTATTGGCCGAAGCGGAAAGGCAAGTACCAAATGGCAGCAGGCTGGCATAAATATTATTGAATTGTCTTGGAAGTCTCAGTTATTATACGTACATTTGTATATAATTCTAATTACACGAATGAAACAAGCATTATCCAGACTCTTTAGTGTTATCATGGCCGTGGTTGTGTTGCTAAGCAGCACAGGGTTTGGCTTTGTTGAACATAGCTGTATAGTAAAGGGTAAGTCTGTTTCACTTCATAAAAACGGAGAATTATGTTGTGCGGCCAAGAACGCTAAATCTGCTCTGACTGACAACAAAGGTGTAATTGTTAAAAAATCAGCCTGTTGTACTGAAGAAGAAAAATATGAAAATGTTGAGTATTCTTCGTCTGTTTCTCAACTTGTAGCCAAGTTTACACAAAGTAGTATCGATTGGCTTAAAGCTACATTTACTGAGCTTTTTAAAACCATCATCGAAACTATCTTTGAAAGCCAGGAATCATCTCTGGCTCAGAGTTCCTCCCCCAATCCGCTCGTCGGGCGTGATATAGTTATTGCCCATCAATCTTTTTTAATTTGATACAATTAAGTAATTAATTTTCCGCAAGTCTTTCACGATTTGTGGTTTTTGCGTTTATCCTTGTTTTAGGATAATATCCAGTAATTAATTATTTAATTTATCATACTTATGCAATTACTCATTAAAAATATGGTTTGCAACCGCTGTGTGCGTGTTGTGCGTGAAGAGCTTGAGGCAATAGGCTTAAGTGTTTTAAAAGTAGAACTGGGCATGGTAACTATAAACCACACCGACGAGTTTTTTCAGTACAACCTTATTCGGCAAACCTTGCAAAAAGAAGGTTTTGAACTGATAGAAGACCACAAAGCCACAATTGTAGAAAGGATCAAGCATTTTATAATTAATGAAATCCACCATCATAAAGGCGAAAAAAACGTCTCTCAAAATTTCTCTGATTTTCTGGTGAAGAAAACCGGGTATGAGTACTCTTACCTGAGCAGTCTTTTCTCTTCAACTGAAAAAACTACAATCGAAAAATTCATTATTGCCCAAAAGATTGAGCGTACCAAAGCCTTACTTATGAACGGAGATGTAAGCCTGTCTGAAATTGCCTGGCAGTTAGATTACAGTAGTGTGGCGCACCTTTCCAATCAGTTTAAACAGGTGGTGGGTGTGAGCCCCAGTGTTTTTAAGTCCAGGAAAGAAAATACACTTATACCTATTGATGCTGTCAAAAAACATGTAAGTCTGGCATAAAATTCTGTAATGCGCTGGTGCAGGCTATCCACTACTTTTGTATCATTAAAATATAAACCAATGACACAAACTTATGAAGTTACAGGCATGACCTGCGAGGCATGTGAATATAAAATACAACATGTATTGGGCAAAGTTGAAGGGGTAAAATCAGTTAAGCCAGACAAAACCAATAATACGGCTATTATTGAAATGGAAAAAAACATTCCATTAGCCCTATTTCAGGACGCATTGAAACCGTATCTCAAATATAACATTAATGACAAAGTTGCCTTCGCCGTAGCGCAGGCAAAGGCTTTTGAAGAAGAAAATCCAGGAAGCTGGCTGGCCACTTACAAACCATTGTTGCTAATTTTCGGGTTCATTACTGGCATATCTGCCATCACGGCTTTTCATTCCAACATTTTTGAGGCAGCGCATTTCAGCCCGATGCATTTCATGAATCATTTTATGGCCGGCTTTTTTATTGTTTTCTCTTTCTTTAAGTTTTTAAACCTGAAAGGCTTTGCAGAAAGCTATGCCATGTATGACTTACTGGCTATGAAAGCACCTGCCTATGGCTACATATATCCTTTTATTGAGTTAGCTTTAGGTTTGGCTTATCTGATAAATTATCAACCTCAACTAACCAATATTGTAACCATTATAGTTATGGGTTTTAGTTCAATAGGAGTTATTTTGAGCGTCTTAAACAAGAAAAAAATACGGTGTGCCTGCCTTGGAGCTGTTTTTAACCTACCTATGAGTACGGTTACAATAATTGAAGACTTGCTGATGGTAGGCATGGCAGTGGTTATGTTGTTAACATACTAAATTTAATCATTTATAAAGCGCAGGGCTTTGTAAAACTTAAACCAAATGAACAGCTTTAAAATTAATAAATTAATTGGTGTGCTTTTTTTAATGGCCGGATCTTTAGGTACTGCCTTTAGCCAGAATGTTACCGGCACAGTGTTTGACAATTCAAATGCCAAAGAAGAAGCCATCATAGGTGCCACTGTGTACTGGCTGGGTACCAAAGTGGCTACCCAAACCGATATTGAAGGAAAATTCACAATTCCGCGCACCAAGTCTGGCAGGTTGGTTATCAGTTTTGTTGGCTACAGGTCAGATACTCTTACCATTACTAATGAAACCGAGCTGAAAGTTTATCTGAAATCTGAGAATCAACTAAAGGAAGTAGTAGTAAAAAGCGGTTCAACTGCCATAGATAGAATGTCGCCCATACAGACCGAAATCATTACCTCTAAAGCCCTTGCAAAAGCCGCCTGCTGCAATCTGTCTGAGAGTTTTGAAACCAATGCGTCGGTTTCGGTAAGCTATACCGATGCCGTTACAGGTTCAAAGCAGATTCAGTTATTAGGACTAGCAGGTACTTACGTGCAAACCAATGCAGAAAACATACCTGCTATAAGGGGATTGGCAACTACTTTTGGCCTGAATTATATACCTGGCACGTGGGTGCAGTCTATTGATGTAGGCAAAGGCGCCGGGTCTGTTGTAAGCGGCTATGAGTCTATGACGGGCCAGATAAATGTTGAGCTTCAAAAACCGGACTTAGCAGAAAAAGTATATCTGAATACCTATGTAAACAGCTTCGGACGCGGCGAAGTAAACCTGAATCTTGCTAAAATTCTGAAACCCAAAACAGGCAAACCAAAATGGTCTGTCGGCTTGTTAACGCATGGCTCTACTTTACAAACAAGCATTGATAACAACCACGACAACTTTTATGATTTGCCCAAATATACGCAGGTGAATTTTATTAACCGATGGAAATACGAGTCAGATAAAATTATGGCGCAATTTGGTGTAAAGTTTCTACACGAAGACCGTCTGGGTGGGCAGATAACCAAAAACCCATTAGCGCTTGACAACACCATTTACAAATTTACCAATACCACCAACCGGGTTGAATTATTTTCAAAAACAGCCAAATTATACCAGAATAAGCCGTACCGGGGTCTGGGGTTGATTCTGAACGGCGTTATTCATGACTCGAGGTCTGAGTTTGGATTCAGGCCATACAACGGCAGGCAGAATACAATGTATGGGAATCTGATTTATCAGGACATCATAGGCAATACAAATCATACCTACAAAACGGGCTTTAGTATCCTTTACGACAATTACCATGAAACATTTGCTGATACCCTGCTTGCCCGTACGGAAGTAGTACCGGGGGCATTTTTTGAGTACACCTATAAATATCTCGACAAAATTACGGCAGTGGCTGGGGCAAGGGCCGATTTCCACAATTTGTATGGCACAATTTTCACACCTCGCCTGCACGTTTTGTATAATGTTAATTCTGTCAATGCCATCAGGCTGTCGGCCGGTAAAGGATTCCGTACACCTAACCCTCTGGCAGAATACTTCGGCAATCTGGTAAGTTCAAGAACAGTAAGGTTCATTGATAAAATCAAACCTGAAATCAGCTGGAATTATGGATTGAGCTATACCCGACATTTTGGAAAATCAAACATCATTCTTGATTTGTATCATACCAATTTTGTAAACCAGCTGATTGCTGATACTGAACATCCGCAATTTTTGTATTTTTACAACTCAGATGGCAGCATAAACAGCAAACAGAACTATGCCAACTCGGCACAGATTGAATTAAATCTGGTTCCTATTAGCAGACTTGAATTTAAAATAGCGTATAGGTACACCGATGTTTATCAAACCCTGGGTAAGCCTTATAACCAGGCAGTTACGGTGAGAAAAATGTTTATACCGCGCGATAGAGTTTTGTTCAATGTAGGTTATGCCCTGCCCTATGATAAATGGAAATGGGACTTTACCCTGCAATACAACGGTACAAGGCGTGTACCCAACCTTTCACCAAACTATCAGCATACCAGTTATGAAACCATGCCTATTCAATATGCGCCTGCCTTTGTCAATATCAATGCTCAGGTAAGCAGGTCGTTTCGTAGATGGGATTTATATTTGGGTGGTGAAAACCTGAATAACTTTTCACAAAAAGACCCAATTGTAACTCCTGATACTCCATTTGGTTCAAGATTTGATGCCGGAAGCGCCTGGGGGCCGGTTGTTGGAAGAATGATTTATTTTGGCACCAGATATAAATTAGGGGGCCGGATTTAAGTAAATGGGTTTTTATACGTTCGGCAGGCAATTGAACGTTTAAATGAAAAGAACAATAGGCTTATGAACAAAATTTATAAGGTATTTTTATTCTCGTTTTCAGTATTTCTGGTTTCGTGTAAAGATAAAGAAGAAATACCTACCGAAAGTATTGATTTTCCTGCTGCGTATGTGGTAAACGGAGGTAGTAATACCATTTCAATAATTGACCTGAACGAACGTAAAGTAAAGAAATTAATTCAGCTCACAGACCTGGGGCGTTTTCCGCACCATATTGAGTTATCGCCCGACGGCAAAAAGCTGTCAGTTGCCCTACCGGAATTTGATTTTACATTAAGCCATGATCAGTTGCACAATGCAACCAATTTAAAAGGTGGCATAGCTATTATTGATGCCAATAATGGCAAAAGTCTGTTAAAAATGCAGCTTGATCGCGTAAATTTCAATGCTGTTTTTACGCACGATAATACAGAGATATGGACGGCCTCTACGAATCATGCCGGAGAAATGCACGTGTTTGACGCAGCCACTGGTGTACTTAAAGACGAGATTTTTCTGGGAGCCGACCCAACAGAAGTGGTTTTTTCGAAAGATGGCCGTTACGCGTTTGTGGCGCTAGGCGAAAGTAGTTTCATTCTGGCAGTGAATGTAAAGCTGAAAAAAGTAGAGAAATACATTAAGGTAGACCAGTTTCCAACGAATGTTTGGCTGGCCGATGACGGATATATTTATGTTGAAAACAAAAACCTGCTGACTATTAATGTAGTAGACCCCGCCACCATGAATGCCACCGAATCAATAGATTTAGATTTTAAACCCGGGCAGGTGGCTTATCATAAAGGATTAAACGAATTATGGGTTTGCCAGGCAGGCCAGAACAAAATAGCCTATTTTGAAAGAAAGAATAATAAGTGGGTGCTGAAATCAACTATTGTTACGGGTGATGATGCCCATGCTGTTAAGTTTTCTAAAGATGAAAAGATTGCCTATGTGGCCAATCAGCGCGGCAATACGGTGTCTGTCATTAATACTGCCGCACACGAAAAAATAATGGATATACCTGTCGGGTTGAACCCAAACGGAATTGTTTTAAGAGAATAATAGATTTATAACCAAACAATTAATTTACCAACATGAAAAATTTATTGTTCATTGTCTTCTTTGGCGTTGTTTTTAACGGTTTTGCCAAGTTAGACCCACCTAAAACCGCTGAAGTAAAAATTAAAACTTCTGCCATATGCGGTATGTGCAAAAAACGCATTGAACGCGACCTGGGCCTAACCAAAGGAATTGTAGGCTCGAACCTTAATCTGGATAATAAAGTAGTAACTGTTACTTATAACCCTAAGAAAACCAGCCCCGAGAAAATTAAAGGAGCTATTTCTAAAATTGGTTATGATGCAGATGAAGTAGCTGCAGACCAGAAGTCGCATGATGCACTGCCATCTTGCTGTCAGAAATCAGCGGCTGCGCATAAAGATTAATCGGCAAAGGGAAGAGGGTTACCAAGCTGAATCTCCTGACTTTAGTCGGGTTCACTAAACAAAATGTTCCTTTGTTTTGCTATCTGGTTACCGGGGTGACGCACCACTTTATTCGTTGATTTCTCTTAGGAAGAGTAACATATCGAATGCCAATAAAAAAGGAGGTGATAACACCTCCTTTTCCGTTATAGTTAACCAGAAAATATCAATTAAGCATTTTCTTTCAATACTTTCTCAACTAATTCTGCTGCTTCTTTTAGCAAGATAGCTGAGTAAACTTCCAGCCCTGACTCATTAATAATGGCAGCGCCTTCAGCAGCGTTGGTTCCTTGCAAACGAACAATAATAGGTACTGGAATTTTGCCGATAGCTTTGTAGGCCTCAACAACGCCAGTAGCGACACGGTCGCAACGAACAATACCACCAAAAATATTAATCAGAATCGCCTTCACGTTCGGATCTTTCAGAATGATTCTGAAACCGGCCTCAACCGTTTTGGCATTGGCTCCACCACCTACGTCAAGGAAGTTAGCAGGCTCACCACCAGATAATTTGATGATGTCCATAGTAGCCATAGCCAGACCGGCACCATTTACCATACAACCCACATTACCATCTAGTTTTACGTAGTTCAGGTCGTTGTCGGCAGCTTCAACTTCTAATGGGTCTTCTTCGGCTTTATCGCGCATTTCAGCTAAATCTTTATGACGATACAAAGCGTTATCGTCCAGATTTACTTTTGCATCAACAGCCAATATTTTGTTATCAGATGTTTTTAAAACAGGGTTGATTTCAAACATGGCCGAGTCAGACTCCACATAGGCTTTGTAAAGTGAACCTACAAATTTAACCATTTCTTTGTTGGCTTCACCTGTCAAACCCAGTTTGTCGGCTATTTTACGGGCCTGAAAAGCCTGCAAACCAACACGTGGGTCAATCCACTCTTTAAAAATTTTCTCAGGCGTATGTTCAGCTACTTCTTCAATGTCCATACCACCTTCAGTTGAGGCCATAATAACATTACAACCTTTGGCCCGGTCTAACAAAATACCCATATAGTATTCTTTAGGCTCACTGTCGCCCGGATAATATGCATCTTCAGCAACTAAAACTTTGTTAACTGTTTTACCTTCGGCACCTGTCTGTAGTGTAACCAGGACATTCCCCAGAAGGTTGGTAGAAATACGCTCCACATCTTCGGCAGACTTTGCTAATTGTACACCACGTTGTTCGGTACCGACGATTTTACCTTTCCCACGTCCACCCGCATGTATTTGTGATTTTACTACCGCAAACTTAGAATTTGTCATTTCAGCTATCTGCTTGTAAGCTTCTACAGCCTGCTCCGGAGTTTCGGCAACTATCCCACGTTGGATTCTTACACCATAACGGCTTAGTATTTCTTTACCTTGATACTCATGAACGTTCATGTAAAGTAGATTTTAGAGGTTATAAAATTTTCGCTAAATTAGTGAACAATTATTAATTATCAATCAAATATCGTTTACTTTGCCTAATCATTTTTTACGATTTAAAGAAATCGTAACATGAGCCAGGTAATCAAGAAAAAACGGGTACTGTATCCACAGAAATCACTCCGGCGCATCAACTATGCTTCAAGCAAAAAACATAAAAAAAAGTTACGGCAATCTGCAAGTATTAAGAGGCATTGACCTTTCTATCAATCAGGGTGAAATTGTTTCTATCGTCGGTGCGTCCGGTGCGGGTAAAACTACGCTGTTGCATATACTTGGCACCCTTGATAAAGCTGATTCGGGAGAAGTAATCCTGGACGGCATCAATTATCAGTCACTGAAAGACAAAGAGATGGCTCGTTTCAGAAACGAAAAAATAAGTTTCATTTTTCAGTTTCATAACCTGATGCCCGAGTTTACCGCTCTTGAAAATGTGTGCCTGCCTGCCTGGATACAGCAAAGCAGAGGTAAAGCAGGAACAAATGCCGAGATAGAAAAAAAAGGAACAGAATTGCTCACTTTACTGGGTTTAGGTGAAAGAATCAATCACTTCCCTTCTGAATTATCAGGCGGTGAGCAACAACGCGTAGCTGTGGCAAGAGCGCTCATAAATTCGCCGTCAGTAGTTTTTGCTGATGAACCCAGTGGTAATCTGGACTCTAAAAATGCCGAAGAATTACACCATTTATTTTTTGAACTTCGTAAAAAACTCAATCAGACATTTGTAATCATTACGCATAATGAAAATCTGGCTGAGATGTCAGACCGTAAACTGGTTATGCAAGACGGGCAGATGTTATGAGTAATTTTGTCTGAACTTTGATTGAACTGATTTGTTTGATTAACCTGATTGAATTCATTTTATTGCTGATTTCATTTCATTCAAAGCCTTAGAACAATAATTCATGATAAAAAATCATTTAATCAGTTAAAACGGTACGCCGTCGCGGCAAAGTTCGAGATAGATTCTACTCTTTATGAAAAAACTGATTATTATATTACTCCTTTTCCCTATTCAATGGCTGGCTGCTCAAAATAAGCAATTGCGATTTGAAGACTATACCTATGAACCCAACATCAGGTCGGTGCAGTTATACCCACTGGTTGGAAATGCCGACGACCCTGCCAAAAGTCTCAATCCGCCCGTGATAGCATTAAAAGACAACCATCATCTTTGGCTTGAATTTGACGAGTTGAACGCACAATACCAGCAATATCATGTTAAAATTCTACATTGCGGTATAGACTGGAAACAGTCGGCGCTTTCTGAAATAGAATATATGCCAGAGTATAACGACCTCATTATCAACGACTACCAGGTATCTCAGAATACCAAAGTACCTTTTTACCATTATAAAATTGCACTGCCCGGCATGTTATTGTCCGGCAATTATCTGGTGGTGGTATGGCGCGACAGAAAACGGGATGATATAATTCTGACCCGCCGGTTTATGGTTTATGAAAATGCCGTAGGTGCCGGAGGGACCATCAGACAGGCTCAGAACCCATCAAAATTTAAAACGCACCAGCAAATTGATTTTCAGTTAAATTATGCAGGATATAATGTCATGTCGCCGCGCGATGAATTTAAGGTGATTATCCGGCAGAATTACCGTTGGGATAAAACCATCAGAAATCTGAAACCTTTCAGTGTTAATAATTCAAGCAGTGCATTGGAGTACCGCTTTTTTGATGATGAAAACACCTTTGCCGCAGGAAACGAATTTCGTTTCTTTGACTCGCGAAGTACTTATAACCGGGGTATGTTTATAGACAAAATACAAAGAGGAAAAGAAGATGATATGTGGGTTGCGCCGCAGAGAGACAGAAGCGAAGCAGTTTATATTGAACAGAACGATTTCAACGGTATGTATATAATTGACAATCGAGAAGGTAACCGTGCCGAAACCGATGCTGATTATATTTTTATGACATTTGGCCTGAAAAGCCAGGAACTAGCCGCCAATGAAAAAATATTTGTAAACGGCAGTTTCAATGACTGGCGGCTGGATAAACTAAATGAAATGGCCTATGACAATAATTTCGGAGGCTACACGGCTACAATCCAGTTAAAGCAGGGGATTTATAACTATGATTTTGTTGTTGTAACAGATGGCAAGCCGGACGAAACAGCATTTGAAGGAAACTTTGCTGAAACCGAGAATACTTATGAGATTTTTGTGTATCATAAACCCGTAACTGCCCGTTCTGAAAGAATTGTGGGCTATAAACTCATAGATTTTAACAAGCGCAGATAATAAAACCGGATTAAATTTTTTGTGGCTGCGAACAAACACAGATTTTTGCTGTTAAAAAGGTATATCAGTTTCGTAAATTTATGAAAACCGCCTTAATCATTGGTTCAACGGGTTTAATTGGTGGTCATCTTACCCAAAAGTTGATTAATCACCCGGCCTATTCAAAAGTAAAAGCGCTGGTCAGAAAACCTTTGAGTTTTCAGCACCCCAAATTAGAGCAGATAATAGTTGACTTTGACCATCTGGATACCTCTTTAGTAGTGGCCGATGATATTTTCTGCTGCCTGGGAACGACCATGAAACAGGCGGGCTCAAAAGAAGCCTTTTATAAGGTAGATTTTACTTACCCTTTTGAAATTGCAAAAGCTGCACTTAAAAATGGCGCCAGACAATACTTTATTGTAACCGCAATGGGTGCCAACGCCAACTCAGTGTTTTACTATAACCGTGTAAAAGGCGAAATTGAAAGGTCTCTTACCGATTTGCATTTCCCTACCCTTGTGGTTTTTCAGCCTTCTTTACTTTTAGGAGAACGAAAAGAATCAAGAGCCGGTGAGGGCATGGCTTCTGTTATTATGAAAGGCCTTGACTTCCTGATTCCGGCCAAATATAAGGCCATTAAAGGTGAAACCGTTGCCAATGCCATGATTACCATTGCGCAAAGAGGCCATAAAGGCAAAAAAATTGTAACATCAGCCGAAATGCAATCTTTTGCGTCAATCACTCCAATCACGTTATAACATATTGGTGTTGCTCCAGCCAAATCAACAATTCTTGCCATAAAACTTGTTTGTTCAATTATTAATCAGGCTTGGTAAATGGCATTTAGTTGAGAAGGTAAGCATTTCTAATGTTTTGAAACAGCTAAAGCCACCGAAATTTTATATATTCGTGGCTTTACCGATACTCAATGAAAAATCATAGAACTTACTTCATCCTTACCCTATGCCTGATTGCCTACGTATCTTCTGCCACTGCCCAAACCTTAAAAGAAGACAAAAAACTGAAAGCGCAGCTACAGGAAATTCTTAATGGTTTTAATGGAGATGCAGGCATATATGTTCAGAATCTTAAAACCAACAAGTATGTGGCTATTAATGCAGACACCGTGTTTCCTACGGCCAGCATGGTTAAAATACCCATAATGATTGGTACTTTTGATAAAATACGCCAGGGTTCTTTGCAATACGAGCAGGAACTGATTTACCGGGATTCTTTACATTATGACGATGGCATCGTCGGCTCGCTTCGCGACAGCGCGAAAATTCCGCTGAGTCATGTAATGATGCTGATGTGTACCATTAGCGACAATACCGGCAGCTTATGGCTACAAGCTTTAGCAGGTGGCGGAAATCGTATTAATGCAATCCTCGACTCCCTGGGCTTTGTTGTAACAAGAGTTAACTCAAGAACTCCCGGCAGGGAAGCGTACCGTAGCCAATATGGCTGGGGACAGACCAGCCCCCGCGAAATGGCGAAGTTATTAACTTTGTTGCGAAGAGGTGAAATTATATCACCGGCTTATTCAGACAGAATGTACCGGAATCTGGGCAGGCAGTTCTGGGATAGCCACGGATTATCACAGATTCCTGAAAATGTAAAGGTTGCTACCAAAAACGGAGCCGTGAACCGCTCTCGTTCTGAAACTGTTCTGGTGCACGCGCCAGGCGGAGAATACGTTTACAGTATTATTACAAAAAACCAGAAGGACGAATCCTGGACCCGCACCAACGAAGGCTTTGAATTATTGCGTAAAGTAAGTGCCTTACTGTGGCATTATTATGAACTTAAATCAAAATGGAAGCCGGTTGATGGCTATGATAATTTCTAAATACAACATGATACAGGCTTACAAAAAAGACAGGGAGTTACTTCAGGACATACAAAGCACAATTGATAAAAGAGAGGGATTCAGGCTTTGGTGGCTTGGCCAAAGTGGATTTCTGATTCAGTATAATGGCAGGCACCTGCTTTTTGACCCATACCTGTCAGATTCCCTCACCAAAAAATATGCGCAGACAGACAAGCCGCATACACGCATCAGCGAAATAGTCATTAAGCCTGCATTGCTGAATATGATTGACGTGGTAACGTCGTCTCATAATCATACCGACCACCTGGATGCAGAAACATTACTACCTCTTTTAGAGGTTAATCCATCCATTAGCATGATTATCCCGGAAGCTAACCGAAGTTTTGTTGTGGAAAGATTAAAATGTACCTACAACTGGCCCATTGGCTTAAGCGATAATGAAAGTACCGAAATAGGCCCATTCAAAGTTTATGGATTGCCTGCTGCACATAACCAACTTGAAAGAGACGAGGCAGGAAAACTGAAATACATGGGCTTTGTTGCCGAATTCGGGCCATATAAAGTTTACCACTCAGGCGATACCCTATGGTATGAAGGTATAGTTGAAACACTGAAACCTTTTCAGGTTGATGTAGCATTATTGCCCATAAACGGCAATAAACCAGAAAGAAAAGTAGCCGGAAATCTGAATTTTGAAGAAGCAGCGAGGCTGGGTAAAGAAATTGGCGCAAGGCTTACTATTCCGCACCATTATGACCTGTTTGAATTTAACACAGAAGACCCCAATAATTTTGTTCTGAAAGCAAAAGAGATAGAAACCCCTTACAGGGTATTAGAATTAGGAGAAAGCACTGAAATAGTTTGAAAAATAAAATCCATTGCAGGTATTATAGGCCTGCAATGGATTTGCCAGCATTTTATTCATGCCCTATATCGGTATTTAAAGAGTTACCAACCACTCTGTATATCTCGTACCATTCCTGATGAGTTAACTTAACAGCTGAGGCGCTGGCAGCATTACGGATGCGGCTTTCTGATGTTGATCCTATGATGGGCAATGTACCTAGTTTCATAAGCCATGCAACGGCCGTTTGCTCAATGTTAGCATTATACCTGGCACCAATTTTTTCAAGCACTGTTCTTAATTTAACGGCCTTTTCGTCTTCTCCGCTAAGAATCCTTCCTCCTGCCAAAGGCGCCCAGGCCAATGGTTTGCTAAAACTTTGCTTAATGAAATCTATCCGGCCATCTTCAATGGCGCTTGTGTTCATCAGATTTAACTCAATATGATTAGTTACAATCGGAATAGACAGGTAAGAGGCCAAAAGCTGATGCTGAAAAACAGTAAAGTTGGCCACACCAATATGATTAACCTTGCCAGAATTTACCACCTGTGCCAAGGCCATTGCGGTTTGCTCAGGGTCTGAAAGAAAATCGCTTTGATGTAGCAGAAAAATATCAAGATAATCAGTCTTTAGCCTTTTCAGTGAATTATCAACACTTTTCAGAATATGCTCTTTTGATGTAT
The DNA here is from genome assembly GCF_002855535.1 of Emticicia sp. TH156. NCBI lineage: Bacteria > Pseudomonadati > Bacteroidota > Cytophagia > Cytophagales > Leadbetterellaceae > Emticicia > Emticicia sp. TH156. The sequence continues at coordinate 85,815 of NZ_PKRS01000010.1, forward strand.
CATAGTAATCAAACGAACCATCATCAGACTTCCGGATACCACATTTACTAAAAAGAACAATGTCTTCCCTCTTAAAAGACTTGCTTTTTATAATTTTACCGAAATGCTCTTCAATGGTATAATTTCCATAAACATCGGCATGGTCAAAAGTATTAATACCCAGCTCAAGGCAGAGATTAATTATTTTTTCAATTTTTGCCGTGGTACTTTGTCCCTCATCGTTCCATCGCCAGAACCCGTAAATTGCCTCCGAAACTTTAGGGCCCGAATCACTCAGGTAAACTTTTTTCATTAGGTTAGTTTAATTGTATCCGCCACAAAAATAATTAAAATTCGGATATTTCATGTAAATGTAAAAAATTGTGAAAATACAATCAACCATTCAGCGCAAAGCCTTACTTATAGCAAGGCCAGATAGTATTTTATTCCTGACAAATACCAGCTTTACAAATAGGCCACCTCAGCTGGTTTTGTCAACCGGCTGGTAAAATCGTGCAAAATAGCTTTACCATCCGCCCACTCACCAAAGCCTGAACTGGCATTGATATGCCCCTTTGCCCCTAGGTTGATAAATGCACTGCCCCATTGGCGTGCAAAATATGCTGAGCGTTCAATAGAGGCATATATATCGTTGGTACTTGCTACAACAAGGGTTTCAAACGGCAGATTTGTATTTGGTATCGGACTAAACCCTTCTACAAAACTCAGCCTTTCTGATAATTCTGCATCTGCGGGGGCAACCAGCAAAGCGCCTTTAACGAATGGAGAGTAAAACTTTTGAGCCCAATGCGCCACAGTTAAACACCCCAGGCTATGTGCTACCAATAAGGTAGGTTGCTTAAGATTACTTATATATCTATTCAGACGGTCAACCCATTCGGCACGATTGGGCAGATCCCAGTTATCCTGTTCTACTCTGGTAAAAACAGCCGGACTCTGTTTTTCCCAAATAGTCTGCCAGTGCCTCGGACCAGAACTTGCCAGACCCGGGATTGTCAGATAATTGATGTCTGTTCTGAATTGCATGCTATTTTTTGTTTATTAAATAAATAACAAACGGATAAACTTTGTGACTGCGTGTCAGGCAGCATAATTAACAAACGGAACCCTGTTGACAGCCGCAAACACAGCCCCCAGCACTTTGGTTGCCGAAAATGTATGTAAAAAATCTTCGTCTATAGTATGATAAATGACGTTTGCATATTGATTCAGTACATAGGTAGCCGGAATAGGTACTTCTTCTGAAATGCCAGACACCTTATCCCAAACAGGTACATCCTTCGAAAAAAGCCCGAACTTTTCCGATATCTCGTTATGTGGGTCTGCAATTACATTAAACGGAATTTCAAAGTATTGCACCATTTCTCTAACGTCCTGATACGAAGCATGCACAATTACCAGCAGATTACCTCCTAAAGCAAGTATCTCAGGATACGCCTGGCTCAGTAACTTCAGGTGTTTTAAACCGTAGTTATTCCAGCCGCCAGATAAAAAACTGATAACCAGAGGCTTATTATCCATTATTGACTTTATGGTAGCCTGGGTATAATTAAACCGATAAGAAACCTGTTGCCAGATGCCCAAATCTTTTTTGAAAGTGATATCGGGTGCTTTAGAGCCAGTAAGCAATGGCAACAACTTACTGTTGTTTCTTTTTACCTGAATATCTGTATCCCAGAAAGCCGATTTGGGTGTGTAATTGCTCATAACGTCTGAATCGATTAAAATACTTTGTTTTCCGTTAACGATGCAAATATAACAAATAATCTATATAGTCTAGTATATTAGTAGATTAATTTTAGATAAAATAGTATATCCATATAATCTACTACAAGATACTATTGCAGTGCCTGTTGAATTAACAAAAAATGGCATGCTTAAACTAAACATGCCATAAGCTATGGTTATTCTAAGTCAATTATCTGAACAGAAAATAAGCTATTAACAGGGTAATGAAAATATTAAATGTTTGTGCAATTAAAAAGGCATACAGTGGCTTTTTGTTGTCTTTATTGAAAATATCCCTGAAGTTTGTTTCAAGACCAATACTTGTAAAGGCCAAAGCAAACCATAAACCTTGCAGATTTTTCAGGCTGCCCTTTACTGCATTGATGGTATCGGCAGGCACAAAGAAAGAAAAAAGCAACGAAGCAGCCAGGAATCCGAGTACAAACTTCGGGAAACGATCCCAAATTACGGTCAATGATGGTTTTGTTTCATTATCTTTTGCCAGCGGATTGTTAGTGTAGGTCCAGTAAATAGAGATGGCAAAAGCAGCAACTCCCAACAAAACATTCTGCGAAAATTTTACAATTGTGCTGGTTTTCAACGCCACTTCCCCAACCAGTGTTCCTGATGCAACTACAGCGCCGGTGGTATCTATTGTACCACCCAGCCAAGCGCCTGTTACCTCTTCAGACAAGCCCAACGCTTTGGCAATGTAAGGCATAAAAATCATCATAGGTATAGCGGTTATCAGCACCAGTGAAATAACGTACGATAACTTTTTAGAGTCTCCTTTAATGGCCCCTGAAGTAGCAATAGCCGCAGATACGCCGCAAATAGAAACAGCGCTTGACAGCATAATGGCCATTTCTTCATCAATACCTAATTTTTTAGATACCCAGAATGCAAAATACCATACTGATACTACCACTACCAAAGCCTGAATAAGCCCCAGCAAACCTGCTTGCAGAATATCGGAAAATATTACGCTGGTACCTAAAATCACAAGCCCTATTTTCACAAAAACCTCGGTTGACAAAGAGTTTTTTAACCACAAAGGTAATTGCAAGGTATTACCAATAACTAAGCCTATCAGCAAACTAAAAATCACCGCTTCCAGGTTTAGGTTTTTTACTTTATTGTTGCCGGCTATAATAAGTGCCAGCATGGTAAGCACAAAAATAACCGGTATACCAGCCAGCAAAGGCACTACCGGCTTGCGGAGTGCCAAGGCACCAACAATAGCACAGGTAAGCACGGCTAATAACAACACCAGAATTTTTACAATGTTATCATAAGACAGTACTTTCGTTAGCAAATCATTGCTGGTTTGCCAGCCAAATGAAGGGGTTGGTAACAATACCCCCAAAATAGATAAAATAATGATTGAAAATCCGAGTAAAATAACGGTTGAGTCTTCAGTAAAAAAGATTTTCTTGGCAGGTGTAGGCATGTCCATGCGAAATTTTAGAGGGTTATAGTGGTTTATGTTTCAAATACTTAATTACTGTTTAACTGTGCTGAGGAAACAAATCTTTCAAAACTCTTTGTGCAGCGTGGTATCCGCACATACCGTGTACCCCACCACCCGGAGGCGTTGAGGAAGAACAAATGTAAAGACCTTTGGTGGAGGTACGATAAGGAGACCACCTGAGAGCGGGCCTTGTAAAAAGCTGAGAAAGCGTTTGAGCCCCACCGTTAATATCACCCCCTATATAATTAGGGTTATATTCTTCCATTTGTTCCGTATTCATGGTATGCCGGGTCAGAATCCTGTCTCTGAACCCGGGCGCAAAGCGTTCAATCTGCTGTTCAATTCGGTCTGTCATGTCCAGAGTTGAATTGGCAGGCACATGACAGTAACCCCACAATGTATGTTTTCCTTTCGGTGCGCGAGTGGTATCAAATATACTTTGTTGCGCTAATAAAACAAAAGGTTTATCAGGATGCTTACCTGCCCAGTTCATTTTCTCTGCATTGGCAACCTCATCAAATGTACCCCCGATATGAACAGTACCGGCCTGTCGGCAACCGGAATTAGTAAATGGTACCGGCTCTGCTAATGCCCAGTCTACTTTAAAAACCCCCATGCCATACCTGTATCTTTTCAGTTGTGATTGATAAACTGAAGAGAAGGTATGGCCAGCTATTTGTAATAGCTGCCGGGGGGTAACATCAAATAACACAGCTGTTGATGAAGGTAATTGCTGCAATGACTTTATATATGCACCGGTTTCTATCTGCCCGCCTAAAGACTGGAAATAAGCTGCCAAAGCTGTGGCTATCTGATTTGAGCCTCCTTTGGGTATAGGCCACCCATGCGCATGCCCAGCTGAAAGTAAAACCAGACCGATGGCGGCGGTGGTTAATTTATCAAGCGGAAGCATTGAATGTGCTGCCATACCACCCCACAAGCCTTTTGCTTCTTTTGAGCTAAATCGCCCGGCAAGCATTGAAGCCGGTTGCAAGGCATTGAGACCAAATTTTGTAAACTGCCATATATTGTTAGGCAAATGTAAAGGCGCCAGTATATCATTTACCAGCCCTGAAAAACCCGCAGTTAAAGGTTGAATTAACTTGAAATACGTTTTTTCATCTATTCCAAAAGCAGAGGCTGTTTCTACCACAGAGCGGAGAAGCAAGGCAGCTGAACCGCCGTCAAACGGATGAGCGGCTGCGACAGGGGGCTGGATAAATTCGAGTCCGAAATCTGTCAGAGGCAACGACCTGAAAAAAGGCGATGCCAGTGCCATTGGATGAATAGCCGAACAAACATCATGTATAAACCCAGGCAATGTGAGTTCTTCAGACCGAAGCCCGCCACCAATTTTCCCCCGTCCTTCAATCAGTAATACTGATAAACCTGCCTGCTGTAAGGTTATAGCCGCAGCTAACCCATTTGGGCCAGCCCCAACTATTACCGCATCATACTCTTTTTTTGCCATTTTACCTCAATTTACTGATTTACGTAATTAGCCCATTTGAAAATACTCACTTGAGCTAACTTAAAAAAGTGTTCCTGCCTTTTTATTCCGCTCTAAGCTGAATCATGCCAGGGCCAGCTCTTTTTTATTAACGAAATCAAGCAGGGTTGTGTTTTCATAAACTTTCAGGTTGGCGTCTCTCACTTTTAGCATAATGGGTCGTATGGCACAGGTTTCTTCGTCGCCGCAATCATCACATTTATCGTAATAATAAATAGACACGCATAATGTGGGCGCAATTGGGCCATCTGTTATACGTAATATTCTTGCCAGCGTAATTTTAGAGGGTTCCATGCTTAAAGAATAACCACCGTTTTTGCCTTTATGGCTGGTTAGCAGTCCATTATTCCTTAATTCAAGCAAAATAGTTTCCAGAAATTTCCTAGGTATGCTTTCTTCACTGGCAATATCGGTTACAGTAAGTGAATCTTTTTCACCATATTTTTCTGCCAAAACCTTCAGGGCTTTTAAGGCATATTTAGCTTTTTTAGAAATCATGGCGCCCGGTTGTTAATTGTAATTGATGAAATAGTATTTAGTTTAGTTTATTGATGTACAAATATAATCTATATTTCTATATAATCTACCAATTTAGTAGATTAAATTATTATAAATTGTAGGGCTTATCTACCCCATAAAAAATCTGACCCGGCTAATGCTAAGCCAGGCCAGACTGCTTCATTAGTTTAAAAAAACAATGAAGCCTATCAGAGTACAAAAAACCACATTGCTTTTTTTGAGGCTACCTGGCCTTAACTAAAGTTACGTAAAATTTTGAGTGCTGTTCATACGTTTTGTCCTCTGCCCGAATGGCAACCGGCAACTTATTTTGCCTTGGTTAAAGGACAATTGGCGTAATGAGTAAAAGCACATAGCGGGCTTATGACATTATTGAAATCAAGATAAACCTTTCAGTTTTCGTCGGGTTTGTCGGTATATAAAACTTTCAGGCGTGGTAAATCTCCTTTTTATTTTTGCATCAGCAATCTAGTTTGCCATGTTACTTGTAAGAGTATAAGACCTGCAAATAATGGCGTTGCAGGTCTTAACTGTAACCGTTTAAAGCGCAGCAAAAGCCTGCTCAATATCAGCTTTGATGTCATCAATGTGTTCAATACCAACCGATATGCGCAATTGAGTAGGTTCAACTCCGGCTGTTACCTGTTCTGCATCTGACAACTGCGAATGCGTAGTGGATGCAGGGTGGATAATCAATGTTTTCGAGTCGCCTACATTAGCCAGATGACTAATTAATTTCAGGCTATCCACAAACTTCGATGCACGGTCTTTATCGCCTTTCAATTTGAATGACAGCACACCACCAAAGCCGCGGTTGAGGTATTTTTTAGCCAGTTGGTGGTAAGGATTGTTTTCCAGACCCAGATAATTGACACTTTCTACCTGCTCATGTGCCTGTAGCCACTGTGCCAGTTTCAAGGCGTTTTCGCTGATTCTCTCTACCCTTAGCGTAAGGGTTTCAAGCCCCTGAATTAACAAGAATGAGTTAAACGGACTCTGAGACGGGCCCCAGTCGCGCAGACCTTCTACCCTTGCTCTGATTATGAACTGAATATTACCAAATGGGCCACCGATACCAAATACATCATTCAACACCAGACCATGATAACTAGGCGAAGGCTCAGTAAACTGAGGAAATTTGCCATTGCCCCAATTGTAAGTGCCGGCATCAACAATAACGCCACCCATGGTTGTACCGTGCCCTCCAATCCATTTAGTGGCCGACTCAACCACTACATGGGCGCCATATTTTATGGGCTGTGCAATAGCGCCGCCCGCGCCAAAAGTGTTATCTACAATTAGTGGTAAATCATATTTTTGTGCCAGCTTGGCAAAAGCTTCAAAATCAGGCACATTAAAGCCCGGATTACCGATTGTTTCCAGGTACAAAAATTTGGTTTTCTCGTCAATCAGTTTTTCAAAACTCTCTACTTTGTCGCCATCTGCAAAACGAGCCTCTACACCAATATTTTTGAACGAGTTTTTAAACTGATTATAAGAACCACCATATAAAAAAGAGGTTGTAACGAAGTTGTCGCCAACGGTTGTAATATTATTAATAGCCACAAATTGTGCAGCATGCCCTGAACTAACCGCAAGCGCGGCTACCCCACCTTCTAAAGCGGCAATGCGCTTCTCGAATACATCGTTGGTGGGGTTCATAATTCGGGTGTATATATTGCCGAACTCTTTCAGCGCAAAAAGATTAGCGCCATGCTGGGCATTGTTAAATACATAAGAGGTTGTCTGATAAATAGGTACTGCTCTGGCGTTGGTTGTCGGGTCAATTTCCTGTCCGGCATGCAGCTGAAGGGTTTCAAATTTCATGTTCTAATTGGTTTTAATTGTACTTTATAAATTGAGTAAAAAAATTTTTCATAATTACGAAAAAAATTACGCTTGGTTAAAAATTAACCAAGCTAATTTAATTACCATAACCTATTACGATGATAAAACATCTATAACTATTTAAAAGCCTTTCTTTTTCCGTAAATAAACCACAGGTAGTGTCTTTGCAGGCTTGAAAAGCGAGCCAGGCTTATTAAGATTAACAAAATTGACATACCCACCATTGTTGGGTTAGGGAAATAATAAAAAGTGGCGATCAGAACCAGACTTGCGCGAGCAAATTCGAGATAAAAAACCCAGCGGCGCTGGTCGAGAATAGCGCCACAGTTAATCAGAGTTACCAAGATAAATAAAGCCGCTAATACCTGCAAAAATACCGGCACGTAGTGTTCAAGCAGTAAAAGCAAAAATAAAGCAGTAACTATAAATGCTATCTGGGCAATTACATAAGCTCTGAATTTTGTGGTATAGGCCTGTACTTTTCTTACAGCCAGAAATCGCTTCTCAGCTCTGACCCGAATCTCAGGGTCAAAATCAGAGGGTTTCCCAAAAACTACTTTTAGCTTGTTCCTCAAACCTTTCTGTTCCTTGGCTGCGTAGGCAATTTCAACCAGAAAATGGAAATGCTGCCATAAAAAACTATAGCTCTCCAATTGTTTGGTTAACCCAAAAGAAGGCTCCTCTTTTTCCTCGGCATAAGTACCAAAGAGCTTATCCCAGATGATAAACATATCGCCATAATTTTTATCGAGGTATTGCTCATTGCTGGCATGATGCACCCGGTGATGCGATGGTGTAACGATAATGTACTCAAGCAAGCCCAGTTTACCTATCAAACGAGTGTGTGTAAAAAAGGGATATATACCATGTACTAACAGAATAACGGTAATCATTTCTGCCGGAAAACCTATAACCGGTAAAACAGACCAGAATGAAGTGCGCACCACTGCCTGAAAAATAGTTATGCGGGTTGCGGCAGTATAGTTAAACTCTTCACTTGTATGATGAACTACATGAACCCCCCAGAACAGATTAATTTCATGCCCGAAACGATGATACCAATACCATAGAAAATCGGTAGCCAGCAAAAGAGCAATCCATAAAAGCAAACTTGGCTGAATATCAAAAATAGCAAAGTTCTTATGCAGGTAGTCATAAAAAAAATAGAAACCTCCGGCCGTGAATAAATCAATCAGCCGTTCGGCTATGCCAACATTCAGATTAGCTATTGAACTATTGAATTTAAAGTAAGGCTTACCTTGCTTTTTAGCAATGAAATACTCAAGCCAGATAAAAAACAAAAAGAAAGGTACAGCCAGCGCCAAATAATTGAGTACCATAGCAGGTTTGATTTTTGTTAAATAATTTACTGAATCAATAGCGTGGTTCAACATCCAACTAAATCAAGATTCAAAACTGTGGTTGTCGTGAGTGGTTTCGAACCACCTGAAAGAGTTTATGAAACTCTTTGTCTTCCGTATAAGACTCACGACCGTGGTCTCAAATAATATATCTGAAGAAATTCTCCGTCTGTTGATGATTATCTGATTCTGATACAAATTAAAATACATTTAATCTACCAAACAAGTAGATTAATAAAAATATTTTCACCTCTTTCTCAGATATAAAAAATTCTAAGGAATCAATCCATTAAAAATCAGAACTGGAAATAAATGAATTGCGCTGGTGAGTCGAAAACACCCAAAATAAAGAACATCATTACAAACAGATAGTAAATACCCCACCGTACCCAGGTAGGCTTGGTTGAAATTACATTGCGAATGCTTTTGTCTCGCTCAATGTAATGAATGGTTTCCATAAAAATGATTAGAGCTACAGCTGTAAAAAACTCTCTGGCACCATTACCAAGAAAAATATTGCGGGCAATGTAGTCAGCATCTGACAATTCGGTTAAACCAGGCATGTTAGTGAAAAGGTGGGTAACCAGGTGCCAGGTCCAGCCAAGTTCAATGTAGCTACCTCTGAAAAATATCCAGGCGAAAGAAACCAGCACAAATGTGGTTACAATCTGCACCACTTTAAACAGCCATGGCCATTTGGTAAGCCCGGTTAAGTTGTTTATAAAATTACGAGGCTTTGCGGTTATAATAGCCCCCACCAAAAACAGGCCATGTATAGCGCCCCAGATTATATAATTCCAGTTAGCGCCATGCCAGAAACCGCTGATTGTGAAAACAAAAAACAGATTAAAATACCATCGCCACTTGCTTACCCTGTTGCCACCCAATGGAATATAGAGGTAATCGCGGAACCAGGATGATAATGAAATATGCCATCTGCGCCAGAACTCCGAGATATTTTTTGAAAAATAAGGTCTGTCAAAGTTTTTCATTAGCTTAAAGCCCATTACCTGCGCGGTGCCAATGGCAATGTCAGAGTAGCCTGAGAAATCGCAGAAAATCTGAAATGAGAAAAAAATGGTGGCTACAATTATAGGCAGACCTTCATATTCAAGCGGTGTGTTGTAAACTTTATCAACAAAAAGCGCAAGCCTGTCGGCAATCACAACTTTTTTAAACAAGCCCCAGCCAATCAGTTTCAAACCACTTGTTATCCGGTCGTAATCAAAGGTATGTTTTTCATAAAACTGATGCAAGATATTCTGCGGGCGTTCAATAGGCCCAGCCACCAACTGCGGATAAAACATTACATACAATGAATATATCCCAAAATGCCGCTCTGCTTTCTGGTTGCCCCTGTATACTTCTATGGTATAACTCATCGCCTGAAAAGTATGGAAAGATAGCCCAATGGGCAGCAGAATATCAAGCAAAGGCCAGCTTACCAATCCGGCTTCGCCTAATGCCAGCTTAAAAAAATTATAATACTTAAACACCGCCAGCACGCCAATATTGGCAACCAGACTCATAATCAGGTACCACTTTCGGGTTTTACCTTCAGACTGCTCAATGAGTATACCGGCAAAATAATCAACTACAATAGTAAAAGCCAGAATGAGAATGTACTCAGGCTTAAAAAACATATAAAAATAGCAACTGGTAGCCAGCAACCACCACCAGCGATGCTTATGCTGCAACAGAAAATACACCAAAGTTACAATTGGAAAAAATATGGCAAACTCTATAGAATTGAATATCATAATAAAAAAACTTAAAAAGTTTTATGGCTTATTTTAGTCTATTTGTTGTACTAAAGGCTTATGGTTATATAACTCCAGTATCTTCTGGGTATTATCATCTCTTGACGACGGTTTTAAATGATAAAACGTATCAAAAAAAGAGCTATCTTCATAGACAAAATCTATGGCACTACCCAAAACTGTACATTTCAGGCCTGTTTTAATCTGGCTTTCTACAGACTCCACGGCCATTTTGCCATGCCTGTAAGTAGATTTGGCTATAGGAGGAAAAACAAAGTTTACCTCAGCCCCTCTTCTTTCAGCCTCCCGAATCAAATGGTTAATATCTTCTATCTGGCCTGAATAATCGATGGTATCTTTAGGAAACATGGTAAACACAAACCTGGAAGGCCGGTTATTAACGTGGCTCACAATGTCTCCTTTTGCAGAAAACGCCCCTCTGAAATACACCGATGTGCTGTCTTCAATTCGGGCATAGGCACTCTTATTAATGCCCATCGAAGTCCAGAACAGTTTACGGATGTTAGAAAATCTGTGCCTGATATCCGTGCTCACCCGCTTTAAAAAAGATTTTTCTTTCTTTACAAAATTTGCGCCTTGCGGGTAAAAATCTATGGCAGACCTGATAACCTCTTCATTACCAAATCTTGAAATATCGTACTCTGTGGTAATAAATACTTTATCCCCCCTTTTTACCTCCTTTAATGCATCATTCATCAGAAAATACGTACCCAGCGGAGCAACAAGCGCCATATTAACTACCGGAATACCCAAATGGCGTTGAAGGGTATCACTATTTATACCAAAAGAAATGCTCGACCCACCAACCCATATTAGCTTAGGTGAAGGCGTTTGTGCAGCCACTTTATGTTTGTCATTTAGTATTCCTCCCAGATAATCGTACCGGTAATTGTTGTGGATATAGAGATTATCCAGCAGAATTACAGAAGCGGCCAAAGAAATACTGAATATTAAAACTTTTATAACAAACTTTCGCATCGATTCCATTCATCCCTCATATAATACCTTATTTCATACTCATTTCTTTTTTCATCAGGCCAATCAGTAAGCCTGTTCTTAGGTCCCGTCCTTTTGCGTTCAGGTGGTATACCATGTCCTGGCACAAGCTATCGGCAAAAATAAAATCCTGTTGTTTTCCTAAAACCGGAAACATTAATCCTTCCGTAAGCTGCTTGTTCAGCCTGTCAAGCACTGGTTTATCGGTCTTGTAAGAAGACCTTGCGTAAGATGGAAAAGTGTAATAAGCCTTTACGCCGTTCTTACTTACCCTGCGGTAAAAGTGGTTCATGTCTGCAATGGCTGGCAGCATAGAGGTGCTGTCGTCTAAAATGGCAGGCGGAATTACTTTAAGAGGTGGGTTATTTATATGGCTTATGAGGTCGCCATATTTGTTAATAGCCCTTCTAAAAAAAACACTCGTTGTGTCTTCAACAGCAGGGGTTATATCATTATTTAAAAATCTGTCTATAGTAAGCCTCATATTAGCAACACGGGCTATGGCATTTTCTTTCAGGTATTGAATAGGGCTTTTGTAGTCAAACCAACTGGCGGCTTCAGGGTACATTCTGGCCATTGTAATTTTCTCGCCTATATTGCCTTTGCTTTCTACAATATACTCAAAGCCCATCACTACAATGTCTCCTTTATGCAATTGCGGTTCTATCTGGCGAAGCATAAAATCAGAACCGTAATTATAATGCATTGCCATATTCACTACCGGCAGGTGAAGGCTGTCTTGTATCATTTGGCTGTTAATGCCATAAGCAAAATTAGAACCTGCAACTAATACAATTTTGGGTGAGGGAAGTGCTTTGAGCCTGCCGTATTTTTCTATTATACTTGCAGTGTACGATATCTCTGCTTCTTTTTTTGCATAGGGGTTAATCTGATATAAGGCTTCGATGGTTCCTAGTGTGGCTAATCCCAGAATACCTATTTTAAATAAAAGCAGCTTAATTTTCTGATTCATGTATTACATCTTTTTGTCAGCTTCCTGACCATTATCAAACGGCTTTTATTGATGTAAAAACCGATGCTTTGCCTGCTCATTTGTTTAAAATATAAAGGTAATAATAAACAAAAATGATAGTTTTGTAAAATCTTGGGCAAAAAAACACTGCCCGGCAATTTTGCAGGCCTGTATTGAACAAAATATGAATTTACCCCGCTTTATCTCTCAGCGAATCCAGAAAACCAAGTCTGAATCTTTTACCTCTACGGTAGTTAAAGTCGGTATCGCCAGTATTGCCATTGGCCTGGCTGTAATGATAATTTCTTTCGGAATCCTGATTGGCTATAAACAGGCCATCAAAGATAAACTTTTCAGCCTTAGTGGACACATACAAGTGAGCAAAATTACATTGAATCAATCGTATGAGGAAATTCCGATGCCAATAAAAACAAATTTTTATGCCGGATACCGCAAAAACACAATGATTGAACACGTACAGGCAGTTGCAAACAAGGCTGGCATGCTTAAATCTAATGAAGAACTGGCAGGGATTATTGTAAAGGGCGTAGGTAAAGATTATGACTGGGCCGTTTTCTCGCAGAATCTGGTTGAGGGGCGACAATTAAACCTTGCAGATTCTACGTTTTCAAGCGAAGTAATAATCAGCAAGCGCATTGCCTTACAATTAAAAATAAAACTTAACGATGAGGTGCTTGTTTATTTCATACAAAGCCCACCCAGAGTAAGAAAAGTAAAAGTTGTTGGTATTTATGAAACCGGTCTGGAAGAATTTGACAAGAACTTTATTATCGGAGACCTTGCCCTGGTGCAGAAAATGAATGAGTGGGATAACAACACCTGTGGCCATTATGAGGTTTTTCTCAAAAATTTTGATGACCTGGATTATGCCACCGGAACCATAAATTCAGAAATTGACCTGAATATGAAAGCCAGGCGTGTTACTGATATGTTCAGGGCAATTTTTGACTGGCTTAGCCTGCTAGACAAAAACATACTGATTGTGCTGGGGCTTATTCTGGTTGTTGCCTCTTTTAATATGATATCGGTTTTACTTGTGATGATGATGGAACGAACCTCAATGATAGGCATGCTAAAAGCGCTTGGAGCAGATAACACCCAGATACGCAAGATATTTGTCTATAATGGTTTGAAAATTATTCTGAAAGGTATGTTGTATGGCAATATACTGGGTATTGGGCTTAGCTTTATTCAGTTTTACTTTAAGCTGGTACCTCTGGATCCTGAAAATTACTATATTGATCATGTACCCATTGCTTGGGACTGGGCAGTAATAGCCATTCTGAACATTGCCACCATTATTTTGATACTGGCGGTAATAACGATTCCTACATTTATTGTATCTAAAATGCGGGTAGTTGAAGCCCTTAAATTTAAAGAATAAAAAATCTTCATGTATCATAAAAAATGCTCTATCGGCCGATAGAGCATTTTTTATGATACGCAGATAAAACAATTTCTTAATTTGCCTTACGTGTATTGTCTTTAAATATTAATACAAAGAAAACCAAAACGGCTGCTGCAATACCTGCCGGAACCATCCATACTCCCTGCCAGTTATGAATAGACTCACCTGCTGCATTTTTGGTGGTGTAAATATCAAGCACGCGACCAGAAAGAAGCGAGCCTATACCCATACCAACACCATAAGTAGCCAGGGTAATAAGCCCCTGAGCCGAACTCTTGATTTTTTCGCCTGCTTTGTTGTCTGTATATATCTGGCCGGTTACAAAAAAGAAATCATAACATACGCCGTGGAGCACAATGGCAATGTATAGAACCCACTCTGAAGAAATACCATCACCGTAACCGAAGCATATAAAGCGGATAATCCATGCTATCAGACCAACAATCAACATTTTCTTGATACCAAAGCGTGTTAGGGCAAACGGAATCAATAACATGAACAACACTTCAGAAACCTGCCCTAAAGACATCTTGTTTTCAACGTTGGTCATGTGCGATTCAGTCAACGAAAGGTTGGCATGCGCGTAATAGAACGATAACGGAATACAAACCAGAATTGAACTGATAAAGAAAACCAGAAATGAGCGGTCTTTGAAAAGCACAAAGGCATCTGTACCAAGAATCTGTCCGAACGAGGTAGCCTTGGTAGCCTTTGGAGGGGTATCAGGCAAAGTAAAGGCAAACAAACCCCAGGCCAAAGATGTAACCATGGCAATCTGGAAAATCTCAACTTTATCGCCTACGCCAAAGTATCCGATAATATTGGTAATTACAATCCAGGCTACGGTACCCATCACACGAATAGTCGGGAACTCCTTTTCAGGATTTTTCATCTGGTTCATGGCAATAGAGCTCGACAACGCCAGATTAGGCGCAAAAGTGAGCGTATAGGCCAGAATGTACCATATAAAGGTGTCGGCGCTTTTTACCTGAATCAGAAAATAAAGAATAACAGCACCTAGAATATTCAAAACTCCCATTACTTTTTGCGCTGAAAAAAAGCGATCGGCTATTAAGCCGATAAAAAAAGGAGCAGCGATTGACGCAATTGAAAAGGTAGTATAAGCCAGCCCAATCTGGTCGCCTGTGGCATTAAGTGTAGTAAATAGGTATTTGCCCATTTGTCCGTACCATGACCCCCAGGTAACAAACATCAGGAACATCATAAGCATTAATTTAATTCGTAAGTCGAGCTTCATAGAGGTTCGGTTGGTTAAAAAATGAAAGAAGGGCAAATCTATAAAATGAAAGGCGAAATATCAACCCCACACCCTGGTTCCCTCGGTGCAATTTTTGCACATTTCTATTTCAGAACGAGACCGGATAAGCGACTGCCGGAAATTGGTATAAGGAGTACTTTGCCAAAGGCTTTTAAAGCTGGTTTGCTTCAGGTCTCCAAGCCGGTAATCTCCGTCTTTATCAAAACAGCAGGGTACCACCAGTCCATCCCAGGTAATAACGCACGAATGCCACATTTTCCAGCAGTGGTCCAGTAGTTTATTTTTTATCTTGTAGCTGCCGTCGGCCTGTTGGGCGTAGCGGGCATATTTATCAATGGTAGGTATCAGATCTGAACCGTTTTCATAATCGTAAATCTGTGCTGTTTTAAAGGCTATTTCATCTACGCCAATTTCAGCAGCCAGTTGTTTTACTTCTTCTAACTGATGTTCGTTTGGTTTTACTACCAGAAACTGAAAAATTACATGTGGTGTTGCCGATTTCAATTCTTTCTTCCACTTTACAATATTTCTGGCACCTTCTATTACTTTTGAGAGGTTCCCCCCTACTCTGTATTGCTGATAAACCTCTTGTGTGGTGCCGTCAATAGAAATTATCATCCTGTCAAGACCCGACTCCACGGTTCTTTTTGCATTGGTATCGCTCAGATAATGTGCATTGGTTGATGTAGCCGTGTAAATGCCTTTCTGAGAAGCATAGTTTACCAAATCAAGAAACCTGGGATGCAGATAAGGCTCACCCTGAAAATAGAAAATAAGATATAAAAGTGTCTCCGAGAGTTCGTCAATAGTTTGTTTAAATAGCCTCTCTTCAAGCATACCCGTTGGGCGGGTAAAACTCCTTAAACCGCTGGGGCACTCAGGGCAGCGCAAATTACACGAGGTGGTAGGTTCAATTGATATAGCAATGGGTAATCCTCTATGTACAGGTTTGCCGGTCATTTTAGACGCTATATAACTGAATACATTCATAAGAGCATTCCAGGCGCGGGCCGGGGTAACCTTTGAGAAAAAATTCAGACCATCTTTCAGATTCCTGTTCATAGAGTGGATTAAAACATTATGGTTCTCAAAAATGGGCACATTTATTTACAAATCTTTATATTGCTGATATACTTTTTGCAAACGCTCATCTTTTTCGGCAGCTATTACTTCTTTCAGAAGCGCCTTGGCTTCCGGAATATCGGTAAGCAGGGCCAGCGTTTGCATACCGGCAAATCTTACATACCACTGGGTATTCTTCATTGCTATTTTCTTTAGCAGTGGCAAACTTTTTTTCTGAACATCTTGTGGCGATTTAACCAGATATGTACCAAATATACCTAAAACCTGATACAAGTCTCCGCCATTCATTTTATTTAAATGTTCATAAAACCAGTTGAATTTTTCTGGCGATGCAGATTCGGCATAATAACCGCCAACAGCAGCAAAAATGGCTGTAATGGCAGACTGCTCATATTTTTTTGCCAGTTCTCCTGCATCTGGCGGGCTGCTGGCAAGAATCGCCTCTAGCGCAGCAGCTTGTACCGTGTAGGAGGTGTCAGTAAGTGCCTGGCGAAATAGCTTATCGTTCTGAGCATTCTGAAAACCCTTCATTGCCAGAATGGCATCGGCACGCACATAAGAGCGGTCGTCAGACTGCACGCGGCTCTGCAAAGCTCTTTCTACTTCCAGAAAATCATCTCCGTCATAATCATTAAATTTCTGTACGGACAGCTGGCGGATACGCCAGAATTTATCTTTGGTTGCATCAAGCAATACTTTTCTTATGGTTTTATCAAGCGCCGGGTTAGTAGCAGTGCTGTCGTCATCAGGCTCAAAGGTGAGTATTTCAAGCGCCAGCAAACGAGCCGGAATACGCTCGGCATGGTAATATTGATAAATATACTCTTCCTGGGTTTTCTGATGCAAAATTCTTCCGACCAACACGTTCTCAGGGTCGAGCAAAACCAATTGCGGAGCCGCAGCCAATGGCCACTCAAATGTTTGCGTGGCTTTATCAATTACCACCTCATGGGTAGTTTTCTGATTATTAGCCCAAACTTCTAAAGGTAGCTGCAATCGGTAAACAGGGGCATAAGTGGTATCCTGAATCTGATTGATTGTTAATTTTAGTTTACCGTTGGCAAACTCCTGCACCACCTGTAAATCCGGGTGGCCGGGTTTCATAAACCACTGGTCAAAAAACCAGTGGAGGTCTTGCCCAGTTACACTTTCAAACGCCAGTCTGAGTTGGTCCAATTCGGCTGTTTTAAAAGCATTCTGGGTAAGATAAAGCTTTAGTGCGGCAAAGAAAGCATCATCCCCCACCTGTTTACGAAGCAAATGCAAAATCCTGCCTCCTTTGGCATAAGAGTGAGAATCAAACATATCTTCCTTATCATGATATCTGTATCTGATAAGCGGCTCCTGTTTTTCCTGCGCTTCGCCAAAATACTGGTTAAAAGCTATATGAGCCACTAAATCGGCTTCGTCCTGTCCGTACTTGTGTGCCGCCCAGAGGTATTCTGAATAATTGGCAAAAGATTCGTTTAATGGCAGATTAGACCATGACTCACAGGTTACCAAATCTCCAAACCAGTGGTGAAACAACTCGTGGGCTATTACGCCATCATCATTATCATCTGCCAGTTGATGGTTATCTTTCTGAATAAAATCGCCATGCACGGTTGCGGTGGTGTTTTCCATAGCTCCCGACACATATTCTCTTACTGCAATCTGGGCGTATTTATCCCATTGATACTTTACACCCAGCAGGTTTTCAAAATAAGTAATCATTTCGGGTGTACGCCCGAAAATATTGATGGCATATTTTTCAAACTTTGGCTCTACGTAATAACTTACCTCAAAAATCTTGTAGCGTGGGTCAACTACTTTTCTGAAATCCCCGATGGCAATCATGGTCAGATACGGGGCAGCGGGTTTATCCTGTTTCCAGTAGTCGGTGCGGGTACCATCAGTGTTTACCTTTGAATACATCAGTTTTCCATTAGAAAGGGTAACAAACCGGGCGTCGGTAGAAGCTTTGTCTAAGGTGATAAAAATTTCAAGTGTGGTTTTCTGATTGGGCGTATCAATAGTCGGAAACCAGCAGGAATTGGCCTCAGTTTCTCCCTGAGTCCAGATTTGTCTGGGTTTGTCAGGGTCAGTGCCATCTGCATTTATAAAATACAAACCCTTATCGGCTGTAATGGCATCGCTGCCTCCTGATGGGAGTTCGTTTGGTTTTGCCACATAAACAATCTGAACCTGTGCTGTATCTTTTCTGGTGAATGTTTTCCCCAGTCTGATGTTCAGTACACGTTTGTCATAATCAAACTTCAGATTCTGACCATTCATGGTTACCTTCTGAATCTCAAAACCTTTGGCATCAAGTTCAAGTGCTTGCTGTTCATAAAAGTGTGGCTTAAAAGTTATGGTAGCCACTCCGTGCATATATTGTGTTTTCCAATCTGGCCATAATTCAAGTTTTGTATGAATCAGGTCGTTCTTTTTGGTGCGTTCCGGATTATACTTTCCATTTGCTGGCATCAGACGTTGCATTTCCTGCGCCTGAACGTTAATAGTAATGCTCAAAAATATAAACAGAAAATAACTGCGTATCATAAGGCTACATTGTTGATTCAGTAAAATTTTGTTGTACTTACCCCAGTTAAAGTTCTGTAATGAACTGCCACTGGTTTTATCTGCTGCGATGCGGCTTTTTAAAATCTATAAAATAGTGCTCGGTTAATTTATGCAACACAAACTCGTTACCTGTTTGTTCAATTCTGTAATCTCTTTTAAACTTGAAATCGTCCAGACTTGATACCCCTCCTTTAATGGTTAATGTTAGCACATTGGTAGTTTCGTTAAAAGCCCAACCAGACTCGTCTGTATCAATATCCAGAAAATTTATGCCAGCACAGGCTTCCAGCTCCGGGTCCATTTCGTACTCATAGCTAATCTTCCCATCGGCCTCAAAATTTAATACCAGCGTATTAATTCTGAATTTTGATGCATCAAAAGAAGTTAAACGTATAACATTTTTAGTTATTTTATTTCCTACCAGAATCCAGCGTCTGGTTGGCATTAATACGGCCTTACTTATGGCTTTATGGTCTTTTACATTTCTGGCTTTTTCATGCACCGTTTCTTTTACAGATTCGGGCAAATGCCCTGCAACAACGCTTGTTGCCATGGCGGCAGGTTCAACATTACTTTCTTTAACCAATAATTTCGACTCCTCCGGTTGCGTTGGCACACTAACTACTGCAAGTTCATTAACAATATCTGTGGTATTTTTCAGTACGTATCCTCCGGCTATTTTTTCCATTTTGTACCTACGTTTAAAATTAAATTCATCCATGCTGGTGTAACCCCCTTTCAGGGTCAGGGTCATTATATTTTCGGAAGCCTCATATTGCCATCCCGAAACCTCGGTGTCCAGGTCAAGAAACTCTGTTCTTCTGCTATGTTTTGATGAGTGGTTGGTCTCATAATCATAATCGATTTTACCATCCTGAAGAAAATGAATAACAAAAGAATCAGCCTTTAGTTTTGAAGGGCTGTAAGATGCCAGATAAATATCTTTATTTTCGATTCTGCTATTCAGAAGTATCCATTTCTTAGAAAGCAGGCTTAGGTCTTGCGCAAACGATTGTGTAACAAAAAGTGCCGGCAAGCAAATTTTACAGAGTAGGTTCATTGAAAAAAACATTTATTAGTCAGATATGACCGGTAGCGCGCCTGGCAGGAAAATAAGAAACCAGCAAGGTAATAATGATAACGGCCACAGCAGTAATCAGAAAATCAAAAGGATTGACTTTAACCGGGTAGGCATCAATCAGCGCGGTATCCATTCCCATGCCCAACCATCCGAAGCGTTCTTGAGTCAGGCAGAAAACCAGCCCTAAAACAAGGCCAGTAACAGTGCCGATAACTGAAATTATGGCGCCCTCGGTAAAGAATATCATTTTTATTAACGAATCATCGGCGCCCATTGCATATAATGTCCTGACTTCTTCTTTTTTGTCTATCACCAACATTGTTAAAGAGAAGAAAATATTGAACGACGCCACGCCGATTATAAAAATAAGAGCAATAAAAATAAACAACTTTTCTATTTTAATGGCTCTGAACAAATTGGCATTCTGCTCTTCTCTGTTCTTTACCACATACTTGTTTCCAAAAATGCGGTCTATCTCCTTTTGTACTTTTTCAGTATTGGCTTCTGGTTTCAGCTGAACTTCCAAAGCTGTGCGCTGGCTGGTATATTCTGTCAGTTCTTTGGCTACAGAAAGAGGCACATACACGTAATCGTCGTGTAGTAGCTCCAAAGCATAAACACCAGAAATATTCAGAACTTTTTTATTAATGTTGTTTTCCGGAATGAGCGAAAGCTTTTTCTGATTTTTTGGATACCAGATTTCCAGTGGTTCAAGCAAGTTATCAAGCGAGATATTCAAAGCGCCATAAACGTTACCACCTATAAAGGCGTAATCAATGCCATCCTGATTAATCAAAAACTGCCCTTCTACCAAAGACCCTTTCAGGCGACTATTTTTTTGAAATGTATCGTCTACCCCTTTGAGCGTAACCACCATTTTGCCGTTCTGATATATTACCAGGGCGTTGTCTTCAATTACTTCCGTAACGTAATCAACACCCGGCAGTTTTTTGAGGTGAGCCAATTTACCGGTGTCGGGCGTAAAAACTTTACCCACAGTAGCAGTTATTTTAATATCCGGGTCGAACGACTTAAATATGCTTCTGTTTAGTTCTTCAAGGCCATTAAAAACCGATAAAACCGCCACAGTTGCCATGGTACCTACCCCAATGCCCAACATAGACATGAAAGAAATGAAATTAATAAAACTTCTTTTCTTTCTTGATAAAAAATAACGTCTGGCTATTAAAAAGGCTAGATTCAAATTGTTTTGTATGTTATCTTAGGTATCTGGTTTACTATTCTTCTTCGTCTTCTAAAGGGGCAGGCGGAATAACAATACCGGCAAACAGATTCTCAATCTTTTGGGCGTATTCTGCAGTATCATCCAGATAAAACTGCAATTCGGGTACAATACGTAACTGATGACGTACGCGTGCAGCGAGGTGATTACGGATAATTTTGGTGTTTTCTCTGATGCTCTCCAGCAGTCCTTCTTTATCTTTGGTTAATAAAAAACTTAAGTAAACACGGGCGATACCTAAATCGGGAGTAGTTTTTACGTCTGTAATTGTAACAAAAGCCTTATCAAACACCTGTTTCATTTCTCTCTGAAAAATCTCTCCCAAATCTTTCTGAATTTGTTTCGCTACTTGTCTTTGTCTTTTCGATTCCATTTTATTCAAATTCAATAATAATATACAAATATCAGCACTATTTTCGGTTATGTAAAGTAAAGTTACGCGCATCAAGCACTTTTTTCATAACTTTGCCAAAAATATATAAACAATACAGCCTTGCTAACGTTTTTCAGATTCAATACGCTTTTCCATTTTCTGTCATTGTTATTGTTGGTGATTTTACTGAAGCTTCCTTTTCTGGGGGAAAAGTTACCTGTATTACTACCCGAACTGGAATGGATGCTGGTTGGTGAGAAACTTCATGAAGGAAACTTTCTCTATAAAGAATTATGGACAAACGTTGGTCCGCTGTCGGCATTCATCTACTGGCTCATTGATTTATCTTTCGGGCGTAGCCAGTTTGCCTATGAGTTTATTGCCATGCTGCTGGTGTACTTTCAGGCTTTGTATTTTGTTTTTATATGTAACACGCGCCACGCGTTTCTTGAACGAAACTATGCCCCCGGTTTGCTGTATATATTGCTCATGAATCTGTCGTTTGATATGAGTAAGTTATCGCCGGTTCTTTTAGCCACTACTTTTCTGCTGTTTGCTTTTAACAAAACCATTAAGCAATTAGAACGCCGCGAAGGTGTGTCAGACGAAGTTTTTGAAATCGGCTTATACATTGGTATTGCCGTATTGTTTTATCAGCCTGCCATGGTTTTTATTATCTGGTGTGCCGCTTCGCTTATTTTCTTTACCAACGCCAATTTAAGACAGTATTTCCTTACCCTGCTTGGCTTTATTATTCCTGTTGTACTGGCCGCCCTGTTTTTTTATTTTAACGATAGCCTCGACGAATTTCAGTATAACTGGTTCAACGGAATGCTGAAAATAAAACAATATAGCCTCGAAGACTTCAAGAGCTCGCTGCTGGCTATAACATTACCTGCAGCCTTTGCATTTCTGGGCTTCCTTCGGCAGTCTCAGGCAACCAGATACAGCAATTATCAGCAGCGTATTCAGCAGATTATGCTACTATGGGTTGTGGTGGCCTTTCTGGCTTTGTTTCTTTCGCCAACGGTGTCGCCCATGCAGTTTATTATTTTTATTCCTTGCTTTGCTTTTTTTTGCACGGCCTTCTTTTTACATTTTAAAGGTACATTTTTACCAGAGTTGGTTTTTACATCATTAGTACTGGTTGTTTTGTTTGTTCAGTATCAGGGCGCAACACCAATTTTTGGTAAAGGTTTCGAGCAATTGTCTGATATGAGAATAAAGCCTCGTTACCTGCCTGCAAATATGCGTGGACAAAAGATGCTGATTATTGGCGAAAGAATTGATGAGTATAAATGGGGAACGCCCGCTACTTGTTACCTGAACTGGGAATTGTCTAAGATTGACTTACAGAACCCCGACAATTACGAGAGTATCATTAATATTTTCGATAATTTCAAGAAAGACCCTCCGAAAATAATTATCGACAAACAAAATGTTGTTCCGAAGATTTTTGAACGCCTGCCTGCACTGGCAGTTGATTACAAGAGCACAGATATGAAAGGTGTTTATCAAAGGAAGTTCTGAAACTTCCTTTGATAAACCATAGTATCAGCATGATATTTTATCGGCTCTTCTGGCGTGTCTGCCTCCTTCAAAAGCCGTATTCAGAAAAGTAGTTACACAAGCTTTGGCCAAATCAATGTCAATAAAGCGGGCAGGGAGACAAATAATATTGGCATTATTATGCTGGCGAATCAGTTCTGCTACCTCTACATTCCAGGCTAATCCGGCTCTGATTCCCTTATGATGGTTAGCTGTCATACACACGCCATTGCCACTGCCGCATATCAGAATACCAAATTCATATTCACCACTTTCAACCGCACTTGCCAATGGATGTGCCGTATCAGGGTAATCCATTGAATCGCCCGAATCAGGGCCAAAATCAGTTACTTCATTGTTTTGTTCCTGCAACCATTGTAAGATAATATTCTTGTACTCGTACCCGGCATGGTCGGCGCCTATTGCAACTTTCATTGATATAAATTTGTTGGTTCAAACTTTTTTTTGCAAATATACGTTTTCATAATCCATTTCCTGTGATATTGGATGGGAAGAATTATATTTTGCACGACAAACTTTCTATTATTATAATTATGAGCGAAAACGAAATAGAATCAAACGAGGAGTTGTTAATCCGTGAGGCATTTGTTGAAAAAGGATGGAACGAAATTCATAGCCAGGATTCATGGCAAATACTTAAAACTGTTGCTGAGTTTGTAGATGGTTTTGACAGACTGGCCAAAATTGGCCCTTGTGTTACAATCTATGGCTCTGCCAGAACCAAACCAGACCACAAATACTATAAACTATCGGTAGAAATAGCCGAGCAACTGGTACAAAAAGGCTATGGTGTTATAACCGGCGGTGGCCCGGGTATTATGGAGGCCGGGAATCTGGGCGCCAGTAAAAACGGAGGTAAGTCGGTAGGACTAAACATTAAACTACCTTTTGAACAGGTACCCAACCCTTATGTTGACCCTGACAAAAGCATTAACTTCGACTACTTCTTTGCACGTAAGGTGTGCTTTATGAAGTACTCTCAGGGTTTTATTATAATGCCCGGTGGTTTCGGAACGCTTGATGAATTGTTTGAAGCCCTTACGCTGATTCAGACCAAGAAAATTGCGCGCTTCCCGATTGTTATGGTCGGTACTGAATACTGGAGCGGTTTACTGAACTGGCTGAAAGAAACCATGTGCAATAGCGAACGGAATATTAACCCGGAAGATTTGAATCTGATAAAGCTGGTAGATACCGCAGAAGATGCAGTAAAGGTAATTACTGATTTTTATGCCAAATACCTTTTAAAGCCAAACTTCTGATTTCAGATAGCTGCCTGAAAATAAACCTCACCTTTGCTCTCTCGTTCTGATACAAGAGAAATAAAAGGTGAGGTTTTCTTTATTAATTTGGCTTACGCCTCTTCGCCTATTTCTTCAAATACGGCTGTAAGGTGTGTGGCAATCATTTCTGCCGAACGGCCTTCAATGTGGTGTCTTTCTACAAAATGTACCAGCTCACCATCTTTATAAATGGCAATAGCCGGAGACGATGGAGGGAACGGAATATATGAGCGCAATTGCTGAGTGGCGTCGGTATCAACACCTGCAAAAACAGTTACCAGGTTATCTGGCTTTACTTCAGAACGGTCTAATGCCAGTTTAACACCCGGACGACAAGTACCTGCCGCACAACCACAAACGGAGTTAATTACTACAACAGATGTTCCTTTTTGGTTTTCAATGAAATTATCAACGTCTGACGGAGTCAGTAATTCTTGGAAGCCGACATTTACTAATTCGGCTTTCATAGGTGCTACTAAATGTGGAGGATACATGACATTTATGAATAAGTCCCCGACCCGCAGGGGTTTAAAAAATACTTATTAACCGGCTTACCAGACAGAAGGGGTCAGTTTCTTTTTAATAAACCGGACTATCATATTACATAAAACCTAATTCCAGTTTGGCTACTTCAGACATCATCTCGGTGGTGTACGGAGGGTCAAAAGTTAGTTCAACACTTACATCGCTTACGCCTTCAATGGCCTTAACTTTCTGTTCAATTTCAACAGGTATTGACTCCGCTGAAGGGCATGAAGGAGACGTAAGTGTCATTAATAAGTAAACATTGTTAACCGGAAAAACCTTGATGTCGTATATTAAACCCAACTCATACACATCTACTGGTATTTCAGGGTCATATACTGTTTTCAGGGCTTCTACTACTTTATCTTTAAGTTCCTGGTCGGTCATTGGGATATTATTTATTTTCTTCTAAAGACTGAAACGCTACTGCATAAGTTTTCATTTGTTTCACCATTGAGGCAAGCCCGTTTGAGCGGGTTTGCGCCAGGTGGCTGCTTAATCCTACTTTATTGATAAAGTAAAGGTCGGCCCCAAGAATTTCTTCCGGCGTATGGCCTGAAAGCACTTTCAGGAGCATACTTACAAGGCCTTTCACAATAATAGCCTCGCTGTCTGCTTCAAACATCAGTTTATGGCCATTCATAAAAGCATGCAGCCAAACAACAGACTGGCACCCTTTTATTATATTTTCTTCTGTTTTATATGCGTCGGCCAGCTTCGGTAATTTCTTTCCTAAATCAATGATATACTCATATTTCCCTTCCCAGTCATCAAAAAGTTCAAATTCCTCAATGAGTTCATCCTGTATTTCGTTAATGGTCATGCTTATGTTTATAGTTAATTAAAGTACCATTTTCTTTACTTTTTCTATACCCTTTACCAGTTTGTCAATTTCATCTTTGGTATTATAAACAGCAAATGAGGCTCTTGAAGTTCCGGGTATTCCTAATCGTTTCATTAACGGTTGAGTACAATGGTGCCCAGTGCGAACGGCTATACCCTGCTGGTCGAGAATCACCCCGATATCTTGCGGGTGTACGCCATCAATCACAAATGAGATAACAGATACTTTCTCTTTTGCCTGACCTATAATTCTGAGGCCTTCAATCTGCAACAGTTGCTCGGTTGCATACGCCAGCAGTTCGTTTTCGTAGGCTGCAATACTCTCTTTGCCCAGCGCATTTACGTAGTCAAGTGCATATTTAACTGCAATTACGTCTGCAATGTTTGGGGTACCAGCCTCAAATTTATATGGCAATTCGTTATAAGTTGTTTTCTCAAAAGTAACTTCCTTAATCATCTCTCCACCGCCACGGTAAGGTGGCATTGCATCAAGAATATCTTTTTTGCCGTATAAAGCGCCCATACCTGTAGGGCCATAGATTTTATGAGCAGAAAACACATAGAAATCTGCATCTAAATCCTGAACATCAATTTTTATATGAGAAGTAGCCTGGGCGCCATCAATCAACACCTTTGCGCCTACCTGATGCGCCTTTTCAATAATCTGTTTTACCGGATTGATGGTTCCTAAAGCGTTAGAAACGTGTACTACCGATACAAATCTGGTTTTTTCTGACAGCAACTTATCATACTCTTCCATTAGCAACTCTCCATTATCGTTTATGGGTATCACTTTCAGGATACAACCATTTTGCTCACATAGCATTTGCCAGGGCACAATGTTTGAATGATGCTCCATTGTGCTGATAATGATTTCATCGCCGGCTTTTAAAAATGCGCGCCCGTATGTTTGCGCCACCAGATTAATACCATCTGTGGTGCCGTATGTAAAAATTACTTCTTCGGTAAGCCTGGCATTAAGAAATTTCTGAATAGCCTTGCGTGACTCCTCAAATGCTGCAGTTGCCTTCTCGGCCAGATTATGTATGCCCCTATGAATATTGGCGTTATAATGCCCATAGTAATTGGCCAGTGCATTCAGTACAGGTAAAGGTTTCTGGGTAGTGGCTGCGTTATCAAAATATACCAGATCTTTTCCATTCACTTGCTCATCCAGAATCGGGAAATCCGCTCTAATTTTCTGTATATCTAACATGGTTGCTCTATAATTTCTGTTTTTACCTAACATCTAAAAAGGCGTTTTAGTTTGGTACCCCTTAAATATGAAAAGTGTTTTGCTTTAAAATTTTAGTATAAAATGCTGCTTGGGCTGTTTGCATCTGAAAAACACAATCCCCACATAAAAAATATCAATTGTAATTGTTGAACGCGGATGGCATTTGATATAATCCCAGGCTTTTTTCATGCCTTCAGACCAGTAGATATCGTCAAAAACAAAGCACGTGTCTTCGTGTGCTTTCGCTAAACACTTTTCAAAGTAATCAATGGTGGGCTCGTATCTGTGGTTGGCATCAAAAAAAGCAAAATCAATTTGGTTTGTTTGCTGCAATTGGTTTTGAAGCGTCTCGTTCAGGTCTCCGGTTATTATCTCAACGTTTGTAATTCCCAATTTCTCAAAGTTTTGGATGGCTACTGCCGCTGTTTGCGGGCAACCTTCAAACGTACAAACTTTGGCTGCAGAACTGGCAGTGGCCAAATAAGCCGTTGTAATACCCAATGAAGTGCCTAAATCAAATATCTGATTGTAATTGAAATAGCGTATTATCCGGAAGAACAACTGTGCCAGTTTAGGAGACTTCTGCGAGTTTCGGGCAATATCCTTTATCCTTCTAAGGTTCGACTTGTTAATTTTTGAACCCGCCCCAAAATCGGTTATTTCAATTGTTCTCTCATCTTTCAACAACGATTTTCTCAATGCCTCTACTGCCTTAAATGCTTCAGCAGTTTCTGAATTTTTAAGCACCTTTGTATAAAAATCAAATAAAAAAGGTGAGTGCAGGTCGTGTTCGTTTCCGGCACTAAAAATGTATTTCAGATAATCAAAAATCATAAGCGCAAAAATAACAAAAGCACAGCTAAAAGCCGTGCCTTTGTTGTTTATTTACCAAGAAACTCAAATTTTACTTTTCAATTTCGGCTTCGTTATTCATTACTTTAAAAGTAAGCGATTCGCCTTCTCCGCTGTAATCAACCAGAATGGTATCACCTTCTTTGGTTTCACCTTTCAGAATCTCTTCAGCCAGTGGGTCTTCCACATATTTCTGAATCGCTCTGTTTAATGGTCTGGCGCCATATTGCTGGTCATATCCTTTGTCGCCCAAGAAATCCTTGGCCTTTTCGGTCAGTTCTATTTTATAACCAATATTACTGATACGAGAGGTAAGGCGTTTCAATGCGATGTCAATAATTTTATGGATATCTTCACGACCCAGAGAATTGAACACAATTACATCGTCAAGACGATTCAGGAACTCAGGCGAAAAGGTTTTTCTCAAGGCATTCTGAATTGTGCTTTTCACCATTTCGTCCTGATTTTCGTTTCGGGCCTTGGTGGCAAAACCAATGCCTGTTCCAAAATCTTTCAGGTCACGCACCCCGATGTTCGAAGTCATGATAATAATTGTATTTCTGAAATCAACTTTTCTACCCAGGCTGTCAGTCAACACACCATCATCGAGAACCTGAAGAAGTATATTGTAAACATCCGGGTGAGCTTTTTCAATCTCATCCAACAAAACAACCGAATAAGGTTTTCTGCGGATTTTCTCCGTCAACTGGCCACCTTCTTCATAACCTACGTATCCGGGAGGCGCTCCGACAAGGCGAGAGATACTGAATTTCTCCATGTACTCACTCATGTCTATTCTCACTAAGGCATCTTCTTTATCAAAAAGATATTCTGCCAGTGTTTTGGCCAGCTCTGTTTTACCCACACCGGTAGGCCCTAAGAAAATGAACGAACCAATCGGCTTTTTAGGGTCTTTTAAACCCACACGTGTGCGCTGAATAGACTTAACGAGTTTTTCAACGGCCGGGTCCTGGCCAATGATTCGCCCTCTCAACGCGTCTCCCATTTTCAGGATTTTCTCTCCTTCATTCATGTTTACACGTTTCACTGGTATACCAGTCATCATGGCTACTACATCGGCAACGTTATCTTCTGTTACGTTATAACGTTTGGTTTTGGCTTCTTCTTCCCAGGCTATTTTGGCTTTTTCCAATTGCTCCAACAGTTTTTTCTCACGGTCGCGCAGTTGTGCAGCCTCTTCATAACGCTGGCTCTTCACCACCTGATTTTTCTCTTTCTTTATCAGTTCTACCTGCTCTTCCAGCATTACGATATCCGGTGGTACCGAGATATTATTGATGTGTACGCGAGCCCCTACTTCGTCTAATACGTCAATGGCTTTATCTGGCAAGTAGCGGTCGGTAATGTATCTTTCAGATAATTTAACCGCAGATTCCAACGCTTCAGGCGTATAGTTAACGTGGTGGTGATCTTCGTACTTATCTTTAATGTTGTTCAGAATCTCAATGGTTTCTTCAATAGAGGTGGCTTCAACCATCACCATCTGGAAACGACGTGCCAAAGCTCCATCTTTTTCTATGTACTGACGGTACTCGTCAAGCGTGGTGGCCCCAATACATTGGATATCCCCACGGGCTAAAGCTGGTTTGAACATATTGGAGGCATCCAACGAGCCACTGGCTCCACCGGCGCCTACAATGGTATGAATCTCATCTATGAACAAAATCACATCCGGCGATTTCTCCAACTCGTTCATCACGGCTTTCATTCTTTCTTCAAACTGGCCACGGTACTTAGTACCTGCCACCAGCGATGCGAGATCAAGCGTTACTACCCTTTTGCCAAAAAGGATCCTCGACACTTTTTTCTGTACAATTCTTAAAGCAAGGCCTTCGGCAATGGCAGTTTTACCAACACCAGGCTCACCAATCAGAATCGGGTTATTTTTCTTACGTCTTGAAAGAATCTGTGCCACACGCTCAATTTCTTTCTCACGGCCAACAATCGGGTCAAGTTTGCCTACTTCGGCAAGTTTGGTCAAATCACGACCGAAATTATCCAGTACTGGCGTTTTCGATTTTTCCGGATTCTTAGGGTCATTTCTTTGCTGAGAGTAACCTCCGGCACCACCACCTAAGAATCTTTCATCATCGTCATCTGTTTCAGGGCGTTCCATTACAGGTTTCTGGCCGGTTAGCTGGTAGTCTAACATTTCTTTGGCCTGCTCGTAGTTGAGGTGGAATTTCTGTAAAATCTGTCCACCGAGGTTATCGCCATCGCGCAGAATCGCTAATAAAAGATGCTCGGTTCCTATGAGTTGAGATTTGAAGATTTTGGCCTCCAAATGAGTAATCTTTAAAACTTTTTCAGATTGGCGCGTTAACGGAATGTTTGCCAAATTTTTAATGTTATTGGTCGCAGTTCCTTTGGTGGCTTGTTCAATTGTAATTCGCAACTCCTCAAGCGATACACCAGCCCCTTTCAGTAGATTTAAAGCAATACCTTCTCCATCGCGGATCATCCCCAGAATCAAATGTTCTGTTCCGATGTAATCATGACCAAGCCTAAGTGCTTCTTCACGGGCAAGGGTAATGATGTCTTTGACTTTTTGTGAAAATTTAGGCTCCATTTAATTTTACGATAGATTAGATGAAAAAATCAGCTGATTCGATTTTTCCATAATTCAAAATTTTGTAATGGTCAATATTGCTTTAGTACTCAAATATTTGGTTTAAGCAAAACATTTGCATTTGCAATATAACGATTTATTAACAAACTCTGTTCAATTTTGGGCAGATTTCTTTAAAATTCCTAAAGATTGATTGCCTCTGCAAAACAGCAAGTCAATAACACTAAGGTTAGGTACAAATTCACTGCCAAAGTTTTGCTGATATGCCACCGGATGAAACGGAATTGCGTTTTCAGAGGCTTTTTTAGGTGATATTAGCCCCCGAAGGTCATAAATAGAAGAACCCGGTTGTTTTTCATAATTTTCAGTCAGACTTATTGTCTTGTTAATTTCTAATAATTTCAGACAAATTGTCAGCAATTCAAAATTCAGGTCCCATAAAAAAGTTGGTTTCTTTTGTATGGTGTTCTGAAAGTAATCGCCAAAGAACTCAAAAAAAGGCGATTTACCATACGCCGCCCTGATTGTACGCCAGTGGATATCAAACCATCTTTGCTGGTAATCTATCCGGATATCTTTTACCAGAATTTTTTTGTTGCCGTCAACCACAGGTACAATCAACATTTCAACCTGGTTGGCACCCAATAAATAGCATCTGTTACGGTAGCTTTGCTTGATGTAGTGTTCGTGGCTTTCCAGCATCAGCTCATCAGCCTCCAGCACCGCAGAAAAAAATTGAGTACAGGGTAGATAGTGTAAATCAATTAAAACTGTTTTTTTTGCATTTTCTTCCATTTAACAAAACAACATAATTTCATAAAAACTTACAATTCATTTCGAATTCTTCGTTCTAATGAGATATGATTAAATAAGCGACATCAGATATATTCGCCGATTTCTATGAGAATTTCAGTTTTACTTACTGCTGTTTTTACATTTCAATGCATTTGTACGGCTTTTGCTAACAATAAATCAGTTTCTGAACCTGATGCTGATTACCTGATTAATCCTATCTGCAATGAGGCCGGCTTTTTCCAGTCGGTTCCGGTTATTGACGAATACGTTTTTCTTATTACCGACGCCAGAGATAAACAAATCATAACCAACACGCTGTTAAAAATAAAAGATAAAAATAACCAGGATATAGAGGTAGTACTCAACTCTAAAACTGGCGAATGGAAAGCCAAACTTGATAAAACCAAGAGCTATTTTGTTACTATTGAAGCTCAGGGCTATGATCGCTCAGAGATTGAAATAGATGCAGTTGACCAAAAAAAAATTGTGCGGCCAATCGACAGATTTATTAGTCTGAGTCTTAAAAAAAATGACTCGGCTCCTTTAGCATTGAGCGCCATTGATGCCATCACGTTAGAGACAATTCCTGCCTCATTCAGGGTTATTCGCCCAGAAGAAACCACACTTACAGGTAAATCAGACAAAGAAAATCCATACAAAATTGAAATTGCCCCTAAAAAAAAGTTTACCATTGAAATAACTGCAGAAGGCTATAAACCCTATACAGAACAACTTTCTTTTGAAAGCATCAGAACTGAGTATCCCGGGGCCAACATTACAATGAAACGTTTTCCGCTGAAAAGAGAAAACTATAACTTTTTATTCAGGATAGTAGATAAAGACACGAAGGAATTTATTATCAATACCCGGATGAGGATAATCAATCTGAAAACCAGGCAGTCTATTGCGGCACGCATTGAGAAGGATGGTTTTTCGGCCAATTTATCACCGGATGCCGAGTACTCAGTTGAAGTGGAGTCGGAAGGATATACCCAGACCAACCAAAACGTTGATTTAAAAGAAC
The DNA here is from genome assembly GCF_002855535.1 of Emticicia sp. TH156. Classification (NCBI taxonomy): domain Bacteria; kingdom Pseudomonadati; phylum Bacteroidota; class Cytophagia; order Cytophagales; family Leadbetterellaceae; genus Emticicia; species Emticicia sp. TH156. Next base: position 117,770 of record NZ_PKRS01000010.1, read on the forward strand.
TGATTTCACGCAGGCAATTTGCGCAGGATATTATACTTGAAAAGAAGACCTCAAACCGATACAGATTAATAGTAGTAGACGAAGAAACTAAACGAAACATACCCGGGGCCAGCTTAAACATCTTCAATGCAACAAATGAAGTAGTTCCTTTGCAGACTACCAATGTGCAGTCGGAATGGCAAGCCATACTCAAGATAGCTGAAAACTATACCGCCGAGGTTAAAAGTAAGGGATATATTACCTACAACGCACCGCTGGTGAAAGATAGCCAAACCTTGTACCTGAAATTAGCCAGGGTACCTTTTAAAGAAACCTATTTTATTGCAACAGACTTTTACACAAAAAGTGTAGTACCAGCCGGTTTTAAGTTATCAACCGATTTAACACCAGTTAAAGGGATTTTAGATGCAGAGAAAAACAGATACAAGGCTTCATTGAGTGCCGATAAAATCTACGAAATTGAAATATCTGCCCCCGGATACCAGGCATCAAAAACAACTGTAAACCCAAGCCAGCTGGTTGACAATGTGCTGATGATTGCCCTGAAAAAGAACGGGTATATCTTTACCTTCAACACCCTCGATTTTAAAACCCGTGCGCCTATCCCTCATGCAAGGGTATCTTTTGTGGCATCTGATAATGATAAACTGGCCTTAATGGAAAACAGCAGAACCACAACGCCAATAGCTCCGGCAGATTTCGGAAAGAAATACACATTACTTGTACATGCTTATGATTATAAGCTGTACACAGCTGACATTAATTTGTTGAATCTGGCCTCTGGAAATTTCTCTTTTGACGTGCTGCTTGAAAAAGTAGAGATAAAAAAGGCACCCCAGCCGGTTGAAAACAAACCCAAGAACGATGCGCCGGTGATAGTAAAAAATGAAGAGAAAACAGTGCAACCAAATATTGACAAGGTACCTGAGCCAGTTACACCACCAAAACAAACAATTATTGCCCCGGCAGCAGCCTTTACCGACAATTACTTTAAAAGTATTGAAATAGGTAAACCTATAAAACTGGAAAATGTATTTTTTGACCAGAGTCAGCCAATTATCAAACCGCAATCATATACTGAATTAGATAAACTGGTTCAAATGCTGAAAGAGAATCCGAAAGTGAATATAGAGATTATTGGCCATACCGATAACGTGGGTGACCCTCGGCTGAATCTATACTTGTCTGAGTTGCGGGCAAAGGCTGTTTCAAATTACCTGTTCAACAAGGGGGTCTCCGCATCTCGCATGACATCGTCGGGTAAAGGACAGCAACAGCCAGTGGCACCAAATGACACCGAAGAAACGCGCCAGAAGAACCGAAGGGTTGAATTTAAGGTAATATCTAATTGATTTTCAATCTTTTACGGTAGCGCGTCTGATACGGTCATTTATGGCTCTGCCAAGGTCTTTTTCCGGCAGTAGGCTGGTGTATATAACCTCAACATTTCTGTTGTCTAACTCACGCAGGTAAGCAAACAGATTTCTAGCCGCTTCTTTGAAATTACCTGAAGGCGACAAAAGCAGTTGATTCTCAGCAGGTATTTCGGCTCTTAATTCGTTAAAGCCCAGGTAAGCAACTTTTTTGTTACTCGAAACGATTTCTGAATCATCACCTATTAAATGCAGGGGTTTTCTTGGTGCATAATGGCTTTTAAGCATACCGGGCGCCTGCGGATTGGAAGACGAATGCTCAATTATTTGCACTTTACCTACCACGTCTTCCATTTCTTCAATAGATAAACCACCTTTTCTGTAAACAATTGTTTCATTTCCTGCAAAACCAACAATAGTTGATTCAATGCCTATCTGGCACTCTCCCCCATCAAGAATCAGATTTATCTGCTCGCCTAACTGATGATTCACATGCAGCGCGCTTGTTGGAGAAATATAACCAAACGGATTGGCGCTCGGCGCTGCCAATGGAAAATCCAATTGACGCAATAACTGCAATGTTAACGGATGACTGGGTATTCTAATGGCTACGGTGTCCAGGCCTGATGTAACCAAATCAGGAATTATTTCTTTTCTTGGTAATAAGAGAGTCAGCGGCCCGGGCATAAATTTTTCTGCTAAGGCATAAACCCTTTCATCGGTTACATTTACGTATTGTTCAAACTGCTCAATGCTGTGGGTGTGCACAATAAGCGGGTCAAAAGTTGGTCGGTTTTTTACTTCAAATATCCGGGCTACTGCATCAGTGTTCAAGGCGTTGCCTGCCAACCCATACACTGTCTCGGTCGGAATCCCAAGCACCTCACCGGCATTCAACAGCTTCACTGCCAGTTCAATATCTTTGCTTATTAAGGCCATTATGCTAAATCTTTTTCAAAATAGGCTACGTCGCCTTCAGGATTGTAGTTATATGGTTGGGTTTCAGTAAACTGTAAAGCATGATACAGTTTATTGGCGGCCGCCAGCCTTTTCAGCGTGTCGAGCTTCATTTTACGGTAGCCCTTTTTTGCTGCCTCATCTAAAACCGTCAGGGCAAGCTTTTTTCCCAGCCCGATACCCTGATAAACCGGCCTCACATACAATCTTTTCATTTCACAAACACCCTCTTCCAGTTTCCATAATGCCACACAACCTGCGGGGTTGCCATTTACAAGAGCCAGAAATATAGAACCCTCCGGCTCGGCATATTTGGCAGGCAGCAAGGCCAGTTCTTCCTCAAAATTCTGAAAGCAAAGACTTACACCCAGCAACTTCTCATATTCCCGGAACAGACCCTTAATTGCTTCAAGGTCTTCGGGTGTAGAAATTTTTTCAACGCTTATTTTCATGATTTGTCAGGTAATTAATCCGTTTGGGTAGCCCACTTCTACCAATGTGAGCCCTTCGGCCGGTACGGCTCTTCCGGCTTTCTGCCTGTTTTTTGATAAAATAACCTGCTCAAACGCATTCAGGCTCATTTTTCCAATACCAACTTCAAGCATGGTACCCACAATGGCCCTTACCATACCTCTCAAGAAACGGTCGGCCTTGATATGAAACAGCAAAAACTGGTCCTGCTGTTCCCAGCGGGCAAATTCAATTTTACAATTAAATGTGGCTACATCTGTATGCACTTTACTGAAACACTGAAAATCAATATGATTTTTCATCAGCTCTCCTGCCGCGTTCATTGCTTTAATATCAAGCGGTGCCCGGTAAAAATAAGAAAAATCCTGCCAGAATGGTGTTTTTTGAAGTGCTATTCTATAAAGATAACGCCGGTAGGTGGCATCAAACCTGGAGTGGAAATTGTCATTTACCTCAGCTATTTTATTTACGGCTATGTCTTTGGGCAAGATGCCGTTCACAGCATAAACCAGCTTGTCTATCTGGTTCAGCGGCGTTTCTGAATCAAAATGGGCAAACTGCTGACAGGCATGCACGCCTGCATCAGTACGGCTGCTGCCAACTATCTGGGTTGGCACTCTCAGAACGGTAGATAAAGCCTGCTCAATATGCCCTTGCACGGTGGCGGCGTTTTCCTGCACCTGCCAGCCATGAAATGATGTACCTTGGTAAGAACATTCAATTAAGTAACGCATGGGGCAAAGATAATACTACAGAAAGCAATAAAGACAACAAACGAAAAAATTTCGCTATTCAGGGTTAAAATTGGATAGAAAAAATGCGCCGGAAGACCCTGTCAGATGTTATCCACATCGTGGAACGTTTTATCCACGTCGTGGAACATTTAATTGTTTCTTAACATTAAAAGTCGGATATTTGAATCCGAAATTTTCTCGAACCACTAAAAATGGGAAAAATAATAGCAATAGCCAACCAGAAGGGCGGCGTAGGTAAAACAACCACATCAATCAATCTGGCGGCCAGTCTGGCTGCCCTTGAGTTCCGTACGCTTATCATAGATGCAGACCCTCAGGCAAATACTACATCCGGGCTTGGCCTGAACCCCAAGGAAGTAGAAAACAGCATTTATGAATGTATGGTGAATGATATTCGTCCCAGAGACATTATCATTCAGACCGACTTCCCGAATCTTGATTTGCTGCCCTCACACATTGATCTGGTGGGTGCTGAAATTGAGATGATTAACCTTCCTAAGCGAGAAGAAAAGATGAAAGAGTCTTTGAATGATGTGAAAGATATGTATGACTTTATCATCATTGATTGTTCTCCTTCTTTAGGTTTAATTGTTATTAACAGCCTTACTGCTGCCGATTCGGTGATTATTCCGGTGCAATGCGAGTACTTTGCCCTGGAAGGGCTGGGTAAATTGCTGAACACCATCAAGATTATACAGCAGCGTCTCAATCCGGCTCTAACAATTGAAGGTATCTTACTAACCATGTATGACCTGCGCGTGAGGCTGTCAAACCAGGTGGTGCATGAAGTAACCACGCACTTCAAGAACATGGTTTTTCAGACTCTCATACCTCGAAATATCCGGTTATCTGAATCGCCGAGTTATGGTGTACCTGCGCTGGCTCAGGATGCCGACAGTAAAGGGGCTATCAGCTATCTGAATCTGGCACGTGAGATATTAATCAAGAACGGAAAGCTTGTAACCGAAAACTGATAAGTGTTGGAGATGAATTAAACCAAATGTATTTGGGAACCTGAAAGCAAGACCCATTTATCATGAAAACCTATGGAAGCTAAAACATTCAATACAAAAAAAGGTATGACCGGGCTTGGGCGTGGGCTGGGTGCATTGTTGTCAGACTCCGGAAGTACTGACAATGAGAACGTTATACCACGTAAAGCAGAATCTCCGGGTTCAATGAACGAGATACTGATTAGCTCTATTGTAACCAATCCGTATCAGCCACGAACCCACTTTGACCAGGAGGCGCTTCAGGAATTGTCAGAATCTATCAAGATACTGGGTATAATTCAGCCGATTACAGTTAAGGAAGAAACCCCGGGCAGATACATTCTGATATCGGGCGAACGCCGCTTGCAGGCATCTAAACTGGCAGGCCTTACCAAAATACCTGCTTATGTGCGTACTGCCGACGACCAGCAAATGCTGGAAATGGCATTGATTGAAAATATTCAGCGTGAAAACCTGAACGCCATAGAAATTGCCCTGAGTTACCATCGCCTCCTTAGTGAGTTTCAATTGAAACAGGAAGAACTGGGCGACAGAGTAGGTAAAAACCGTACTACTGTTAACAACTATCTGCGCTTACTAAAATTACCTGATGTAATTCAGGCAGCCGTGCGCGACAACGAAATTACAATGGGCCATGCCCGGGCACTGATAAATATAGACAATAACGAAACCCAGATTAAACTCTTTACTAAGGTAATTGAGGAGAGCTGGTCGGTTCGTAAAATTGAAGAAGAAGTAAGAAGACTGGCTGCCATAGGCGCTGAAGAAGTAAAAGGCAAAAACCAGAATACCTTAAAACAAGAGATTTCTTCGTTACAGTTTCGTCTTCAGGGTTACTTTGGCACCAAAGTACAGGTAAAGGCGGACGATAATCATAAGGGTGAAATCAAAATTCCGTTTGCATCAAAAGATGAATTAGACAGAATTTTAGGCGCAATAAAAGTAAATCAGGATTAAAATCAGCCATAGAATAGTTTAATATTTGTTAAATGATTGTAAAAAGAAAGATGAGAACCTATTTTTGTCTCTCATTACGCAATTAAATTTTCGGAATATGGTTCGGATGCTGGTTATTCTTTTACTGACAACAAATATTTCTTTTGCGCAAAAAACAGATACTGTAAAAAGTAATACGGCCAAAACCGATTCGTCGAAAAAAATATTGATTGACTCTTCCAGAATTGCGGGTTTAGGTAAAAGGCTTGTTAAAGCAGATTCGGCCGGAAGAGTCCGTTTTATAAGCAGAATATTCAAGGCAGATTCAGCAAAAAAAGCAAATCCTGCACGAAAGGCGCTCATTCGCTCATTGATACTACCCGGTTGGGGGCAAGCCACCAACAAAGAATACTGGGTTATGCCAATTGTTTACGGTGCAGCAGCCGGAGGCATTTTCTCGTTTTATGTTAATAACCACAGGTATCAATACTATAAAGGCAAATTGACAGAGCTAGTTGTTGGCGGAGCTACCGAAGTAATGCTTAACAACTATGTAGGTATAGGCATAAAACAGTCTGATAAGCAGATAGGCCCATTTACCAAAGCTCAGGTTGAGCCCGTAGTAAATACTTACCGCCGGTACAGAGACCTGACCGTTATTGTTTTTGCAGTTGGCTGGGCACTTCAGGCAGTGCAGGCTAATGTGTCTGCCCACCTCAAAAACTTTGATATGAGCGACGACATATCAATCAAGTTCCAACCCAGCGTTCAGCCTACTTTTATGGGCAGTGCGGTGGGTGCCAGTTTAGTTTTTAAATTCAAATAGAATCTGACATAGAAATATATGCGTATTGCCCTTTTAGGTTATGGAAAAATGGGTAAAGTAATTGAGCAGATTGCTTTACAAAGAGGACATGAGATTTCTGCAAGAATAGATATCGGTAACCGTACCGAGCTTCTGTCTGTTATCCCCGAAAACACCGATGTGGTTATTGAATTCAGTTCGCCTGAATCTGCCTATGGCAACCTAAAATATTGTATGGAGTTTGGCTTGCCGGCCGTTTGCGGAACAACCGGTTGGCTTCAGCACAAGCCCGAGATTGAAAAACTGTGCCAGGAAAATAGCGGCGCCTTTTTTTATGCATCTAACTACAGCATAGGGGTAAACCTTTTCTTTGAAATCAACAAGGCACTTGCCCGCCTGATGAACCCTTACATGGGCGAATACAAGGTCTCTACCAACGAGATACATCATACTGAAAAAAAAGATTCTCCCAGTGGCACTGCCATTACATTAGCACAGGGGCTGATCGAAAATCTTAACAGCAAAACTACCTGGGTAAATAATCAGATAGCACAGGAAAACGAGGTTCCAATCTGGTCGTCGAGAGAGGGTAAAGTTCCCGGAACCCACGAGATAAAGTATATATCTGATGTTGACCAGCTTGAAATAAAACATATTGCCCACAGCCGGAATGGCTTTGCTTTAGGCGCTGTAATAGCCGCCGAGTGGCTGCGCGACAAAACCGGTATTTTTGGGATGAACGATTTGTTAGGCTTTTAATCATTTATTTTTTAACCGATATCACTAAACCATTAAATCTCCTATCAGGAGCAAGTCCTTATGGCAGAAGTTCAATCAACGGCCGGAAATAAACCAGCAAAAAAGAAGTCGGCGCTAAGAGAATGGGTAGACTCAGTATTATTCGCCGTGGTAGCAGCAACGCTGATCCGGTGGTTATTTCTGGAAGCATATACCATTCCTACGGGGTCTATGGAAAAGAGCCTGTTAATCAACGACTTCCTTTTTGTAAGTAAATTGCATTACGGCACCCGTACGCCTAAAACTATACTTCAGGTGCCGCTTACGCACCAGAAAATCTGGTTTACAGATATACCTTCGTATTCTGATGCCATTCAGCTTCCTCAATACCGATTACCGGGCTTTACACATGTAAAAAACGGTGATGTAGTGGTTTTCAACTACCCTGGTTGCCCTGAAAGACCTGATGAATTTGGCGGATACGACAAATATCCGGTTGATTTACGAACCAATTACATTAAACGTTGCATCGGGATTCCGGGAGATGTAGTGGAGGTAAGGGCTGGTCAGGCGTATGTGAATAACAAAGTTTTTCCGAATCCTCCGGGTTTGCAGAACGAGTATGCCATTGAAGCCACTACCCAGGTAAACGAGAAAATTTTTCAGAAATTAGACATTACCGAATACGAAGAAGATTTACATCAGACAGATAAAACGGTCTATTATGTAAAAGCCACCGACCAGGCAATAAAAGATATTAAGGCGCTTGACTTTGTAAAGAGCATTACCCCCATTATTGCAACCAAAGGAGACACAACCGAATACGGAATCAATACTTTTCCGTATAACTCAAGGCTGTTTCCTTTCAACAGAGACAATTTTGGGCCGGTAACTGTACCTAAAAAGGGAGTAACTATACAGCTTGACGAAAAAAATCTGGCGCTTTACAAAGGAATCATTACCACCTTTGACGGGAACAAAGATGCCAGATATGTAAACGGGCAGATTATTCTGGATGGCAAGCCAATTACATCATACACATTTAAGCAGGACTATTATTTTATGATGGGCGATAACCGACATGGGTCTGACGACTCACGTTTTTGGGGATTTGTGCCGGAAGACCACATTGTTGGTAAAGCAGTTTTCATCTGGATGTCAATTAATAAAGACGGAAACTTCCTGAACAAAATTCGTTGGAGCAGATTATTCAGCATTATCAGATAATTTCAGAAATACGTTTCAATTAATATTAGAAAAGCAGCTCATTTGGCCATCAGATGAGCTGCTTTTGTTTACAAGCATCTACAAAAGAAAACAGCACCCGTTTATGTGATGCTGTTATAATAAATATTATCAGTACTTTTTGTTAGGCAATCTCCAACATTTTGTTTTCCCAAACCTCGTTCAGCTTTTTCAATTCAGCTTTGGCTTGTTCGTATTCGGTGTTTGCTTTTTGCAATGCGGCAGCATCATTAAAAATCTTCGGGTCAGCCAGTTTTTCTTCCAGAAGCGTTTTTTTCTTTTCCTGCTCGGTTATTTTTGCTTCTATTTCTTCAATCTCGCGTTCCAGCTTCTTGATCTCATTTTTGTTTTTGCCTGGCGCGTCAACAACCGGAGCTTGTTTCTCTTCTTTTTTTGCTGGAGCCGGAACCGGAACACTTGACGGACGGTTAGCCTTGTTATCTTCAACCCAGGTTTCATACTCGTCGTAAGTGCCCGGGTATTCTTTTATCTGGTGGTCTTCAATGTACCATATTTTATTTGCAACCTGGCTCACAAAGTGTCTGTCGTGAGAAACCACCACGTACGTACCTTCATATTGATCCAGAGCCTGAATAAGGATATTCACCGACTGCATATCCAAGTGGTTGGTGGGCTCATCAAGTAGCAGGAAATTAGCCTCAGATATCAATACCTTGGCTAAAGCCACACGTGATTTCTCACCACCTGATAACACCTTAATTTTCTTGAATACATCTTCTCCTTTAAATAGGAAACAGCCCAGAATCAAACGTAATTCAGCTTCTGTTTTGGCTGAATCGGCATATTTTAATTCTTCCAGAATAGATTCATCCAAATGCAAAGATTCCAATTGGTGCTGGGCAAAGAAAGAGAAATTTACATTATGGCCCAGTTTTCTTACACCATCCACAGGTTCGCTACCTGCCACAATTCTGAGCAATGTTGATTTCCCCTTTCCATTGGCGCCTATCAGGGCAATTTTGTCGCCACGCTCTATATTTATGGTTGAGTCTTTCAGAATTACTTTTTCTCCATAAGCCTTATTGATATGCTCAAGAGCCATCACATGCCTACCCGGATTAACACTGAATTTAAATTTAAATGCTACACGTGCCGAGGCATCAATTACATCATCAATTAGTTCCAGTTTATTCAGGGCTTTCACACGAGACTGCACCTGACGAGACTTAGACGCTTTGGCTTTAAAACGTTCAATAAAACGTTCAGTCTGGCGTATCTGCGCCTGCTGGTTTTCAAAAGCACTTTTCTGAATCTCGTTTCTAAGGGCTTTTTCTTCTACAAAGAATGAGTAATTACCTGCATAAGGCCAAAGTTTGTTCTGGGTAACTTCTACAGTCATGTTACAGACGTTATCCAGAAACTCTCTATCGTGAGAAACCACCACAACTGCGTTTTCGTAATTCACAATATATTTTTCAACCCACTGAATTGAAGGAAGGTCAAGGTGGTTAGTAGGCTCATCAAGCAATAACAATGAAGGCTTTTGCAGAAGCAACTTTGCCAGCATAACACGCATCCGCCACCCACCGGAAAACTGTTTTAAAGGCATATGTAGCTCTTCGGTACGGAAACCAAGCCCTTCCAGAATTTCTTCAGCTTTAGACTGAATGGTGTAGCCTCCCAGATGGTCAAACTCTTCCTGCAAATGCCCCAGCTTGTCAACCAGTTCATCGCGGTAATTTACTTCCATCTCGTGCAGCACTTTGTCTATTTCTATTTGTAGGTAGTTTTCGCGTTCAAAAGCCTGCATGGCTACCGACAATATAGAGTCTTCGGTCTGGTAAGAAAGTAAGTCCTGATTCAGGAAACCAATGGTACAGTCACCGGCTTTGCTGATATTACCGCCATCTGGCTGGTATTCGCCTACAATCAGTCTCAAAAGGGTAGATTTCCCCATTCCGTTCAGACCAATTAAACCGATTTTATCTTTTGGTTTAATCTGTAGACTCGCTCCTTCAAAAATGGCTCTTCCGCCAAAGTAGAACGATAAATTGTTTATGGTAAGCATTTAAATGTTTTATTATACTTCGGCAGGCCGATATTTTCTTTGGATAATGTTAATCTATATATCTTTTCAGGATGGGCTCATAGCTGTCTATTCTTCTATCGCGAAGATACGGCCAAGTGGTGCGGTATTTTTCGGTCAATGCCAGGTCAATTTCCTGCACGTGTACTTCTTCTTTATCATGCGATGCCAGGTATAACAGGCTTCCGAACGGATTGGCCACAAAACTGCCTCCCCAGAATTGCTGCTCAGCCTCTCGCCCTACCCTGTTTACCGATACCACGTGTACCCCATTAGCGACAGCATGGCTACGCTGAATGGTCTGCCATGCATTATACTGTTCAATGTTAGCCTCATTCTGTGGCTCGTTGACGTCCCAACCGATGGCGGTAGGATAAAACAGCACTTCAGCGCCCATTAAGGCTGTAATACGGGAAGCCTCAGGATACCACTGGTCCCAACAGATAAGCACCCCTATTTTAGCAAACTTGGTATCGAAAACCTTGTAGCCTAAATCGCCGGGAGTAAAATAGAATTTCTCGTAATAACCCGGGTCATCAGGAATATGCATTTTGCGGTATTTACCCAGATAAGTGCCGTCGGCATCGATTACGGCAGTGGTATTATGGTATAAACCAGCAGCCCGTTTTTCAAATAATGAAGCAATTATTACTACATTAAGGTCACGGGCAATTTCAGACAACTTCATGGTAGTTGGCCCTGGAATAGCCTCTGCCAGATTAAAATTACTGTGGTCTTCTACATCACAAAAATATAGCGAGGTGAATAATTCCTGCAGACAAACGATATTGGCGCCACTACCGGCAGCTTTTTTAATTCCCTCAATGGCTTTATCTATATTCTCTGCAACATCGGCCGTGCAAGACATCTGTACCAGACCAACTTTAATTTTCTTCATGTTTTCAGCTTTCTTTGAACTGCAAAATTACGAAAAAAATATCATAAATTCTTAGCTGAAAAATCCTGCGGCCCTTTGTTAAGCGCTTTTTATTCAATAATTAATATAAAAAAGTTTAAGTTTCTACAGCTCAGAATTTCACGCCAAAGCGTTCAGCCAATGTTTGCAAATCTTCAACCACCTTTTCATTCAAAGGTATTCCTTCTGCTCTTCTGATTTTCTCCAGCTCGCGTTCCGGGTCTCCGGGTATAACAACAGGGTTGTCTTCAACGTGCTTAGCTGCTCTGAAGCGCTCAATCCATGTATCCATACTGGCCTTAAACTCTTCTTTGGGTCTGAAACCGTCAATCCGCATGGCACCCAGAAAATGCCCTGTGCCTTTACCCACCTGTTCGGCTGCCATACCATGAAAACCCGCAGTTGCAAAAGGCGGAACCCAGGGGCCAAAGTTAGCACCTGATAAAACGCCTGAAAAAATATCTACAACAGCACCCAGCCCATAGCCTTTGTGGCTGCCGTGCTCGCGGTTACCACCCAAGGGCAATAAGCCTCCACCATTTTTAACTGCATTGGCATCATGAGTCGGCTTACCCGATGCATCCTGCACCCATCCTATCGGAGCAGGCAGACCTTTTCTTTGCAAAATTTCCATTTTGCCATAGGCCACTGCGGTTGTTGCAAAGTCGGCCACAAACGGTGGCTGATTACCAGCCGGAACAGACACAGCAATCGGGTTTGTACCCAACATTTTTTCAGTAGCAAAAGTAGGTACTACCAACGGAGCGGCGTTTGTCATGGCCCAGCCGATCATATCATTCTGCAAAGCAAGCATTGAATGGTAACCGGCTATCCCGAAATGGTTTGAGTTCTGTACCGAAATCCATCCTGAGCCGTATTTTTTGGCTTTCTTCATGGCTACTTTCATGGCAAATGGCGCTACTACCAAGCCAAGGCCTTTATCGCCGTCTATAACTGCCGTGGAAGGTGTTTCATGAATAATTCTGATTTGCGGTGCAGGATTCAGGCGGCCATTATCATATAATCTCACATAGCCAACTAATCTGGCAGTACCATGAGAATCTACTCCTCTTAAATCGGCAGTAATCAGCACATCTGCTGCCAGTTTAGCATCCTTAGTTGAACAGCCTAGTGCCTGAAATATTCTTTCGGTAAATTGTCTGAGTCTCTTTTCTTTAATGTTCATTATATTTTAAAATCAAACCTACAAAGCGCTGGTTATCAGCGGTGTTCTATTAACTAAGTGTTAATATTTTTCTTTTAAGTAATTATTTTGCAAACGCACAAAATAAAACAACGGCAAAGCAAATATTTTTTCTTAAAATTGCCATCACAAACAACAAATTTTAATACCCAACGGTTGGCAAAAAAAAACCGCATCAGCCAAATAAACAGGTCATTAAATCAAAGAAAGATTAATAAATTTTAAACACACAAAAAGCAAAAAATGTCACATCACTTAGCGGATTTAGAAAAAATATGCAGTGAAGTTATTCTGGTTGCAAAGGAGGCAGGAGAATTTATTGCTTCAGAGGCCAAGAAGTTCAGCACGGCATCGGTAGAATATAAGGCCACCAATAATGTAGTTTCTTACGTTGATAAAGAAACTGAAAAAATGATAGTAAGGAGACTGGAAACTATTTTGCCCGAGGCAGGATTTATAACAGAAGAAGGAACTGTAGAAACCAAAGATTTTGATGGCTTAAACTGGATTATTGACCCGCTGGACGGAACAGCCAATTTTATCCACGGTTTGCCTAATTATTCGGTAAGCCTGGCATTAGCGCATGGTAAAGATGTACTGGTAGGTGTGGTTTATAATGTTTGTACAGGCGAGGTTTTCTCTGCTACCAAAGGAGGCGGTGCTTTCAGAAATGGTGAGGCCATCAGCGTATCGGCTAATAAACATCTGGGAGAAAGCCTGTTATCTACGGGTTTCCCTTATTACAAGTTTGATAATCAGGACAAATACCTGAAGATACTGGAATCGTTGATGCAAAAAACGCATGGTTTACGCCGCATGGGCTCGGCGGCAATTGACCTCGCCTATGTTTCATGTGGTTATTTTGATGGTTTCTATGAGTACAACCTTAATTCGTGGGACATGGCTGCAGGAATTTTGCTAATTACCGAGGCAGGTGGGTTTGTATCAGATTTTTCTGGCACGGGCGAACACCTTTTCAGGGGCGATGTGGTGGCTGGTTCGGCAGTTCATAATGAGCTGCTCGATGAGATTCAAAAACACTGGTTCTGAATTTAATACAATTTCTTTTTTTATGCTTACTCTTGAACAATTAAAATACCCTATTGGCGATTTTGTATATGGCAGGGAATACACGCTTACCGATACCGATGGTCATATAAAAGTAATGGAAGAACTTCCGGCCCTGTTAAAAGCGCTGACGGCCAATTTGAATGACGAAGAACTGGATACCCCTTACAGGCAGGGTGGTTGGACAGTCCGCCAGGTGGTTCACCACATGGCCGAGAGCCATATCCAAATGTTTACCCGTATTCGATTTGCTTTAACTGAACAAAATCCTGCAATAAAAGGTTATGATGAAGGTGCGTGGGCGCAATTACCAGACCATAGTTTACCCATTAAACCTTCATTACAAATTTTAGATGGTGTACACCAGCGGATGGTCTATTTGTTCAGGAGCCTTGATGAAGCGTCTTTAAAGAAAACTTATTATCATGGCGGATACCAGAAGTCGTTTGAAATTCAGGAAGTTATCGCTTTATATGCCTGGCATTCTGAACACCATTACCAACACATTTTGCAAGCATTAGGAAGAAGATGATTGAAAATATTATAATCGGAGCGATATTTCTGAGTGCCCTGGCTTATTTGGGCAACATGGTCAGAAAACAATTTACAGCCAAAAATGCAGGTTGTGCTAAGGGATGCGGCAGCTGTAATGTAGATTTTTCTAAATTACCTGAGGTTAAAGAGCAGTAATCTGGCTGCTCTTTAACCCACCGCGGAGTATCACTCCGCCGAACGTTCCACGGAGTGGCACTCCGTGTTACATCGGCGTAAAAGTAGCCTCATCAATTATTTTGTGGGCGTGTTCTTTGCCCAGATACTTATCTATCATACCATGTGCCAGGTATATCACTGGTGTCAGTAACACCGCCACTACAAATTTATAGATATAGTTATTCGTTCCGGTTGTAAATACCTCCGTTAATGTCCAGTTATTAAAGACATAAAAAGCAATAAATACCACAACATAACTATCAATCAACTGCGACACCAAGGTAGAGCCTGTGGCTCTCAGCCAAATCATTTTGTTATTTGTATAAGTACGCAACCAATGAAAAACAGTAGCATCAAGTATTTGCCCTACTAAAAATGCAATAATTGAACCCAGGATAATCCCCAGCCCCTGACGAAAAATAATTTTGTAAGCATCATTAATATTCAGGGCATTGCCTGAAAAATCTTTATTGTTATGGTTAACCCAGAACTGTGCCGGAGTAACAATAGTAGAAATATAAATGATAACAAAGGCGTAAGCAATAAGCATGGCCGTTAGATAAGAGATTTTTCTCACCCCCTTTTTGCCAAAATACTCATTAATAATATCAGAGGTAACAAATACAAAAGGCCAGTTAAGTACCCCCGCCGACATATTGAAGTCAAACTTTTGACCAAAGAGCGGTAGCTGCATGGGTGCAATGCCCAGGGTTTGTTCAACAGAAAAAATTTTTGAACCTATTATTTCAGCGATAATGGCATTAGTGAGAAAAATGCCACATAAGATAATATAAAGAGTCTGCTTCTTTGAAGCAATTGATTCAGTTGCCATTTAAGGTAATGAGTGAATGGGTGATTAAGCAAAATAGTAATTGAGTGCCTTTACTCTATACCATAATTCACATTGAGGCCGGTTTAGTTTCTTAATGACCTAAAATTAGTTGGAAATCTTATTTCATCAAATAAGAGAATGATTTTCTTTGAATTGCCTTATGAATCTGCTGCAAAAAAAATCCCGGCCAGATATGATTCATGGCCGGGACAATTCAAAAGCTCTGAATCAAATCAGGCCTTCTTTTTCTTTTTTGTATTTGTGGAAGGCTCAGGAACAACAGAAATTTTGGCTTTTATTTCGCTGATTCCCTTTTCAATACTGTCTTTAAAGAACGGATAAACGCCGTCGCCGTTACCTAAAGTCTGTGCTTTAAGTGCAAAAACCAATGCTTCAGCAGGTTTACCTTGTTTATCAAGAATCTGTGCTTTCACCCAGTTGTTGCGAAAATTTTCTTTCAGAGCCAATGATTTATCGACCATCGACAACGCGCTATTCAAATCAAGACCTTTTTGAAACATATACTCTGCCGCTTGTTGAAATGCCGCTGCCGCATCGTTGCTTTTAAGGGCAATTGCTGCTTCCATGGCTTTTACATTATCAACACCAATCGCCAGAGTTACTTTGGTTTTCTCCCATGAAATATTCAGGTTGGCAGCATCGTCTTTTACATCAGAAAAATCAATAGTGAATGATTCTACGGCCGGTACTACCTGCGCGGTGGCTATTACACGCAATACATCGTTTGACTGACTATAATTTTGCTCCGTAACATTCAGGTCTTTGCTGAAAATAACTGTCCAGCTATTGGCAGTTGGTATCGACATAATGGCATATTTACCGGCTTTCAGCATTTTGCCTTGCACGGTTATATCTGCCGAGGTTTCAATTTTTGTAGCCGCATTAGCGCCTGTACGGTACACTTTATCAAATGGAATTAACTTACCGAATATCTCACGGCCTCTTAAGGCAGGGCGGGAATAATCAACCGAAATTTTTGTAGTACCAACAACCTGAGACACTGTAGCAGCCGGGCTTGGAGCAGGAGCAACCTGAGCAAAAGTATAAGTTGCTGACAATAAACAACTTGTAATAAAAGTCGTAATTTTTTTCATGTAATTGTGATGTTTCGTTGTTTTATTAAACTAATTTTCGATGCAAATTAACAATAAATTGAGGTATGCATCGAAAAAAATTGCTTGAATTGCTTCACAATCATACAGGAGCTGATGCCGGTGAATCGGCCATGAAAGAACAAATGACAGCATTTGTTCAAAACAATGATCAATGCTTTGACAGAGAGCTGCTTATGGGGCATGTAACGGGTTCAGCGTGGATTCTGGACGATTCAGGGCAGTTTGTATTATTGATGCATCATAGAAAACTGGACAAATGGTTTCAGCCCGGCGGACATTGCGACGGTGACAATGACGTTCTACACGTTGCCCTGAAAGAAGCACAAGAAGAAACCGGCCTGAATGCCATAAATGTAATAAGCAACGACATATTTGACATTGATATACACCCTATACCCGAACGAAAAGGCATACCGGCACATTTGCATTATGACGTTCGTTTTTTGTTCAGCGCCGATAAAACGCTACCTTTATTAGTAAACGAAGAATCAAACGGCCTGCAGTGGGTTGAACTTGCCAGCGTTGAAAGCCTGAATGATTCTGAATCAATGATGAGAATGGTACGAAAAACACTAAGGGCATTATGAAAGTAACAGGTTTTACCATAGTACGGAACGCTATTAAATACGATTACCCTGCCCTGGAAGCCATCACTTCGATTTTACCCCTATGTGATGAATTTGTAGTTGCCGTCGGAAAATCAGAAGACGAGACCCTGTCGCTCATTCAATCCATAAAATCGGATAAAATAAAGATTATTGAAACCGAATGGGACGAAACCCTGAAAACTGGTGGACGTGTACTGGCAGTAGAAACCAATAAGGCAATTGATGCCATCAGTAAAGATACCACCTGGGCCTTTTATATTCAGTGCGACGAGGTAGTGCATGAGCAATACCATAACGCCATCAGGCTGGCTATGAAACAATATGCGACTGACTTAGAAGTAGAAGGCTTACTATTTAAGTACACCCACTTTTATGGATCGTTTAATTATGTGGCCGACTCCAGAAAATGGTATAGAAACGAAATAAGGGTTTTCAGACATACAGGAAAGGTGGTTTCTTACCGCGATGCTCAGGGTTTCAGAAAAACAGATAATACCAAGTTGTGTGTAAAACCTATTGATGCGCATATTTACCATTACGGCTGGGTAAGGCCCCCAAAGAAAATGGCCGAAAAAGTCAGGAGTTTTCATGCGCTTTGGCATACACCGGAAGAAATAGAGAAAATGCAACTGGCAGATGCCGAATTTGATTACTCTAAAATTGATTCGTTAAGTGTATTTCATGGAACACACCCACAAGTAATGCGTAGTAGAATTGAAAATGCCGACTGGAACTTTCATTTCAATGTAGCAGAAAAAAAGTACTCTTTAAAAAACAAGGTTTTGTTTTTCATTGAACGGCTGACAGGCTGGCGGATTGGCGAATATAAAAATTATAAGCTAATTTAATTTAAAATTCAGATGCGCCCTAAAAGTTAACTACCGCTGGCGCTATTCTTCAGCCGGATATTCGTCTAATTTCTTATGACCCTGGTAGAAAAATTAAGATTTTCTCCTTTAACTTTTAAAATATAATTGGCCTGCCAGTAGTCTGATGGCAACGTTACATATCTTTGGTCAGTAACCATAGACCAGATAACCTTTCCGGTCATGTCTACAAGATTAAACTCAAAGTTTTTGCCGGCATTATCTTTCAGTATCCACACTTTTACGGCTCCTGTTTTTTCATTAAACGGATTTGGGAAAACGGCCACGTCTCTACCTTCTTTTTTTATAACTGCTATTAGCTGTTCAAGTTCTGCCAGTTGCGCTGCTTTTTCAAAATTGGGTATTCCATAACCAAGTCTGTCGTCAGGTGATTCGTACTGACTGGCAGACCGTATCAGAAAATCACGTATCTGCATATTGTTAAATTCAGGATAAGCCTGCCAGAAAGAAGCTGCAAAACCAGCCAGCAATGGAGAAGCAAACGAAGTACCATTGCTATTTACAATAGTATTATTTGCCCCGCCTACCAATGTACTTTGCCCCATAGCGGCCAACTCAGGTTTTACCCGGCCGTCGGCAGAAGGGCCATAAGAACTAAAAGAAGCTATCACTCTTGAGGCAGATACCGCCCCCACTGCAATCACCGAATCAGCATCGGCAGGTGTGCCTATGTATTTCCAGCTATCGTTACCTTCGTTTCCGGCAGATGTAACTACCAAAATACCCGCTTGTGCTGCCCAATCTGCCGCCCGGGTTGCCAGGGCTCTGTCTCCGTTAAGATCTGCACGCTTGTAGTCTTGTCTTGGGTCGTCAAAAGTGGTATATCCTAAAGAAGAATTAATAACATCTACCCCTACGCTATCGGCCATTTCAGCACCAAAAAGCCAGTTGGCCTCTTCGCGTCTGGTTTCAGATGCCGTATCTTCAGTGCGCAACAGTAAATAAGAAGCTTTGTATGCCGTACCAACAATTTTACCATCTTCGTAGGCAGCCATACAAGACAAAACACGTGTACCGTGGTTATCATCTTCATAAACGCTTTTTTCATTGGCCACAAAGTCGTAGGTTCCAACCACCCTGTTTTCGGCATATAAATCTTTGAAAAAAGTCAGATTATTGGCATTAAGAAACCCGGCATCCAGCACGGCAATCAACATACCTTCACCCTTAAAACCTCGCTGATGCAGCTTATCGGCACCTAACATGGCTAACTGGGTTTGCGATAAGCCATTGTCGGCAATGTGCTCAACGGCAAATTTATCTTTTTTGGTTTTAAAGCCGGCATCGGTATTCAAACGGGCATTGCGGATATCTCCAGCGCCCTCCAGGCCCTTCACAAAAGAAAATTTCAGAATCTTATCTAATGTGGCGTTATTGGTTTCTATCAACGCTGCATTCAGCCAGCGGGATTTAAACAAAACTTTTGCACCGGCTTTAGATAGTTCAGCCAGATAGGCCGTATTAGGTGGCAGGTCTCTTTCAGTGATGGCTATTTTCTGTTTGGCTCGTCTCTGTATTGAACGCTCTGAAAGAAACTCATTTGGCTTGTTAACGGAATACGCGGAGTTAGCTTTGTCTTTAAAAACCACCAGATACTGGTTTTGTGCCAAAGCCGAAAACTGATAAATAAATACTGAAACGAATAGTAAAATCTTTCTCATTGAATATGCCGTTAATAATCTCAAATATAACGACCTGTAAACTTATTTGTTACTACATCATAAAAAAAGTGCACCAGTTTATAAGAAACCGGCACACTTTTAATCTCAACTATTCTGAATAACAGGGTAAATCCTTTAAATAAACAATAAAACGAAACTCTGAAAGCCTTATTGCTTGAAACTCTTCAGAATCCATCCTCCACCAACTACATCGTCTCCTTCATAGAAAACAGCGGCCTGGCCAGGTGCAATGCCATTCACAGGTTCATGAAACAAAACTTTCATTTTATCACCTTCCTGTATGATTTCAGCCGGCGAACCCTCGTGCTTGTAACGCACCTTGGTTATGGTTTCAAGCGGACGGTCAATCAGGTTTTCATATTTCTGCATTACCAGCTTGCCAACCATCATACCGTCTTTTTCAAGATCTTTTTCTTCTCCCAATACAACTTCGTTTGTTTCTTTTCTGATTTCAGTAACAAAAACCGGTTTGCCAAGGGCAATACCCAGACCCTTACGCTGCCCTATGGTATAAAAAGGATACCCTTCATGTTTACCAACCACCCGGCCATCCTGCATTACAAAGTTGCCACCTCTTACACTTTCTTCAAGGCCTTCAACCCTCCGTTTCAAAAAACCACGGTAGTCGTTATCTGGCACAAAACAAATTTCATAAGATTCAGATTTGTTTACCAAATCAAAAAATCCCTTTTCGGTTGCCATCTCCCTGATTTCTGTTTTTTTAAGATGCCCCAGTGGAAGTTGAGTACGCGACAGACTTTCCTGCGAAACACCCCAAAGCACATAACTCTGGTCTTTCCAGGTATCTACTCCCTTTGATATCACATATCTACTGTTTTCTTCTCTGATATTGGCATAGTGCCCGGTGGCTATAAACTCGCAGTCAAGTTTATCGGCCCGGCGCAAAAGTGCATCCCATTTAATGTGTGTGTTACAAAGTACGCATGGGTTTGGGGTTCTGCCAGCCAGATACTCTCCGGTAAAATGGTCAATTACATAATCGCCAAACTCATTTCTGATATCAAGAATATAATGCGGAAAACCCAGACTAACAGCAATGTTACGGGCATCATTAATTGAATCAAGACTGCAACAACCAGTTTCTTTTTTTGTTCCGCCAGAAGAGGCGTAGTCCCAGGTTTTCATGGTCATACCAATAACCTCGTACCCTTGCTCATGTAGCAATACAGCTGCCAGAGAGCTGTCGATGCCGCCACTCATGGCGACCAGAATTCGTCCGTGTTTACTCATAATAATAACAGTCGTAGATTCAAAGTCTACCGTTTTAGTTAATTAATCTGCAAAATTACTCAACAGAATTTGATTCTGAATAGTTCTGAACTAATTTTGAAGCCTGATTTTAATAGATTTCTGCAATGGCACTACAAACACTGGTTAAAGTAAGTAATATCACTAATTTATCTGATGCACGTTACTGTGCAGGTATGGGCGTTGAAATGATTGGCTTTGTGATGGATAAATTCTCTAATGATTACACCCCACCTGAAAAATTGAAAGAGATTCAGTCGTGGGTTGCCGGTGTGCAAATTGTGGGTGAGACAGAAACTACCGACTATGATGAAGTTATTGCTTTGCTGCAAAACTATGAAATTGACCTGCTGCAAATTGCCGACCCGGGCCTATTGCCACGAATTGCCGATGCCGGTAAACCTATTATACTGAAAATACAGGCCGAAAGTGCGTATCTGGAAGATTACCTTAAACTTTACGGCTCGTTTGTTGAGTATTTCCTGATAGAAGGTGAAGAATTGAGTGATTTCTTCTTGTTCCGTCTGAAAGAATATGCGCAGGAGTACCCAGTAATTCTGGGCTTTGGCATTGATGCCCACAAAATTCATGAATTGCTGACAGATACATCTATAAAAGGCATTGCCCTGAAAGGCACCCACGAGATTAGGCCCGGTTATAAAGATTATGATGAACTGAGCGAAATTCTGGAATTATTGGAGATAGACTAACCATAGGTACGCTTACTACCAAACATTAACTAAAAGTCTGACTATCAGAATTTTATTTTTACTCTACTACTTTTTTATTATTTTTGTTAAAAGGCATCTACACATATTTATTGAAAAATTGAGGAATTCCGGGCATTGTTTCGTGAAATCGTCCATCAATTTATCCCTTTGACATTAAAAATTTCCATTCATGTAGTTTGCTATACATAGTACCGTATTTAGCCCATATCTTTGTTTCATCAATCACACAATAGTGGTTGAAAAACTAAACAACATAAACAAATAAAGAAAATGGAAAAGCGATTGTATAGAATTAAAAGTAGCAAAATGTTGGGTGGTGTAGCTGCCGGACTAGCTGAGTATTTTGATATTGATGTTACTTTGGTACGGGTATTATTTGTGGTAGCATTCTTTGCTCCAATCCCGTCGGTTATCCCATACATTGTTCTATGGATGATAATGCCAACCAAGGAATCGATAATGAGAGACAACAACATTATCATCAATTCCTGAGAGAAACAGAAAAGTTAACAGGGGGCAGATGAAAAACCTGCCCCATAAATATAAAAAAAAATGGAAGGCAGACTTTATCGTATAACTCAGAACCAAAAATTGGGCGGAGTTGCTCAGGGTTTAGCAGAATATTTTAATACCGACGTAACACTTATTCGGGTTGTCTTTGTACTATTGTTATTTACTCCGTTTCCAGCTGTATTGACTTACATTATTTTATGGATTGTATTACCAGTAAAAGACCCTTATGTTTTTACAGCGCCAGCAAGTACCGGAACTATTAATTCAGAAACCTCAAATTATACAACTATGAGTAGTCGCAATCAAAACAATAATTTGGTAGGAGGAGCAATCCTCATCATTCTTGGGATTATTTTCTCATTTAATACCTTGTTTCACATAAACCTTTGGAGGTACATTGGCCAGATGTGGCCGCTCATTCTGGTTGGTTTAGGTGTATGGTTAATCGTCAAAGACCGTAAGGACGATAATTTTCCGAATTATCCAAAACAAGATTCAGATATTAACCTTTAATAACGCACACTCCCTTACCCTTTCCTGCTATGGGTATCACCTTAAAAACGGGGAAGGGTTTTTATTACCTATCAGGTACATAACAGGGTTCTAAACTCATAACACAATGGAACGAAAAAGCAGTAATATCTTTCTGGGTGCCATACTTATTGTGATAGGTATCCTGTTTTTGGGCACCAATCTTGACTGGTTCGAACTCAACTGGTCGTTTCGCCAGATTGCCCGCTTCTGGCCACTAATGCTGATTTTAGCTGGGGTTTTTGCTTTCCTGAATCGCAGTCGTACTGCTTTTAATGCCGCATCTGCTTTGTTAATTGCCTTTGCTATACCTCTGGGCATTTTTACCTGTGTCGATGACGGCGTAAGCAATTTCAAAGACGAGTTTGATAATGACTGGCACGTAACCATTGACGATGATGATGATGACAACTATAACGCAGACAGTGACTCATCAAGCAATGATGGATACAAAAACGATTACTCGGTTCCGATGGGAACTGACGTAATGGAAGCCAAACTGAAACTGGCTGGTGGTGCGGCAGAATTTGACCTGGAAGAAACAACATCCAATCTATTTGAAGCAAAAACCAACCTGAGTTACAAAACCGGATATACCCTTACCGAAGAAGTAAATAATGGAATAAAAACAGTTGAATTTGAGCAAAAAGGTAAAAAAGGAAAAGGTTTTAACCTGAATTTTGACAGCGATAAAAATTCAAACAATACTGTGCTTATTAAACTGAACAAAGCCCCTGTATGGGACATTGAAATGGGCATTGGCGCAGGTGAACTTGATTTTGATTTCAGTGATTACAAAGTTAAAAGACTAGACCTGAACACCGGAGCCACCGACATTGATGTTAAACTGGGCGATAAAGTTGATAACGTAGAGGTAGACATTAATTCTGGTGTTACAAGCGTAAAAATCAGTGTTCCAGAGGGTGTAGGCTGTGAATTACACATGGACGGCGCACTGAACTCTAAAAAGCTGGATGGCTTTGAAAAAGTTAAAAGCGGCTTATGGAGAACACCGGGCTACGAAAGCACCTCTAAAAAAATAAAGATTGACGCAGATGCCGGCCTTTCTTCAATTAAAATAAACCGGTATTAATTTTAGTTAACCTTTTTAAATAAGCACACGGGTATTTGATACCTGTGTGCTTTTATTTTTAACTTTGCATAAAACACTATTCTGAATGAGAAAATACACCTTAGCTCTGATATTTGCCTTTCTGTCTGTTGTTTCTAATGCACAAAAGCTTTCTCCATACGCTTCTGTTAGTTTACTGACCATCTCTCCGGGCGACGCCCTCTATTCAACTTTTGGTCATAGTGCCATCAGGGTTAAAGACCCAATGCAGGGTATAGATATTGTCTACAATTATGGGTCTTTTCAGTTTAGCACTGAAGGTTTTTACATTAAATTTCTGAGAGGTACACTACCTTATAAAATAAGCGCCGATTATTTTGATAACGAGATTTACGGCTGGAGCTACGAACGCCGCCTGGTAACTGAGCAGATGCTCAATTTATCAATAGAGCAGAAGCAGGCCACTTATGATTTTCTGTTAAATAATTTAAGGCCGGAAAACCGGGAATATGCCTATAAGTTTTTTTATGATAACTGTTCGAGCAGGCTGCGCGACGTGATGAAAAGTGTTTGCGGAGACAGCTTGCAGTTTTCGGCTACTTTGCATAACGACAGCACCTACCGCCAGTGGATTGATAAATATGCGCGTAAAAACGAAAAACTATGGGCTGATTTTGGCATGGACCTGGCCATTGGACTACCGGCTGACCAATTAACCGGGGCATCGGGTGCCATGTTTTTGCCAGACAACCTCATGGACGCTTTTGATAAGGCCAGAATTAAAAGGAATGGTAACTGGCAACCTTTAGTATTGAGAAAATACGATTTAAACCCTGATATTTTTGATGGCAAGGTCATTGAAAAAGAAAAAATAACACCTAATGTTTTATTCTGGGGCTTGTTTGTGTTGGTAGGTATAGGCACCTTTTTTCAGTTTAAAAAGAATAATATTACTTTTCTGTTCGATAAGGTGTTTTTTACCGCAACTGGTATTGCGGGTTGGATAATTGCTTTTCTGTGGTTCTTTACCAATCACGGCGTTACAGAATACAATCTTAATATTATTTGGGCTTTCCCGTTTCTTTTTCCAGTAGCCTTGTTTTTAAAGAAAGACAAATCGCCTGATTGGTTGGTCAAAAGTTTTCTGGTTTATGGCATTGTTCTGATTCTGCTCCTCATGAGCTGGGCATTTTTGCCACAGCAAATCAATTATTCATTAATACCAGTAGTATTGATTTTAGCCATACGTGCATTGTTTGTTTGGTGGCGATTAAAGAAATAATTGCCCACCAATAGATGTTAACTTTTACCGCCTGCCGTCGGTTAAATGGTACGCCCCTGTGTGGCTGGTTATCTTAACAATTGCATTGAATTACGGGTTAAAACTGGTTCATATATACAAAAACGGGAGCCGTATTTTTTACAATCGGCTCCCGTTTTTTTGTGTTTACAGTTGCTTACTTCTTTTCTGGCAGCAATACAAATTTGGCAAAATTCTCGCCTATTAATTGCTTTGCGGCTTTTTTCACGCTTTCTACAGTTAACTTATCAATCAGTTCTTTGCTGTATCGGTTAATATAGTTCAGGTCTTCACTGTTGAGATATTGTTCGGTCAGGTAAGAGTCCCAGAAACCATTCTCTTTAACCTGCAATTCGGCTGAGCGTTTTTCCTCCGCTTTCACTTTTTCTATATCTACTGCCTCGGGGCCATTTGTTTTAATCTTCTGAATTTCTTCCAGCGCTATTTTAACCAGCTTGTCAACATTGGCAGGGCTACAACCAAACGAAATACTAAGGCTGTATGTAGGTGTAGGTAGTTTTTCATAAGAAGCATCAATACTGGGCGAGTAAACACCACCGGCCTCTTCACGGAGTTTCTCGGTCAGCTTAATATCCAGCACTTCAGCAAGCGCATCCAGGTTTACCTGCAATTCTTCATTGAAATCAAAATCGCCGTAGAACTGCAGACTGACTGAGGCCTTCTCTTCCAGACCCTTGAAAACGGTTTTTTCTACTTTGCCTTTTACTTTATCAATATGCAGGTCTTTATACGTTTCCGAACGTTTGGTTGAAGGCAGCCCGCCAATGTATTTTTCCAATAAAGGCTTTATTTTATCAACCTCAAAACTACCGGTAAACACAAAGGTAAAATCGCTGAAGTCGCTGAAGCGGTCTTTGTATATCTCGTACGCCCGGTCAAGATTTACTTTGTCTATATGCTCTGGTCTGATAGATGCTCTGCGGAAATTGTTCTGGTACAATACCGTATTAATGGTATCGTTAAAAACCTTCTCTGGCGTAAGCGTCTTTAATGAGTTGGCAATCAGTTCTTTTTGGTTTTTAAGAAAACTCTTCACCACTTCATCGTCACGGCGTGGTTGCACCAAATAAGCATACATTAACTGTAGCGCTGTTTCAAGGTCCTGAGGGCTTGTGCTGCCAGAAACCCCTTCTGTTAACTCGTTAATGTAAGGATACACATTTACCACTTTTCCGGCAAGAAATTTATCAAGCTGGGTGTCAGACATTTTACCGACTCCTGCTTGTGACACCGCCATCGCGGCCAGTTCGGCTGAAAAATAATCAGCATCATTATAAAGTGAAGTTCCTCCTTTACTAACCCCCGAAAACAGAATCTGGTCGTTTTTAAAGGTTGTTGGTTTCAAAGCTACCTTTGCTCCGTTACCAAATGTAAGTTCGGTAACCCCTACCCCATCTATTTTTTTTTCTGTTATTACCTTTGTACCCGCAGGTATGTTTTCAAGTAAAGACTTTGCCACAGCTTCATCTTCATAAGGTTTCAGATCAGGATTTTTTTCATTGATAAGCTCAAGAATTTTAGATTCTGATGGTAGTTTTTCCTTGTCACGTTCAGAGCCTATCACTACACCCAAACGGTTATCTTCTTTAAAAATCCGGTTTATCATGGCAGATATATCAGCTTGCGAAATGCCCTCCAGGTATTTTTTTGCAAACTCATATCTGAAATCGCTGCTAAGGTACGCTGCGCCTGTCAGGTAATTGACAACAAGCGGATTTACAAAATAGGCCGACTTCGTTTTGTCTTTTTCTTTGAAACTTTTTTCTACCGATGTCCAAATTTCTTTTTTGGCGCTTTCCATTTCACCGGCTGTAAACCCGAAACGTCTGATTCTCTCATGCTCATTCATAATTGCTTTCATGGCAGTTTCCATGCCATCAGCATTTTTAGGAACCGTAATAACCTGAAAAACATCCAGCCCTGCCATAAACGGAGCATAGCCCATAATGGCAAATATAAACGGCGGATTGGGCTTTTTAGTGATTTCCTGAAGGCGGGTATTTACCATCTGGTTAAACAGCATATCAACATAGGCATCACGTAAATCGGCTTGGGTACGAATCGTCTTTTTAGGAAAACGTGTAAGCATCTGAAAAGCCGATTGTGGCATTTCTTTGTCTACAATCAGTTTGGTTTGTGTGCCTTTGCTTGGCGCTACATCATATTTTACTCTTTTCGGAGCATTTTTAGCTGAAGGTATATTCGCAAATTTTTCTTTAATCAGGTTTTCTACTTTTGAAGGGTCAAAATCGCCCACCGCAACAACGGCCATTAAGTCTGGGCGGTACCAGTCATGATAGAACTTAACAATCTGTTCGGGTTTAAAGGTAGTAAGCACTTCCGTTTTTCCAATTGGCAATCGGTCTGCGTATCTTGAGTTGTTCAACAACAAGGGCAATAATTGTTGTTGAATTCTACCCTGTGCATTTTTCAGCCTGGCTCTTTCTTCTTCCAGCACAATGCCTCTTTCTTTGTTAATCTCTGCGGTGTCAAGCGTTGCATAATGAGACCAGTCAGCCAATATCTGAAAGGCGCGCTCAAACAATCGGGCTGAATCTGTTGGCACCTGCAATTGGTATATGGTTTCATCAAAACTGGTAACAGCATTCAGGTCGGCACCGAATTTCATACCTGATTTCTGGAGAAAATCAACCAACTGATTTTTTGGAAACTCTTTTGTACCGTTGAAGTTCATGTGTTCCATGAAATGCGCCAGACCACGTTGCTGGTCTGTTTCAAGAATAGAGCCTGCATTTATAACCAACCGAAGCTCCATTCTATTCCTGGGCTCGCTGTTTTTCATTATGTAGTACTTTAAACCGTTTTTCAGGGTTCCTGTTTTTACGGCTGGGTCATTCTGAATGAGTATATTCAGGTTCTGTGCAAAAGTGTGGGCCGTCAGCAGCAAAAACAATAACAGATGCAGAATCTTCTTCATAAATAATAATTATTGAAATGGTTAATCGGGTACTGTCAATACCGGTTATATACTTTTTTAATTGATTGCAAGAGTAGTACTTTTTATTGGGTTAGCAAAATGTTTTTAAGGCCCAGCATACCCATAAATTTTCATTGTAAAAACGCTATTAACCGCACTATATTTTAAAAGCACGATGCTACGTTTGCATAATACGGTTTATAAATTGGCTGCCAAAGCAGGCGGTTTATTTAGGTAATCGCAGGTCTCATAATCATAATTAGTATTTTCAAAACTTTTCAAATAGTTAAAGCGTTAGAAATATTAGCTACCTTATAACATGATATTATTAATATTTTAACTATGTCCGGCAGAAAATTTATTGGTCGCTTATTTTCTTATTTTATTCGTGGCCTGCTTTTCGTAGCTCCGCTTGGGTTTACTTTCTTTATATTGCTGGGCGCTTTTGATTTTGTAGATAACATTATCAGGATTCGAATCCCTACGGCCAATCCGAATGAAGACCTGTTTATTCCGGGGCTTGGCTCTTTGATTATTATCTTCGGAACGATGTTGATCGGTTTTATTTTTTCTGTTTTGCTTCCGCAGACACTTCAGAACATTATTGAAAACACCATCAGACATCTTCCGTTAGTAAGAATCTTTTATTTTGCATTTAAGGATTTAATATCGGCATTTGTAGGCGACAAACGAAAGTTTAATCAGGGTGCCATTGTGCTGATGAACAAAGATGCACGCATTTATAAAATTGGCTTTATAACACAAAATGATTTAAGTAGTTTGGGCGTTAATGATTTAGTGGCTGTGTATTTTCCGCATAGCTATGCCTTTTCGGGAAATCTGGTACTGGTACCCAGAGAAAACGTGCAGATGCTTGATTTGCCCAGTGCAGAAATTATGAAACTGATTGTTTCAGGAGGGGTTTCTGTTAACGACAAAATGTGAGTCTATGGTTTTCTGTATTACTGAATTCTAAAACTATACTCTATATTTGCTCTATCTTAATTAGCTGATACAATTGTATGCCAAAACTAAAAAAAATACTTTGCTTGTTATTGCTGTGCCTTAGTGCTGCTGCCATTGCGCAGGACATTCATCATCAGGACGCCAAATCGGTAGAAGAGCTTTTATATAAAAAAGACCCTACACAGGCCAGAAGCCTGTTCACTAAAGACAAATATCTGGTGCTTGAAAAAGTAAGATCAGGCAAACGTAAAAAGTTCTATAAAGGAGATGTGTTCAGGTTTACAACAAAAGACAATATCAGCTACGAAGATGATTTATTCAGTATCTCAGATTCTTCTTTTGTTATTACAACTTTCAATGAAGTAATGAACCGGTATGAATACGTAGAAATAAAACTGAGCGAAGTAAAAAGTATTTACAAGTATCCTAAAAAGCGCATTAACTTTGGCATTGCCAATTTTTCGCCTTTTGCTTACCTGCTTATTGAATGGGCTGCATGGGGTGTAGACCCCATAACTAACCCTAAGTTGCCTCTGGCGGCAGGCCTTACGGCTGTATCTCCGTTATTTACCATTTTACAGAATAGCTTAAGAAGCAAAAAGCTAACCGAAAACTATCGATTACGGGTATTTCAGAGCTTTTAAATTGAGGTATGTACTGGCAAATGAATGATTTGCGAATAGATTGCTTTGTTGTCTGCAATCCGAAATCGCTGCTTGTTCAATCATTCATTAATTAATTTCAGGTTTTTACTCCAATTTCTGATTGTATCTGTCATGGCTTCAAACTCTATCAGAAAGCCATCATGACCATATAAAGATTCTATAACAGTATAAGATGCCTCCGGAATACAACGCGCAATGAACTCCTGCTCTTCCGGCGGAAAAAGCACGTCAGACGATATACCAATCACCAGTGTTTTTGATTGTATTGTTGCCAGCACTTCTTCAACTTTACCACGCCCTCTGCCTACATCATGCGAATCAAACATCTTGGAGAGTGTCCAGTAAGAAAAAGCATTAAAACGTTTGCCTAGCTTTTCGCCCTGATAATTCTGGTAGGTATTGGCACGGAAAAAGTCAACCTGCCCTTCATCCCTCGACTGCGTACGGTTATAGGTAGCATAATTGCGGTAAGATAACAAAGCAATTGAACGCGCCACTTTCATGCCGTTCATACCGGCTTTAGAGTTACGTTCTGTCCAGGTTGGGTCTGCTGAGATTGCCATTCTTTGCGACTCGTTAAAGGCTATACCCCAAGGCGAATGAATAGCATTGGTTGAAAACAAAATCAGGTTTTCTATTAGTTCTGGTTGCATAATGGCCCACTCCAAAGCCTGTTGCCCACCTAACGAACCACCCAGTACGGTATTGATTTTATAAATGCCCAGATGCTGGCGGAGCAGGTCTAATGACCGCACTACGTCTCGGATGGTAATAAAAGGGAAATCATGAAAATATGGCTCGCCCGTTACCGGGTTTTTGCTGAGTGCATTAGTAGACCCATAATGAGACCCCAGAATATTGGCGCAAACAATAAAATGTTCGGAAGGATTATACAATCGTTTTTCGCCTATCAGGCCATTCCACCAATCGGTTGGGTTGGCATTGCCCGTAAAAGCATGGCAAACCCAAATGACATTATCCATTGCGGCATTTAGTTGGCCAAAGGTGGTATATGCCAGCTGGAACTCAGGCAGCCACTGGCCTGACTCAAGTTTAAAAGGTTCTTCGTAGCGAAATATCTGTTGGTTCTCCATTTTTTTATACAAAATCTTCAACCTGATTTCTGACATACAGAAACTCAGCGTACATAAAAAAAGCCTACCTTACGGCAGTACGGCAAACAAAACCAATTTTAAAACGATTTGTCTATGATTGGTTTATAAGCCCGAATGGTTGGTTGAACCTTCCGGTAGGTTTTGGCACCTTATCGCAAGTAGCGGGACAGGTTGCCCGAGGTTCTCAGAGCCTATTCTCTCCTCTCGTCTGTATAAATCAATCCATGAGCTACAAGAAAGTATCTTTTGAATTGATGTTGCAAATATCTGACTTGAATTGTTAGAAAACAAGATTTTGAATTCTTTTTTAAACACAACCATCAAAAAGCCATTTGGCACTTAAAACGAGCCTGGCCATAAGGATTCATTTACAGCAAAAAAAATGGCCATTCCAAATGAAAAGGCCATCTTGATAATTAAATTAAGTTTAAGATTACTTTATTTTCGGTGTATAACTGTGGGCGCCGACTGCGCTTTGGCATACAGCACTATGTCGGCAATTGTTACCCTGGCCGGGGTATTTACGGCATATAAAATAGCATCGGCCACATCTTCGGGCTGTATGGGTTCAAAGCCTTCATATACCTTTTCGGCACGTAATTTGTCTCCTTTGAATCTCACTAAAGAAAACTCTGTTTCTACTGCCCCTGGGGCAATATTGGTTATTTTTATGCCATGCTGGGTAAGGTCTAATCTCATACCCTCACTGAGGGCTTCAACAGCTGCTTTTGAAGCGCAATAAACCGCGCCGTTGGCATAGGTGTACTTACCCGCCACTGAGCTAAGATTAATAATATGACCTGACTGGCGCTCTACCATGCCGGGGATAATTGCCCTGGAAACATATAAAAGCCCCTGAACATTGCCGTCTATCATGGCATCCCAATCGTCCGTATCGCCATCCTGAATGGGCGACAACCCATGTGCATTACCGGCATTGTTAACCAGAATATCAATTGCCCGCCATTCGTCTGGCAATGAATTTATGGCATTAACCACCTCTACTTTATTGCTTACATCAAACTTTAAAGTGGTTACCTTTACTTTGGCAGAAAGGTAATCTTTCAGACTGTCTAAACGCTCCTGCCGGCGCCCACAAATTATTAAATCAATGCCGCTATTAGCAAAAGCAATAGCCGTGGCTTTGCCAATGCCAGAAGTTGCGCCGGTTATTAATGCAATACGAGCCATATTGTTTTCTGTGCTTTATTAATAGTCGTTATCAATATTTTTTTCATCAGCCGGGCTGGTTAGTGTGGTAGTAGGCATGGCCAGCTCTAACTGGTGCTTATCCAGTATGTTCATAATACCCAGGTTGATATCTTCACGGATACTCTTGCTTTCCCAGTAATCGGCAGTTGCCGCCATAAACACAACCAATACATTTATCGAGTACTCACCAATGGTGTCTAGCTTAACATGAGCCCCGGTACTTATGTTTTCATGATTATCGAGCAGGCTTTGTACATCTTCCATCACTTTTTTCACCTCATGTATGGGTGTATCCAGCTGCAACCTTACAAAAAACTTGTGTCTGCGCTCCATTCGCTGCGATATATTATTTAAAGACTGTGACACAAGCATCTGGTTGGGTACCACCACCAGGCTGCCATCCACATTTCTGATACGGGTGCTTCTGAAACCTACTTTTTCTATCTTGCCAACCATGTTGCCCAGCTCAATATCGTCGCCCACTATAAAGGGTTGTTCGGTAAACAAAGTAAAAGAGGCAAAAAGGTTTTGTAAAGTTGCCTGCGCAGCCAATGCCAAAGCCACACCACCAATACCTAAACCGGTAATAAGACTTACCACATCTTGTTTAAAAACAAAACCCAGCAACATAAAAAAAGAAACGAATGAAACAACTACAATGATGATGTCTCTGAAAAAAGGCACCAGCTGTACATCTTTTTTTGATTCTGTTTCTTCTGCTCGTTTTAAATACACCAAAGCAAAGAATCTGACAAGCCTGATAAGAATCCAGGTAATGGCCACCACAAAAAGGGTATCAAGCACACGGTCAAAGAAATCAGAAACCCGCATTTTACCCAACGGAATTATCCGCCACTTACGCGGGAAGATAATCTCATTAAAAGCAGCGTAAATTATCAGCAATGATAAAAGAAACTCTGTGGGGCTTCTGAGCAGGTCAACAAATTGCGTTGCCGGAATACTCCTGGTTTCTTTTTTCATAACCCTGTAAAAGAGTCTGGTTAAATTAACCGATAGAATTTTCTTAAAAAGAAACCCGATAATTAATATACCTAAAAACCATAGCCAGTTTTCGAATGTATTATAAAAGAATGTGGTTTTTAGCATTTTTTCCATCTCTGTTACTTTTTATCAACCGCAAGGTTCTATTTTAGTTTGCTGATGTCTGTATTTACAAAGTCAAGTACTCTTCTTTCCACCCAGGTTTCATTGGAATTGGGTAACATAAATCCAACGTGCCCACCAAAATGCAGTATCTGTAAATATACGTGCGGGTTTTCGGCGGCATCGCCCAGGTCAAGACACTCCGGCGACAAAAATGGGTCGTTCTGCGCCTGAATAATCAAAGTGGGTCTGGTAATGTTTTTGAGGTAAGGCTTGGCTCCTGCCTGATTATAAAAATCATGCGCATCTTTAAAGCCGTAAAGCCTGGCAGTGTAACGGTTATCGAAGTCTTCAAAGTTTTTTATTTTCTCGTATCCTTCATGATTAAGCAAATCATTACCCGGGTGCTGCGTTGCTTTCAGTTTTATTTTTTTACCCAGTTTGTTTATAAACCGCTTCATATAAAACTGGCGGCCGGGTTTGTATAACTCGTAAACAGAGGTAAACAAATCTAATGGTACCGACACCGCTATGCCGCATTTTATCTGCTCAGGCAGCGCTTCTGGTTTATCGCCCATTAAACGGAGTGTCATGCTGCCGCCCATGCTGAAACCCACCAGCACTACCTCTTCATACTGGTGCTTTTTAATGGCATACTCTACCACAAAACGTATATCGTCAACATCGCCATGATGATAAAACCTTGGCAGGCGATTCATTTCTCCACTACAACTGCGGCAATTCCAACCCAGGCCGTCATACCCGGCACTATTAAATTTCTTTATCATTCCGGTTACATAATGGCGTGTGGAGTCTCCCTCAAGGCCATGCGTAACAATAATCAGTTTTTTGCCGGGCTTAGGTCCGGCAAAAGACCAGTCCAGATCAAGAAAATCTGTATCATCCAATTCTACCCTTTCTCTCTGGTATTGCACTGCAACTTTTCTGAAAACACTTGGATAAATGGTCTGAATATGGGCATTGAACTGCCATCTGGGAGGACGATACTCGGTATTAACTGGTAAAACTGGCATAACCCGTCACAATTAATTTGTTAAGCGTACTAAATAAACTATAAAGCAATGTGCCTTACACGTAAGGAATTAAATCCATTTTTTCTTTTTGAAAAAGAAAAGAAACAGCAGTGATGAACAAATCATCAGAAACACCGCTATCCAGAAACCATACTTATACTCAGAAGAAGGTATAACCTGATAATTCATACCAAATATGCCTGCAATAAGCGTAGGTGGTAAAAAGGCTATGGTAACTACCGTAAAAATCTTGATAATTTCGTTCTGCTCAAGGTTAATCAAACCCATAAATGTATCCTGCAAATACTCTAAACGCTCGAAATTGAAAGTGGTGTATTCAAGTAGTGAGGTAATATCTTTCAACACAATACGAAGCCGCTCTTTGCGGTCTTCTGGAAAATACGCACTACGGAGTATCTGAGAGAGCACCCTCTGCTTATCTATGATACTTTCACGTATGAGCATCGTGTTCTCCTGCAGGTTATTGATTTTAAGCAATGATGCCTGTTTCGGCTTCTTTTCTCTGCTTAGGGCCTTACTGATATTCTTAACCTCTTTGGTCATGTTCTCCAACAGGTCAGCGTCAGATTCAATACGGGTTTCAAGCAGCAGCAAAAGAATATCTACGCCGTCTTTAAAAACCTCTTCGCCCAGCTTAATTTTTTTAACGGTATCGGCAAATGTTCTGGAATCGCCATGGCGATAAGTAAACAAAACGTTGTCGCGGATAAGAAACGATACCGGATAAAAATGATAGCCGTCGTGGTCTGCTTTTAAAAAGTTAGAGTTGGCATTAATTGTATTATTCTGTTCAAAGTAGCGGGCGCTGCTTTCAATTTCTACTATTTCCTGCGGTGTCTGAAAACTGATGTCACTTTTGGCCTCAATCCACTCTTCTTCGTCCTGAGACGCAGACTGCAAGTCAACCCACATTACGTTTTTAAGATGCGCCATCTCACGCACATCTGTTTCTTTCTTTACCTGCTTACCCTCTTTATAATAAATGCGTACCATAAGCCAAAGATTTTTTAGCCTGAAATCAATTCCTGTATCACTTCAGGAAAATGCTTGTGTTCAAGCACCTGAACTTTCGCAGCTATATCGTCCGGCGAATCGCTCGCTGCCAGTTCACATTTTGCCTGAAAAATAATTTTGCCCTCATCATACTTTTCATTTACAAAATGAATAGTAATGCCCGACTCGGTATCTTGGTTGGCATATACGGCTTCATGCACATAATGCCCCCACATACCTTTACCACCGTATTTCGGCAAAAGTGCCGGATGAATGTTGATAATTTTATCAGGGAAAGCACTGATTAAACTGGCAGGTACCAACCATAAAAAGCCAGCCAGAATAACCCAGTCAATCTCTTGTTTTTTTAATATCTCTACTACTCTGTCTGTTTGCGAAAATGATTTTTTATCAAAAACCACTACCGGCACCCCAAGCCTGCGGCCTCTTTCAATAACACCTGCCTGCGGATTATTGGTAAGTAATAAGTCTATGCTAACGGCCTCATTATTGGCAAAGTAGTTTATGATTTTTTCAGCATTACTTCCAGAACCCGAGGCTAAAATGGCAAGTCGTTTCATTTTTCAAAAAATAGTTTTCAACGCTTTGAAGCACCCATCTACCAGCTTTCAGGAATTAAAAAAAAAGACTGGGTCTGCTTCCAAACAAAATGCGAATCACGGTATTTTTTTTTAAAGATTTGCATTTTCAACCAGAAAAAAGCGACCCGCCGATTATTATTGCGCTTAGGTTTTCTTATAAATATAAAGGCATAAACCTTTAAGCCTTAAAAATAAAAATCTCCGACATTTATAATGCAGGAGACCGTAAAACTAGTATTTAAATCACCACACAAAGAGCCAGAATCATAGCCGCCCCTTGTAGAGTTCGTCCTGCCATTTTTTTAGTTCGTCCCATTTCCCGTCTCGTGCCAGCGAAGACTGGTCGGCCCAGGTGGTAGGGTCATGTATATGAAACCGGCTACCTGCTTTGTCAAGAATCTCTTTCATTTTGCTAACCGGCGTATCAGCCAATTGAGCAAATGTATAAATACCTGCCTTATTGAAAAGTTCTTCAATTTTAGGCCCAATGCCTTCAACAATTTTCAGGTCGTCTTTTACTGGCGGGGGCAATGTAGCATTTGCTGCACTGCTGCCTGCAATGCCCGCCGTTTGCCCGGCAGAAGTAGCCGAATCAACCGATACCGAGATTCTGGTTTTACGGCAGGCGTCTAGCTCTCCTTCCAGAAATTTTATTCTATTCAATAACTCTGTAGATTTCGACTTCCACTTCCCAATCTCCCTGTTCATAAACCACCACAAAAACCCTGTTAGCAAAAACCATATTAATAAAACTTCCAGTGGGAAATCAGTAAAAATTGTGCGTAGATTTTCCATGGTCTCAATTTCTTTTAATTGTTGTAAACATTAATGTTTGGTTAGGTTAGAAATTAATATTCATGCCGTTTATAAACCCTTATTTTATTGATTTGGGCCTTTGTACCGCGGAAACCTAAACACTTTCTAAACAACAAAATGAAAAGGTATAAAATTACATTGCGGGTCAAATCAATTTAAAGCGCGAAAAGTAGTAAAAAGTAACCTAAGTGCAATCATTTAGGTGGCATTTCTTTATAAAATTTGCAGAAAAAAACCAGGTATCGTTCATCCTGCTTACTCAAATTAACGGCGTACTTAAAAATATTTCTGTAAATGCTTCAAAAAGATTAATTTTGAGCGAACCTAAATCTCATTTTGTCCTGATGGATTCAATTAAAGTTTTTGCACCTGCCACTGTTGCCAATGTTGCCTGCGGTTTTGATATTTTTGGCTTTGCTGTTGACGCACCCGGCGACGAAGTTATCATTTCTAAAAGGGACGATTCGAAGATAGTAATTACAAAAATAAGCGGTGAGGATGGCAAACTAACGCTTGACCCTCAAAAAAATGCGGTTACGGTTCCGGTTATTACCTACCTTAAAAAATTGGGGCTGGCGCAAGGCTTTAATGTTGAGCTGCATAAAAAAATGCCTCTGGGCAGCGGTTTGGGTAGTAGCTCGGCAAGCTCGGTGGCCGGGGTATTTGCCGTAAACGAATTACTAGGCAGGCCTGTACCTGTTAAAGACCTGCTGCCTTATGCGATGGAAGGCGAACGTATAGCCTGTGGGGCAGCCCATGCCGACAACGTAGCACCGGCTTTAATGGGAGGATTTGTGGTAATACGTAGTTACAACCCGCTTGATTTTTTTAATGTGCCTACCCCGCAAGAGCTTTTTGTAACAATAGTACACCCCGATATTGAAGTAAACACCAAAGATGCCCGTTATATACTACGTAATGAGGTATCAATGAAAAACACCATTGCTCAGATGGGTAACGTAGCCGGTATGATTGCCGGGCTTATGCAGTCTGACTATGATTTGATTGCCCGCTCGATGGTAGATTTTATAATTGAGCCTGTTCGTTCTATTTTGATTCCGGAATTTTGGGAGGTAAAAAATGCAGCCCTTGACGCTGGTGCATTAGGGTGCAGTATTTCTGGTGCCGGGCCATCTGTTTTTGCTTTCAGCCGTGGGCAGGAAACCGCCGAGAAAGTATCTATGGCTATGAAAACAGCCTTCGAAAAAGCGAGCATACACTGCAATGCTTATGTTTCTGGTGTAAACACACAAGGCCCTAAAGTTTTAAATTAATTTAAAAAAGATTGAACTCTCAGCCTGCATTTTAGTGTTACAAAATCATTAGGCTGAAAATTAGGACATACCGATACGGTTAAAACAAAAAAAGCGTACCGATAAAAAAATATTTTAAGAAAATTTTGATTTTCTAAAATATTTGCCATATAATTGCATTCAAATCCCAGTTTAACTTCAATAGGCTTTCTGAATTAAGAAAACACCCTCTTTGAATCAATCAATTTCTGAAATTACAATCCAAATATTGCTTGCTAATTTCTTAATTTGGGTTAATCCCTGATTATAGTTAAATTTTGATACTAAGTAAAATTAAAGTTAATCTCCAGTTAAAGTAAAATACTTTTTAACCGTTAGTGTTCAAATACTGCTTGTAATTTGCTTTCAACTGTTCACAAACTTATAATGTCCTTTTCTTTTTTCAGCATCGATTTTAGTCTCTAACCATCGCAAAATAGTATAGTTGATTCTCACGTATGTATACATCAGAAGAACTGAATCTGAAACTTCTATCAGAGTTAAGAAAAATTTGTATTGAAGTGGGCATTAAGGATGTCCGCAATGCCTCGAAGCCGGAATTAATTGAAAAGATTTTGGAACACCAGTCCCATAAATTAACTTTTAATTTACCCAAGGAAGTTGCCGAAGCAACCGGAAGTAACTTTGAAGAGCCCCTCTTTAACGATAATAAAGTTCAGAAAGGCCGAACAAGAATAAATAAAACAGCCGACAACAAAGCAGCTGATATGAATGCCATGCCAAAAGAGCCACAGAAAAAAGTTGGCAGCAAAAAGCTGTTTGATAAAGCCCCTGCACCTGAATTCTCCCCATCATTTGCCCCTGAGCCAGTGAATGAAGATGCCCAGCCACAGCCGGATATGCTTCTGGTGCCAGACCTTGAGCCGATTATGAATCTGGAAGAAGCAGAAGACTTTGACTTGTCGGAAATTGACGCAGAAATGAGCGAATTTGAAGGCCTGACCGACGACATCGTTCCGGATATTGTTGAACACAAAGAAGACAAACGCTTTGTTGACGACTACACCAAGGTTATCAAGAAACAGTTCAATAATCTTATTAAAGAGTTTGACGGTTTGATTGAAAACGAAGGTGTGCTGGAAATAATGCAGGAAGGCGGATATGGTTTCCTCCGTTCTGCCGACTACAATTATCTGGCAAGCCCTGACGACATCTACGTTTCGCCGTCACAGATAAAGCTTTTTGGCCTTAAAACCGGAGATACCGTTAAGGGTGCCATTCGCCCCCCTAAAGAAGGTGAAAAATACTTTGCCTTACTTAAGGTGCTATCTGTAAACGGTAAAACTACCGAAGAAATACGCGACCGTATACCGTTTGAATACCTCACGCCTTTGTTTCCTAACGAACATATCAAACTAAGCAGCAAACCAGATGTTTATTCTACGCGTGTGCTTGATTTGTTTGCGCCTATTGGTAAAGGCCAGCGTGGTATGATTGTGGCACAGCCTAAAACAGGTAAAACTGTATTGCTGAAAGAAATTGCAAATGCTATTACCCGTAATCATCCGGAAATATACCTGATTATACTACTGATTGACGAACGCCCGGAAGAGGTAACCGACATGCAGCGCAGTGTGCGCGCAGAAGTAATATCTTCTACGTTTGACGAAACCGCCGACCGCCACGTAAAAGTGTCCGGCCTGGTATTAGAGAAAGCAAAGCGTTTGGTAGAATGCGGACACGATGTGGTTATCCTGCTTGACTCTATTACGCGTCTGGCACGCGCTTATAACACAGTTATTCCATCGTCGGGCAAAATACTTTCCGGTGGTGTTGACGCCAACGCACTTCATAAGCCAAAACGTTTCTTTGGTGCAGCCCGTAATGTAGAAAATGGTGGCTCGCTTACCATTATTGCTACTGCCCTGATTGACACCGGCTCTAAAATGGATGAGGTAATTTTTGAAGAATTTAAAGGTACGGGTAATATGGAGTTGCAGCTTGACCGTAAGTTGTCTAATAAACGTGTGTATCCGGCTATTGATATTCTTGCTTCAGGTACCCGTCGTGAAGACCTCTTGATGGACAAAGAAACCCTTCAGAAAGTATGGTTGCTGCGTAAATATATGGCAGACATGAATCCTATGGAAACTATGGAGTTCTTGCTTGACAAAATGAAAGGAACACGTACCAACGAAGAGTTTTTAATGACCATGAACCGTTAGGAATCAGGTATTTTTGATGATTTTCTTTGAACGGATTACATCATCCTGATTAACGATAACAAAATATATACCCTCCGGAAGCCCTGCCAGATCAAAATCATGCAGGGCTTTTGTATGTACTTCTTCCTGCAGGATTTTCCCGGCCAGATTAGATAGCTGGTAATGCGTTTCATAACCCGGTGGCACTTTTACATATACTTTTTCATCGGGCTCGTTATAAAATATCACCAGGTCGTCTTTTCTCATTTTTAAAATTTGTTTATCTTCTTTGTAGTAAACAGGTAGTATTCGCCTGCCTTTAATAATATTTTCTGTTTCCCCACTACAATTTCCCGGGTTGTCTCGCCAAAAAAATCATACCAGATTCCGGCTTCCAGGTTACTTTTTACCGAGGCGTCTTTCAAACTAAAATTCACCAGTAATCTGATTTTCATTTCAGGGTGATTAATACTGATTTGCTTCACTAAACTGTCTGAATCCTCAATGAATTCTCCATCTTTCCATGCAACAATATTTTTTCTGAAATGAATCATTTGTCTGTAAACTTCCATCAAGGCTTGCCTGTCAGGGTTTTTAAGGTATTCCCACCTGATGGGTTTTACACCGGTGCGGCCGTTAAAATCAATGGGGATGTCGTACCCGAATTCGCCAAATTGCCAGAACAACTTTGGCCCGGGGTAAATAAAAAACAAAACTGCAGCAGCTTTTGCGCGAGCCAGCACTGTAGGTAGGTCCTTTAATTTTCTGAGGCCGTCAAATACCAGGCGTTCTTCGTCGTGGCTTTCTATATAGCCTACCAGGTGTGGGTATTTCCACCCTCTGTTCTGATGGTTCAACCAGTACACACTATCTTTTTTACCTTTAAGCAGATTCCTGAACTGATGATTCAGATGCCCCCAGAGTAAAAAACCATAATCGGCCAGTTCAGTTTCTTCGTCATTAGCAGCCAGATGCTCGAGAATCAGATAACAATTTTTATGGTAAGTTCTTATTTTATCATAAAATCGTTTCAGCAATTTTATCCGGCTGGCATCGTAGCCTGACCACCTCTGCACATCAGGATATGATAGCACCTGCGTAAAACCTTTGGTGAGGTCAAACCTAAACCCATCAACTTTGTATTCAGTAAGCCAGAAATGGCATACCTCATCAAAAAAGGCCTGCGTGTACCTGCTTTCATGGTTAAAATCAAAGAACACCGAGAAAGGATGCGTAGCCTGCTCATTAAAGAAAGGATTCTCCTCATCAGCTTTGCCGGGCTTCTCATAAGCCTTGTAGTAAGAAAAATGCTTATCGGCATGGTTAAAAACTACATCAAGTATTACTGCTATGCCATTTTCATGGCATTTGTCTATCAGATACTTCAGGTCGTTTTTGGTACCGTAGGCTTTGTCAGAGGCAAAATAAAAAGTGGGGTTGTATCCCCACGAATCATTTCCGGTAAATTCCTGCACCGGTAGCAGCTCAATGGCATTAATACCCAGTTGTTTAAAGTAAGGAATATAGTTGGCCACATCTCGGTATTTGCGCGACTCAACAAAATCTCTAATCAATAATTCATAGATAACCAGTTCTTCTTTGGCAGGTGGCAAAAATGACTCAACCTGCCAATCAAACTTTTCAGGATTGGTTTGTAATACGGATACCGTGCCGCGAAATGGATTATCGAATGCGTAGCTTCTCAGATTAGGATACGTATTGGCAGGAATCAGCTTGTCGAACTGTGGGTCCAGAATTTTCTCGGTGTAAGGGTCTGCGATAGCAGTTTTGCGGTCAATCAGAAATTGATAGGCATATTCGCGGCCAGGCTTCAGATTATTGATAGTGATTACAAAAGTTTCACCATCTGGCTGTTTTTGCATTTCATATTCATCCATTACCTGCCATGCGTTAAACTCGCCCACCACATGAACCGTCTGTTTTAACGGTGCTGTCAGGCTTAAAGTCAGACTGGTATCAGTCAGGTACTCAATCATTCCGATTAAATTTTAAACAGCAGAAACTATAAAACCATAAAACGCTGAAGCTGCTCATAAACCTTATGAATTGGTAAACCCATAACGGTATAGAACGACCCCTCTATTTTTGTAATACCTATCATACCTATAAAATCCTGCACGCCATAGCTTCCTGCCTTATCAAATGGCTGGCATTTTTGTATGTAGTACTCAATTTCCCAATCGCTCAATGGCTTAAAAGTTACAAAGGTCGTGTCGCTGAAAGTAATTGTTTCTTCGGCTGTCATCATACAAACCCCCGTAATTACCCTATGTACCTTATTACTCAAAAGCCTGAGCATCCTTCGGGCATCATCAATGCCAGCAGGTTTGTTAATAATTTCGTTGTCAACAATCACAACGGTGTCTGCACATAAAACAATCTCATCAGACAGGGTTCCTCTAAAACACTCGGCCTTGTTTTTGGCCAGATAAACCGGCACTTCTGCTACTGGCATTTCAGCAGGAAAAACCTCATCGGTTGGTATTACTTTTATTGAGAATCCGAAACCCGCATTGTGCATGATTTCTTTCCGGCGCGGAGAATTGGAAGCCAGTATAAGCGGTTTTGATAATTGCATAATGCTTCACTAAGTAATAAAATGCGAAATAAATAAATACCTGCTACAAAAACGAGCATTTGTAAAAGTTTCGGCACTTATACAACCTATTTTCTGCAATACTCATCTCTTACACAGATAGCTTAGGCTCTGGATACGTTAAAACAAATTAATATGGAAACCCGGCAATTAAACCGTATATTTCAATTCTTTAATTAATTCAAACAATTTAATTACAATTCGTATTTACTTACAATGAATAAGCCGCCTTTGCGTTGCTATATGGCCGGCTAATCCAAAACAGATGCTAACATCGGTACTGAAAAAATGGAATCTTTTCAGCATGAAGAATTGGACCTTTATATTTTTACTGGTTTCTCATTACATTTTCGGACAAACCCCTGACTACAGAAAATTTGACAGCGACAAGTCTGCAAAGGATAGTGTCATGTATACCAAGCTAAAAACCAGAATGGAGCAAAGCCGGTTAGGGAGGCAATTCTATGGCTTTTTGTTTAGAGATGTGTATAATACCAATGCCCTGAAAAACGAAATTAACAAACTGGAAGCGAATCCGTTTGAAATCTATAATGGCAAAATAATTGAGAAAATTACCATAAGGCAGTTAGACGTTTTTGGGCCTACAGTGAATGACACCACCCGACGGGGCGACAGAGTTGAACGTTTTCTTAGCAAAAATCTGCACAGAAATACTAGAGAAGGCATTATCAGAAGATCTTTTTTATTGTTTGGCGAAGGCGATAAACTTGTGCCGCAATATTTAAAAGATACCGAACGCCTTTTGCGGGCTAA
This sequence comes from Emticicia sp. TH156, assembly GCF_002855535.1. Taxonomy (NCBI): domain Bacteria; kingdom Pseudomonadati; phylum Bacteroidota; class Cytophagia; order Cytophagales; family Leadbetterellaceae; genus Emticicia; species Emticicia sp. TH156. The sequence continues at coordinate 160,905 of NZ_PKRS01000010.1, forward strand.
CCCTAGTATTCATGACGCACGCATATTGGTAAACCTTAGTGAGAGCAGTGAAGAAATGGTCGAAGTTGTGGTATTGGTGCAAGATGTGTGGTCTATAAATGTAGATGCCTCTGCCAGCGGCATAAACAATCTCAGATTTGGCATTGAAGACCGGAATTTCCTGGGTACGGGCCATTCATTTCTTAACAGAGCCACCTGGCGGAAAGACGACCCCTACCAGCCTCTGGGTTACAGAAGCATTTATACGATACCTTACATTGGCAAATCATTTGTTACGGGGCAAATGAGCGCTATTTATGAGCGAGACTTAAGCCAGTATTCAATCAGGGTATCACGTCCATTTCTAACAGTAGAAACCAAAAACGCAGGGGCTGTTGAGCTGGGTTATTACAAATTAAGAGAATATAAAAAACTTGGAAACTCACCAACAGATAAAGAAATGGTTTACCAGACAGGCTATTATTACTCTGACCTTTGGTATGGCCGTGCCTTTAAGCTCAAAAGCTTTGATAATAATCAGAGACTTATTATAGCGGCCCGTAATTTAAGCTACGATTACAAAACAAGACCGGAGGTAAGAGCAGACACCAACAAAATTTACTGGGACCGCAACACAACCCTTATCAGCATTGGTTATTCAACCAGAAATTATAAAAGAGACGTACTTATTTATGGTTTCGGACGAACCGAAGACGTTCCAACCGGCAGCCTGCACTCGCTGACAGTTGGCCGTGAAGAAACTGAATTTGGCGGACGCCAGTACGCTGCACTTCAGTATGCTAACGGTACGTATCTGAGCCGTAATCACGGATACCTTTATTTTCTGGCCAGTGCAGGTACTTATTTCAAGAAAAAAACCACCCAACAGGGGATTCTTAGCTTTCAAAGCTATTATTTCAGCCCGTTGATGCGGTTGGGGCAGGTGCAGTCGCGTAATTTTATTAATCTTGGCTTTACTTATGGCATTAACCGCGACCCGGTTGATTATCTGAACATAAGCGGGCAAGACGGCATTATCGGTGTCAACAGTAACGCCCTAATAGGTGACAAAAGACTGACGCTCGGGCTGGAATCTGTCTTATTCTCTAAAAAAAGTCTGTTGGGTTTCAGAATAGCCTATTTTACTTTTGCCAATTTCGGCCTGGTAAGCTTGAGCGATTCAAAACTATTTTCAAGCACTTTGTATAGAGGATACGGTATAGGCCTCAGGTTCAGGAATGAAAACCTCACTATAAAAACATTTCAGATTCGCCTTGGCTATTATCCTAATATACCTGCCATTAGCTCAAATCTTCGCTTGGCTTTTGACGGCACCCAGCCACTTCGACTCCGCGATTTTGACATTTCTGCTCCCACAATCATACCTCTCCGATAATTTTTTTTCAGATACAGGAACTAAAATTCATTGACACTTGTAATATATGTACTAACATATAATTGAAATACTTTATAACACTCGGTTAGAGAACAGAGATGTCGATAGAAAAAGACATAAAACAACAAAAACCTTTTAAGAGCCCGTATCAGAAACTGGTTGTGAATATACTGTTTACCAATAACTGGATGAACAGCGACCACATGAATATTCTGAAACCGTTTGACCTGACGGCTCAGCAATACAACGTACTCAGAATTTTGAGAGGGCAATATCCGAATCCGATTACAGTAAACGGAATTATAGATCGGATGCTGGATAAGATGTCTAATGCGTCAAGGCTGGTTGATAAACTTCTGCTGAAGGGTTTGGCTACCCGATGCGACAACAAGGATGACAGACGTGCGTGTGATGTTCGTATTACAGACAAAGGCCTGGAAGTATTAGAAGAAATAGATGTACTTCAGGAAAGCTGGGAGTCGACATTTTCAAACCTGACACCTGAAGAAGCAGAAGCCCTGAGCAATTTACTTGATAAACTCAGAAACAGCCAATAAGCCTAATCAGGAATAGGGTATTATAACAGGGATTTTATAATCTACTTAATCTATTGATTACAAAGAATTTAAATTAATTAATTACTTTTTAAAATTAAATTTCAAAACCAATGAAAATTATCAGAAGTTTATTTACAGTTGCAGTTGCAGGTTTAGTAAGTTTTTCAGCGCTGGCCGATAATGGTAAAAAAGGCCCACAAACATTAAAAGTAGACACCAAAGCCAGCTCTTTTAACTGGATTGGCAAAAAAATTACCGGTGAACACAACGGTACAATCAACATTCAAAGTGGTAACCTTGCCGTTGATGGCGACAAACTGGTAGGCGGAGATTTCGTAATTGACATCAACAGCATTAAAGTATTAGACCTGAAAGATGCAGAGTACAACGCTAAACTAACAGGCCACCTGAAAGCCCCTGATTTCTTTGATGCAGCCAAATACCCAACTGCCAGCTTTAAGATTACTAAAGCTACACCTAAAGGCGGCACTAACTATGATATTGCAGGTAACCTTACTATCAATGGTGTTACCCAGGCTATCACCTTTCCTGCTACTGTAAGTGTAGATAAAAAAGGTTCTGCTTCTGCTACAGCCAAATTTGAGGTTGACCGCACCAAATTCGGCAGCAAATATGCTTCAAAATCATTCTTTGATGCCATTGGCGACAAAGCTATCCACGATAATTTCCTAGTTGATGTGAAGTTGGTAGCTGCTAAATAATTGTTAGCAGATTTTAGAGTATTCGTTTCGAAAAAGCCGCAGATGAATGTTTCATCTGTGGCTTTTTTATTTTAGCTTTACAAAAATTATTTCGCCTAAGTTTTTCTTGAAATAATACAAATCAACAATTAAAAACGATACCTAAAATGGCTTATAACGAACCAATGCTGAGAGACGGCGCACTAGAAGGTAAAACCTTTGTGGTAACAGGTGGTGGCACAGGTCTGGGCAAATCAATGACAAAATACTTTCTGCAGTTGGGTGCAAATGTAGTAATAACCAGCCGGAAGCTGAATGTACTGGAAGAAACCGCGCATGAGCTGGCCAGCGAAACTGGTGGCAAAATATTGCCTATAGCCTGCGATGTGCGCGACTACGGCGCCATTGAAGCCATGAAAGACAAAGCCATTGCCGAATTTGGCAAAGTAGACGGTTTACTGAACAATGCGGCGGGCAACTTTATATCACCTACCGAGCGGCTATCGCACCGCGCCATTGACACCGTGGTAGACATTGTGTTAAAAGGAACTTATTACTGTACACTTGCCTTTGGCAAGCACTGGATTGAAACCCAACAAAAGGCTAATGTATTAAGCATTATAACCACCTATAGCTGGACAGGCTCTGCATTTGTTGTGCCATCAGCCATGGCAAAGGCTGGCGTGTTATCAATGACAAGAAGCCTGGCGGTTGAATGGGCAAAATATGGAATCAGGTTTAATGCCATTGCACCGGGGCCATTTCCGACCAAAGGTGCATGGGACAGGCTGTTTCCAGTAGATGCATTCCCTGAGCATCTCAGAGAAAGATTTTCAGACTTTGGCAATGTGCCTCTTAAGCGCGTTGGCGAACATCAGGAACTGGCCAATCTGGCTGCTTATCTGCTATCAGATTTTTCTTCCTACATAAACGGAGAAGTGGTAACCATAGACGGTGGCGAATGGCTGAACGGCGCCGGACAGTTTAACCATCTGGGAGCTATACCTAACGAAATGTGGGATATCATTCAGGCGGCAATCAAGTCGAACACCAAAAGCAAAAAAGACGAGTAAAGGCAACCAAACCTTTTGCCCTGAGCTTACAAGCTGAAATGCCATTGCATTTCAGCTTTTTTTGTTCTAAACCACATTAACACAATAATGATACAACATTGACAGGCCAGCCGGCAAAAGAAAAACGCAAACCTAAAATACCAATCAAGGCTCAAAAAAGCGGGTGTACGGCTGAGCCTTATCCAATTAATTTAATAACTTTGTCTTGACAATCTCTAACAACATGAAAAACAGATTCTTAAAGTATTTCTTTGTATCCATCACACTTGCTGTTTTTACGTGGTCATGCGAAAAAACAACCTCAGAACCCACACCGCAGGCTGTTACACTTGTTAGTTCTGCCTTAGTTAAAGAATATTCAAAAGACCAGCTTATTGCCTCGCTTGGCGCTCAGGGCCAGGCGTTTGCCTTATTTATACAAGGTGGCGTAAAGCAATACAAGCTGGTATATAAAACCAAAAATACCGATGGTACCGAGATCCAGGCCTCCGGTGCACTGGTTGTGCCGGTAATATCCAATCGTACGGCGGCGTATCCGTTGGTAAGCTACCAGCATGGCACTATATTTAACGACAAAGACGCCCCCTCTTACTTTACAAGCGATGGCGAAGGCTCTCTGGTTTCTCTGGTAGCTACTCTGGGTTATATTGTAGCCGCCCCGGATTACATAGGCTATGGCGCAAGCAATAATTTGCCTCATCCATACGAACACCGCGAAGGGCTGGCCACTGCCAGCCTGGACATGCTACGCGCTGCCAAAGAGTTTATAGCCAAAGAAAAAATAAACTGGAACAACAATCTTTTCTTAGGCGGATACTCAGAGGGTGGTTTTGCTACTTTGGCATTACAGAAAAAAATAGAAGAAGAAACCACAAACGAATTTAATCTGAAGGCGTCAAGCTGTGGAGCAGGCGCATACAACAAAACACTTAGTTTTAAAACCATTGCCTCAACTACTACAGACGGTAACCCGGGCTATAATGCTTCGTACATCTGGGTATTACTTACCTACGACCGCATCTATAAACTTAACCGGCCTTTAACAAGCTATTTTATTGAACCTTACGCCAGCCAGATTCAGAAAGACAAGCAAAACGCAAACATATCGGTAAGTTTTAATACCATTCTGACTGATGCCCTGAAACAAAGTCTTGCAAACGGTTCTGACACCGCATTAATGAATGCGGTAAAAGATAATGATATTTTTGACTGGAAACCCAAAACCCCAACACAACTGGTACACGGCACCGCTGATACTTATGTACCTTTTTTCAATTCGCAAACCGCTTATGACGCCATGTTGAAAAAAGGAGCCACCAACGTTAAGCTCATAGGCATAAATAATGGTACGCACAGTTCATCTGTTGAGTCTTTTCTTACCAGCACCATTTCATTTTTTGCATCCTATCAATAATTAAACAATAAAAAACACTTTTTTGACATGGCTAATCTGAAAAAAGGATTCGTACACACTGTATTTTTCTGGTTAAAAGACAAGACTAATGAGGCAGACCACAAAGCATTGCACGCAGGTTTGCTTGAACTATCAAAAATTGATTTAATTCAGACTGCCTACGTAGGTTTGCCAGCAGATACCAACCGCGCTGTTATTGACTCTTCTTATCAGTTTTCAATCACATTTGTGTTCGATACCCCGGAGCAACAGGCGGCGTATCAGACCGACCCCGACCACCTTGCTTTTGTTGAAAAATGCTCGCACCTGTGGGAGAAAGTAGTGGTTTATGATGCAGAAAGTTAACAGGGTCTTTTGCTAACCATAACCTTTGTTATTGCATTAAACCAAAGTTATACTAATTATGAAGAACCTCCTACCCTATGTATTTCTGTTTGTTAGTATTACTTCTTTTTCGCAGAGTTTAGAGTTTGAGGCCAAAGGGTTAATTGCTGTTTCAGATGCAGACCAGGCAGCCTCTGCAATTTTTGATGGCAAATTATATAAGGAAAAAGGAGCAAAAGACGCTTTTGTGTCCATTCGGCTTCCGTTAGGTATGTCTTATGATGACGCCCGCAACTTTATGGTTTCTACTTCGGTAGTCAACCGTTCAAAAAGTATGGTGGTGTCGCAGAGGCATCGTCTTGCTTATATTTTGGAAAGCCGGGGCATGCTTGCCGATAATGTTAATGAAATAAAAAATATACAGGAAGACCTGCCACCCGGTGGATTTATCTCAGTAATAGATATTGCAGATATCGGTAATCCGAAAGTATTATATAAATTCCCTACGGGCAGAAACCCATCCGGAATTTCAATGAGCCCTCAGGGCGACTACCTTGCCATCTGTTCAGAAGAAGAAGGAAAAGAGCTTCAGGTTCTGGAGCTAGACCAGAACGGGAAGCCCGTCAGGATAATCCATAAACCGCAGGGCTTGCCTTCAGGTAAAATGACAGATGTTAATTGGCATCCCGGGGGTAATTACATTGCTATTACTCTGGCCGGCAAGAGCGAAATTGCTCTGGTAAAAACCACGCGCGATGGACCCAGTAATAAAATTATCCGTTTGGAATTACAAGGTAAATCGCTCAAGGTTGGTTCTTTTCCCGGTGTTGGGCAGTTTACTACTGATGGAAAGTTTTTTTTGCTTGTTGACACCAAAAAAGACGAGCATGGCGCAGACGGAGAAGTTTTTATTATCCGTTTTAGTTTGGAGGGTCAGGCAGACCATACGCCTTTAGCACGGATAAAAGTAGGCCAGAACCCCGAAGGCCTGGCACTAAGCCCAGATGGCAGCCTGGTTGTGGTTGCCAATGCCAGACAAACCCATTACCCTTGGCAAAGTGCTGAACTAACCAAAAAGGCCTCTTTAAGCCTTTTGAAGTTGACTTCAGATGGCCGGTTAACCCACATCAGCAACTATGAATTTGACGGAATACTGCCCAAAAGTATCTGTTTTGATAAAAGCGGAAAAAATCTGGCTGTTACCGTATTTGATTATTTTGTATATGCAAAACATTTTGGCGCTGTTGAATTCTGGCGGGTAAAAAACGGAGACAAGCCCACATTACAAAAACAGGATTTCAAACTTTTTATGCCCAGAGGCTGCCATGATATACAAGCCATATGGTAAGTACATGGCGCCTGGCAAATTGTAATTTCTATTGAACTCTTTTAAAAGCATCTTAATTCAACACTATAACAATGAAACGTAGAAATTTTATTAAAAACACATTTTCAGTAGCAGGGGTTTCGGCCGTTCCATTTACTGACAAAATTAACTTCTTGGCTGGGCAACATAATTTCAAGATAAAGTATGCACCACACTTTGGTATGTTCAGGCATTCGGCAGGAGAAGACTTGATAGACCAGCTTAAATTTATGGCCGATGTAGGCTTCACGGCACTTGAAGATAACGGAATGATGGGGCGCACCCCGGAAATGCAAACCAAAATTGGCGAAACAATGGCCAAACTGGGTATGCAAATGGGCGTTTTTGTAGTAGATAAAGGTGGCAATGGCGCCAATACTTTGGCCGCTGGTAAAAAGGAATATATTGATATTTTTCTGAACGGCTGCAAACGTGCAGTTGATGTAGCCAAACGTTGCAATGCCAAATTTGTTACGGTTGTTCCGGGCGACTTTGAGCGTAACCTGCCCATTGGTGTGCAAACAGGAAACGTTATTGATGCCCTGCGCCGTGGAGCTGAGATTCTTGAACCACACGGCATTGTAATGGTTCTTGAACCGTTGAGCGACTCGCCGAATTTATTTCTGCGTACCTCAGACCAAACCTATGAAATATGCAGGGGTGTCAACAGTCCGTCATGTAAGATATTGTTTGATATCTACCACATGCAAAAAAATGAAGGCCACATTATTCCGCATATTGACTGGACCTGGAGTGAAATTGCCTATTTCCAGATTGGCGATAACCCGGGAAGAAAAGAACCCACAACAGGCGAGATTAACTACAAAAACATTTTCAAGCATGTATATAACAAAAGCAAGGCCGAAAACAAAACCTTTATTTTTGGTATGGAGCATGGCAATTCAAAACCCGGAAAAGAAGGAGAACAGGCGCTCATAAAAGCGTATCTGGAATCTGACAGTTTTGAAATCTGATTCATTAACAATAAAGGGCAGATTGAAACAATTATTCATCTGCTCTTTATTGATATTCAGCTTGGGTGTTATACCAAACCCATTTCTTTTATGGTTTGCAAAACGCCATTTTCATTATTAGTGTAGCGGGTTACAAAACCAGCCGCTTCCAGAATTTTCGGGTGGGCGTTTTTCATGGCATAGCTGTATTTACCTGCTGTCATCATTTCCATATCATTCAGGTAATCGCCAAACACCATCGTTTCTTCAAAAGAAATACCTAACTTCTCCTGAATCTTCCTTATCGCTGTGCCTTTGTTCGCTCCCCAATCGCTTATATCCAACCAGATTTTCCCGGCAATGGCCACTTTATATTCGTTTTCAAAGGCCTTAAAATGCAGATAACTGTTGGTTTCAGAGTTATTAAAATCGCAGATAGTTACTTTCAGAATCGTGTCTTCTAAATTAGTCAGGTCTTCCACCACTTTTATCCGCTTAAAATAATTTCCGGCTTCGCTCAGAAAACGCTCATCGGTACTTTCAACATAAGCAGAGTTTTTGCCACTTACAATTACATAGCCCTGCTCTACCTTTCTGCCTATTTCAATAAACCTGTTGGCTGCGTCCTTGTCAAGCGAGTCAATATGTATCTGCTCATCCTGATACACAACATACGACCCGTTATCAGCCAGAAAAATCAACTTATCTTTTATTTTTGCAAATTTTTCGGCCAGGTTATAATATTGTCTACCACTGGCAATAGCAAATATTATTCCCTTGTCGGTGAGCTTCTGTTCAATTTCCCAAAATTCTTCATTCAGCTGTTTGTGGTCGTCGAGCAATGTGCCATCCATATCGCTCACTATTAATTTTATCATTCTTCGGTTATAAGTTTAACATACAAAGGTAAGTACAAATATGTTATATTTGTTTCAATTCAACCAATGCTCTTAAACTTATGGCAAAGAATAAAACCAGCGAAACAGCAATAAAAGTAGAAGACTTTCTGAACCAGATTACTGAAGAGAAAAGAAAAACGGACGGTTTTCAGCTACTTCAAATCATGTCTCAGCAAACCGGCCTGGAAGCCAGAATGTGGGGGCCATCAATTATAGGCTTTGGCAGTTATCATTACAAATATGATAGCGGCCATGAAGGTGACGCGCCATTGGTTGCATTTTCGCCGCGAAAAGATGCCATCAGTCTTTATACGTATCTGGCCCCCGACAAAAGAGAGGCACTTCTGCAAAAATTAGGCAAGCATAAAACAGGCAAAGGCTGTATTTATATAAAAAACATGGCAGATATTAGTATGGACGTGTTAAGAGAAATGATTGATGAATCCGTAAGAATAAGCCGATTAAAAGACATTTCTAATAGCTAACTTATGGCCGATTTCCATATCAGGCTTTTGAGGGCAGAAGAAAGCCTGCCGTTAGAATTGTTATTATCTGCTGATCCATCAGTAGATGCAATTCAGGTCTATCTGCCCAATTCAAAAGTATATATAGCTGAAACCACAGGCAACGTTATTGGTGTATATGTGCTTTTTAGTATCAACGCCCAAGAGGCTGAAATTAAAAATATAGCCGTTGATGAAGCACACCAAAGACAAGGCATAGGTACTTTACTTTTGAAACACGCTATCAGACTTGCCACAGAACAGGGCTTTAAAAAATTGTTGATTGGCACAAGCAATGCCAGTGTCGGGCAATTATACTTGTATCAAAAGATGGGTTTTGAACTCTCTGATATAAAATTCAATTTCTTTATTGACAATTATACCGAACCCATCATTGAAAACGGCGTTCAGTGTAAACACATGATTATGCTAAGCACCACACTAAAATAATGACTGACCTAAGTTATACCATTACAAGAGTTTTACCCGAAGAATACGACGAACTACTTGACTTATGGGAAGCATCTGTAAGAGCCACCCATCATTTTCTGAAAGAAGAGAACATCTTGTTTTTCAAACAAACCATTTATGAACATAACTATTTCGAAATGGTTGAGCTTAATTGTATCAGAAACGAAGGAGGAAAAATTCTTGGTTTTTCAGGCGCCATAGACGATAGCCTCGAAATGCTTTTTCTTCACCCCGATGCCATTGGAAAGGGAATCGGTAAAGCACTCTTAAACCATGCAGTAAATACACAAAAAATAAGTAAAGTAGATGTAAACGAGCAAAACAACCAAGCCCTTCAGTTTTATTTGCATCATGGATTTAAGGTGATTAGCCGGTCTGAACTTGACGGAACGGGCAAGCCTTTTCCGATTTTGCATTTGGAATTGAGTTGATGTCAACGCCTGCTGAGTCAAATTCTTATTTTTTGTTTTTTGGTGTGCGCTTTAGAAATAAAGTATCTTTTCTTATAGCTGCTAAATTGAAAACATTACTCTTTTATGCAAAACAATTGTAATTTTCAATCTACAACCATTTAAAAAGTTAATTTTGCGTTATAAATAGAAATGATTACTCAAAATAGACACAGTTCAGTTTATACTTATAAAACATAAAAGCGAAGGTTTGCCCCTTCGCTTTTATGTTTTATAACTAAATAACGCATTATTTAGGGTCTAAAGCTTTCTCAATTCGGCTTAGCACATCCTGTAAATGGTATTTACTCATTTTGTCGGTTGTTAAAGGCAAAGCTGCTTTTATTTCTGCTTTCAATGATTCAAGATTTGCTCGCGCAATTGACGGCAAGTCGGTCTTTTTCAAATCCACGATGCGGGTTTCATAACCGTAAGTTACCCCCGGAGGTACCGTCATCAACATTGTTGAAGTTGGGTTCAGCAATGAAATTACCTTCTCAACATAAACTTTTTGAAGGTTACGACGATACACATCAATCGCTTTGCGGGTTTTTAACTCAGCCCAGATGCCACCGCGCAGGTCGGTCATCAATTCATCAAGATTATAATTAGCAGAGTTTGTTGAGCCTGTTTCCATCAACCTTGCGGCACGGTCACCGGCCAAAAGGTTGTTCAAGGTACTCTCCTGAATTGACTTGATGGCTTCAACACCTGTTTCAATATTGATTTTATTTAGAATGGCAGGGTTAATTAACCACGTTGGCGTGGCAAAAACCTGACGGTTCAGGAATGCTACAGCTTCTTTCTGAGTTGCTTTTGGCACTACTTCATAAACGTTACCCTCCATGTCATAGGTTTTTGGTGTATCATAAACACCCCCTACATTTTTGGTAACATGGCCAATATAACGGCGGTACTGACCAACCACGTTGCCATATAACTCCGATAATTCTTTATAGAACTCTCCGTCTTCCTTACTCCATTCTGTAAGATTGGGCAATATTCTCTGAAGATTCTTGATACCATAATCAGAAGCTTTCATGGCATTGTCGCTCAGGTCTTCAGTCTGGTAACGAGGGTCATAAGGGCTTATTTCAGTACCGAATCTCTTGCGAGGGTCTTTGGTTGCCTCTTTTGTTAACTCGTTAAGCATTTTTTTCTCTTCTTTGGCGTCTTTGGCATCAGCAAAGTATCCGTAACCCCATTTGATAGCCCAGTCGTCATAATCACCGATACGCGGAAACAAATCAGTTACGCCATCTTCCGGCTGTGCAACGTAGTTAAAACGGGCGTAGTCCATAATAGAAGACGTATGTCCGTTTTTAGCCACCCAGTTTTTGTCACGTAGCTTTTCAACCGGCGTAGCCGAGCTGGCACCCATGTTATGACGAAGACCCAAGGTGTGGCCTACTTCGTGCGACGACACAAAACGTACCAACTCTCCCATCAGCTCATCGCTGAAGTTTTTGGTTCTGGCACGTGGGTCAACGGCGGCTGTCTGAATCATATACCAGTTGCGCAATAAACGCATTACGTTATGATACCAGCCTATGTGGCTTTCAAGAATTTCGCCGCTGCGTGGGTCATGCACGTTTGGTCCGTAAGCATTTTGAATATCAGCCGCAAAATAACGGATAACCGAATAACGGGCATCTTCCAGGCTCAGGCTGTCTTTTGGGTCAAGGTATTCGCCACGGATAGCGTTTTTCCAACCTGCTTTCTCAAAAGCTTTTTGCCAGTCATCAACACCGGCTTTCAGGTATTTTTGCCACTTTTTAGGTGTAGCAGGGTCTATATAATAAATAATTGGCTTTTTAGGCTCAATTGCCTCACCACGTTTCTGGCGTTCGGCATCTTCTTTGCTTTTTGGCTCTAGTCTCCATCTAACAGCAAACACTTCGTTGTCTGATTTCTGAGACTCTTCACCAAATACAGAGTACTGGTTGGCAAAGTACCCTACACGTTGGTCGAAAAATCGTTTACGCATTGGCACTTTAGGCAGCAATATCATAGAGGTATTAAACTCCATAGTTACCACACCTGCATCGCGTGAGGCCGGCAGATACTGGCCAATTTGCGGAATCGGCATTAAAGAAACCGACGGCGGCACTACGCCAAAGGTTTTAACCGTACGGATTTCAGTATTAATTGGGTAAGACCGTATGTGCTGAATATACGAACGGTCTGGCAACTGCGCCGTAATTTTAAGTAATTGTTTGCTTACAGGGTCTAAAGAAAAAATCTGGTTGTCGGCCTTGAAGAAATCAGTTACTTCAATTACAGAAACCGTATCTTTCTTAATGGCTTTAATGTCAAATGCACCCACAATTGGGTCGGCGCTTGAGTTTCTTACGGCCTGAAAAATAGGCTTGGTGCTATCAGGACTTGACATAACGATAGAGATAGAACGTAAGAAAATCTTATTGTCTGGTCCTTTCTCCCATCTGATCATCTGACGGTTCACTTCTTCTCCACCAAAGATACCGCCACCGGCAGCAGTTTTAGAATAACGTGTAACCGTCATGATATCACGGCCCAGCAGGGTATCGGCAATTTCAAAGAAGTACTTCTCATCAATTTTATGCACCGTTATCAATCCTTTGCTGGTTTTGGCCTTGTCAGTAATTACATCTTTGTAGGGTTTCGGCCCTGGTTTGGGGGTTTCGGCAGGTTTAACTACAGGAGGTGTTGCAGTTGGTGTCTGGGTAGTTTTTGCAGGTTCTTCTTTTTTCTTGTCGTCCTTCTTCTGGGCATTCCCCGTCAGGGTCATTCCAAAAATAGCACAGGGTACAAGTGCAAGGCGTAATAATTTCATAATTAATTAATAATAGTGTGATGAAAAAAATTTCGTAAATGTAAGCGAAGAGAAAGAATAATTTTTTAAATGTTGATGAATTAATTTGAATATGAGACCAAAGCCCAAATTTGGTGTAAATTTTACTCAGTGGCATCACAAAATTTAGGAGATAGCTGTCTTGTACTCTCGTTTACCACCATTTATTGATTTCGCTGATTGGTATTACAGTAAACTTGTTTTCTTATGTAATTAAAATCCGCTTCAGTCGTCTTTGAAATAATCAGGTTAAAATACATTTATTTAAATAAATCATTTAATCAGGTAAAACGGTACGCCGTCGCGGCAGAGTTCAGACAATGTCCAAGAAATAAAAAAAATTTTCAGAATCGCTGTAACCTTTTACCTGTACCCAAGTAATCATATTCAGAAACCTAAAACGAAAAAGCTCTATATGACAGACGAAGCAGCTATGCAACTGGTAGCCGGAGGCGACTTGGACAAGGCTGCGATTTTGTACGAACGTTACAAACGCCCATTGTTTAATTTTTATTTAAGATTTGGTGTAGCGCGTGATTCGAGTCAGGATCTGACTCAGCAGGTTTTCTATCGTATCATTCATTACCGGCAAAGCTATAAGGATGGTTACGAGTTCAAAACATGGATATACCGGATAGCCAGAAACATTTATCACGATTACCTGAAAGAGCAATCGCACAACTTTAAAGATTTGAACGAAAATTTTGACTTAGCCGAAGAAGAAAATTATGATGATGAACAATACCTTTTAATTCAGAAAGCCTTAAAAAAAATACCCCAGGAGTACCAGGACGTACTAAGGTTGAGCAGATATGAAGACCTGAAATACGAAGAAATCGCCAACGTACTCAATATTTCGGTGTCGTTGGTAAAAGTTCGGGTACACAGAGGTTTAAAACAATTAAAAGAAGAATTTTTAAAATTAAATTAATAATTAGAAGGAATGTGGATATGGAACAATTATTTGCCGATTACCTGGATAATAAACTGACAAATAAACAAAAACAGGAACTTGAATCCCTGTTGGCAGACGACGAGTCGCTCAGAGCAGAGTTTGAAGAACTCAAAGCATTTTATCATAACCTGCCCCAGCCCGAAGCGCATGAGCCCGATGCCAACCTTGACTTTGGCTTCTATATGATGCTTGAAAAAGAAAAAGGAGCCGAACAAAAAAGAAAAGAAAAAGCACAAAAGCGAAATTTGCGCGTTAGCTGGGTAAACTCACCAGCACTGAAATACGCCGCCGGAGTTGTATTTTTATTAGGGTTTTTTCTGATAGGCCGCAAAACAGCTGACAAAGACCTGGGCGATTTAAAGGAACTTACACAGCTAAAAAAAGATGTAGAAGAAACCAAAGAACTGGTAATGCTGTCGATGTTAAAACGGGAGTCAGCCTCTGAAAGAATTCAGGCAGTCAATTACTCATACGACATCAATAAGCCCGACACTGAAGTATTAAAAGCGCTGGTTAAAACGCTGAATAATGACCCGAATATAAATGTGCGCACAGCGGCAGCAGAGGCGCTGTCGCACTTCGGAGATGAGAAAGTAGCGCGTGATGCCCTGATACAAACACTGCTTACGCAACAAGAGCCAACACTGCAGATAACCGTGATTGATATACTGGCTAACCTTGGCGATAAACGAGCCGTAAAACCATTGCAAAAGCTATTACAAAATAATGAAACCGAAGACTTTGTTAAGCGGAAAGCACAGGAAAGCGTAAAAGTGTTAAGCATGTAATATTGCCCACTTTATGAATCAGAAATAACCTGCATCTTTTTAGTATTAACTGCCCGTTTATTGGTTTTCACACAATGATAACCCCGATAGTTTGGATTGATGACTCAGAGAATTACGACCGTTTCATTTCAAAAAAAATCACCTGAAACTGCAACGTTTTAAAATCTGAAGTTACTCTTAATAAACTATCAAATTTTAAACAAAAATTATGAAAAAGCTTTTACTATTGACATTGCTCTTAGGAGCAACCGGGTCTTTATTTGCCCAAAAAATTAAAATTACAGGCTTTGTGTTAGACTCAACTACTAACAAACCTGTTGAGTTTGCCACCGTGGCGCTCTTGAAAGATAACACCCCCATTGAAGGTGCCACTGCCGATGAACGAGGGAAATTTACACTTACAAAAGCAACCAAAGGCAATTATCAAGTCAAAATTACATTTGTAGGGTACCGCGACAAAATCATCAACAACATTAAAACTGAAAACGAAGACCTGGACCTGGGCGTAATTAAAATTGGGCAGGCGGCTCAGCAATTACAGGAGGTAACAGTAGTTGAGCAAAAAGCATTGTTTGAAGAAAAACCCGACCGGCTGGTGTATAACGCAGAAAAAGACATAACCATTAAAGGTGGCAACGCCGGAGATGTACTGCGGAAGATTCCATCTATAGCCGTTGACATGGACGGAAACGTTGAACTGCGCGGAAGTGCCAACATTAAGGTTTTGATTAATAACAAGCCTTCAAACCTAATGGCACGCAGCATTGCAGACGTTTTAAAACAGATACCCGCCGACGACATCAAACAGATTGAGGTTATCACCTCACCATCGGCCAAATATGATGCAGAAGGTACAGCTGGTATCATTAATATCATTACAAAAAAGAATAGCATTCAGGGTATAAATGGTAATGCCGATTTATCGGTAGGACGCTGGAACGACCGCATGAATGGTTCATTAAACTTCAGGCAAAAAGCAATTGGTATATCGGCACGTGGCGGATTTAACCGTTGGCGTAACCAGGGCGGCAATGAAAGTAACCGGGTAACCAATGTGGAAGGCGTTTCAAGTACCTTGTTTCAGACAACGTCGTTCAGAGGTGATGGCGAAAACGGATACGGCACTATATCTGCAGATTGGGATATTGATTCGCTGAACCGTATGAGTGCCAGCCTGAATCTATATGACGGCAAAAATGGTATGAATTTCGACTACCTGAACGATTACTCAACGCAAGGTGTAACCAACCAGTATTTCACCCGGAATCTGTACAGGATTTATGACTGGCAAGGCAATACATTGAATCTGGACTATACCAAGACTTTCAAAAAACCGAGAAGAGAATTTAATGTGCTTACCATGTTCTCAAAAGAAGGCGAAGACAGCTTTTATAAACTTGACCAGGCCAATGAAAACAAAGCTGTTAATTACCGTGAGAAAAGTACCAACTATAGCGCTAATTATGAAGGCACGGTTCAGCTCGACTTCACTAATCCGTTAGATAGTGTCAGTACGATGGAGATAGGGGTTAAATCAATTTTCAGAAATGTAAAAAGCGATTATCAGGTGGCTAATGCAATTGATGGCTCAAACAATTTTGAAAATGTACCTGCCCTTGCCAATGTTTTTGAGTATGCCCAGCAGGTGGCCAGTTCTTATCTTACCTATTCTCGTACCTCAAAAAACAAGTGGGGCATAAATGCCGGTGTAAGATACGAGCATACGTTTATCAATGCTGAGTTTCTGGCTGGTAAAGTGCCGTTCTCAAACAACTATGGTAACATTATTCCAAATTTTAGTTTGTCGAGAAGTTTACCTAAAAACCAGAAATTGAAAATAAGCTATACACAACGTATTCAACGGCCGATGCTCTGGTATCTGAACCCTTACATAAATGCCAGTGAACCTCTGATGACATATACCGGTAATCCGTACCTTAAACCTGAGTTAACCCATAGTGCAGAAATAAACTATAATGTTTACATCAAAGAATCGTCAATCAATACTTCATTGTTCATGCGTACCACCAACAATGCCATTGAGCGTATCAGAACCTTTGACCAGGAAGGTGTAGCAACACTGGCATTCCAGAACATTGCACAGAATACTTCTTATGGCCTAACCCTGAGCGGAAACACCAAAATAAAGAAGTTTACAGCCAACGGCGCAGTAAATGTGTATTACAACATTCTGAACAGCCCAGCCCTTCAGGCCAAAAACGAAAACCTGATGTACCGCTTCAATGTGAATTCAAGCTATGATTTAGGAAAAGGCTTTAAAGCACAGTTCTTCGGATTCTTTAACTCACCACGCGTAATGTTGCAAGGCAAAGTAAGTGGCTTTGCTTATTACAATGTAGCGTTCCAGAAAGAGATAATGAATAAAAAAGCTACCGTAGGTTTAGGTTTCGACAACTTTCTGGCACCTTACTTTACACAAAACGGTGAGTTTTCGGGGCCAACTTTTACACAAACCACTAAATCAAGATACTATAATCAGGGCTGGAGGTTGAGTTTCTCATACCAGTTCGGCAAAATGACCAGCCAACCGCAACGCTCTAAGAAAAGCATTAGCAATGATGACAAAAAAAGTGGCGATTAATCATAGGGCTTAAGAATATCCTAAAATAACAGCTCACCATAAAACAGTAAAATTTCAAGAAAAATATATCATATTAAACCAATAAAAAATCATGAAACAAATAATTATTGCGGTTTTAATCTGCATGAGCTATGCCAATTCTTTCGGGCAAACCAAACCATATAAAGTGTCGTTCAACGGACAGGGCAAAAAAGTACAGATAATTGTTCAACAGGCTTCTGTTAGTATCCAGGGTGTTGATGGCAACGAGGTAACCATTGAACAAACAGGTGAAAACCGCAAAGAGCTACCTAAAGAAGCTGAGGGCCTAAGACTGGTAACCGGGGGTGTGGTTGATAACACCGGTTTAGGTGCCAACGCCGAAGTAGAAGGCAACCTGTTAAAAATTACTATACCTAAAAATCGTTACACTGGTATTCTGAGCATTAAAGTACCTAAAAACCTGGATTTGAGTGTAATCGAAAGCCAGAATATGAATGAGCATAAAATCGTAATCAGCGATATAGCCGGTGAAATTGAATTGAAAACCAATAACTCTAAAGCTTATCTGAACGATATCACGGGTCCTTTGGTAGCGCATACCGGCTATGGTAAAATTTTTGTAACTTACTCTAAATTGTCTCAAAGTTCGCCAAGTTCCATTAATGCTTCCGGAGCAATTGACATAACACTTCCTTCTGACGCCAAGGCTAACCTGAAAGTACGTAACTATTATGGCGATTTGTTTACCGACTGGGATATCTCGGCCACAAAAAAAGAAACCAAAAGTGTAGCCAGTTCAGGTGCTAAGACAATAAACGGGCAAGGTGAAATAAGTGAAGTTACCAGCAACACCAGAGCTAAAATTGCCGCCAGAGCAGATTGTAGCGATTGCGACGAAAAAGATATTTTTAAAAGAGACCAATACGTATATGTGAGTTCAACATTCAGCAAGGCTGATGCTTTTGAAGGCACTATTAACGGTGGAGGTGTGGTTATTGACCTGAAGTCGAGCAACGGCAATATTTACATCAGAAAGAAAAAATAAGCCAACCAATCAGGTAGCAAGCCTTGCTGGTTTGCTACCTGATTACCCAGAACCTGATTATGAAAAAACTATTACTTCTTTACTGCCTTATAGCAGGGCAGGTTGCGTTCGCTCAGGTTAGATACGCCGTAGTTGCTAAAAATACGATTAAAGACGCCGCCATTTTAATAGATCGCAACCATATCCATATTCAGGGGTACGATGGAAATGAAATTAGAATTGAAATTGAAAACCCAATTTCGATACCCAAACAGGCTGATGGATTAAAGCGAGTAACCATAAAGGGACTGGAAGATAATACCCAACTTGGATTAAACGTATTGCAGGAAGATTCAATGCTGGTAATAAGGGAAGTATGTAATTGTTACAACGGAACATACACCATGTATCTGCCCAAAAGGTTAAACCTGATGCTTTATGAAAACTCACCACAAAACGGGCAACGCTGGGCTGTTAAAGATATGCAGGGCAACTTTGATGCAAGCACCGAGTTTGGCCACATTTACCTGCAGAATGTAAGTGGCAGCATAAAAGCATATAGCAGGCATGGCTCAGTAAATGCTTATCTCACCCAAACCAATAGTGTGTATCTGTCGAGCCTATTTGGCAAAATAGTGGCTGAATTACCCCCAACCATTAAAGCTGACCTGAAAATCAAGACTTCAGAATGGAACGATGTTTTTACAGATTTTCAGCTGCCGGTAGCAGAAAACAATCAGAATATAATAACAACCCGATTGAACGGTGGCGGAAATCTGGTAGAATTAAAGTCAGAGCATGGCAATATTTACCTACGGCAAAAGAAAACTAAATAAAGTAAAGCGCAGTAAAATCGATGCAGATGAATCTGTTCAATAGATACAGGCATCTGGCAATAGATTTTAGTTTACCGTTTAGTATTTTAAAACAATTCTGAAAGCAACGACTTGCTATTTAATCAAACGCTCATTTCTTTTTAGGTTTGAAAAACAAATTTAATCATACAATTTAATCTATCAGTATTGGGCGAGGCTTTGTCTTGCCCTTATATTTTCTAAACCAGATTAGCTTTAATTAACTTAATAGAAATGGCTATCAGAATCATCCCGAATACTTTTCTCAGAATATCAGCACCTGTTTGTCCTAATTTCTTTTCAATCCAGACCGAACTCCTTAAAACGATATAAACAATTACCAGATTCAGCACAATACCCACAATGATGTTCTCCTGGCTGTAGGCTGCCTTCAAAGATAAAATAGTGGTCATGGTTCCGGCTCCGGCAATAATCGGAAACGCCAGCGGCACAATCGATGTGGCTTTACTTGACGACGTTTCATGCTTGAAAATATTCCGGCCCAATATCATTTCCATACCTATCAGAAAGATAATCAATGCCCCGGCCACAGCAAAAGACTCGACATCAACCCCGAAGAGTTTCAGAATGCTGATACCCAGAAACAAATAGATTATCATGAGTAATCCGGCCACGGCAGTTGCCTGCTCAGCATGTATACCGCCCGCTTTTTTCCGTAAATCAATAATTATGGGTATTGACCCAAGAATATCAATCACTGAAAAAAGAATAATTGTAACAGAAATAATTTCTTTAAAACTGAAGTTCATTATCTGATTGATATAGGTTTTTAAAAATACTTAACTGTTAAAATTACCTCAAAAATCAATTAAAACTTGCTTTAGTTGATCGATTTCCCAATCCTCAATGGCCGGAAAATTGGCTATCCTGAAAGTAGTTTCTTTCCATGCGCCATATCCATTGCCTAAGGTTATACCTGCGGTATTTGCCTTATCTTTTAAAAGCCTGATGGCAGCTGAACTACCTTCAATTGCAATTACGGTATCTGAGCGCACCCGGGTATTTTTAATCAATAACTCTAACGCCGTTTGTTTTTCTATAAACTCATAAAAATCTCTGGCTCTGGCAACTGTCTTTTTACTAACCAGCTCAATGTTTTCTACCTGGCGCATTACCCTGTTTAGCAAATAAATACCCAGCACATTAGGCGTATAATGGGTCTGGTACTTCTCAAAATTCTCATGTATAAACAAAAAGCTGTTGTAATGTTGCCTCTCTCCGATCATTTCTGCTTGTTGAATGGCTTTGGGCGAACATACCATTAACCCAAGACCGGCCGGTAAGCCCAAACACTTCTGTACCGAGGCCAGCCAGATATCTCCTTTTAGCCAATCTAAGGCAACACCACCCATAGACGACGTAACATCAAAAGCCACCAGTGCATTAAGTGACGGTATTTTACTTACATCTACCTGTGTAGCATTAGAGGTTTCATTTTGAGTAATGCAAAAAACGTCAAATTCACCCGCTGCCTCTGTTATAACTGGTATGGTTTCTTCTGCATCAAACTTTTGCCCTGCTACATTTCCTCCAGCAATCTTTTGCGCATACTCAAACCATTTCTGTCCGAATGCCCCATTATATAAATGATAACTGCCTTTAGAAGTAAAAGACTGCGCCACTATTTCCCAGCACTCAGTAGCTGACGAGGTAAAGTAAACGTGATAATGAGCAGGGATATTCAGTTTTTGTTTCAGAAGTTCAATGCTCTCCTGTAGTAAACCCATAAAAGCAGTGCTTCTGTGATTCTGGCTTAAAATTCCTTCATTGAAGGCATCTTGCAGATACCCTGCTACTTGTGGGTAAATCTTTGAAGGCCCCGGATAAAATGTAATCATGGGTTTAAAAATAACAGAGAAAACAGCCGGAAAAACCGGCTTTAGAAGTAATGGCTAAAATTATTTAAAGGGCACTAGCTTTTTATTGCATCTGGTCAAGAAAATAGGCGCTTAGCTCTCTTTCCAGTTCAACAGGCGTTACAACTTTTATGTTCCCGTCGAGCGCAAGAGAAATACGGCCGTTTTCTTCAGAAATACAAATGGCGGCTGCGTCAGTCGCCTCCGAAATACCCAAAGCTGCCCGGTGCCTGAAACCATAATGCGTAGGCAGTTCGTCGCTACTGGCAATTGGCAGAATACAATGAGCAGCCTGAATGCGGTTACGGCTGATTACCACCGCTCCATCATTAAGAAGGCTGTACTGACTAAAAATTGATATCAATAATTTTTTAGACAAAAGGGCATCAAGCACATCGCCAGACTCTACAAACTTGCTTAAGTCGTCATCTTTTTGAATAACAATAATACCACCTGTAAACTCGCTCGACATAGCTTTGGTGGCCTCGGTAATAATTTTAAGCGGTGTAGTACTTTCTTCTTCCTCCAGCTTGGTACCAAATAGTCTGGCAAAAAACTTGTTATTGGTTAAAGTGGTTGATTTACCTATTAATAATAAAAATCTGCGAATCTCTTGCTGAAAAAGCACAATAAGCGCCACTGCTCCTACCCCCATGAAGTACTCCATTATACGGGTAAGCAGCTCTAGTCCAATGGCTTTAACTATTAAATAGAACAAATAAATGAGTAAATACCCTAGAAAAACTTTACTTGCTACACTACCTCTAACCAGGTTATAAATATAATATAAGAGAAAAGCTACTAATACAACATCTAATACATCTGTCCACTTTATCTCCAGAAAGCCAATTTGCATAAGTTGGTAATTTTTGTGCGTGATTTGCGAAAGTACAAAAAAAACGAAAAAGCCACATCTAATGATATGGCTTTTCCTATTAAAATCTTTTTAAATTTATGTACAAATTAGCAGTCAAAAGCTTCAGAATAAACAGATATATTTACTTTGGCAGCTATTCTACACGTTTATCAATCTGCTTTCTGAAGTTTACAATTCGATGAAAAGTAAGAAAATTGGCGTCATGAAAATTATTGGCGCCTCCTGAGGCATCATCATAGGCAGTTCTTGAAACAAAAATAATGTCGTCATTATCAAACTGCCAGTCAACATACTGAAAACCGTGTTTGCTTACATCAGGATGGTATAGTAGTTGTTGGTGAATTTCCCATTTTTTCAGGTCTTTAGTGCTAACAAGAGCCAATTGATTTCTAATTGAAGCAGGTGTTTTATTTTTATAGAGTGTGTCTACCGTATTCACCAATGCCCAATACCTGTCAGAGTTGCTGTCATATCTGATACTAAATTTCTTACTCGCACCGGGCATGGGTACAAACCCTGTCTGCTTATCAAAGGCAGCCATCTTACCATGCCTGTCGATTTTCACAAAAGCTGCCACTTCTGCATTACCTTGCGGCACATCAACCCTTAGTATATCAATCATTTCACCATTTCTGCCAATCAGTGCATTACCCTCAAGCCATGCGTTGAATTTGCCGTTCAG
Organism: Emticicia sp. TH156; assembly: GCF_002855535.1. Taxonomy (NCBI): domain Bacteria; kingdom Pseudomonadati; phylum Bacteroidota; class Cytophagia; order Cytophagales; family Leadbetterellaceae; genus Emticicia; species Emticicia sp. TH156. Next base: position 183,464 of record NZ_PKRS01000010.1, read on the forward strand.
GTAAGTAGAATCATAAGGCAGCTTGTTGGTAGCCTTCCATTTATCTGCATTCAGTAAATCTGAATTTAAAGGTGCCGAAATCATCATGGCGCTATATCGCTTGCCCCAACGGGTTGTGGGGGCAGTGGCGTATTCCAAAGCACGCCAGATTCTTGCCTTATGAATAACCACTGGCACAGGGGCTGTGTGGTACTCACCTTCCAGTAACAAACCCGTTGTTTTGCTGTAGGGGGTTGTCCAGCTGTGTCCACCATCAACCGATTTACGAATAATAAAATTGCCATGATGCTTATTAGTACCCATAATATACAAGGCACCATTATGCGTAAACAGATTCGACCAGAACTGACCATCAATAATGGCGATTTGCTGCCAGGTTTTGCCCTTATCTTTAGAAGAAAAAATTCTGGTTTGGGCTGAAGCAAACTCTTTTGATTTAGGCCCGAATTCATCATGCGATGCCACGTAGCTGCCGTCAGGTAAAATGCAGATTGAAGGCGAGCCAATATACTTACCAGTCTCTTTCGCCATATAGTCTATCACTATCCCAGGTGGCTCAGCAGTGCTTTGTCCATAGGATTGATAAAAAAACAAAAAGAGAAGAGCACAAATAAATGAGTTGGTGCGTAATTTCATAATAATAGATAGGTAAACAGGTCGAAAAAATATCCTGATGGAGCTTTAGCTCTTTTTGAACAGCCAAGCAAGATACTAATTTTCTGAAAGCCGGAAGCAATAAAGATATCTCTAAAAAAGAATCCCATTTTGTGAATCTATTCCTGAGTAACAAATTCACAAAATGGGAAGAAAAAATTGGATATTAATTATTACAACCGAAAGTGATTAACGTGGGCGTACGCCAGCGCCGGCACCGCCTTGACCTTGCTGCCCTTGTGTGCCGCCATCGCCTTCACCTTCTTTGATGTCTTCGTTATTAACTTTTTTCTTGTTGCGGAATAAACCACCGCCACCGTTGAAATCCATCTTGCCGAATGAGTAATTGATAGAGAAGCGCACACCTCGGTTATACACATTACGTACTGAATTGGATACGAAGGTTGGGTCGCTTGCATAGCTTTTGATAACCATCTTCTTGGCAAACGGGTTATCTAAACCAAAATTGAAACTTCCTTTTTTGTTTTTGAAGTCTTTCTTCACCCCGATATTATAAAAACGGAAGGCTCCCTGATACCCCTGTAATTGCACCCGGCGGCTACCCATGAACCCAAAAGCCTGAGCACCCCAGCCTTTGGTAAAGGTATAAGAGGCATTGAAGTTGAAGTTGGAGTTCCATCCTTTGTTTTCAATAGCCACCAGGCTGCTCTTATACGTATTGTCTGCCTGTAATACCGGAATCACAACGGTACCATTTAAAAGATTATATGTAAAGTTGGCTCCGCCACCTATTCTAAGGCTTTTGGTTGGCTGCACATTTAAAAATATATTGGCGCCATAAAAGTTGGTTTTACCAATGTTGTCGAAAGTAGATGTAACAACTCCTTTCTCATCAACCGAACGAACTGATGTTATGTTATTATTGGTGAATCTTCTGAAAACAGCTACGTTAACCGAGTTAGCCTTAAAGTATGTATTATAGTTGATTTCAAAGTTATGGCTCAGCTCTGGTTTCAAAAGCGGGTTACCGTAAGAGATATTCAGAGGGTCGGCATAGTTAACAAAAGGGTTCAGGAACTCAAGAGACGGGCGTTGAATACGCTGACCGTAGCTGAATCTTACCTTATGATTTTTAGGAAAATCTTTAGACACCGTAACCGTAGGCACTATGTTATCATAAGGTGCAATGGTAGTAGGTTTGTCTGAATTCTGAAACTTGGCATTAATTGAAGTATTTTCGTAGCGAACACCCATTTTCAAGCCCCATTTTTGCGGTAAAGCCAGGGTAAGTGTAGTATAGGCTGCACTTACTTTCTGCTCGTAGTTAAAGTCGTTGGTTCTTGACGGGATGATAACATAATCATTGGTTTGCTCGTTAAACTGCAGGAAGTCATAACCACTGGATACATCGCGGATAATATACTTGGCACCTGCCTCAAATATATTCTTTTTAAAAGGCAGGTTATAATCAGCCTGAAAGGTAGTCTCATTATTCAGCCCATCATTGTTACTTTTATTAAATGGTTTATTATCCTGGTCAGTTCTGAAATCAGTATCACGGGTATTTCTGCCATGCTGTATCAGCAACGTAAAATCATGCCCCTGCTGTTTAAATGTACGTGTATAGTTGAAATCAATATCAAGGCTGTTGTTGGTGCGTAGCTGTTTCACATAGCGTGTAAACTGTTGCATTACCTCACCTGATGACCCTGTCAGTAAAGATGTCTGTGGCCCTCTGGTATCAAAATTTCCGATACCCAAACGGCCAGTCAATGTCATAGAGTTTTTTGAGTTAATGTCATAATCAATACTCAACTGCGTATTACCATTTATACGTCTCACATTATTAGCGTCAGTCTGTGCCAGGGTTGTGGTTGTGCCGCGTACCGAGCTTTCGCGGGTAGTGCTTCCGTCACTGGGTGTATTATAACCCGAGTTACCACCAAAGCTCAACGAAGTACCTACTTTTTTCTGACGAAGGTTAAGATTACCAAAGGCATTGGCGCCACGCACACCGGCACCTGCATTTACAAATCCGGTAAGTCCTTGCAGGGTATTTTTCTTGGTTATGATATTGATAATACCGGCCGTACCCTCTGCATCATATTTGGCAGACGGCGAGGTAATTACCTCTACCGATTTTATCATGTCAGACGGTATCTGTTTTAAGGCATCGGCAATATTCGTTGCCAGAATACTCGACGGCTTGTTATTAATCAATACCTTTATATTGCTGCTGCCACGCATCTGCACGTTGCCATCCATATCAACTGTAAGCATAGGTACTTTTCTTAGCACATCTTCTGCTGTTCCACCACGGCTGGTAATGTCTTTTTCTGCATTGTAAACCAGGCGGTCAACCTTATCTTCTACAAGAGCGGCCTGCCCAACCACCGTTACCTCATTCAAAATTTTGGTATCAGTAGCCATCACCAGATTACCCAGATTAACCTCTGCTTTATTGGTAGGAACATCAACTTTGTTTAATGTGGTATTTTTATAACCAATAAAAGAGGCCACCACTTTGTAAGTTCCTTTAGCCAGGTTCTTCACAGTAAATGCACCGTTCATATCGGTCATTGAGCCTTCTACTACTTTATTGTTTTTGTCATATACTGCAATAGAGGCAAATTCAACAGGTTTTTTGGTTGTAGAGTCTACCAGAATACCAATAATTTTAGCCGAACCACGAGGCACATCATTCTGTGGGGTTTGCTGTTGCTGTGGATTACCCCCCGGAAAGCCTCCCCCACTACGGCCTCCTCCTCCAAAACCTCCTCCACCCGGAAACTGCGCAAAAGCTGTGTGAAGTAATGCCGATGAAAGGATTGTAAGTAAAATTTTTCTTTTCATTTGTGTAAATAACGGTTAAAAAATATGGTGTCTGTCGTGGCTAAAAAATCTTGATTTTGTACAAAATTACCACTCAAACCCTCATTAAATACCGTATTTCACATTAAAAGATTTATAAAAAACACCATTACCTGAAAACAATAGATGAAAGTACCGGAAAAGTAGATAAGCGATACTTTAGACTTGAACAAGAAAAGCTGAAGAATACTATAAATGGTATTTGCGACGCGTGGGATTTATCAGAAATTTCTTGTGCATGGTAAAACTTTCGGGGTGCATCTGACTGAACAACACACTCCATTCTCTGAACCTTTCAGGCTCGGCCTGCGCAAACTTATCTTTATCTATTTTTTTGCTTATCAGGTATTCTTCGAAAGTCATAGTTTCATGATTTTGTACAAATTTATAAAAAAACTTTAAAGGCTTAGCCATAAAACGCGCTTGTAAAAGCAATACTAAATTTAAAGGTTCTCATTAATCAATATTGCGTAACCAGCCTGTCAGACTTCGGCGTTCGCGGTTCGCAGGTAGTACTTCATGTTCTATTTTATCGCTTTCAAATACAATCAGCCTGCCACCCAGCGGCAAAACGGTTTTGTCGCTATCCGGCAAAAATAAAACCAGTTCTCCGCCATTATCAGGTTGCCAGTTCTGGTTCAGATAACAAATGAAAGATAGTTTTCGCCCAGAATCATTTCTGAATTTATCGAGATGCCGTTTATAAAACGTACCTACCGGATAAGACGCATAATGGATTTCATAAGACCGTAACCCCAGAAAACAGGTATAATTTACATAGCCCATAAATTGTTCAAGGCGGTCAAGAAATACGGTTTCTATTCCTACGGCATTGCTTTTCTCCAGCCACAGAATCTCATCGCCTCTGATATCCTTTACCACTTCATGGCTTTTACTGATACCAGCCTTTTTAAAAGCTTGTGCCTGATAATGCAAAAGAAAACGCTCATTAAGCGCTGAAATTTCTTCGTCAGACAGGAATCCGTCCAAAATGCCATAGCCCTGGTCTAATATCTGAGAAATTATTGATTCAAATGCAACTTGCCATGTTTCTTCCATAATTTATGCGTAATTTTGCACCCGTTTTTAAGGTTGGCCAAAAGGCCGTTTTTTTGACACTTACAGACCAAGGCTGTAAACGTCAGGTTCGCAAAATTAGATAAAAATGTCATTTCTTCAAGAATTACACAAACGCCGTACGTTCGCTATTATTGCCCACCCCGATGCCGGGAAAACCACACTGACCGAGAAGCTGCTGCTATTCGGAGGTGCCATTCAGACGGCAGGGGCGGTAAAATCGAATAAAATCAAGAAATCTACTACTTCCGATTTCATGGAAATTGAGAAGCAGAGAGGTATCTCGGTGGCCACTTCTGTAATGACTTTTGAATATAGAGGGCTTAAAATCAATATTCTGGATACCCCCGGCCATAAAGACTTTGCCGAAGATACTTATCGAACGCTTACTGCCGTAGATAGTGTAATTCTGGTAATTGACTGCGTAAAAGGCGTTGAGGAACAAACCGAAAGGTTGATGGAAGTTTGCCGGATGCGTAATACGCCGGTGATTATCTTTGTTAATAAACTGGACCGCGAGGGACAAAACCCTTTTGATTTGCTGGATGAACTGGAGCAAAAACTGAATATCAGTGTGCGCCCTATTACATGGCCGGTTAATGGTGGCTCTAACTTTAAAGGGGTGTACCACCTGCTGGAAAAAAAGATGAACCATTTTGCCGTAAACAAAACACGCCTGGAAGACGATATTGATGTAATTGAGCTGGAGTCGGAGGTGCTGGACAAAAAAGTTGGTGAAAAAGATGCCAACCAGCTAAGGGAAGATGTAGAACTGATAGAAGGGGTGTATAGCGAATTTGATAAAGAAGCGTACCTGGCAGGAAACCTGGCACCTGTATTTTTTGGTAGTGCCGTAAGCAACTTTGGTGTGATGGAGCTACTGAATACTTTTTGTGATGTGTCTCCTCTGCCTGTGCACCGCATGACAGACAAACGAATGGTGGAGCCGGAGGAAAAGAAATTCAGCGGATTTGTTTTTAAAATCCACGCCAATATTGACCCACGACACCGTGACAGAATTGCTTTCCTGAGAATTTGCAGCGGACAGTTTGAACGTGGAAAATTCTATAAACATGTGCGCTTAAGTAAAGATATGCGTTTCTCAAGCCCGTTTGCTTTTCTGGCCGACAGAAAAGATGTGGTTGAAGATGCCTACCCGGGAGACGTAATAGGTCTATACGATACCGGTACTTTTAAAATTGGCGATACGCTTACCGAAGGAGAAGCACTTCAATTTACGGGTATTCCAAGCTTTTCACCAGAGATATTCAAAGAGGTGATTAATAATGACCCTATGAAATCGAAACAATTGGAGAAAGGTGTGCAGCAACTGACAGATGAAGGCGTAGCCCAGTTATTTACCCAGCAACCGGGTAACCGTAAGATAATAGGCACAGTTGGTGAGCTTCAGTTTGAAGTAATTCAGTACCGACTGCTGAATGAATATGGCGCTAGCTGTAGATTTGATGCCCGCCCTTACTCTAAAGCCTGCTGGATAACCTCAGAAGATAAAGATAAGCTGGCAGAGTTTGTGCGCCTGAAAGGCAATTATATTGCTTATGATAAAGACCAGAATCCGGTTTTTCTGGCAGAGACCGACTGGATACTACGAATGAATATCCAGAATAATCCGGACATCAAATTTCATACTACTTCTGAATTTAAAACAGAAATGGTTTAGTGAAACGCTCACTAAACCATTTTTATTAATATTTTACCTTTATGCTGTGATACTCTTCCTGCTCCTGATAGTCGGCTCTTAATGGGTGCCCCTCCCAATCAGCCGGAAGCAGGATTCTCCGCAAGTCGGGGTGGCCGGTAAATTCAATTCCAACCAAATCAAAGGCTTCACGTTCGTGCCAGTCTGCCGTACGCCAGATACCCGCTACTGAAGGCACCTGTGGCAAGGGTGTACCTTCTGCATTTCTGGATACTTCCAACTTCAAAACGAAATTATGTTCATACGGAATTGAGGTAAGATTATAGATTACCTCAATGGTGCCAACGGCAGAGCCGTTATCAATGGCAGTAATGCAGGCCAGAAAATCAAAATACAGGTTGGGGTTTTCATGCATAAATCTGCAGACATCCACAATGCTTTCAGCAGGAACCGTTAAGCTGGGTTGAAGAACATGGCTCTCTGCTTTCAGTACAATTGCTTCACCAAACTTATCTGTAATTAACTGCTTTATTTGTTCAAAATCCATAATTATCCAATTGGGTGCATGCGTTACTAACTGATTATCAACAGATTAAAGCATTCTTACATATATCACCATTACCTCTGCCATCTGTTTGATATATATTGTTTCCTAAAGTTAAAACATAATCTGTTATCCTGAAAATCAAATTAGTTTATTATGGTCTTTAAACCTTTTTTAATGATTTCACTCTAACATTTGCAACGTTGTAAAAAGGACAATTTTCTTACAATCAACCAATTCAAAAAATGAAAAAAATACTTTTAGTGTGCACGCTTATTGGCGGAGTACTTACCGGAGCATTTGCTCAGCAAGACAAACCAGAGCGTGGAGACAGACCTCATAAAACACCTGAACAACGCGCAGAAATGAGAACCAACCGCATGAAGGAATCGCTGGCCTTAAATGATGATCAATATAAGAAAATGCTGGCTATTAATCTGGAGCAGGAGAAAAAAAGGGATGAGTTCAGAAACGAAGAAAGAGAACGAATGCTTGCCAGCCGTAAAAGAATGAAGTCTAACTACGACGCCGCCATGAAAAGCTATGAGAGTGTTCTGACACCCGAACAAATGACAAAATTACGTGAAGAAGCCAAAAAAAGAAGAGCCGAAATAAGGGATAACTGGAAGGAAAGAAGAGGAAGAAGATAAGCCCCGGCTTTACAAAAACAAAGGCATAACTTTTACCGGTTATGCCTTTGTTTTTGTAATTTTTTAAAATCTAGTTTTGCTGAGACAACAAATAAAGTACGGCCATTCTGACAGCTACGCCGTTTTCTACCTGGTCGAGAATAATTGAATGATGTGAATCAGCGGCATCGCTCGATAACTCCACACCCCTGTTTATCGGCCCGGGGTGCATTAGCACAATTTCTTTATCCAACTCATCGAGCATTTGTTTATTGATTCCGAAATAGAGCGAATATTCACGCAATGAAGGGAAATACTTAATTTGCTGGCGTTCCAGCTGTATTCTCAGAACGTTGGCCACATCGCACCATTGTAGTGTCTCTTTTACGCTATGTGAGATTCTTACACCAATTTCGTTAATATATTTGGGCAAAAGGGTGTTAGGCCCGCAAATAGTAACTTCTGCACCCAGTTTCTGCAAGCAGAAAATATTCGAAAGCGCCACGCGCGAATGCAGGATATCGCCAATAATGGCAATTTTCTTACCGGCAAGGTCTCCCAGCTTTTCCTGCATAGAAAAAGAATCAAGTAAAGCCTGTGTCGGGTGCTCATGCGTACCGTCACCAGCGTTTACAATATTGGCTTTTATTTTTTTAGACAAATAATGAGGTGCTCCAGGGCTACTATGGCGCATTACAATCATGTCTACCTTCATAGCCAGAATATTATTAACGGTATCAAGCAGGGTTTCTCCTTTTTTTACAGAGCTACCTGAAGCCGAAAAATTAACGACATCAGCAGAGAGCCTTTTTTCAGCCAACTCAAATGACAGACGCGTACGGGTAGAATTTTCAAAAAAAACATTGGCAATTGTTACATCTCTCAGCGAAGGTACTTTTTTTATCGGTCGGTTAATAACCTCCTTAAATTCTTTGGCAGTTTCTAAAATAAGCTGAATATCGTTTGTTGTAAGGTCTTTTATACCGAGTAGATGTTTGGTACTCAATGATTGCATCTTAATAAGAGAAGTATGTTTGGCAAAATTAAAAAAAAAGCCCCAATACACAAAAGGGGCTAATGAAAATCATGAAACATTGGCAGCCGGTTGCCGTTCTATCTCAACAATTTTTTTGATATCGTCCCAGAAACTCGGGTACGATTTCACCACCACATTGGGTTCTTCTATGGTTAAGTCTGTCAGCATTGCCAGAGGTGCAAAAGCCATAGCCATCCGGTGGTCGTCATAAGTAGCAATGCTTACAGGGGCGCTGCCGAACTCAAAACCTGAGCCAGACACCCGGTATTCGGTATTGGTTACTACTTCTGTCAGGCTTCCTCCAAACTTCTTAAGCTCGTTCTGCAAAGCTAAAATCCGGTCTGTTTCTTTTATTTTAAGGCTCTCTATGCCTGTAAAAACAGCTTCAATACCTTTGGCTACACAGGTTACTGCTACGGTTTGCGCCAGGTCGGGGCAATTGGCAAAATCCCATTGAAGGCCAGGCTGGGCAGGTATTTTTGTTAACAATACGCCATCGGCAGTAAAAGTGCTTTTCACACCCAGTTGGGTCATTATAGCTACAATAGCGCTATCGCCCTGCAATGAGTTCTCTTTCAAACCCAATAATTCTACACGGGTGTCTTCAAAGGTTGATAACGCAACAATACTATACCAATAACTGGCTCCAGACCAGTCAGACTCTACCTGATAGCTGGTCGGCTTATATTCCTGAGAGGCTACCGTCAGCACTTTGGCATCCCAATCGGCTCTGGCATCTACCCCAAAAGCTTTCATCTGCGCCAGGGTCATGTTAATATAAGGTATTGACCCAATCTCACCTGTCAGACGAATGGTCAGCCCCTGCGGTAATATGGGCGCAATCATCAACAGGGCTGAAATATACTGGCTGCTTACATCTCCTCTTATCGTTACTTCATTGCTTTTCTGCACCGACAAGCCATTTATCTGTAAAGGCGGATACCCTTCGGTTTTCAGATATTCAATATCGGCTCCTATGGTTTTAAGGGCCTCAACCAAAATACCTATGGGGCGCTCACACATACGAGGCGTACCTGTCATGGTTTTGTTTTGGTTGGTTGCAGTAAAATAGGCGGTTAAAAAACGCATGGTCGTTCCGGCATCAATCACATCGGCCACCGAATCAGCAGATTGCAAAAGGCGAATCATGGTCTGGGTATCACGAGCCGAAGAAAGATTCTTCAAATCGCCTTTAAAACCAGACAGTGCATTAATTATCAAGGCTCTGTTGCTTTCAGATTTAGATGAAGCCAACAGAATTTTAGTATCAAATGCCTGAACGTTTTTGTAAAGAATTACTTTTTCCAAAATATTAAGTAGTGTTATGCCTCCAGAATTTGCCTGTTACAAAAAATTACCAGGCCAGATATCTGAACAATTAAATAATGTTCTGCCAGTCAGGCTGCTTTCAATCAGCCTGTTAAATACAATAATGGGTACCGACATTTAACCCAGATAACTGCTGATGCTCATGATATCGGCAAATACACCAGATGCCGTTACCTCAGCACCGGCACCCGGACCTTTAATAACCAATGGATTGAATTTATACCGCTCGGTAGTAAATGACACAATATTCTCTGAACCCGCCAGATTAAAAAACGGATGGTTTCGACCTACCGATTTCAGTTCAATGGTAACCTTTTCTTCGTCCAGTGTAGCAATATAGCGCAGCACCTCGCCTTTTGCTTCGGCTTCAGCCAGAAGTTGCTCAAAACGGTTATTATCTTTCTCTAATTCCACAAAAAAGTCTTCAACTGTTTTGGCTTGCAGACAGGCATCGTTCAAAAGGTTGATGATTTTTACGTCTTCGGGTTCCAGTTTCAATCCGCATTCTCTCGATAAAATCAGAATCTTGCGGGCTACATCCTGGCCGCTCAGGTCGTCACGCGGGTCTGGTTCTGTGTAGCCTTTGGCCTTGGCCTCCTTAACCACATCCACAAATCTATCGCCTACTCTGAAATTATTGAAGATATAGGCCAATGTACCCGACAATACGGCTTCTATTTTATGAATTTTGTCTCCGCTCGTTATAAGCCCCTGAAGCGTGTTAATAATGGGTAGCCCTGCCCCAACGTTGGTCTCATACAAAAACTTCACGCCGTGTTTCTGGGCAGCCTTTTGCAGCATAAAGTATTGCTCAAACTTGCCTGAATTTGCCACCTTATTAGGAGTTACTATTGATACGCTTGAACTCAGAAGCGAATAATAATACTGCACAATGTTTTTATCGGCCGTGCAATCAACAAACACGCTATAGGGCATGTTCAGATCCTGTACGTCAGATACAAAAGAGCCTATGTTTGCTATATCTCCGTTTTCAAGTAATTCCTCCTTCCAGGTATCCAGGCTTATGCCTCCTTCATTCAATATCATTTTACGGGTATTGGTGATACCCACCAGCCTGATATTCAAATTCTTGCGAGACTTCAGGTAATCTTTCTGCTCGCGAATCTGGCGTATCAGCGTACTGCCAATAAGCCCGGTTGCACCCACCACAAACAGATTGAGTGTAAGCCCGTCTACCTGAAAAAAGGTTTCATGAATAGCATTAAGGGCCTTGCCAATATCTTTTTTATGTATTACGACCGAAATGTTAAGCTCAGAAGACCCCTGGGCCGTAGCCACCACGTTAATACCGTTTTTACCCAAAACAGAAAACAGCTTGCCGGATGTACCCGAGCTTGATTTCATTCCTTCACCTACAACGGCAAGCACAGATAGGTTATGCTCAATGGCTATATTATCTAACAATCCCTGGGCTATTTCAGTAGCAAATCCTTCTTCCAGAATTTCTTTTACGCCATAGGCTGACTTTGGCTCTACGGCAAAACAGATGGAATGTTCAGACGAAGCCTGCGATATTAGTATTACACTAATTTTGTTCTTGGCAAGTATAGAAAACAATTTGGCCGATATACCCGCCACGCCTATCATACCACCACCCTGTACGTTGATGAGCGCGATGTCATCAATAGAAGATATGCCTGTTATAGAATACTCTTTGGTTTCGGCGGTTTTGCTGATAAACGTACCCGGATGCTTATGATTGAAAGTATTGAGAACCTTAATTGGGATATTCTTGTAAAAAGCAGGTGTAAGACTAGGCGGATATATAACTTTAGCCCCAAAGTGCGAAAGTTCCATGGCCTCGGCATAGGTTATGGTTGGTATCGTAAAAGCATTCTTTACCTTGCGCGGGTCTGCCGTCATCATACCGTTTACGTCCGTCCATATTTCTATCACGCTGGCGTTCAGGGCAGCACCAAAAATAGACCCTGTGTAGTCAGAGCCTCCTCTGCCCAGGGTTGTAGTAACCCCGTCTATGGTAGAACCAATAAAGCCGGTAATACACTGCAGTTTATTAGTCTGGGCAAAATGCTTCCGAATCAGCTCATTGGTCAACTCAAAATTTACATCAGCATACCCAAACGCATCATTAGTTTTAATTACCTTGCGTGCATCTAAAAACTCTGCTTCCATGCCTTTGTTTTTTAATGCCTCGGTAATAATGGTAGTAGAAAGCCTTTCACCGAAACTCACTATTAAATCAAGTGTCCGGCTCGATAACTCTTTGATGAGCGACACTCCTTTGAGCAGGTCTTCCAGTTCATTAAACAGCCCTCTTACCTTGGCAATGGCACTGCTTTGGTTCTTTATATCAATAAGCCCTTTAACTGCATTGAAATGTCTGTCTTCTACCGAACGCAATTGTTCGGTAAATTCAGGGTCTGACTGCGACGCCATCTTGCCTATCTCAATCAGCCTGTTGGTTACACCACCCATAGCTGAATACACAACAGCTATTTTACTTCCTTCGTCCAGATTCTCTTTGATAATCTGAATAACCTGATTGATACTTTCTACTGTGCCTACCGAGGTGCCCCCAAACTTTAAAACTTTCATTATCTTCTGGTTGATAAATTACTACATCATTAATTTACATAAGCAATTGTGCTTCTGTTTGCCGCCTTACAAAAAAATACCCCACTTCGGCAAGGAATGGGGCGTTTATTGATGAAGTGTGCGCAAATATAATGATTTAAATACCAAAGAAAGAAAATTAGCTGCAAAATTGTGTTTTTCAAAGAATAGACCCAAAAGGCAAACCGCATTTAGAAGATTATCTAAATATTAAAGCAATATTATTTGGCAAAATTGATTTTTTTTCAGAATTTCGTAACATTAACATTTGTTCAATATTACTGATTCTCTTTTCCAAATGAATAGTTTATTTAAAGCGCTGAACGACTCTACCCGCCGGGAAATACTGGAAATGCTGAAAGACGGAGACATGACTGCAGGAGACATTGCAGAGCGCTTTGATATGACCAAACCCAGCATTTCGCATCACCTTGATTTGCTGAAACAGGCCGACCTTGTGGCTGCCGTAAAAAAAGGGCAGTTTATCTATTACTCGCTTAATATGACTGTGATGGACGAAATTCTGGCCTGGTTTATTCAGTTTAAACCTGCTGCGGCCGAAAAACCAAGAATCCGTCTTCAGGTTAATTCCCGCACTATTTCTGAATAAAAGCCTACCAAAACTTTGAATGTCATGAAACGCAGTTTGATGTTCGAAATGCTCATTATTGGCGTTGTACTTGCCCCTTTTGCTTATTTGCTGTCAAGCTGGAACCAGGCCATTTTAGGTGGGCAAATACGCATTCTGGTACTATACGGCCTGGCAGCACTTTTCTTTTATTTCCTGCCTTTAGTGATGCAGTATCTCGACAGCCAGAAACCCAATGCCGATTTTCTCATTCGAAGCGATAAACGCATCAGGCTAATCTGGTCTGCCTACCTTTCAGCGCTGGGTTTTATTCTTTTCTATTATGTTCTGCATGACTCTGAAGGTGAGAGCATCCCTCCCCGCTATCTCGGTGTGGCCTTATCATTATTTTTATTTGCCAGTGGCAATTTTCAGTCAAATTTGCACCCTAGTAGCGCATTTGCAGGTAATAACTGGTTTACCAGGAGCTTTGAAGAAAAAAACTATCGCCAATTGCAACGTTTTACTGCCCGTTTGTTTTTTTGGGTGGGTATAGCAGGCACTGCTTTTTTTCTGTACTTTACTGAAAGCAAACTCGTATCATGGGGATTAATATTTATCGGGGCTGTTATTTTTTATGGCATAGTTATTCGTCTAATCAGAAACATTGCTGCCAGCCGATGACCCGTAAATTTCTTCATAGAGCCTGATGGTCTGCATGGCTTCTATCACATCATGTACCCTCAGGATATTCGCACCATTCATCAACGCAACCATATTCAGCGCCGTTGTGCCGTTTAAAGCTGCTGAAGCAGTTATACCCAGAGTTTTCCAAATCATTGATTTGCGAGAAACCCCCACCATCATCGGCAGGCCAAGTATCTGAAAAGCAGGTAGGTTTTTCAACATTTCAAAACCCTGTCTGGGGTCTTTGGCAAAGCCAAAACCCGGGTCAATGATAATATCTTTCACTCCTGATTCTCTTAAACTGTTTACTTTTATCTGCAGTTCGCTCAGCACATCAACAGTCGGGTCGTGGTAATCATTTAGCCTGCTCATGGTCGACGGGTTGCCCCTGCTGTGCATAAGAATGTAAGGAACGGCTAATTCAGCCACTGTGCCAAACATAAGGCTGTCTAAATTGCCTCCTGCTATATCGTTAATTATCGATGCCCCTGCCTTTACAGCTGCTTCGGCTACTGCGCTTCTAAACGTGTCGATAGATATAACGGCATTGGGGTATTGCTTGGCTATTGGTTCTATAGCATTAAGAATTCGCTCAGTTTCTTCTTCAATACTTACATCGGCTGCATGGGGCCGTGTTGAGTATCCGCCTATGTCTAGTATGGATGCGCCTTCTTCCAGCATTTTCCCCGCCGCATCTACAATCTGCTGTGGCGCTGCCAGATAACGGCTTCCTTCAAAAAAAGAATCGGGTGTAACATTGAGAATTCCCATTACTGACGGACGTGTTAAATCCATCAATCTTCCATTCGGAAGGCACACCAGGGCATTGCTTTTTAAGGTTGACATTTGTTTATAGCCATGAAGTTTTATAGTTTTGCAATAATAGATTATATATTCCGGAATTCCTTAAAATTATCCTTTTTTGGATTGTGCGCATGAATCAGACCGAATTTGAATACAGATATATTATAAAAATTTGTCAGGATCTTTTCGAGAAAAAAAACAAAGATTACGGCACTTCGTGGCGTATTCTGCGCCTTCCGAGCATCACCGACCAGATTTTTATTAAAGCACAGCGCATCAGAACCATTCAGGATAAAGGCTTCAGCAAAGTAGACGAAGGCATAGTGCCAGAGTTTATAGGCATTATCAATTATTGTGTAATGGCTCTTATTCAACAAAAGCTGGTTGACGAAACTAAAATCGAGATTCCGTTCGATGAGTTGCATGAACTGTATAATAAGGAAATAAATGAAGTAATGGCACTTTTATTCAATAAAAACCATGACTACGGTGAAGCCTGGCGCGATATGCGCGTGGGTTCAATGACTGATATTATTTTAATGAAACTGTTCAGAATCAAACAAATTGAAGACAATCAGGGCAAAACTATTGTTTCTGAGGGCATAAGGGCTGGTTATCAGGACATCATCAATTATGCTGTTTTCTGCATGATAAAACTGGGCCAGGCACAAAGCCAGCAATAAAGCGCTATATGCGGAAAACAAAATTTCAATTCATAGGCTGTTCCAAATTTACTTTGTTCTTTTATGAAAATACCTGCACAAATTGCTCGCATCATAGTGGGTGTTATTTTTATTTTTTCTGGTTTTGTAAAAGTAGTTGACCCCGTAGGAACAGGTATAAAGCTGGAAGAATATTTTGAAGTTTTCTCGCAGGATATCCCGGCTTTAGAGGGCTTCTTTATGTTTTTTGCACATAACGCTCTTGCGCTGTCGCTTATTTTCTGCGCGTTAGAAGTTATTCTGGGTGTGGCTACGTTGCTTTCTTACCGCATGAAAATCACCTCATGGTTGCTGCTTGGTATTATTGTATTTTTTACTTTCCTTACTTTTTACTCTGCCTATTTCAATAAAGTTACAGACTGCGGATGTTTTGGCGACTTTCTGAAACTAAAACCATGGACGTCATTCAACAAAGACATTTTCCTTACTTTACTTATTGTAATTATATTTATTTACAGAAACGGGTATAAAGATTCTAACCTGCATAGTGTTATGGCGTTGGTTTCGGTAGTCTCGTTTGGTATTGGTATGTATGCCATCCGTTACCTGCCTCCTATTGATTTCCTTCCTTATGCAGTTGGCAAAAGCATACCCGAGCAGATGAAGCCCACCGGCATTAAACCCATTTTTGAATATACTTTTCTGAACAAAAAAACCAACGAAGAGATAAAATCGGCAGAGTTTCTGATGGATACCACCACATATAAATATGTAACATCCATTACTTTAAATGATGATCAAGTGAAACCAAAAATCACTGATTATTTTGTGAATGATGCGCAGGGAAACGTGTATACCGATTCTACTTTTATTGGCAATAAATTGTTATTTGTTTTCAAAAATATAAAAGACGTAAACGAGTCAGAAATAACTGAGATAAAAGCTTTGGCCGAAAGCCTGCAAGGCAGCATTATAAAACCCATTATATTAACTTCGGCCATTCAAACAGAATTTGAAGCCTTCAGGCAGACCAATGCCCTTTCAGTTCCTTATTTTACTGCCGATGCCACCGTATTAAAAACCATGGCACGAACAAATCCTTGCGTGATTTTGTTACAAAACGGAGTAGTAAAAGGCAAATGGGGCAACAATAGCATACCCAATAAAGAAGATTTAACTAAACTGCTCAAATAGTTATATACTAAATACTTAATAATTACGCCCAAGCAGACAGAATGACTACTAACATTTTTTTGATTGGCATGCCGTCGTCAGGTAAAAGTACTCTGGGGAGGCAACTGGCCAAGAGTTTAGGATACGAATTTATTGACTTAGATGCCCGGATTGAGCTTGCAGAGGGAAAGAAGATTTCTGAAATATTTGCATTAAACGGCGAAGAATATTTTCGTAAGGTAGAAAATCAGCAGTTGAAGAAAGTTCAAAAAGATATGCGTTCTGTAGTTGCCACAGGAGGAGGTGTACCTTGTTTTCTGGACGGACTGGCGTATATCAAAGAAAACGGTATCAGTATTTTTCTGGATGTAAAGCCCGACAGATTATTGGAAAGAATGCAGTTATCGAAGAAAAATGAAAGACCACTGTATGACCTTGAAAGTAAAAATCTGCTTGAAACGTTAACAGAAAAATATAATGAACGCCTGACTTACTATCAACAGGCCGATATTACCATTGAGGGAGACACCGACCCCGATGCCATTCTCTGGATTTTAGAGGCCGAATTTGCCAGGAAAATTCAGTAAAACAAAAATGACAACTCTTCAGGGTTGTCATTTTTGTTTATAAACCTTTGTATTTCATTTATTATTTGTGGTCTGAATAGCGTATCAGAAGAATGTACCGACCGACACCACAAAACTGGTTGCCTTGGTAGTTAAGGCAGCAGAACCATAATTTGCCGGATTAGACAATTCATAAGGAGTATAAGCGCCTTTAAACTGGTTAAATACACCTGCCAAATCAATAAAGAATTTGGAAGAGTGGTACCCAATACCACCGGTAAACAACATTTGAGAGCGGTCCAGATTATCTGTTTTTACTTTGTAAGGGTCTGGCATATATTTGGCCCCGGCGCGTAATCTTATACTCTGGATACGGTACTCTGCCCCTACTTTTACATTTACTGCATCTACATAAGTTGATTGTATACCACGTTTCTGATTAGAACTCCAGTCTTTGTCCTGAGTATCCTTAATACCCATTCCTCTATAACCAACATACTCGGCATCAGCAGTAATAAAACCTGCTTTGTTAGGCAAAAAGAAAGTAGCGCCACCGCTGGCTCTTAATGGGGTAGTGAGGTTATAAGAAAATACGTTCTCTTCTGTAGCCAAATAGGTAGAAGCATTAGAAGGAATTACCGGGTTTCCGGGTTTGGGATCAGTTCTGATGTTTGAATTATAAATTTCGCTTACACTAATCCAGGAAGGGGTAGTTAAACTGGCACCCAGACTGATTGATTCTGTTGCTTTATAAATAGCGCCCAGTGAGAAGTTCACGCCTGAGCCTCTAACATACAGGTTCTCGTTGTAGTCAAATCCGTTAAAAACAACTCCATTGGTAAATCTTTCACTATGTGAATTGGTGTTTTCATAGTTCAGCCTGACAAAACCAATACCAAGGCCTATGTAGGTTTTATCGTCAAAGTTGATTCCATAACCCAGATTCCACTGGCTGGTAGAACCGGTTGCCGAAACATTACCTACCTGGTCGGCCGGAAGCGCCTGCTCAATTTTGCTGTAAGGCGCCCCGCCATTTTGCGATGGGTCTATCATGTAGGCCTGGTAATACATTGACGTTGAGGTAAAGGCCGTACCGGTGTTAGGGTTAAACTCATCATCAAGTGTTTTAGAATCTGCGCCGCGCAGCGAAGCCTTTTGAGCAAAAAAATCCATCATCGAACTCCGCTGATTAAGACCGTTATAGCGGAAATCACTCAAAAAACTATTTTGTCTTGAATAGGTTATGGCAAATGCCGAGCGTTTTTTTCTTGTACCTACCCCACCACTACTAAACACAAGCCCTAGCTGCCCGATGTTCGGGCTTGTAGTAGACCTGCCGAATTGTTCACCGGCATATACAGAAGAAGTATTAATAGAATTTAAAACAGGTGTAATACTCAACTCTGAGCGATTGTAAAATCCTAATCCGGCGGGGTTGGTGTAATTATTGGTAGCATCTGCACCTAAAGAAACGTATCCACCACCTAAGCCCTGCATACGGGCCGAACCTGAAATTTTTGTTTCCGAGAATCTGAGGGCTTCTTCACCATAAAAGTGGCCACCCAGACTTAATTGTGCCTTGGCTGCGATTGCTCCTGAAAGAAAGGACGCGGTAATCAGAATGCGTGAGATTTTCATTTTTTTATACTTTATGATTGAAGAATCAGCCTGCATGCCACAACATGCATTTACCGGTATTAACCGAGTATAAGTTTTACCATTCTTCTAAATTAAGGGTACAACAAAAAAGCTTTTTCATTTAATAGAAAACCTCGCCAAACAAAGTTGATTCAGCGAGGTTTCTGAATATTTTACAAAATAAAACCGTTTTCACGTACGCTCGCAAGAGCTTAACAAGCACCATCGTTCAATTGTTCAGCCGGCAGGTTATTATCTTGGGCCCCGGCTTCCGCCGCCGCCACCACCACCGCCTCCGCGTGAGGCGCCGCTGCTACTGCTGCTACCTGAACTTGAACCACGGCTACTGCTTCCGCTGCTCCAGCTTGAGTTGCTTGAAGAGCCTGAGCTTCTCCAGCTGTCAGAACCTCTTGATGAGCTTCCGCTACCGCTTGACCAGCTGTTAGACGAACGGCTGTTGCTTGAAGACGGACGGCTATATGAACTACTGCTACCACTGGGGGTTTCGTAACCACCGTTTCGGCGAGGCCGGGCGTAATAAGTATCATTACTGCTACTGTTTGAACGAGACGCACTCGGGGTATTATCAAATGAAGAGTTATAGCCTCCGTTTCTTCGCGGTGCGGCATAATAACCATCATTTCCGGAATAAGTTCTTCCCCCGCCACCTGCCGAGGTAGTTCTGGCATTGCTTCCATCAGCCCGGCGTCCACTTTCATTGGTTCTGATAGCGGTATTATTAAAGCGATCATTGTAGTAAGCAGAACCTCTGCCACCGTCACGCGGGCCATAAGTACGGTTTCTTGCAGCGCCAACTACACCTGCTGTAGCGTTGTAATAATAACCCGGGTAACCACCGTAGTATCCACCATAACCGTAATAATCGTAAGGGCTGTAGAAACCACCACCCCAAGGAGAGTATCCCCAAGGCGAATAAATAGAGCTATAATAAGGGCTGTAAAAACCACCGCCCCAGAATGGGTCATAAAAACGGCTTCCCCAGAAAGGGTCATAATATCTGCCACCGAAACCACCATACCCCATGCCTAAGCCCAAACCAAACCCGATATTAAAGCTATTGTAACCAAAAGCATTATACCCGAATGGAGAATAATATCCGAAACGGCTGAACGGACTTGCCCATCCCATTGGCTGGCTCCAGGCATAATCATTCCAACCTGATTGATATCCGTCTGAAAAACCTGATGAATAACCCGGCTCGGCAGAATACGAACGTTTCACCTTGCGTGAGTTTACGTAATTTTCATCATAATATTCATCAGTCCCTTCAGCCTGAACTGGAGACTCTTCTCTTTGATAACGCAAATTATCTTCAAAGTCCGGATTCTGGTATATAGAAGGTCGTGTAGATGTTTTGTAAGCTACCTCGGGGGCATCTTTTGATGAACCGTACAAGTCATCATAATCGCCCTTAGTGGCAACCTGTTTCTGACTACAACCCCAGGTACCCAAAAGCACTGCAACCGACAGATACCTGAAAGATTTGAAAGTGTTCATTTTATATTGAATTAATTGTGAGCAAATATAACCTGTTGTCTATGTGAATGATGCACAGGCACCTTAAATGGTTGTATGGCTTATTGAAAAAATTAAAAAAAATATAGAAACCAGTAAAACCAGATTTTTACATCGCATCCCGTTAGCACAGATTACCTAAAAGTAACCAATTTAACTATGACAAACTTAATATAAAAACTTATCTTTGCAAGCCAATCCAAATGAAAGTTTAATTAAAAGTAGGCAGGATTGTGCTTTATATAGATATAACGTAAATATACACCTGTTAGATTCATTACAGGCGATAAAGTTTAATTTAACTGACAATTATGAGTAAAGGTCTTCCAAAACGCAGTGAGAATTATTCGGAGTGGTACAACGAATTAGTTAAAAGAGCAGACTTGGCCGAGAATTCGGCAGTAAGAGGTTGTATGGTTATAAAACCATACGGTTATTCAATCTGGGAAAAAATGCAACGTGCACTTGACGACATGTTTAAGGAAACAGGGCATACCAATGCTTATTTTCCGCTTTTTGTGCCCAAAAGTTTGTTTGAAGCTGAAGAAAAAAACGCCGAGGGTTTTGCCAAAGAATGTGCCGTTGTTACGCATTACAGATTGAAAAACAATCCGGATAAACCAGGCTCGCTCATGGTTGACCCTGAAGCTAAACTTGAAGAAGAATTAGTTGTAAGACCTACCAGCGAAGCCATCATCTGGAGCACTTACAAAAACTGGATACAATCATACCGTGATTTACCGATTCTGATTAACCAATGGGCCAATGTGGTGCGTTGGGAGATGCGCACGCGTATGTTTTTACGTACAGCCGAATTTCTTTGGCAGGAAGGACACACCGCCCATGCCACCAGCGAAGAGGCCCTAACAGAAACCAAACAAATGCTTGATGTATATGCCACTTTTGCCGAAGAATTTATGGCAGTACCGGTGGTAAAAGGCTTCAAGTCTGCCAATGAACGTTTTGCCGGTGCTGAAGAAACCATGTGTATAGAGGCCATGATGCAAGACGGTAAAGCCCTGCAAGCTGGCACCAGCCACTTCCTCGGGCAGAATTTCGCAAAAGCTTTTGATGTGAAATTCCAGTCGAAAGAGGGAAAACTGGAACACGTATGGGGTACATCATGGGGTGTAAGTACACGTTTAATGGGTGCCTTAATAATGGCTCACTCAGACGACAACGGTCTTGTGCTTCCTCCAAAATTAGCGCCAATACATGTGGTTATTGTACCCATCTACAAAGGTGAAGAAGATTTATCGGCCATTAAAGAGACCATTCAGCCTATTATCAAAGAGCTTAAATCTTATGGTATCAGTGTTAAGTTTGATGACAGCGACGCCAACCGCCCTGGATGGAAATTTGCAGAGTATGAACTGAAAGGGGTGCCCGTACGCATGGCCATTGGTATGAGAGACCTACAGAATGGGGTTATTGAAGTAGCGCGTAGAGACACCTTAAGTAAAGAAACACGTGCAATAGAAGGCATTGCTGTTTATGTGAAAGATTTGTTGAATGAAATTCAGGAGAGCATCTATCAGAAAGCATTGAATTTTAGAAAAGAAAACTCTTTTAAAGTAAATACCTGGCAGGAATTTGAAGAGCAGATAGAAAAAGGTGGTTTCTTGCATTGCCATTGGGATGGTACCTCAGAAACAGAAGAAAAAATAAAGGAGTTTACCAAAGCGACTATTCGCTGTATTCCGTTAGACACCAGAGAGGAAGAAGGCAAGTGTATATTAACAGGCAAACCATCAAAAAAAAGAGTTATTTTTGCAAGGGCTTATTAATATGCTGTTTTAGAAATTCACAGCAAATGCCTGAAAGACCAGGCTTTAATTTGAATTGCGGTCTTTCAGGCATTTGCTTTTTTACAGGTTTGAAACTAAACAAATTTATCGTTTAACCTTATCTGGTCTTTCATGTTTCTGTTATATACTTAAGGTTGCTAAACCTTCATTCGTTGCACTTCATTGAAAGGCAGTGACCAACCGAATATTTGTAAAATATAATTTTTTTTACAATATTGCGTCACGAACAATGCTGTGATGGTAAAAGTATTTTACAACTTAATTTTCACATATCTTATTTTTATTATCCAGAAGTAAAAAGTAATCCGGTATTACCGGATGAGCATGAAATTTACATTTTAAGCAGTTTAGCTATTGCTATTGTTTGAAGGATTTTAAGAACCAGATTGTAATTATAGCATGAAAATACTTATAACCGGTGTTGGTGGCCCTACCCCCAGAAGTTTTGCCACCGCATTAAGAAAATACTCCGTTTACAAACGTTTCGAACTTATCGGAACCGATACCAACCCCTTAGCTATTGGGCTTTATCAGAACGAATTATTCAATCATACTTTTATTGTGCCACCAGCTGGCAGCCCCGATTACTGGCCGGTAATAGAAAAGTTAATAACCGAGCAAAGTATTGATATGGCTGTTATTTTGCCAGAGGCCGAGGTAATTGAATGGAGCAAAAAGAAAGCCGTTGGCAATTTACCCTGCAAAGCTTTAATACCAGATAACACCATTGCCGAGTTGTTAGTTAATAAATCAAGAATGACAGATGTGCTTCGGTGCATTGACATGGCCCCATTGTCGATTACTTTTACTCGAGACATCTATAATGCCGACGAAATATTCGACACCTTCAATAAAGGCTTTTGGGTACGAAGCACCACCGGAACCAGTGGCCTGGGTGCTTTGAAAATTGAAAATAAAACCGCCTTGCGCAACTGGATTGAAATAAACCCGAACGTACAGGAATTTATGGCAAGCCAATACCTGCCAGGCCGAAATCTGGCATGTAAGGTACTATATTATGAAGGTGCATTTCTGAGGGCAGCCTGCTGCGAGCGTATGAAATACATTATGGCTAAAGTGGCGCCATCTGGCATAACAGGAAATGTTTCATACGGAAGGTTAATCAATGACCCATTGCTGGTTCAGGAGGCTGATAGAGCCATGAACTACCTTTTTGCCTACACCAGCACTCAAAAACACGGTTTTTTTACGGTAGACCTGAAAGAAGATGAAAACGGCAAACCGTATATAACAGAGGTAAACATCAGGCATATTGCTACTACCCAGTGTTTTGCCGCCGGGGGTGCCAATTTTGCACTGGATACCATACGCCTGCTGGATGGAGACACTGAGTTTAATAAAAGCTACCTGACTTATGAGTTTGAAAAAGACCTCATCTTTTTAAGAGATGTAGACTCGCTGCCTATTCTGATGAAAGGAAATGAACTTCTGTATGCTTTTGATTGAGCAAACCCGGGTTTCCAGCATTATTTGTGGCGTTCATTCATTTCATGTCTGAACTCCTCATGTTGTTTTATCAGCAAATCCAGTTTTTTATGCAGGCTCCTGATTTCTTTCTCTGCTTTCTGGTTGATTTTTAAATCAATCTTTGCACGCTCTCTGTCTTTTTCCTCCTGCCGGTTCTGGCTCATCATAATAACAGGCGCCTGCAAAGCTGCTATACAAGATAAAATCAGATTAAGTAATATAAACGGGTAAGGGTCAAAAGCGCGGTTTTTTAGCCAGAAAATATTAATAAATATCCAGATTACTAAAAAACCAATAAACGACAGAATGAATGTCCAGCTTCCTCCAAAGGTGGCTATTTTATCAGCCATTCTGTCACCAAACGACAGATTTGCACTATCTTCTTCATTCAGAATATCCTTATTCATAAAGCTGTATTTTAGGTTCAAATGATTTTTTTGCAAATAATAACAGAGGGCATTGCCCCCTGTTATTAGAAACTACCGTGAAATATAAAAAAAATCCTGTATAAAAGATTTACTCTTCAAGTGCCGCTGCAAATTTCTTACGATAAAACACGAAGAAAATAAGCGGAAAAACGAAAAGTGTTAAAACTGTGGCAGTAATAAGCCCGCCAATAACTACAATTGCCAGGGGCTTAGAGGTTTCAGAACCAATACCGGTTGAAATGGCAGCAGGTATCAATCCAATCATGGCCATGAGGGCAGTCATAATAACCGGGCGAACTCTTGAACGCACCCCTTCATATATAGCCGTGTTTAGTGTCATTTTCTCGTGCAGGTTTTTCTTGAATACCGATATCAAAATAACGCCGTTCTGAATACAGATACCAAACAATGCAATAAACCCGATACCCGCCGATATACTAAAGTTGGTGCCAGATATAAGCAATGAGGCAATGCCACCTATAATTGCAAACGGCACGTTGGTGAGCACAAGGGCTGCATCTTTAATATTGCCAAAAAGCACAAACAATATCAGGAATATGAGCAAAAGACTGATAGGCACTACCTGAGCCAGTCTGGCAGTAGCTCTCTGCTGATTCTCAAAATCACCTGCCCATTTCATTTTATATCCTTTGTCTAATTTAACTACCGCATTTACTTTCTTTTGCGCTTCTGCAATGGCCGACCCCATATCGCGGCCTCTGATAGAGAACTTAACACCAATAAAACGCTGGTTGGCTTCTCTGAAAATCAGAACCGGACCTGTTTGCGAGTAAATATGCGCCACGCTCTTTAACGGTATCTGGTTACCAATTGAAGTAGGTATCATCAGATTCCCAATGGCCTCTTCATTGTTTCTGAACGGCGGCGCATACCTGATTCGGAGGTCAAAGTGGCGCTCGTCTTCATAAATTTGGGTAGCGGCTTTTCCACCAATCGCCATCTCAATAACGGCCTGGGCATCTGCTTTATTTACTCCGTAAAGTGCCAGTTTTTGTTCCTCAAGCTCTATTCTTAACTCAGGCTGGCCAATGTTTTTGATAACTCCCAGGTCTTCAATTCCTTTTACGGTTTTCAATTGGTCGTATACCATTAATGCTTTTTTCTCTAAGGTAGGCAGGTCTTGTCCGTATATTTTAACCGCTATACTACCTTTTACCCCCGACACAGCCTCTTCAACATTGTCCATAATAGGTTGCGAGAAGTTAAAAAGAACGCCCGGATAAATTTCCAGCTTCTTGTTCATTTCGTCAATCAGTTCTTCTTTTGAAATGTGCCGTTTCCATTCTTCTTTAGGGTAAATATCTACCAGAAACTCAATATTGTAAAACCCGGTTGGGTCTGTACCGTCATTGGGTCTTCCGGTTTGAGAAATAACCTGTTTTACTTCTGGAAAACTACGGAATATTGCGCGCATTTGCTGGGTTTGTTTTACCGACTCTTCCAGCGATATATTCATGGGCATACTTGCTCTTACATAAATTGAACCTTCGTTCAGCTCAGGAAGAAACTCTGTGCCTAAAAACTTAAAGTTAAAGAACCCTACCACAACCAGAATCGCTGCTATAATAATACTAGCTTTTTTGTGCTTGTATGTATATGAAAACAACTTCAGTGATTTCTTTTCAATAAAATCAACAAAGAAATTATGCTTTTCTTTTACGTTTTTCTTTAGCAGAATACTGGCAAGAACCGGCACAAGTGTAAGGGTAAAAATCAAGGCACCCAATAAGGCAAAACCAAGGGTCCAGGCAAGAGGGCTGAACATCTTCCCTTCTACTTTCTGAAAACTAAAAATAGGCATCAGACAGGTAATAATAATGGCTTTGGAGAAGAAAATGGCCTTACCAAGCTCGGTTCCGGTCTTTTTCAACAAGCCCAGTTTAGACAGCCTGTTGAATCGCTCCATACCTATTTTGTGCGAAAGCTGGTCAAGCGTTACAAAAATACCTTCAACCATTACCACCGCGCCATCAACAATAATACCGAAATCAATAGCGCCCATTGAAAGCAGGTTGGCCGACATACCCTTTAAGCGCAGGCATATAAAAGCAAACAACAAGGCCAGCGGAATAACAATAGAAACTGTTATGGTAGTGCGCCAGTCGGCCATGAAAATAAACACAATACAGGTAACAAATATAATTCCTTCTAACAGGTTATGCGTTACCGTATGGGTAGCAAAATGAATGAGGTTTTCGCGGTTGTAAAAAGTATTGATTTTTACATCTTTAGGCAAAATAATGGTATTGATTTCCTCAATTTTTGCCTTTACTTTTTCTATTACCTGGCTTGGGTTTTCGCCTTTTCTCATTACGATTATACACTCAACCACGTCGCTGCGTTCATCTCTTCCTGCCTGCCCTAGTCTTGGCAGTGCTGATTCTGACACATTAGCCACATTGCGAACATAAATGGGTACACCGCTGCTGTTTTTAATCACAATGTTCTCTATGTCTTTAACGCCTTTCAGTAACCCTATACCCCGCACAACGTAGGCCTCAGAGTTTTTTACAATCACATCTCCACCAACATTTATATTCGCATTCGACACCGCCTGATACAATTGTATGGGTGTAATGTCATAGTCTAGTAACCGGCGTGGGTCGGCAGATATTTCATAAGTTTTTACTTCGCCACCAAAGCTCACCACATCGGCCACACCTGGCACACTTTTCAGATTTCTTTCTACTACCCAGTCTTGCAGTGTTTTTAGTTCTCTCACACTTCTGGTCGGGCTTTCAAGGGTATATCTGAAAATCTCGCCTGTTGGCCCATACGGAGGCTCTACTTCAGGGTTGGCGCCATTGGGCAGGTCAACTTCGCGCAGCAGGTTATTTACCTGCTGGCGGGCGAAGGCGTCATCTACCTCATCTTCAAACATTACTTTTACTACCGACAAACCAAATACCGTGGTAGACCTGATATCTGTTTTCTTCTGTACCGGATTCAGGCCAATTTCAAGCGGAATAGTTACAAACTTTTCAACTTCTTCTGCGCTCCGGCCGGGCCATTGCGTAATAATGGTTATCTGAGTATTGGTTACGTCCGGAAAAGCCTCAACCGGAGTGTTCTGGTAGCTGATAAACCCGGCTACAATGGCAAGCAGTGTCATGAAAAATATGAAATATTTATTTTTCAATGAAAATGCTATTATATTTTTTATGAATTTGTTCATGGTTTTTGTGATTTAGGCACGGTCTGGGGCAATGCAGTAAGCCGGTGGCTCTGCTGATACAAAAGACCTGTTTTTATGCTGAATCGAAAGTAATTGATTAATAACCCGACCGATTATCAGTTGTTTAAAGCCTGATAAATTAAAAGCTGATTTTCGGTAACAACTTTTTCTCCTGGTATAAGGCCACTATTCAGGTACGTTGTTGTGCCTGATGATTTGTAAACATCAACCGATTTTATCATCAGGTCTTTACTGCCTTTCAAAACCACCACAAAATTCTGGCTTTTATCAAATACAATTGCTTTAGAAGGAACAGCCACTTTCTGGTCGGTCCCGGCATACTCAAGATGCACGTTGGCAAACATCTCGGGTTTCAGAAAAAAGTCTTTATCATTATTAGGTAAAACAATTCTTACCTGCTCAGTTTTTGATGACGGGTCAAGCACATCAAAAATCTTATCTATTTTCCCCTTAAATACTTTGTCAGGATAAGCAAGTGTTGAAATATCGGCGGCATAACCCTGCTTTACATTTGCCAGGTCAGACTCATACACATTAGCAATAACCCATACCTGATCAAGATTGCTTATCGTAAACAGACTCTCGGGGTCATCAGACCGTAGCTCCATACCAGGGGCGGCCTTTTTCTCAACCACATATCCGCCAACTGGTGCTTTTACTACGTAAACTGCCCCATTACCCCCTAAAATACTCTGGCGTTCGGCCACCCTGTGCAGTTCTCCTTTAGCCGCCTGTAATTGTTCTTGCGCTGCTACCAGGTCTTTTTGTGACGCCAACCCGGATTTAGACATATCTTCGGCCACTTGTGCATTTTTCTGCGCTACTGACAACTGCGAGCGAGCCGTGATGGCTTGTTGCTGCAAATCGGCCAGGTCGCCACTTTTAATAATGGCCAGTATCTGCCCTTTTTTTACGTAGTCGCCCAATTCAACTTTAACATCTTCAATATGCCCACCCACTAACGGAAATACCTTTACAATTTTGTCTTCATTAAACTGAATTTTTCCAGTCAGGTTCAGGTCGTTGGCTACTGTCTTCATTTCAGCAGTTTCTGTAACCAGCCTTTTCATTTGCTCTGCAGATAAAGGCGAAGAACTATCGGCAGAATCAATCTTTTTCTCTTCACCTCCAGCGCCAGTGCAAGAGGTAAAGCCGATAGAGGAAAGGCAGATAAGAGATGAGAGAATAACTATATTGAATACACGAAGCGTTTTCATTTCTTGTTTATTTTATATTTCATTTATTTGGTTAGTACTTTTTTTTGGCAGAAGACTAAAGACTTCACTCCTGCGGCAATTGGCATTATGCTCGCTTTATTGTTTAGATAATTATCTTGCCAACGGCATAATTAAGGTCTTCAAAAGCTTTCATACGGTTGTTTTGTAATTGATTAAACTCAATAACCGTACTTTTATAAGAATCAAAGAAGTCTATAAATTCAACTACATCAATGTTCTGCTTCTTATAGTTAAGGATAACGCCCTCTATGAGTTTTGAAAAATCTACAGCAAAACGATTATCAAAGGTCTGATACATTTTATCTGCCTGAAGTGCCTTTTTGAACGCCGTTATTACATTTTGCTGAACCTGCAACTGGTAGGCCTGCAAAGCAGCCTGACTTGACTGAACTCTGATTTTGGCGGCCTCGATGTTTCCCTGATTTTTATTAAAGAACGGCAATGTAACATTAACACCTACACCCAGGTAATTGGAAATGTACCCCCCGTTTCGGTCGTATGTAAATTGAAGGTTCACATCTGGCTTCGCCAAGGCTTTTTGTAAGATAAGATTCTGGCTTTCAAGTTTTACGCCGGTTTTTATTAAATTCAGGTCGCTCCGGTTGTCTTCAGCCTGTGTTAATAAATCGCCAATTTTAAACTGGCCCAGGTTTACCTCAGGTAAATTGGCGGCGGCTATAAAATATTTGCCTCTGTTGGCTGTTAAAATATTCAGGTCGGCTTCGTCATCGGCAATGCCGGCAAGAATCGTTTGTCTCTCGCTGTTCAGATTAAAAAGGTATGCTTTCAGACGAGCCAAATCTTTTAAAGGTACATTGCCTTTATCAAATTGCTGCTGATACAGACTTACTGTTTGTTGAAGTGTCAGAATTTCTTCATCATACACTTTTAATTGCTGTTGCTGATAATATAGGTCATAAAAAGTAGTGCGCAGGGCATATTGCAGGTCTCTTAAAAGTGACTGAACCTGATTTTGCGCCTGTTCTGTTCCTAATCTGGCCAAAGCCAAACGCTTGCTTCTTTTACCTGCCACCTCAATTAACTGCTGATACTGCACAACCTGCTGCGCATTATTGCTGCTAAAACCGCCTAATTCTTTTTTTTGCGTATTATAGGGCATGTGTTCAAGGTAAACTGATGGGTTTGGTTTTAAACCGGCCTGAATCTCATAGGCTTTGCTTTCTGCAATACCAAGTCTGGCAGCAATTAACTGTAGATTCTTTTGGTTAAATTGTTGTTCTGCATCGGGTAGGGTCAGGCTCAGCGAGTCCTGGGCTTTGGCAACTGGTGCTGCCAGAAGGCTTATCCATAAAAAGGCGTAGTGAATCCGTTTCATTTTTGTGATTTTGATGCAGCAAAATTGTATTTATTGAATTATACCCAAATTAAACGAGCATTAAAAGAAGATTAAAATAAAAAGCACAACACATAAACGTCTAATAATTAATAATTTAACAATAAAAACCTGAAAATTAAATTGCATTTTTACAATATAATTCTTTAAAACAAAAACAATTATGGAACTTTGTAAGTCAGAAGCTTATGTAAGAATTAAAACGTTACAATTAAAACAGACATAAAATTTACGACTATGGTTAAATCAGGCGATACAGTGCAGGTTCATTATAAAGGTACTTTGGGCGACGGAACAGTTTTTGACAGCTCGGAAGGGCGCGAGCCGCTACAATTTACAGTAGGTAGCGGTATGGTAATACCGGGCTTTGATAACGGAGTAGCAGGAATGGTGATTGGTGATAAGAAAACCGTGTTCATACCGGCAGAAGAAGCTTATGGCCCTGTAAGGGAAGATATGATATTTACTTTTAATCGTCTGGATATACCTGACGATGTACCTCTTGAAATAGGCGGCACCCTGAATATGCATAATGGGCAACAGGCCATTCCGGTTATTGTTCGTGAGGTAACTGCCACCAAAGTAAAATTAGATGCGAATCATGAATTAGCAGGTAAAGACCTCATCTTTGAAATTGAACTGGTGAGTGTTCAGTAAATAGGTTTTGGAATACAATAAAATGGCCCTTGCTTTAAACAGGCAGGGGCTTTTTGTTGCTTGTAAGGTATTTAAGCAACAATAATTTTTATAGTAGTGGCAACTGCGCATGAAGAGCAGACAACTTCATGCAGAAATCCTCTTAATTACTATTGTTTACCAATAATATTTAAAAACTCACGTAAAATCCCTGTTTGATTTCTTATGGTTTGTGAATTAATTTGTGCCATTACTTTTTGCTATACGTGATAAAATTAATTCCAACTGCTGCATTACTACTTTTGACCTCCTCAGCAATTTTTGCTCAGGATAAAGCCGCCGTCGGTTTCTCTGGTATTTACAATTTCCCTTTACATTCAATTGGCGGAGGTATCAGAATACAGTTACCTGTTAATCACCGGGTATCGGTTGTTCCAAAGCTAAAGTATATGCCGGCCTTTAATACTATTCAAGAGGTTTATGGCGGCCTTAGCTTTCAATATAACATCATAAACAATACCGTTGCCCGTGGTACAAAAAATCTGGTGGTGCCAAACCGCCCGGTTGTGTATGTATCTGCCGGGCTTGATTACAATAAATGGCTGAATTATGAGGCTAACTTGAACAGCAAGGCAAAACCTCAGAATCTTATACCTGAAGCAGGTATAGGGGTATCGGCCGGTTTAAATTTAGTTAGGGTATTTGCTGAGGTAAAATATAATATGCTTTGGCAGGAAAGCTATGGCGAAATAGGTTTTTTGCTATTCCCTTTCAATGCGCCTTCTCCACGAAAAAACAACTGCCCGTATAGATTATGATAAGAAACAGTTTTATAATTCTGTTAACAAGTTTGCTAACAATAGCGTGCTCTAATGACAGAGCCGTTTTTCTGAAAGACCTGGGTATTAAAGGAAAAAAGTTTACTGATACTGCCGGAGAAAAACTCAAACAGGCTGCCGCGCTTCCGGAAAAGAAAACGATTGGCAAAGATACAGACTTACCTATTAAAGGTAAACTAGGTACTGAGGTTTGGCTGACCTCAGATGATTTGATTTTACCTGATGGCAAGCCGGCTACCTACCCGATTCAGGTTGAAATACTTGAGGTATATAAACCAAAAGATATGATTTTAAACGGTATATCCACAGTAACTGACAGAGGAATGTTAAGCACAGCCGGACAAATAAAAATAACAGCCTTTAAAGATGCGAAAGAGTTAAAACTAAGTAAAAGCAACGATTTAATAATTGCGTTTCCGGCTGCAAATGGTGTAGACCAAAAGATGGGGCTATTTTATGGAGTTGAAAAAGATGGCAACGTAATAAAATGGCTTCCGGCCGATACCACAGGAAAAAATCTGCCTTTGTACCCTGATAGAGATGGATATACCGCATTTCCTTCACAAATTGGGTGGATTAATTGTGACAAATTGATTGACTCGCCTGGACCATTCACCAACATAAATTTCGTTTCAGAATACCCCGAAATTAAAAACATTAACATTTTCCTGTATTTCCCTGATATGAAATCAGTTGTGAAAGTGAATAACGGAAGTCTAGACCCAGTACCCATTGGAAGTAAAGTTAAAATAATTGCTATCTCGATTACTGACAAAGATGAATGGTACTCTTTTCTGGCAGAAACAAGGGTTCAGGAAAAACAAACTATTGAAATTAAACTCGTCTCTACCTCAAAAGACGATTTATTGAAATTTCTGGATTCCTTATAATTTAAACTACCTTATTATTTTTTCTAATTTCTACAAGCCCTGAGCAGGTCTTGTTTATTAATCATCAACTTGTCGCAAATAGCCCTTTTATTGGCGTATTTAACCACCAACTGACAATCTGCTTTGCTCTACTTTTGTATTGTTGATTCTTAATTGAACCAAATAATATTATAATTACAATGGCAAAACAGATTTTTTTGAATCTACCTGTTAGAAATCTGCAAGATTATGGCTGAATGGACCCGAACGGGTATCCAGGCAATCATTAATGAAAACTACCATCAAATCATATTAATATAAATACAATCATTACTAAATACTTAAGAGCATGAAACGCGACAATATAATTTTCTGGGTTGCTACTACTATTATTTTCCTTTGGGAAGGGGTCATGCCTGCGCTTACATCGCAAACTGAATTAGCTAAAGAGGGCATCAGCCACTTAGGATACCCTGCTTATTTTGGGGTTATGCTGACGGTCTATAAAGTAACTGGCTCTATTGCCCTGATTTTACCTGTGGTTCCGGCACGTATAAAAGAATGGGCGTATGCAGGTCTTTCTTTCTCATTACTATCAGCTTTTATCAGTCACTGGGCTGTTGATGGTATGAATGCCCAGACACCTTTTCCGTTAATCATTCTGGCTATTCTGATGGTTTCTTATGTGTATTATCACAAGTTAAAAACGCCCAAAGAAAAAGTATGGTAAATTACCATTTAGAAGCTGATATAAAAGCTATGTATATTGAGGCGGATTCTTATCCTGCCGGTGTCTTGAAAGCCCACCAACAATTGCATGGACTCGTGAAAAGAACTGAAAACCGGAAGTACTTCGGTATTTCGTTTCCGGACCGGAGCGGCTTTATTATCTATAAAGCCGCAGCTGAGGAGATTACAGATGGCGAAGCCATTCAATTAGAGCTAAATACTTTTGTTATCAAAAAAGGGAATTACATTAGCATTGATATACCTGATTTCATGGAAAACATAGAGGCCATTGGTGTTTCTTTTCAGAAGCTAATTTCGTTTCCTGGTATTGACCCGAATGGCGCCTGCATAGAGTGGTATCTGGACGATAACCTTGTAAAATGTATGGTACGGCTGGCAGACTGATTCTCATACAACCAGAAAAGGCTAAAAACTATAATCATCGATTAACGTTTAAAAGTAACAACATCGCTAATATCCAAAA
This sequence comes from Emticicia sp. TH156, assembly GCF_002855535.1. Taxonomy (NCBI): domain Bacteria; kingdom Pseudomonadati; phylum Bacteroidota; class Cytophagia; order Cytophagales; family Leadbetterellaceae; genus Emticicia; species Emticicia sp. TH156. The sequence goes on from NZ_PKRS01000010.1 coordinate 216,544, forward strand.
AGGCCCTTCACCTTTGCCAGGGAAGGGCCTTTTAAATATTTCCTAAACCATAACGTGGTTCTAGATAAGGCTCTTGCCTTTCTCGATGGCCTTCTCAAGGCCTGCCACGTCACTACCGCCCGCGGTTGCAAAATGTGGTTGTCCACCCCCGCCGCCTTTCATTTCTTTAGCCAGTTCTTTCACTATATTGCCTGCATGCAGGTTTCTATCTTTCTGCACGGCCTCGTCAATTATTACAGCCAACTGAGGTTTGCCGCCAATTTCTGCGCCAAGAACACCATAGAAACTACCCACCTGATTTTTCAATTCAAAGGCCAGTTGTTTCAGTGCATCGGCTGATGGTACGGTAACCTTTGCTGTCAAAACATTTACCCCGTTAATTTCTTCAACCCTGTTTAGCAATTCTTTCTTCAATTCCTGCAATTTCTCGTTTTCAAGCACCTCCAGTTTTTTCTGTAAGGCGGCCTTGTCAGCAATCAGCGTTTCAACAGCTTTTAGCAAATCAGCAGGATTTTTCAGTAACGCTGCAATCTCATCTTTTACTTTCAGGTCTTCTTTGATTCGCTCCATTGCTTTTTCGCCTGTCAAAGCCTCTACCCTGCGCACACCGGCGGCAACCGACCCTTCTGAAATAAATTTAAACAAACCGATATTCCCGGTTGATGGCACGTGTGTACCCCCACAAAGCTCAACAGAAAACTGTGGGTCAAAAATTACTACACGCACAAAATCACCATATTTTTCACCAAAAGTAGCTGTGGCTCCCAAGGCAATAGCCTCATTAATTGGCATATTCACTTTGGTTTCAAGAGTAATATTCTCACGGATTTTCTCATTCACAATGTCTTCAATACTGGCCAGTTCTTCGTCCGTTACTTTAGCAAAGTGCGAGAAGTCAAAGCGGGTAACGTTGTCGTCCTGATATGAACCTTTCTGCACTATGTGGTTGCCCAACACTTTACGCATGGCAGCCAGCATTAAGTGTGTAGCTGTATGGTTAGCCATTATTTTCTGATGACGGGCCTCATCCACATGTGCCAGCACGGTGGTAGCGGTATTCAATACTTCCTCCAGATTTTTGTCTCTCGAGATATGAATAAACAAATCGTTTTCCTTTTTGGTATCGGCAATATTAATTACATGGTTACCAACCACTATGGTTCCGGTATCCCCTACCTGGCCACCCATTTCGGCATAAAATGGCGTGCGGTCAAGCACAATATGGTATTCTTCACCACCCTTTGTTTTAACTTTACGGTATTTTTCAATCTGCGCTTCAGAAGAAAGCTGGTCATAACCCACAAACTCAAAGTCTTCTCCTTCGTTCAGTTCAACCCAGTCGGTAGCCTCTTTGGCAGAATCTTTGCGTGAGCGCTCTTTCTGCACTTGTAACGCTTTCAGAAATCCGTCTTCATCTATTTGATACCCTTTTTCGCGCGCAATAAGAGCGGTTAAATCAGAAGGGAAACCATAAGTATCGCTCAACTCAAATACCTGGTCACCGGCAATTATTTTTCCTTCTGTAGCCCCGATAATGGCATCCAGGCGTTTCAAACCGGTTTCAAGTGTGCGCAGAAACGTTTTTTCTTCTTCTTCAATCACCTTAGCCACAAAATCCTGCTGAGATTTCAGTTCAGGGAAAACATCAGCAAACTGGTCGGCCAATACAGGCACCAGCCTGGTCATAAATGGTTCGCTGAACCCTAAATAAGAATAACCATAACGAACGGCACGACGTAAAATACGGCGGATAACATACCCTGCCTTGGCATTTGAAGGTAACTGGCCGTCGGCAATGGTAAAAGCTACGGCGCGTATATGGTCAGCAATGACACGCATGGCTACATCAACATAACTATTTGATGACAGCGTGCCGTTTTCGCCGTATTTCTTGCCCGACATCCCCTCTAATACAGTTATTGTATTCTGGAAAATATCGGTATCATAGTTTGATTGCTTGCCCTGAATGGCCATACAAAGTCGCTCAAATCCCATACCGGTATCCACGTGTCTGGCTGGTAAAAGCACCAAAGACTTATCTGCTTTGCGCTCAAACTGCATAAATACGTTGTTCCAGATTTCAATTACCTGCGGATGGTCATTATTTACCAGTTCTTTTCCGCTTATTTTATCTACCTCTTCCTGGCTTCTTAAATCTATATGAATTTCAGAGCAGGGGCCACACGGACCGGTGTCGCCCATTTCCCAGAAATTATCTTTCTTATTACCTAAAATAATCCGGTTTTCGTCGCCTATCAAACTTTTCCAGATATCAAATGCTTCCTGGTCAAAAGGTACCCCCTCGTCAGGGTTGCCTTCAAAAACCGACACGTAAATTCTGTCTTTGGGTAATTTATAAACTTCTGTGAGCAGCTCCCACGACCACTCCAGCGCTTCTTTCTTGAAATAATCACCAAACGACCAGTTACCCAGCATCTCAAACATGGTATGGTGGTAGGTATCAAAGCCTACATCTTCCAGGTCGTTATGCTTTCCGCTTACACGAAGGCACTTCTGAGTATCCGCAATGCGTTTAGACGGGGGCGTTCCGTTGCCCAGAAAAAAATCTTTAAACTGTGCCATACCTGAGTTATTGAACATCAGAGTTGGGTCATTCTTGGCCACAAGCGGAGCCGATGGAACGATGAGGTGTCCTTTACTGCGGAAAAAATCTAAAAAAGCCTTACGAATTTCGTGCGAGGTCATATCTGCGTCGGGTAAATTTATGAATGTACAATTGAATGCTTATTCTGATTAGCCCAAAAGTGCTTTTCAGATAAACATTCATGCTGAATCAGAAGCAGTTTAATTAACTTCTGACCAAAGTTTTATTACTAATGTTTTGTTGTATTAAACTGGCTGCAAATTTAGACTAAATTACAGACTATTTGAAGTGTTATCTGATAAAAACAGAGGTTACTACTTTATTCAATCCAAAGCATATATCGCTTATATCAAAATTTTGCTGCCCACCTATGCAATAAAGCTTGCGGCGTAAATAATCAGAGCGGTTGCAGGTGTGTTAAAATGGCGGGCATTATCTTATCAATTACAGGTTTCGAAAATTGGTGCCCCATACCCTCTACCCACAGCATTGTTGCTCCGGGTATTTTTGGAGCATAAATGCGTGCATGAATTGGCGGAATCAGCGGGTCGGCGGTGCCATGAATAACCAGCGTTCGAGCCCTGATTGATGGAAGTTCGTTCAGGCGTGACCCCGAAGCCACAATACCACAAAACTGCTGGAATCTGGCACGCGGGTTCTGCCCTTTTCTGATTTCTATTGCCTCGGTAAAAACACTATGCAGATGCTCTCTGTTGACCGGAAAACCTTTGCCGTTCAGTTTGGTAAAAGTTTTCACATAACCTGCTACCGAAACGCGTCTGGTGAAATAGCGTGTATTTAAACGGAAATTTTTGACAAAAAAAGGAACCAGATAATAAAACAGACGACCCTTGAAAAAAGATACGGCTGCGGGGTCAAGCGCAAAGCCTGATGACATAATTGAGGTAAGACTAAGCACTCTTGGCTTATACGAAATAGCTATGCGCTGCGCTATCATCCCTCCCATAGAAACCCCAATGATATGCGCCTTATCAACAGACAAAAAATCCATCAGGCTAATTGTATCTTTGGCCATATCTTCCAGCGTGTAGGGCCTTTTTGGGTGCCATTGATCGTTCATCCAGGTCGACAGCCCGATATCTCTGTTATCGAACCTGATAACATAATAGCCTGCTTCTACTAAAGGCCTTATGAAATCGTACGAAAACAAGATGCTCTGGGAATCAAGACCCATTATCAAAACAATGGCAGGATTTTCTTTTTCTCCGTACGCCTCAAAATAAATTTCAATGTTATTGCAGGGAGCCTTGCCCGATAAAGTTGGTTTCATCTGATTTAATAAAACAGCTTCATGACTTTTTTAACAAGTATTCCGGAACACCGATGCTTTCAAACTACCGGCTTTGGCACTTTAATACCATTGTTCCAAGAAGATTTTTAGAAAAAATTAACAAATTTTTGATAGGCATTCTACTAAAGCACAATACAAATATATGTTTCTATATGTTTTTTCAAACTATTTTAAAAATAAGCGCTTGCATTAAATGGCATGGAAGCAACCTGCACTTAAATAGATTTAGTGAAAAAAACAGAAAAAAAATATATAACTATGTTTTTAGTTATATATTTGTGCACTAAACAAAAACTACATGAAAAATCTATTATACCTTCTTTTGCTTGTTTCATTTAGCGCTAAGGCACAACAAAAAGTTTATCAAGCCAGCGTTTTTGAGAGAAAAGTAATGACACAGCATGAGGGCCACAAAAAGTATCCTTCTTCAACAATTATCGATCTAAATACTGATAAAAGTAAGGCTATTATTATGGATGCCACAGTAAAAAAAATAATTAATGATTTTAACCTGATGGCCATCAGGACAGGTAGCCCACTGTATCAGTATAGCGAAATAAAGAGTATCCCGGTTGAGTTATTTGTGCAACCTAATGGCACTATTGATTATTTTAAATATGGTTTTCAGGGCCAAATTATAGGTAGGGTTAAAGGCAACAGCCCGTTTTTTAATGACTCATTAAACACAGAAAACACAGCAAAATTTGTTGCTTTGGCAGAAAATTTCTGCCTGAATTATAAACTACCTGCCAACCCGGGCAAAACTAATTTTAGCATCAATATAATGCTGAACATCGGCTCGCAGCCTAAAAAACCAAGTAAAACCTATATCTGGAATATACAAATGGCAGAAGCCTGCGACAAACCGGATACCGTAAAAACGTTAATGCTTAATAATTTAAATCTGACCTCGTTCCCACAGGTGGTTTTCAGGTTTAAAAACCTGACAAAGCTGGACATTTCCAACAACTACATTGAAAAAATACCTAAGAAGATTTCTGCTATGCCGCATCTTAAATTCCTGAGCATTAGCAATAACCCGGTAAATGCCCATAAAATCAGATTTAAAAAGAATACGCATCTGAAAGACCTTAATCTGCAATACACAGGCATGGGCATGATACCACGCACACTGGCCAGAAACCGTAAACTTGAAATTTTGTTTCTTGGTAATAACAGGTTTGAGAAATTCAGAAAGCGCGACTTCAGAAAAATGGATAGCCTGAAAGCACTTAACTTATACAATGCAGGCCTGAACGAGGTACCGTTGAATATCATAAAACTGAAAAAGCTGGAAGAGCTGGATTTGTATTATAACAATTTGAAAAAACTACCTGATGCCATTTGCGATATGCCCGGCTTGAAAACCCTGGCGGTGTCTAACAATGAGCTATGGGCGCTGCCTGCAAACCTTGCCCACTTAAAAAAACTGGAAACTTTGTATGCGCATCATAATCGCCTGACAGAATTACCTGCACTGCCAGATTTAAAACTGTTGCATATTGGGCACAACCTGTTTAAGGTTTTTCCTGAACAGGTGTATCAGCTTACAAACCTGGTTGAATTTGATATTACCCACAATCAGATTAAAGAAGTACCAAACCAGCTAAGAAAGTTCGATAAATTGAAACAGGTTTTTATTGAAGGAAATGATTTTGTAAAAATTGGTTCTAAAAAGGAAGAATTGAGTATATTAGTAACCGATTTAGAGAAAAAAGATATTCTGGTACGTTAATGAAACTTTTCTATACAACCAACGAGGCAGCAGAGATATTGGGGGTGGCGGCCTCTAAGATTCGGTTCTATGAAAAACAGTTTAATCTGAAATTTGAGCGTATTGGCCGCGACCGCAAACTAACCCAAAAAGACCTGGACAAACTCCGCGAAATAATTGATGTAAAAAGTAAAGGCACATTAACCCTGAAAGGCGCCGAAAGAACAATCAATAAGAAAACCGACCTGAATAAAAACAAAAATGCTCTGAAAGCCAGACTACTGACCATAAGAGCATTTTTACAGGATACGCTTGACGAAATGGCCTGAAAGACCTTCTGTGGCAAGAAGGCCTGCTGTTAAAGCCTTTGCCTTACGGCCTCGTATAAAATAACTCCTGTAGCAACTGACACATTCAATGACCCAATCTTGCCCAACATAGGTATTTTAGTTGAGTGGTCGGCTTGTTCTAAAAGGTTATCTGATATGCCGTCTTCTTCTGAGCCCATCAATATGGCAGTAGGTACGGTAAAATCTACATGATACAACTCTTCGGTAGCTTTTTCAGTACAGGCCACTATCTGAATGCCAGATTGTTGCAATTCTTCAACCACTTGCGCAAGGCTGTTTTCGCGGCACACGGGCAGAAAATTCAAAGCGCCTGATGAGGTCTTCATGGCATCGGCATTGATTTGCGCTGCCCCTCTTGATGCCACAATAATGGCATGCACGCCAGAGCATTCGGCCGTGCGGGCTATGGCACCAAAATTACGTACATCTGTTATTCTGTCTAAAATAAGTAGCAAAGGCACTTTACCTTTTTCAAAAACATCAGCTACCACGTTCGATGTTCTGGCGTAATTAACCGCCGAAACAAATGCAATTACCCCCTGATGGTTTTTCATTGTAATCCGATTGAGTTTTTCAATCGGTACACGCTGCACGGGCAGGTCTCTTTCTTTGGCCAGCTTCTCTACTTCTGCATGGCCAAACTCTCTTTGAATTAATATCTTTTCAATTTCTTTGGTGCCTCTCAGCGTCTCCAATACAGATTGCACACCAAAAACTATATCTGGTTTCGATGGTTTCTCAAAATTTGGTCGGGCAAAAAACTTTGGTTTTTTGTTATACTCCGGACGACCACCGGACTCGGATCTTACTCCGCTACGTTTCCTGTTCTCCATGCTTCTACAAACGGATACCAATAGGCCTGATACTCGGGATACCGGACAAGCTCATAATAGTTATCTGTAAACTGATTTGGTTTCTTATTAAAAGTAAATATAATTTCTGAAAAATTCTGCGTTTGTGCATACATCCACACTTCGCGGTCACGGCTGCGTTGCACTTTGTTAGGCGGGCCCAATACAATATAAACCATGCCCTTGTCGGTTTTCCAACCTTCTTTAAATGAGGTAAACAACTGGTTAGCCTCTTCAATTCTTCTGTAGTAGGTTCTTATTATTTTCTTGGCCAAAGCCTGGTTTCCGCCTGTTATCCCCAAAAAATAACTATCCATTGCCTGTTTGGCATCTGCATTCTCGCTTACGGTTCTGGTCTCCTGGCTGGTACTCATATAAATCAGCGGTTTTACCAGTTTCTCAGGCATGGTATACCGCGGGTATCGGTTATCTACAATCAGAAATCCAAAGCCATTTCTGGTATTCATGGTGTCTTCGACTGCAAAATACAGACCTTCGTTTTCAAGATGGAGTGGCGTACCCGATTTAACCTTCAGAATCTCTTCAATTTTCAAAGACCTGAACGGAGGCCTCAGCGATGTTGCCATTGGAGACTGCGCGGGGTCAAACTCATTGGTATATCTAATCAGAAACAGCTCATTAATATGATTATCTAAACTTCTGATCTGAAAGGTATCTTTTTTATTGATATAGTTTCTGAAAATTGGTCTTGAGTAATCGTTCACGAAAAGCCCGTATCTGTCGCTAAGGCGGGTGGCAGAGAAATCAACCACTAAATCGTTGTTTGACTTTTTACTGGTAAGCACCTCAAAAATCTCAGTAAGCAACAAGGCACGGGTAATGTTCTTCGGCCGTTGAATTTCGAAAGACACCTCAACCTTATTATCTCTCAACAGTACATTCTGCTCAGTAAAATCAACCCGGTTATATGCCAGACGGTCTCTTACCCCGTAGTCAGACTGTAACAACCAACTCATCCTGAAAGTCTCCTTCAGTTGCTGCAAAGCATTAACTTTTGAAAGATTCTCCACTTCCATTTCCAGAAAAACCCTGGCTAACGAAGAATCCTTCACTATATATCGGCTTTTAATGGCCACCACCACAGGTTTAACCGTAATATCCGGATACACCGTTGCCGCCTTGGTTTCTCTTGGCTCTTTGGTATTTTTCTTACTGGTAGCGCAGGCTGCCAGCCCCAATAATAAAGTGTATAGTAGTATTTTTCTCATTATACCCGTTTCTTGTTCCAAATGTAGAAATTTCTTTGCTAATATTATTACTTAATGCAGAAAAACAAACAAATTGAGAACGAGGCAAAGACTTTTTTTATTGCAGATTCGCTGAAGTAATTAAGCGCAATAACTGCTTCGAAGTAAAATTGTAAGAGCCGCGCGAAAGTACAAATCTTATAGCCGGCAGTTATAGATGAAGAACCCATTTTATAACCACTCTGAAAAAAGCGTGGGTTTGTTTATTTTGGGCATTTCAATACATTTGTAGCGTAGACAACCAAACCAAAACTATGGAAAGTACAATACAATATGCCCACGAAAAAGACCTTGACTGGCAGGAATTCAGAAATACACTTATAGCCTCAACATTGGGTGAAAGACGCCCTGTTGACGACCTGCCAAGAATTAAAGCAATGGTTGAAAACGCTAATCTGCTCATAACGGCGCGAATCCATAACAAGCTCGTTGGTGTTGCCCGCTCTGTTACAGACTGGGCGTTTTGCACTTACCTGTCTGATTTATTTGTTGATGAAGCCTACCAGAAACATGGCATTGGCCGTGAACTGATACGGCACACCAAGCTGGCAAGCCCTGATGCGAAACTGATTCTGCTTTCGGCGCCCAAAGCCATCAATTATTATCCCCGCATTGGCATGACACACCATACCCATGCGTTTACATTAGATAATCCGGATGATCTGGTGTAAATTTTTCTGGTCAAATAAGAGTATCCTTTAGCACTTGTGTCGCTTCTGTTATAAAGTACCCCAACATCTATTCAATTTGATACCAAATTCATATTCAACCCCTAATTTTATGACAACCCGTAGAGATTTTCTTAAAACAACCGGAACGCTGGCCGCTTTCTCTATAGTACCAAGAAATGTTTTAGGCCGGGGTTTTATGGCACCCAGCGACGTAATAAACGTTGGATTTATAGGCCTGGGCCGGCAAGCCCGTGGCTTACAGGCCCGGTTTCTTGAAACCAAAGAAATAAATCTGTTAGCTGCCTGTGATGTTGACAAAACGAAGTCGGAAAACTTCACAAAAGATCAGTTTACTAAAAACAGCAAACAGTATTTTGGAGAAGTAAAAACAGCTCCGCAAGTGTATGAAAACTACCTGGAGCTGCTCGACAGAAAAGATATTGACGGCGTTGTAATTGCTACACCAGACCACTGGCATGCTTCTATTGCCATCAGAGCCGCAGAAAAAGGCAAAGACATATATCTAGAAAAACCGCTTACTTTTACAGTTGCTGAAGGCCGCGCATTGGTTAATGCTGTACGTAAAAACAACCGTGTACTGCAAACGGGAAGCATGCAGCGCTCAGGCGATAATTTCAGAAGAGCTTGTGAACTGGTAAGAAACGGATATATAGGCGAGATTACCGAAGTGCGTGTTACCATAGGAGGCCCGCCGAAAGAAGTAGATTTTCAGCCGGAGACTGTTCCTGCCGGTATGAATTGGGATATGTGGCTGGGGCCAAACCAACCTCACCCCTACCACCATTTTCTTGCACCGCGCCTTGAATATAATTTCTGGGCTAAATGGCGCTATTACAAAGGATTTGGCGGGGGAGATGTAACCGACTGGGGAGCCCACATGTTTGATATTGCCCAATGGGCGCTTGGGATGGATGAAAGCGGGCCGGTGGAGCTGTATCCACCAACTGACCCAAATGCGCAACAGGGTATGGTATTTAAATATGCCAATGGGGTAAATATGATTCACCACGATTTTGGCAAAGGAAATGCGGTGCAGTTCAGAGGCAAAGACGGTATTATTGAGGTTAGCCGTTCTTTTTTGAATGTGCCTGACAACCTGAAAGATGTTCAATTAAAAGCCAATGATATTAAACTTGCGTCTCCGGTAGGGGGCAATCATTACAAAGATTTCCTCAACTCAATGAGAACCCGCCAGAAACCACTATGTGATGTAGAAATAGGACACCGAACCTGTACCGTGTGCAATATTGCTAACATCGGGTATGAAATTCGACGCCCTTTAAAATGGAACCCTGGCACAGAAAGGTTCGATGACCGCGAAGCAGACAAGAAGCTAACCAGAAAATTGCGGTCGCCTTATGGCATAAAGATATAGCCTCATTATTAAAGCAAAAGCCCGTTGCAAGTAACAGGCTTTTGCTTTTTACCGGATACTCCGCCATTTTCTTCTTTTCTTGCTTTTGTTAAAAAAATCCCTGATGTCCTGAAAAAGCGTGAACCGGGGTTCATAATAACAATTTGTGGGTCCCTCAGGTAATTTCCTGAACAAGGGGGCATATAAACCGAAATAAAAGTTTACACTTTTAGGATTACCTACATTTAGCAAAGAAACCAGGTTATCAGTACCTAAAAAAAGTGCCCCTGCCCTGCCAGCCAGCCCAATGGCCGGTGTTTTATAACCATTGTATAATGAAACCGGTGCCGACACCTCCAGCCATTTGGTTTCCCAGCGTGGTGTTATTGCAAATAAAGAAGGCTGTATCATGCTTAATGAATTATTGCTTCTGATGTTCTGAATCAGCGTAGCGCTGGCATATATTTTATCAGAAAAGGAGTAATCAAAAGTAGCTGACACCACTGCCGGAAGCGGAACATTGAAAGCATGCCGGTAGTCGGCATCTGATAAACCAAATGCATTATTCATTTGGCTGTACAATTTATCCTGCGAATCAATCTTGTTAAACGTACCTTGTGGGATATTGACGTTGGTCTTACTGATGCTGGTCTGAAAAACCAGTTCATTATTATTGAATCTCATCTGACCCAAATCAAGCAATGCCAGACCAAACTTATACTTATATTTATTCTGGGTAGGGTCAGTTGTCATTCTGTCTTTCAATCTTACATCATATTCCTTAAAATCGGGTCTGTATTCATAAACAAAGCCTATATCTAAACCATAACCAAAACCAGCAGGTGTATTACCAAACAGCCAGTTCGGATTTAAACCGGCTGCGGCCGAAGCGCCGGTTTTTGTTAATCCGTAAGTAGCCACGGCTTTTTCCAAAAAAAGGTCCTGCTTGTTTGGGTTCGCCTGAGGACTAATTTTAAAATCCACTTGATTTACCAGATAATGCACATTCAATAAAGCATTTACCCGCTTCATGGTCAGCCCTAACTTCATAAAATGGTCGGCATCTTCAATTATTACCTTACCCACTGTAAGCCCCATTTCTACATAGCTGTTTATATTGGCATTAAAATGATTATCAGTCAATGACAAATTAAAAATAGAAGGCTGCTTGGTGCCAAACATAATTATTTTTGCTGCCGTTATGTTAGTATTGTTCAGGTTCGTTATCAGCCTGCCTCTTGTTGTTAAACCCACAGCCATTTTTGCTCTGTCGAACGTAAACATTAATGAAGGCCCCCTTACATCAGACCCTAAAAAAGCAGCTACATTGCTTTTGCCCTGGGCCTCTTCCAGATACGAATTGGAGTAGCGAATTAGTCCGTTCGGTGCCCTGTGCTTGCCAGGAACCGTATTAGTAACAAAGCCGAAAAGTGAATACGGCGCTCCCCATTTAACATAATTATTGGCAAAATCAATATTGGCTCCAGCCAGATTGAGATAAACCTTATAACGTGTATCGGCTACGTTAGCCGGGTTGGCGTAGATACCATGGGTACCCGAATAATTACTGGATGATATACCCAGCCATTGCTGAGAAAACACATGAAATTGTACAAAAAGAAGAATAAAACAAAAGACCAGCCGCATCTATATAAAGAATGTACTCCCTTGATTATAGGTTAAATTATAAGTTTTTGCCCAACTAAAGAACAAAACTAATTAATTATTGACAAAAACCGATATTAGATTTTGAATTAATAAACAGTTGTAATATTTTAGTAAAATAGTTTATCCTAAAAACCAAAGAAACTTTATGACCTACGACTTCAAAAACTACCAGACCGAAAATTTCTTTGACGAAATGCTTACTGCTGATGCCACTGCCCGGGTAGGAAATCATTTTTTGAAAGAGCGTATAGAAAAACTAACCATTGGTGAACTACAAACCAAACAACATGCCGCCGAACGTGCCATGATATCGGCAGGGATAACGTTTAACGTTTACTCGGAAGAAGGAGGCACTGAGCGCATCATTCCGGTTGATATTATACCCAGAGTAATTGATTCTTCTGAGTGGAACCGGCTAGAAAAAGGGCTTATCCAGCGAATTACTGCACTCAATTTGTTTCTGCAGGATATTTACAATCAACAGAAAATAATTAAAGACAAAATCATTCCGCGAGAAATTATTGAATCAAGCAAAGGGTTTCTGAAAGAATGTAAAGGGCTAACACCACCTAAAAAAATATGGATACATATTACCGGAACAGACCTGATTCGTGGAAACGACGGCGTTTTCAGGGTGCTGGAAGATAACCTCCGTTGCCCCTCTGGAGTTTCTTATATGCTGGAAAACCGTGAGTTATCAAAACAGACCTTCCCTGATGTGCTGTCGCAGTCAAGTGTACGATCTATTTCAGAGTACCCGGCCAAACTACTGGAAGTACTCCGTTACATTTCAGGCCGCCCCGACCCTACTGTGGTGGTGCTTACACCGGGTATTTATAACTCAGCCTATTTTGAACACTCTTACCTTGCCCAGCAAATGGGTGTTGAACTGGTAGATTACAGAGATCTGGTGGTATCTGGCGATTATGTAAAAATGCGTACAACGAAAGGTTTTAAAACGGTAGACGTTGTGTATAGAAGAATAGATGATACTTTTCTGGATCCGCTAACCTTTAATCCGCATTCGTTAATTGGTATACCGGGCATTTTTGATGTTTATAAAAAAGGAAACATTGCACTAGCCAATGCACCCGGCACCGGCGTAGCTGATGATAAAGTAGTATATGCCTACGTACCAAGAATTATTAAGTATTATCTGGGTGAAGAAGCCATTATACCCAATGTGGATACTTATATATGCGGCGAAGAAGACGCATTGAAATACGTATTAGAAAACATAGCCGACCTGGTGGTAAAAGAAGCCAACGAAGCAGGCGGTTACGGAATGCTTATTGGGCCGAAAGCAACTAAAAAAGAACATGACCTTTTTAGAAAGAGAATCAAAGAAAACCCAAGAAACTATATTGCCCAACCAACCATATCACTATCGCGCAGCCCCTGTGTGCTGGAAGATGGGCTGGAAGGCCGCCATGTAGACTTACGACCTTATATTTTGTATGGCAATGGTATACATGTTACACCGGGCGGGCTTACCAGGGTGGCCTTGCGCAAAGGCTCGTTGGTTGTTAACTCTTCTCAGGGGGGCGGTAGTAAGGATACCTGGGTGCTTTACTGATTAATGATTGTAATGTAAACGACCTATTAATTTTTGTTTGTTACATTTGCTTTGTAATTTTGCAATCTTTAATACTGAAGAATCAGTAAAATCCTGATACAGACCAATTGATATTTATGAATATTACACGTTTTTCTACTATTGTTGCCATTATTGTTCTTGCAGCCATTGTAAGAATACTGCCGCATCCGTATAACTTTACACCCATGGCAGCATTAGCTTTGTTCGGAGGCGCTTATTTTACCAAACGTTGGGTGGCAATTGCCATACCAATGGCGGCTATGCTTCTGAGTGACACCATGTATGAATTACTAACCGGTTGGGGTTTCCACTCGGGTATGCCGGTAACTTATGGCTCATTTTTGCTTGTAACACTAATTGGTATATTTTTTCTGAATAAAGTTTCAGTTTTAAGAGTAACCGGTGCTTCTTTAGCGAGTTCAACAATTTTTTATCTGATAACAAACTTTGCCTTTTTATACCCTGAAGCGCCAGTCCCAAACCCTACTTTAGGGAATTACCCTCATAATTGGACAGGCATTATAGCTTCTTATGCTGCAGGTCTTGAGTTTTATCAAAATCAGATTCTTGGAGACCTGTTCTATTCAGGAGTGTTATTCGGTGGATTCTATCTGCTACAAAGACGCTTTGAAGTATTGAGAATGGCTTAAATAAGCTTCTATTTTAATATAAATAACAAGAGCGGGTGTTGTCAGCCCGCTCTTGATGTTTACGCACCACAGCATTTTTTATATTTCTTGCCGCTTCCACAACCACACAGATCATTTCTGCCTAAATTATCACCTGCAATCACCGGCGACTTCATGCTGGGCGTAATGTTGTTTCTTTTTAAAAAATCAACAAAAAAATCGTTCATCCGTTTGTGCCTGTTGCTCAAGGTTTTTCTGAATCTATCAGCTTGTGTGTATTTAATTTCTCTGATAATTTTGGTAACCGGCAATGTCTTGTCGTCCAGCTGGCCCATAGATACTTCCTGCTTGGCATAATCAAACCAGAGTTCAAGATTGGGCTGCTCATCATAACTCAACGAAAACAAAAGCATTACGCTGGTACACTGACAAGACGGCAGTACGCAATAAAAATCGCTTATCCAATACTTTGTACCGTCAATTTCCAGATGCAGGTCATAAGACCAAGGCAGTATTTCATAATAAGAAACCATCTGCGACTCCTGCAATACTTTTTTATAATTGGCAAATTGGGCTTCAATTTTACTGGTTTCGGCCATTTCAGACGCCATACCTTTCAGGTCTCTGAAAAAAGTATTCAGTTCTTTCCATTGAGCAGGCGTAATCTCATCTTCAAATGCCTTCAGAGTAGCATCTTTACTTCCATCTAAAGTATCCTTATCGGTATATTTAAGAATATGGCTGGTTGATACATCCAATGCGAACACATTTTCGGTGTCATCTGCAAAATAGATGTTTCCGCAGGGGCAGGTCATATCCATGCAGGGTTGCAGTTCTGTTGATTTCAAAGTTTTACCGGCAAACACTCCTTGCTCTATTTCAATATTGATAAACGCCTCTGCCGGATTTTTGATTTGGTAGGTGAACATAGTTAAGTACTACTTAAAAGGATTATTCAGAATACGACTCGTCTCAGCATAAATATGCTCTACATCAGCATTATATGGGTTATCTTTCAAATATGTTATCCAAAAAGACAAGGCAGCCACACTCGGTGGATTTTGTCTTTTTAATTCTTTGAATAATTCTCTAAAATTTTGAGAGTACTTATCGCTTTTATCACTTGTTGTAGATTTAGTTATTTTTGTAAAATCAGAAAGATTCTCGGGCAACCCAAAATCTTTTAACTTTAATCCAATCATCTCCAAATTGGAAATTATCCATCGTTCCATCGCAGGACAAATGAAAATCAAATAATGATGGCTGAATTTACACAACTGGAGACTATTGGGTATATCAAAAATAACATCGAAATTTTTAGAATATGATAACTGAATCTTGTCTCTGTCTATTATTCCAACAGCAAAGTCATTTCTAAACTTATTCTGCATAATGTTTACAACAGCCGGACACCCCTTTTGATGGTTATACTTGGTTGTAGGCGGAACAAGTGAGTTGATTAACTTTGTATCAATGTAGCATTCAGGTATTATTCTTAAGTCCATCAGGCGGTATATGCTTCATTATTAAAAAATAAGTCAACACCATTAACATAAACCTCTTCAATCTCTTCTCTGCTTAATGGCTTTGCCACTGTCTGACCATCTTTAAAATCTACCATGAATATGGACAAGTCCTCTCTTGCATTTTCAAGAAAATCATTGACGATAATAGGGCTATGCGTAGCCATAATAAACTGGTTTGTTTTCGAGTGAATAACTTCTTGTGTAAACTCTGCAATATAGGGAGGGAAAGCGTGTGCTTCTGGTTCTTCAAAAATTAATACTGAATTTTCATTAGTGGCGATCGCTGTTTTATAAAAGATTAAACGTTGAAGAGTATCCGCTATGGAACTATATGGTAATATAAAAACTTCCTTGCCTAAGTCTTTAAGTATTTTTATTGAGTTACTGGCTCTATCCAATACAAACCTCAATCCATACTGATTAAACCAATTATTAAATTCTTCTTTAAGGTCTGGAAATAATTCAATCACATATTCAAGATTAGAACCAAATGGAGGAAGTAAAAAAGGTCTATTGGTGACTTTACCTGTAAAAATACTATTTCTAAATCTAAACCTTTTAATATGACTTATTGGAACTTCATATAGGTTTATAGTTGAACTGCCTATGTTCAACTCTTCGTCAAATGAGTATTTGAAAGTTGTGGCATTATTATGATACCCCTTCAAATTATTAAAGATTAAATTAAACTCTATACCACCATTAATCTTATCAAAAACATAGTGATAACTATCTATAAAACTATTATTTCTGATTGCTCTTATTCCATTAATACTGTCATTTATTCCATTAAAAAGAAGTTGATTCGGTCTTTCCAGTTTAACCAAATCATTTAATTTTGTCAATGAACTTTCTTTTAAATATGGGATGCTAAATAAAGAAAGTGCTTCAAGAATATTCGATTTCCCAACGTTGGGTCTTCCAATAAGGAGATTAATTCTCTTAAAATCTTTTAAATTTAATTTCCGAATTGACTTGAAATTAACTATCTCTAATTCCTTTATAAAATTCTCCATTGTGTATTTTCTTGCTTCAATATTCAAAAATACATTAAAAACCCCTAACAAAAAAGACAACCCTCATGAGTTGTCTTTCCGTTATTTTTAATTAAGAATCTCAATCATAGTTCAAAACCGGGCTTAGCCACTTTTCAACGTCTTCTATGGTCATATTTTTACGTTGTGCATAATCCACAATCTGGTCTTTGCTTATTTTACCGATTGTGAAATACTTGCTTTCAGGATTGGCAAAATACCAGCCGCTAACCGAGCTGGCAGGATACATAGCAAAACTCTCGGTGAGTTCAATGCCAATTTTTTCAGCCTGTAATAAATCAAACAGGGTACGCTTTTCGGTATGGTCCGGACAGGCCGGATAACCCGGTGCTGGACGAATGCCCTGATATTTCTCTGAAATCAAGTCATCATTACTAAGCTCTTCATGGGTAGCATACCCCCAGAAATCCTTACGAACTTTTTCGTGCATCAACTCCGCAAACGCCTCTGCCAAACGGTCTGCAATGGCTTTAAGCATAATTGAATTATAATCGTCATGGTCTTTTTCATATTGCTCCAATAGGGCCTCTATGCCTATTCCGGCGGTAACTGCAAAGGCTCCGATATAGTCTTCTTTGTGCGAGCTGACAGGTGCAATGTAATCTGACAAACAAAGATTTGGTAAGTTTTGGGCCTTCAGGTTTTGCTGGCGTAAATGATGCAATGTTGCCAATGAGTCGGTATTTTCAATCAGCTCGCCTTTTTCAGATACAGCCGTGTTGCTCATCACACGATACCCGGTGCCTTTCAGATTCCCTTGTCCGGCAAGGTCATAAGTAAATTCTTCAAAATTATGAAGTACTATATCGTCGCCCTCTGAATTAGCCGGATAAAAACCTATAACTGCACTTGCTCTTAATGATTTTTCAG
Organism: Emticicia sp. TH156; assembly: GCF_002855535.1. Classification (NCBI taxonomy): domain Bacteria; kingdom Pseudomonadati; phylum Bacteroidota; class Cytophagia; order Cytophagales; family Leadbetterellaceae; genus Emticicia; species Emticicia sp. TH156. The sequence goes on from NZ_PKRS01000010.1 coordinate 234,035, forward strand.
TAATTACTTTCTTCAACATTTTCTGAGCATCGTTAAACAGTTTTTTGGCCTCAGCACCTACTATTTCATCATCAAAAATCTTTGGATATTTGCCATGCAACTGCCAGGTCTGGAAAAATGGTGTCCAGTCGATATATTTTGCAATTTCGGCAAGGTCATAATTTTCAAAAATTCTGGTCCCTAAAAACTTTGGCTTAGTTGCCTGGAAATTCGCCCAATCAATAGGGACGCGGTTATCACGCGCTTTATCAATACTTACAAAGTTTCTATCTTTTTGCCTGCTGGCGTGTTCGGTGCGCAGGTTGGCATATTGGGTTTTTATTTCATCAAAAATCTCCTGATGGGTCTGTGCATTCTGCATAAGCCTGCCTGCCACAGGCACACTCTTAGACGCATCCAACACGTGAATAACAGGCCCTGAATAATGCGGGTCTATCTTTACTGCTGTATGGATACGAGATGTAGTGGCTCCGCCAATCAGTAAAGGCATGGTAAAGCCCTGACGCTCCATTTCTTTAGCCACACCCACCATTTCGTCCAGGCTGGGCGTTATCAGACCAGATAAGCCAATAATATCCACATTATGTTTCTTGGCCTCCGCCAGAATTTTGTCGGTTGGCACCATTACTCCCAAGTCAATCACTTCGTAATTATTACATCCCAATACCACGCCAACAATGTTTTTGCCTATGTCATGCACATCACCTTTTACGGTAGCCATCAATATTCTGCCTGCACTTGAGCTTTCTCCTCCCGCCTTTTCTTCTTCAATAAAAGGCAAAAGATAGGCTACCGCCTTTTTCATTACACGGGCCGATTTCACTACCTGAGGCAGAAACATTTTACCGGCACCAAACAAATCCCCTACTACATTCATGCCATCCATCAGCGGGCCTTCAATCACCTGCAAAGGCCGCTCAAATTGCTGCCGTGCCTCTTCTACGTCCTGGTCAATATATTCTGCCAGGCCTTTAACCAGAGCGTGTTCCAATCGTTTCCCAACCGGTAATTCTCTCCAGGCATTATCAATCACCTGCTCTTTTCCTTTCGATTTCACAGTTTCGGCAAACGTTACCAGCCTTTCGGTGGCATCAGGCCTGCGGTTCAAAAGCACATCTTCACAAAGTTCAAGCATATCTTTGGGTATGTCGTCATAAACACCCAGCTGCCCGGCATTTACAATGCCCATATCCATGCCTGCCTTAATAGCATAATAAAGAAAAACAGTATGCATGGCTTCGCGAACAGGCTCATTACCCCTGAAACTGAACGATATATTTGATACCCCGCCGGATACTTTGGCATACGGCAGGTTTTCTTTTATCCAGCGGGTAGCGTTAATGAAATCAACTGCATAGTTGTTATGTTCTTCAATACCAGTGGCCACGGTTAGGATATTCGGGTCGAAAATGATATCCTGGGCAGGGAAGTTTACCTCATTAACCAGAATATCGTATGCACGTTTACATATTTCAACGCGGCGTTCATAAGAATCGGCCTGACCCTGCTCGTCAAATGCCATAACAACTGCCGACGCGCCGTAGCGTTTTATCTTTTCTGCCGACTCCTTAAATTTCTCCTCTCCTTCTTTTAGAGATATAGAGTTCACAATCGACTTACCTTGAACACATTTCAGTCCGGCTTCAATCACTTCCCACTTAGATGAATCAATCATAATTGGCAAACGAGCAATGTCAGGCTCTGCCATCAACAAATTGAGGAATGTTTTCATGGCTTCTACCCCATCAATCATTCCCTCGTCCAGGTTCACATCAATCACCTGCGCGCCACCTTCAACCTGCTCGCGGGCTACTGATATAGCCTCATCGTATTTATTTTCGCGAATCAAACGTGCAAATTTCTTAGAGCCTGTTACATTACAGCGCTCACCGATATTAATAAAGTTTGATTCTTTGCTTATTCTCAGCGGCTCAAGACCCGACAGTTTCTGAACCGGCTCGGATTCAGGTATCTCCCTTGGCTTATATTTTTGTGCTACTTCGGCAATAGCCCTGATATGGGCAGGTGTAGTACCGCAACAGCCACCGATGATATTCATGAAACCGTTTTGCAGGAAATCCTCCACAATGTCGGCCATTTCTTCCGGCGACTGGTCATATTCGCCCATTTCGTTGGGTAAGCCCGCATTGGGGTGAGCTGATACCAGAAATGGGGCTTCTTTTGCAAGAATCTGCACATAGGGGCGCATTAAGTCGGCACCCAAAGCGCAGTTTAAACCTATTGACAATAAATCGATATGAGAAACGGAAGTCAGAAATGCTTCGGTGGTCTGGCCTGATAAAGTTCTACCAGAGGCATCGGTAATGGTACCTGATACCATCACTGGAATTCTTACATTCTTTTGAGCCAAAGGGGCATTTGTATTATCCTGCTTTGGGATAGAGCTGCTCTTTAATGGACGGATAGTTCCTTTCCTTTTATCAGAATCGTATAAATCAATGGCAAAAAGAGCAGCTTTGGCATTTAGCGTATCGAAGATGGTTTCAACCAACAGCACATCTGCGCCGCCATCTACCAGGCCTTGTATCTGCTCGTAATAGGCATCAACGAGTTCATCAAAGGTAATGGCACGGTAACCGGGGTCATTTACGTCAGGCGAGAGCGACAAGGTACGGTTTGTTGGCCCAATAGAACCGGCCACAAAACGTGGCTTGCCGGGGTTACGAGCCGTAAATTCGTCTGCTACTTCACGGGCAATTCTGGCCGACTCATAATTCAGCTCATACACATAATCTTCCATGTGGTAGTCGGCCATTGCAACTGAAGTGGCAGAAAAAGTATTCGTCTCTGCTATGTCTGCCCCTGCCTCAAAATACTTGGCATGAATTTCTTTGATAACGTCTGGTCTGGTGATAGAAAGCATATCATTATTACCTTTCACCTCATGCGGAAAATCACAGAATTTCTCTCCGCGATAATCTTCATCGCCAAGTTTGTATTGTTGAATCAAAGAACCCATGGCTCCGTCAAGAACCAGAATTCTGCTTTTTAGAATTTCGCGAATGTCGGTCACTTTTAATGTCATTTAAGTTTAGTTGTAAGGCCTTCATTACCTTATGACTGAACAACATAATTTATCCTACAAAAATACTATTTAAAGATTGATTTTTTGAAAAAATTTAATAAAATAGATAAAATATCTAAATAGGGTATAATACTTACCAGAATTATTTTTAATTTTGATGTAATCATTTGCTTACAACGACAATTTATCTATGCAAAAACTGGATACCACTGACCGCGAAATTTTGAAGTACCTGCAAGAGAACGCTCACTTGACAACGAAGGAGCTGGCGTCTCGTTTGAATCTATCGCCAACGCCTGTTTATGAGCGGGTAAGGCGACTGGAAAACGATGGGGTTATCAAGAAATATGTTGCCGTGATAGATCGTGAAAAAATAGGCAAAGACCTGATGGTATTTTGTAATATCAGGTTAAAAGAACATGCACAGGAGGCAGGTAAAAAATTTGTAGAGCAGATTGTAAAACTAACTGAGGTGATTGAATGCCACAATATTTCTGGCGAATATGATTTTATGATAAAAGTGGTGGTTGATGACATGCGCGAATACCAGAGCTTTTTGATGAACAAGCTGGCATCACTAGAGAACATAGGCAGTACCCACAGCATTTTTGTAATGAGTGAAATTAAAAACGAAACGAAGTTTGAGGTATAGTAAAACTGAAATATAGATAAAGGAAAATAATAATACAAAGTGTGCCAAGGCTTTTCAGTAAAGAACAAGACCGTGGCACATTTTTGATTGAAATTAATCTGATTTATCTTTATTTCCTATAATCCAAAGCAGGTTTTCTGTCGCCTAATAAAGAAATATATTTAAAACCTTCGCCTCTGGCTTTTGCAAATTCTTCTTTGGCTTTTCTGAGAATTTCCGGGCTTTCAAACAATTGCGTGGCAGTTAGAGCCATAGTTTTAGCGGCTATGGTCATCCCTTTCCGGCCTATACTCATGCCTCCTGCTGCTACGGCCTGCCAGCTATGAGCGGGTGTGCCGGGTACCCATGTTGCCACACTCAGCCCTACGGTTGGTACTGTCCAGCTTACGTCGCCTACATCGGTTGAGCCGCCAGAACCACCTTTTTCGTTTACAAGCGGCTTAATATCGGTTGCATCTTCATATTTCAGGCGGTCTGCGCCCAGGCTTTTGGCAAGTTGTTCAGCAAATTTCTTTTCTTCTGCCGTGTAACTAAGCCCCCCAATTTGGGTAAGGTTGTTTTGCATTACCTGTGCCAGCGTTTCGTTATAAAGCAACTCGTAGGTACCGCCGGTTAATTCCCATTCTACACGGGTATCAGTACCCAAGGCTGCTCCCTTTGCGGCCTTTTCAATTCTTGACCATACGTCCATCACCACATCGCGCCGGGGGTTACGGGCATAAAAATAAACTTCGGCAAAGTCTGGCACTACGTTTGGGGCTTTGCCACCATTGGTAATTACATAATGTATGCGCGAGTCTGACGGCACGTGTTCTCTGAGCATATTTACCATGTTGTTCATGGCTTCTACCCCGTCTAAAGCTGAGCGACCTTTCTCAGGCGCCATAGAGGCATGAGCAGAAACCCCATAGAACCTGAACTTACCAGACTTATTGGCTAAAGAATTTCCAAAACTAGCGGTATTGATTGAATTAGGGTGCCAGTGTATTACGGCATCTACATCATTAAACAAACCTTCGCGCACCATATATACTTTGCCAGACCCTCCCTCTTCGGCCGGGCAACCATAAAAGCGAATGGTACCTTTTATGTTGTTGGCTTTCATGTATTCTTTTACGGCAATGGCCGCAGCGGCTGATGCCGTACCAAATAAATGATGCCCGCAGGCATGGCCGGCTGCACCTCCAGTTGATTTCTGGTCAGTGGTTGAGTCTTGTGAGAGCCCCGGCAAAGCATCGTATTCACCCAAAATACCAATTACGGGTTTTCCCTCACCAAAGGAGGCCACAAAAGCGGTTGGAATACCAGCCACTGCTTTCTGAATTGCAAAACCTTCTTTAGATAATGTTTCCTGCAAAAGAGCCGAACTTCTGGTTTCCTGATAACCCACCTCAGCATAATTCCATATTTTTTTAGCGATAGAGCCATAATACATCTCCTTTTTGGCAATGTTATCAAGCATTTTGCTTTTACTTTCTTGCGCAAATACATCTATACATACTGCCAGCAAAGCAAAAATAAAGGTAAGGTTTTTCATGTTTATTGATACAAATTAATGTTAAGTGCAGGCTTTAAAGTTAAATTGAAACGAACAAAGTTTCAAAGAAATATAAAAAAAGAATCAGCTTTTCAATGCAGGTTGTGAAAGAATCCGTTATCTGACAAATCAAAGGTCTTTAAAACAGAAAAGCCGACTGCGCAGAAAACGCTAAGTCGGCTTAATTTCCAATTCTATTCTGGTGGGTATTATTGCATAATTTTACTGAAGATTCAATAGCTGGCTATTAATTGCCCAGCGACTCATTCAATTCTTCTATTCCGTAAATTTCTTTTTTTACCAAATCCGGATGCGACGCAGAAATCAGATGTCCTGATTCAGGTATAAAAACAAACCTGGCATTTTTGCCTGCCAGCACTTTTTTGGCAAAAGAAAAATTTGAAGTGTCCACAATCCAGTCTTTTCCTCCACACATTACAGTTACTTCTGACCGAATCTTGGCCCAATCACTCTTTAGTTTTTTTAGCTCTGCCACATGAGCATATTTTTCATCGGTGGCTGTATTCATTCTCTCTGGCAAGAACCATCTTACTATAAACAACTTGCCATACTTTGAAAACCACCAGAATTTCTCGGTGTCAGGGTCAATAGCAGGTGATAGCAAAATCACTTTTTTAACCAGTTGGGGATACAAAGCAGCCAGTTCTGCGGCTACCGGTGCCCCATAAGAACGGCCGACAACTATTGCTTTTTTTCCGGAATGGTTACTTCTTAAGGCCAGGCTAATGGCATTTGCCTGCTCGGCCAGTGAATAAACTCTCTTTTTAGGTTTTTTCTGTGACTTCCCGTATCCTGGTCTGTCTACTGAAATCAAATGGTAGTTATGCTGCAATGCGCTGTCGTCCAGCATATTCAGGTAGCCGTCCCATGAGCCCGGCGCGCCATGTATAAACAATACCGGTTGGGCGGTATCTGCTCCGAAGGTTACATAATGCAATTTCAGAGAATCGTTTTCAACCATGTGGAACAAAGGCTTTGAGAGCCTGTCGCGGTAGTGCTGTTTCAGTTCAGACTCTGTCATTATCCATCTGCTGAAACACGAACCAAGGGTAATGCTAAGGATGGCAAAAATCAGAAATCTCTGTGTTTTGCCATTCAGTTTTTTAATCAGGTTCACTTTAATGCTGCTATATTTACGTTTTCAAGGGTTATGGTAATAACGAAAATACCTTATTAATGGTTTATGAAGAGGCTGTAAAAGTAAATAATTTCATATCATTTTAATCCAAACTTTTTACCGGCCATTGCTTTTATAATACCCTGAAACTCAAGATTTAACAAAAGAGAGGCTAATTTATTAACTGGTATCTGTGTTTGCCAGCTCAGATTATCAATATGCATTTCGCCGTGGGTTCTCAGGGTGGCAATTACCTGACTTTCTTCTTGTGTAAACTGGCTCAGGTCTAATTCTGTCTCTTCAGGTTTCTTTTTACGTGTTCCTTTTGTTTCAGAGCCCCAGTTAAGGGCCTCAACAATGTCATTTGTTTCAGTAAAAATAATGGCCTTGTTGTCTTTTATGAGCTTATGGCAACCTGAAGCGTATTTATTGGCCAGGCTACCCGGCACTGCAAAAACCTCGCGATTATAATTATTGGCAAAATCTGCGGTAACTAAGGCACCGCCTTTATCAGCCGATTCAACCACGATAGTTACATCGCTAAGTCCGGCAATGATACGATTTCTGGCAATAAAAAGGTTTCGGATAGGTTTCATTCCAAACGGATTCTCAGACAAGACTCCCCCACTCATCAACATCTGCTCGGCATATTTCTTATGTGCGGCCGGGTACATGATGTCTAACCCGCTTGCCATTACGCCAATAGTAGGCAATTGGTTATCCAGAGCAGCTTTATGTGCTGCAATGTCTATCCCATAGGCAAGGCCACTTACCACACATACCTGCAGAGGGCTTAATTGCTCAATTATTTCTTCAGTTACTTTTCTTCCGTATTCGGTGGCTTGTCTGGTACCTACAATGCCTATGGTGCGCAAAGTGTTCAGGTCGCCATTGCCTTTAAAATACAAAATAGCTGGGGCATCATATAGATTTTTAAGTCTGGGCGGGTAATCTTTATCTGTAGAAAAGTAGATTTTTACCTGAGTCTTTTCAGCTTCATTCAATATGCTTTCTGCTTTTTTTAGCAGTGTATTTTCTTTTAGGCCTTCTACTATCTGCTTACCTACACCCGGAATTTTCAGTAGTTTGTCTGTTTTTGATTTGAAAACATTTTCGGCAGACCCGAAGTGGCTTATCAATTGCCGGAACATGATGCTCCCGACGCCTTCAACCAGGGTTAATGCAACCTGATATAGTTTTTCCATTAGATTTTGTTAGTACAGCTATTTGGGTATATTATTGGGTTATCTTTTGAAAGCATACTGCGCCCAGACCGGGTAATGGTCTGAATACGGCTTATCTGAATAGGTTCTGAAATTTACGGTTTCAAAGTAATTTTCGTCAAAGAACTGATTATCGATTCTTAAAAAACCAGGGGGATAATGATACGTAAAGCCAAAGCCGCGCCCTCTGGCCTCAAAGGCGTTGTTGAGGTATTTTCTGGTTCTGCCATAGGCATATCCATAAGGCACTTCGTTGAAATCGCCGGCAATAATTACCGGATACGGGCTCGCTTTTATCCATCTTTCCAGTTCAATCATCTGGATGATTCTATCCTTAAAACCATCACGCAATTGGTGATAAATGGTTTTGGCTTCTTTTTTAGCTCTTTCTTTATCTTCTCCGGCCTCCAGCACTTTAGTAACACGCACACCCATAGACCTCAGCTGAACATTCATTACCCGTATGGTATCGCGGCCTACAACGATATCGGCCGCCAGTAACCCGTTATGATTAATTGCCCAGTGCTTTTCCTTTTTCTTGATGATTGGATACCTTGAAAAAATAGCCAGCCCTATGGCGCCTTGCCCCTGGTCGTTGCCGGGTGTTGAATGCACATAAGTGTAATGTTTATTTTTTTCTCTGAATCTCTTAATCAACGCAAATTGCCATCTGCTGTCGAGATTGTATAATTCCTGTACACATTTAATGTCGGCATCAATTTCTAAGGCCGTATTCATTATATTCACTGCTCCAGATTTACCACTGCTGGGGTCAAAACGTTCGGTATCAGACCACATAAGGTTATAGGTAAGAACCGACAGCTTCTTCCTTTTATCTGCCTCTACGGGTTGGTGCCATACAAAGGTTCTTAGAATAAGCGGAAAACCAATTACCAGAACAATAACTGAAATTAGTGCCCGTTTTGACCTTCTAAAGGCCCAGATCACAATAAAAAATATATTGAAAAACCAGGCAATCGGCAGTGATAATGTCAGGAATCCCCCCAGCCAATGCTTTACACTTACCGAATAACTGAGCTGATACACCAGCAAGGTATACAGGGCAGTTATCATATTCAGCAAGAATAAGATTCGCTTTAATGAAAGTTTGAGGAATTCTGTCATTCTATTAAGATTTCAATACAGATATAAATATCTGAAATTGGTGTATCCCCGGTAGTTGCAGGTATTATGATTCCTAAAAATAGTGGCTTAAGTTGAAAACATAAAATGATGAAAAGAATTATATACTCAATTGTTTAAAAATATTGTGCCTCGGCCAAGTACCTTATAACTATTTACATAAAACACATAATTTTTCAAATATTTTTTAAAGTCGTGTTCTAATCAGGCACAAATTTTTGGAGACGTTAACCGGGAGACATCCTTAAATAATCTAATTAATTCTTTGTATTTTGCCAGTCTGTCGAAGAAAAGTACAAATAAGCTGAAATATATCCGTTTAATAATAATTATGGTGTGTTTCGTGCCTGAAAACACCGAACCCCCGCCAAAAGGCAAGGGTCGGTTTGCTTTTTCATAATTATTGTAAGTGTATAAACACTGCGGGTAGGTTTCCGTAATATTTATGGTATTCATATCCACCCGAAGGCAATCAATCATTTTCGTCTAATTCAAAAATTTCTTCTACCGGCTTGCTGAAAACCCGCGCTATTTTCATAGCCAATATAGCGGAGGGTACGTATTTATTACTTTCAATGGCATTGATAGTTTGCCTGCTTACCTGAATGCGGTCGGCTAAATCTGCCTGGGTTATATTCAGGATAGCCCTTTCGATTCTGATTCTGTTTCTCATGCCTTTAATTGTTTTGAAGCCTCGAAAGAGGGCTTAATGAACAGAATATAATGAAACCTGATAATAAAAAACAGCAGTGGCGTGAACATGTTATAAACGATAACATTAAAAAAAGCACTGCCATGAATAAAAATAGTGGCCAGTATTAAGAGCCCGAAATTAAGATATATGGCCCATTGCAACGATTCCAGACGGATTTTTGAAACATATTCGTCTTCAATCTTTACTCTGGAAAAAGCTACAAACAATAAACCAATGATGGTACCTACAGATGCTACCTCATCAGTAAGGTTCAATACAGATACTTCTTCATCTGTATTTACTTTGCTGCTTCCAAACGTAAAAGTATCTGTGAAGTAGTAATGGAAAGGAAGTTTAACGGTGAGCCAGTCAAGCTCAAAATTGCCAAGCATAATGAATAAACCCAGTACCAGAGACGGGATGGCTATAATCCATCCGATTAATTTGTAGTGATGAGGGAATAAGAACCTTGCTTCCATAATTTTGTAGTGTTTTAATTAATGTTAAGTTTAACGAACCAAATGTAAAGTATAATTTACATTTAGACAAATGTATTTAACATTATTTTAAAAAATTTACTCGCCTAGAACCCATATGATTTTAATCAGGTTTTTAAAATGCGTACTTCATTAATTTTGCAAAAAAAAATGGGAGATGAACGATATTCAGAACAGAGAAGATATTGAGAATCTGGTTAAAAGTTTCTACGATAGAGTGCATGCAGATGCAGACCTTGCCCCGGTTTTTGAAATGCCAGAAACTGAATGGAACAGACATTTAACAAGGGTGGTGAATTTTTGGGAGAACTGGTTGTTTCAGACAGGCAGCTATGACGGCGGTATGATGTGGGTACACATGGACGCTCATAGAAAACATGGCCTTACCACCGGGCGGTTCGAAAAATGGCTAGCCTTGTGGTTTATTTCAACAGATACCCTATTTGCCGGGCCGCGAGCTGAATTTGTAAAAAAGAAAGCACTTGAAATAGGCCATATAATGAATGCAAAAATGGGTGGGTCTAAATAATTATTACCCATTAGCATTATAAAATTTTTATCAGATTTCTACCATTAGTTTAATCATATCTTCCAGATACTTTCTTGCTTTTCTGTCGGCGCCGTCGGCATAACGGTTAATAATAAATGTAAAAGCCATCAGTTCTCCGTTAGCAGCGGTATAATAACCAGAAAAAGCCCTGGTATTAGCTATTGAACCACTTTTAGCCCTTACATTCCCGGCTGCTTTTGAGCCTTTCGCCAGCCCCTGAACCGTGCCGTTAACGCCCACAGTCGGAATCCCGGCATAAAATTCTTTAAATGCGCCATCGGTACTCATGGTAAACAAAATATCTGTCAGGTTATTGGCTGTCAAAACACCTGATGGAGACAACCCGCTGCCATCACGCATCATAAATCCCTGCAAATCAACCCCTCTTTGCGCCCAAAGTTTTTTAACGGCTTTCACGCTTCCATCAAAACCGGCGTCTTTGTTAAGTGTATATCCCACAGTTTTTAAAAAAGCATCGGCATACAGATTTATACTCTGAAAATTGCAATGCTGCGCCAGAATAGACAAACCTGGCGACTCATAAATAAAAATCGGGCTTCTGGGCTTATCAGAAGGTCTGAACCTCGTCTTATACTGCTGCCAGCTTAAGGCCATGTTGCTTACCTGCCCCTGGAGTTCCTGAAATTTTAAGTACACATGATGAGCCAGCAAATAAGCGGGGTCTGGCAAAGAACCTTTCACAATAAAACTGGCAGGGCCCATAGGTACGGTACCTTCTGCTACAATAATATTACTGAGTGGTGTATTATATACCATTACATTATCGCCAGAGCCACGCTCGCCGGTGGTTACTTTGCTGATAAGCGTGATATCAGGAACTGCCGGAGAAATTCTGGTTATTGGCGCTTCTGTGTTCAGGCTTTTTGACGGTTTGAAATAAATCTCATATAAATTTTCGTTTACATTCAGGCCACTTACACCTGCTCCGTAATAATTACCTATATCACCCCAGACCCATGAGTCTGCCAGCGTATTTTCCGGAAAAACACTGCCATCGCCCAATATATAGCCCTCAATTCGTTTAATACCAAAATCTTTGATTTGCCTGGCAAATAAACTGACCAGCTGTTGAAAGTCAGGTCCTACTCTTGATGAACCAAGGGAGGGGTCGCCGGTGCCTCTTATGTAAACATTACCTTTCAGCACACTATCGGCCAGCGTACCATCGTATTCAATAAAGGTCTTGAATTTGTAGTCAGGCCCAAGTACCGACAACGCTGTGGCTGTTGAAACAAGCTTGAGCGTTGAGGCTGAGTTAACCGATTTACCGGCATTGTATTGAATTTTGTAATGGCCGCTTTGAGTAGAGCGGATAGAAGCCGCTACCGTGCCAGTACTGATTTCGCGGTCGTTCTGTATAGTATCTAATAGTTGCTGAAACTTTTCGAGAGGTGAACCAAGTTGTAATAGAATAAACAAAAATAGCTTCATTGAAACACGATGGGTTTTTGGGCAAGGCATTTGATAATAACGAATTTAAAAAAAATGCTTAGCAAAAAAAAGATTTCTTTCCTTATTTTTGTGTCCAGATATGAAGCAAAATCCATTTTGTTTGATATTTTGTAATATTTGATAACATTTTCGTATGAAAATAACTTTTTGGGGAGCGGCAAGGCAGGTTACAGGTAGTATGACCTTGCTTGAATTTGATGATGAATACAGAGTTCTGATTGATTGTGGTACTGATTTAGAAAGAGAAAATAACCCCGAAAAAACAAGGTATGAATACGGAATTTTCCCGTTTGACCCTTCGCTTATCAATTTAGTTATTCTTACTCACGCCCATATCGACCACTCAGGTCAGATTCCTAATCTATACAGAGAAGGCTTTGAAGGCCAGGTGCTTTGTACAAAAGCAACCTTGGATTTAAGCGAATTACTGCTGCTGGATGCAGCGTCACTGAATCAGCGAAAGTTCAAGATGATTCACGACAGCAAAAAGAGGTCTAAAAAGAAAAAAGATATAGATTCGCGTGAGTTGTATCTTGACAGACAGGTAAAAGAAGCCATTGAGAATTTTGTACCTATTGCATTTGACCAGCGCTTTAAGTTTAAAGATAACGGTTACGTTACTTTTATACCGGCTGGCCATTTATTGGGCGCAGCACATGTTTATATTGAATTCTGGGAAGACGGCCGGAAAAAAACTTTAGGGTTTTCGGGCGATATTGGCAGAAAGAACTACCCATTGCTGGTTGACCCTCAGCCACTTCCGCCAGTTGATTACCTGATAACTGAAACCACCTACGGCGACAGGCTTCATATTGACCAGGGCGAAGCTGAAGTGCTAATGGCTGATATTATTCAGAAAGCTTGCATAGATGTACCCGGGCGTTTGATTATCCCGTCATTTAGCGTGGGGCGTACACAGGCCATGCTTTACACTTTAAACAAGCTTTACACCGAAAAAGGCTTTACACCTATTAAAGTTTTTACCGACAGCCCATTGGCCAAGGCCAGTTCGAGGGTGTATGAAAAGAGCGCTAAACTGCTGAATAAACCGGCCAGGGCTTTCCTTGAAGAAAATGAGTCTTTGTTTGATTTTGAGAATCTGATATATTTGGAGTCGAATCAGGCCAGTAAGGCGGTTTCAAACCATGCCGAACCTTGTATTATTATATCAGCATCAGGCATGGTACAGGGTGGCAGAATTGAGCATCATATTGAAGCCAACATTAGTAATCCTTATGCTACAATTCTGATGGTGGGCTATGCCAGCGAAGGCACGCTTGGCTGGAAATTACTAAACGGCGAACGGAAAGAACTCAGCATCAGAGGCCAGAAACTTCCGGTTAACGCAACCATTCTGAGAATAGATGTTTTCAGCGGGCATGGAGATTTCAAAGATTTAACTAATTTCGTAACCTCGCAGGATGCCGGCCAACTAAAAAAGGTGTTTCTGGTACACGGCGAACACCAAACCATGAATAACTTTAAAATTACACTTGAACAATCAGGGTATACACAAGTTGAAATACCCGACAAAGGACAAACTTTTGAAATTTAACGAAACCCCATAGAGGTTAATCATTTATGAGAACTCTTCTTGATTTTGAAAAACCAATTGCTGAGCTTGAAGCCAAGCTTGAAGATATGAAACGTCTGGCAGATGAAAATAATGTGGATGTAAGCGAAGCCGTAAGAAGCCTGACAGATAATATTCTGAATTTGAAAAAAGAAACTTTTTCAAATCTTACCCGCTGGCAAAGGGTACAGTTATCACGCCACCCGGACAGACCCTATACTTTAGATTATATTGAAAAAATATGCCAGGAATTTCATGAACTACACGGCGACCGAACAGTGAGGGATGATCCGGCTATTGTAGGTGGTTTTGCCAATATAGACGGTAAAACCATTATGCTGATAGGCCAGCAGAAAGGGCGCAAAACCAAAGAAAGACAATACCGTAATTTTGGTATGCCTAACCCTGAAGGCTACAGAAAAGCATTAAGGCTGATGAAACTGGCTGAGAAATTCAATAAACCAATAGTTACTCTGATTGACACCCCAGGGGCTTTCCCTGGCCTTGAAGCAGAAGAACGCGGACAAGCAGAGGCCATTGCGCGTAACCTGCGCGAAATGTGTGTTTTGAAAGTACCTGTTATTTGTATTATTATCGGCGAAGGTGCATCCGGCGGAGCCTTGGGTATTGCTATTGGCGATAAAGTAATGATGCTGGAAAACTCTTGGTATTCTGTTATATCTCCTGAAAACTGCTCCACCATCTTATGGCGCAGCTGGGACTACAAGGAACAAGCCGCCGAAGCCTTGAAACCTACCGCCAACGATATGCTTGAAAACAAGTTGATTGACGGTATTATTGAAGAGCCGCTGGGCGGTGCACATCTGGACTGGGAAGATATGTCGCATCGTTTGAAAAGCCGTATTCTTTCAGAAATTGAGTTACTTGAAAAACAAACTCCTCAACAACGAATTGATGCCCGCATAGATAAGTTCTGTGCCATGGGTTTCTTTGAAGAGGCATAAAAAATATTTCTTTACGATAAAGCGGGTAATGGCTATGGCTGTTATCCGCTTTTTGCATTTAATTATTGAGTCGGAAATAACGGGCAAAAAATAATTTAATTTTATTGTTATCGTTTCCAACCCCAACCCATCTATAATAGTCAATACAGAAAAACAAAATTGTAAAATGATAAAAAACTTCCTTTTCTCGCTCGCTGTCACTTTAGCCCTCATTAGCTGTGAACAAAGGGAATGCTGCATCAATATTGATGCCTTTGCAGATATTTCGGTTATTGAGAAATCTACCGGTAAAGACCTGCTGAACCAGAGTGAACCTAACCATATTGATATAAATAAGGTAATGCTTGAGTTCTCTACTGCTCCCAAACAAAAACAGAGTATCTCATCTATATTTATAAGCAAACCTTTGTTCTTTCAAAATAATGGTAAGTCTACTCTAAGAATTTTCCCTACAACATTCGAGCCGCTCGGAGCAGAAAATACTGTAACCATTTACTGGACAGATACTAATACTGACAAACTTAAGTTTGAACTAAAACATGAAAAGCAGAATACCTATACCGACAAAATTTTCCTAAACGATACCAAAGTATGGGATAGAAACAAAGGTTACAAGACTATAACTATCGAGAAATAAGGATTAGCGGTCAACCTTTGATTTTTTTTAATTCCGAACATTCAGCTCACAAAATATTTCAGAAGTGTCAGACGTTTAAGAACAGTTTGACACTTTTTTTATTGCCCCAATTCTACTATCCATCTTTATGAAATTTAAAGCCGTTATTTTTGACTTCGGTAACGTAATCATTAACATCGACGTACCCCGCACTTTTCAGGCATTTTCAAAGCTCACCGGAAAAAAACAGGCTGTAATTGAAAAACTGGTGGCCGACAATCAGTTATTCAGGCGCTATGAAACCGGGCAGTTTACTGATATTGAGTTCAGAGAAATTGTTCGCCAAACAGTTGGGTTTCCATTAAGCGACCACGAAGTAGATACCGCCTGGAATTCCTTACTGCTTGATATCCCGGAGGATCGTATTCAATTGCTTGCCGAAATCAGAAAAAAATACCCTGTTTATTTACTTAGCAATACCAACAGCATACACATTGAGGCTTCAAACAACTATTTAAAAAAGGCGTTTGGTGTACGCCATCTGAACGAGCTGTTCGACCAGCTTTTTCTATCCTACGAAATAGGCATGTGGAAACCCGATGCAGATATTTATCACCACGTGCTTAAAACCATTAATCTGAAACCGCATGAGGTACTTTTCTTTGATGACAACGCCCACAATATCCAATCGGCCAGGGCTTTGGGTATGAACACAATATTGGTTGAACCCCCAACTTCAATCATAGAATATTGTAAAACGATTTTTTAAGTCGTTTCTTTGTGTTTCAATAATTATCTCTAATGAAGCAAAACAGAACATTACTCATACAACTTACGCTGTTTATTGTTACAATTATTACCACTACACTAACAGGTGCCGAATGGATTTTTGGAAATTCATTTTTTTTTAGTTCCAAACCAATGGGTTGGGAAGAGTTCCTGACAGGCTTTCAATATTCTATACCATTTCTTGGCGTTCTGACAGTACATGAGTTCGGGCATTATTTTGTTGCCAAAAAACACAAAACTGAGGTTACCCTACCCTATTATATACCATTGTGGCTAGGTGGGTTAAGTTCTACATTTGGCACGATGGGTGCGTTTATTCGTATAAAAGAACGTATCAGCTCAAGGGTTAAGTACTTTGATATAGGCATTTCTGGTCCGTTGGCAGGTTTTGTAGCTGCATTGGTGGTGTTATGGTATGGCTTTACTCATTTACCAAGCCTTGACTACGTATTTGAGTTATTTCCGGTGCTGAAACAATTTGGCATGGAATACGGCCATTTTCTGGAAACCAGCCCCGACTATTTCTCTGTTAAACTCGGCAATAGCCTTTTATTCAGTTTTTTTGAGAATTACGTAGCTGTAGGAGATTTGCCTCACCCTTATCTTTATACCAATTATCCAATCATATTTGCCGGCTATTTATCATTATTTTTTACTGCGCTTAATCTTTTCCCGATAGGTCAGTTAGACGGCGGCCATATATTATACGGGCTCATTGGCGACAAAGCATTTAATATTGTTTCGCCAGTACTATTCACCGGTTTTGTATTTTATGCCGGCTTAGGTACTTTCAATGCGCATGAGTTTCAGACGGTAGACTCTGAGGCTTTTCTTGATCTACTTTGGAAATTTGTGCTTTATATCGTTTTTAATTACTTGTGTTTTTCAAGAATTTCAGAAAAACTGGTAACAAATTGGCTCATAACCCTAAGCGTTATTGCGATTCAGTTAATTATCACTTATTTTTACCCCACGGTTGAAGGGTATTCGGGTTTTCTGGCTTTTGGTTTAATGATTGGCCGTTTTCTGGGAATCTACCACCCCCCTACCTATGATAACCAACCACTAACACCCGGAAGAAAGATTCTTGGTTGGATTGCCCTATTGATTTTTATTTTGTGCTTTACACCAAAGCCTTTTACTATAATACAAAATGTTTAGTTGGCTGTCAAAATCTGTTTTCAGGTTAGCAGGCTGGAAAACCGTACATAACCTACCCAATGACCTGAAAAAAGGGATTTTTGCAGTGGCTCCACATGCCACCTGGCTCGACTTCCTGATTGGCGTTGGCGCCCGGGCAGACCTTGGCATATCAATAGGTTATCTGGGGAAGGCCGAGCTGTTCAAGCCTCCGCACGGGTGGTTGTTTAAAGCTCTGGGTGGTACGCCGGTAGTACGTTCCAGAAGTACAAATTTTGTGCAGCAGGTAGCGGCAACGTTTAATAAACATACCAGTTTGCTGGTAGCCATAGCCCCCGAAGGCACAAGAAAAAACGTAAAAAAGCTTAAAACCGGCTTTTACTATATGGCGCATACGGCAGGGGTGCCCATCATTATGGTAGGTTTTGACTACCCCCGAAAAACTGTTTTTATAGAAAAACCATTTTATACCAGCGGCGATTTTGAGGCCGATATGAAAGCCTTTTTCGTACCTTTTTTTAAGCAGATTGAAGGAGAAAAAAAAGACTGGATAGATAATTACGAAAAAGGCATTTTTAATTAAATATATTAGAGGATTAGTAGCGAATAATGAAAAAGCAAACAAAAGCAATACGGATACAGACCAAGCGCTCGCAATACAGAGAGCATTCTACACCTTTGTTTCTGACCAGTAGTTTCTGTTTTGAAGACGCAGAGCAGGGCAAAGCTCTTTTTGACGAAACCCTTGAAGGCAATATTTACTCACGTTTTTCGAACCCTTCGGTTCAGGAGTTTGTGGATAAAGTTTGTATGCTCGAAAACTGTGAAGACGGCATTGCTACAGCAACAGGTATGGCCGCTGTTTTTGCCGGATTTGCCGCACACCTAAAATCGGGCGACCACGTGGTGTCTTCAAGAGCGCTTTTTGGTTCGGCGCACCAGATTCTTACGCAGATACTCTCTAAATGGGGCGTTACTTATACTTACGTTGATGCCACCGCCTCTGAGGATGAGTGGGAAGCAGCCGTGCAACCCAATACCAGAATGATTTATCTGGAAACCCCATCAAACCCGGGTCTTGAACTGGTTGACATGGCCATGATTGGGCAAATAGCGCAACGGCATAACCTGATTTACTATGTTGATAACTGCTTTGCTACCCCGATTATCCATAATCCGGCCGATTATGGAGCTAATCTGATTGTACACTCAGCTACTAAATTTATGGACGGCCAGGGGCGTGTATTGGGTGGAGTTATAACCGGCACCAAAGAAACCATTGCACCTGTTCGTTTTTTCTGCCGCCATACGGGGCCTTCAATGTCGCCGTTTAATGCATGGGTACTATCAAAAAGTCTTGAGACCCTTGAGATACGCATGGAAAGACATTGCCAGAATGCCCTGAAACTGGCCAAAGCGCTTGAGAAAATGACGGGTATAATCAATGTAAAATACCCACATCTGCCATCGCATCCGCAGTATGCGCTGGCAAAAAAACAAATGAAAGCCGGAGGATCAATGGTAACATTTGAGCTGGAAGGAGGCTTTGAACGTGTCAACCGATTTACACAGGCTTTAAAGATAGTTTCATTATCTTCGAATCTGGGTGATGCCCGAACCATCATTACCAACCCCAATACCACCACGCATAGCAAACTGCCCAAGGCAGATAAAGAAGTACTGGGCATTACTGAAGGATTGATAAGGGTTTCGGTTGGACTGGAGGATGTGTCAGACTTAATTGCAGATTTTAAACAGGCAGCTAAAAAGAGTATGTAATGAGGAAGCTGAGTGTCGAACAAGAATACATTGCCGAAATAGTAAAAGCAGAAAACATCCGGGCATTTACTAATCTAAGCCAACTTACCGACAAGCTGATTTATGAAAATAAACAGTCAAAAGGTAACATTGAATTGCTTCAGACACAGTTAAAAGATTTGCAAAAAATAATAAACCAGAAGGACGAGGAGATAAAAAAACTGAAATTAAAGCAACGGAATCAAGAATTTATTGAAAAAAATAAAGAAATTAAAAAAGAAAGTGTTAAAATTGTAGCAAATAAAGTACGACAGTCTGAAGAAAAAGCACAATTGAAGAAAACAATAGAAGATTTAATAAGAGAGATTGATGTGTGCGTTGAGTTGTTGAACGAGGATTAGAATATATAACAGGCCCTGAGAAAAGGCAAACAATGGCAGATAATGAAAAAATAGAAATCAACCTGACAGTACTACGGAGGGTTGTTACGCTTAAGGTTCAGCCGGAGTTAGAGCCTTATTTTCGCAAAGCCAATGCCCTTGTCAATCAACGCCTGAGTTTTTATATTAATAATAATAAAGATGCTATGATGGATTTCCTTGATTTCTTGATAATCATAGCCATTGAGGGGATAGTTGAAAACCAAAAAAACCAGGATAAATATCTTTTATTACAGGAAGACCTGGATAAACGGCTGGAAGAACTCAGCAATCGCCTTTCATTAAACTAAAAAATTCTTCATTTCTTCAAACGCGCTTTCCGGCTAGCCTGTCATCAAATCATTTTTGTTGCGTTTTTATCAAATCCCGCAGTAGTCGGGTGTAAAAACCTTATTTGCAAAAATGGTTTTTGTAACATTCATAATTTTTAAACATATTAATTTGATGTCAGAAATCATCACTATGCTCTTCTCAGACCTGTTAGCTTTGGTAATAGGTTTCTTTGTAGGCAGGGCATTTATTAAAAAAACATTCCAAAGCAAAGAGGCAGATGCCGAAATACGTGCCAATGAAGTACTAAAAAATGCCCAGCAAACAGCCGAAAACATTAAAAGAGACAAAATTCTGGAAGCCAAAGAACACTTCCTTAAATTAAAGTCGGAGTTTGACGAAGAGGCCAACAAACGCAAGAATATCATTATTCAGAATGAGCAGAAGGTAAAGCAAATGCAACAGCAGGCTGCCCAGATGCTAGAGCAAAACAAACGCAGAGAAAACGAACTGGATACATTGCAGCACAAACTGAATGAACAGATTGAAGCTGCCAACAAGCGTAAGGAAGAGGCTGATAGAATGTTGAACCAACAGGTTGAACAATTGGAAAAAATAGCTAACCTGACAGCAGACCAGGCCAAACAACAATTGATTGATGCCCTGAAGGGTGAGGCTGAAACCAAGGCATCTTCTTACATTAAACAAACCATTGAAGAGGCTAAACTGGCTGCCACTAAGGAATCGAAAAAGATAATTATTGAAACCATTCAACGTACAGCCTCTGAGCAGGCCATTGAAAACTGTGTGTCGGTATTCAATATTGAAAGCGACGAGGTAAAAGGTAAAATTATTGGTAGAGAAGGCCGTAATATCCGCGCCCTTGAAGCAGCCACGGGTGTTGAAGTAATTGTTGATGATACCCCGGAAGCCATTGTGATTTCAAGTTTCGACCCTGTACGTCGTGAAATTGCTCGTTTGTCGCTACACCGTCTGGTGCAGGATGGCCGTATCCACCCTGCCCGTATTGAAGAGGTAGTAGGCAAAACCAAAAAAGACATTGAGAACGAAATTGTTGAAATTGGTGAGCGTACCGTAATTGATTTAGGAATACACGGGCTGCATCCTGAGCTTATCAGAATGATTGGCCGGATGCGTTTCCGTTCGTCTTACGGGCAAAACTTACTGCAACACTCACGCGAGGTAGCTAAAATGTGTGCCACTATGGCCGCAGAACTTGGCTTGAATGCCAAACTTGCCAAGCGTGCCGGTCTATTACACGATATAGGCAAAGTATGGCACGAAGAGCAGGAGCTACCGCACGCCTTGTTGGGTATGGAGCTTGCCAAAAAATATAAAGAACACCCTGAGGTAATAAACGCCATTGGTGCTCACCATGACGAAATTGAGATGACATCAATGATATCGCCGATTGTGCAGGTTTGTGATGCCATTTCTGGTTCTCGCCCTGGTGCAAGACGTGAGATGATGGAGTCTTACGTACAGCGTTTGCGCGACCTGGAAGACCTGGCACTCTCATTCAACGGTGTTGAAAAATGCTATGCTATTCAGGCAGGTCGTGAACTACGAGTAATTGTAGACTCGGAAAACGTTAACGACGAAATTGCCAGCAAGTTATCATTTGATATTTCTCAGCGAATTGAAAAAGAAATGCAGTATCCGGGCCAGATAAAGGTAACGGTAATACGAGAGATGCGAAGTGTGGCTTATGCAAAATAATTTTTATCAGTAACAAAAAAGGCGTTGGAATCAACGCCTTTTTTGTTGTTATTCTATTTGCATAAATAAGTTGCGGAATATGAATTATAAGCAGGATACAATTGTTAAAACACAAAAAGCTTAATGCTGTAAATTATGTCTATTACAAAAGAAGCAGAACTGGAAGGAATGAAAAATGTGAGCGTGGCAGTAGCCACTACGCTCAGAGAAATGCGAAATTACGCCAAGCCAGGTATGACCACCAAACAGCTGGATGAATACGGCGCCAGGATTCTGGCAAAACTAGGCGCAAAATCTGCACCTTCATTAACTTACAGGTTTCCGGGTAATACTTGTATAAGCGTTAATCGGGAGGTGGCACATGGTATTCCTTCAGAGAAAAAAGTGCTTCAGGAAGGAGATTTAATCAATATAGACGTATCTGCTGAACTGAATGGGTATTGGTCTGATAACGGTGGTTCTTTTGTTTTGGGTACCGACACCCAGCATCATACACAACTGGTGGAGGCATCAAAAAGTATCTTAAAAAAAGCCATCAGTGAGATTAAAGGTGGAGTTAAAATTGCTGATATTGGTAAGCTCATAGAAACTGAAGCTAAAAAGGCAGGCTTTAAAGTTATCAGAAATCTGACAGGCCACGGTGTGGGCAAAAGCCTGCATGAAGAGCCCCACGAAATTGCCAATTATTACGACCGCTACAACACCCAAAGATTCAGAAAAAACTCGGTTGTAGCAGTAGAAACCTTTATTTCCACACACTCTACAATGGCAGATACACAAGCCGATGGATGGACCCTCCTGGGCAACAAAGGCGGCTATGTGGCGCAGCACGAACATACAATTGTGGTAACAGCAGACAAACCGGTAATTCTAACAGAAATGAACGGCATTTGGGAGTGATTTTATTTAGCTACTGAGTTAGTTAGTGATTATGTATTTTATTCTTCTATTGAAAATGCAAATCATTGGAACAGTTTAATATTGATCCATAAAAGAACTAAATAGAACTTTGGTATAGGGAGATGAAAATAATAATGGCAAACCAAAAAAATCACAAAATCCGATATTCACTAAATCACTAAATTATAAAAATATGGAATACAGACAACTAGGGGCATCAGGCTTGCAGGTATCGGTATTAAGTTTTGGTACTGCCACATTTGGCGGTGGAACCGAGTTTTTTAAAGCATGGGGAAGCACACAGGCAGAAGAAGCAACCAGACTGGTAGATTTGTGTCTGGAAGCAGGTATTAATCTTTTTGATACTGCCAACATCTACTCTCAAGGTCTATCAGAAGAGATTCTGGGTAAAGCCATTGAAGGCAAAAGAGACAAACTGCTGATTTCTACAAAGGCAACATTTACTTTTGGTGAGGGGCCAAACAACCAGGGTTCAGGCCGTTTTCATTTATTGAAGCAAGTTGAAGGCAGTCTTAAACGCCTAAAAACCGATTACATTGATGTTTTCCACATGCACGGTTTTGACGGTAATACACCCGTAGAAGAAACCTTGAGAACACTTGACGACCTGATACAAAGCGGAAAGATAAGATATATTGCGGCTTCTAATTTTTCTGGCTGGCATTTAATGAAATCGCTTGCGGTTTCTGAAAAATACGGGTGGAATCGCTACGTGGCTCATCAGGTTTATTACTCGTTAGCCAACAGAGACTATGAGTGGGAACTAATGCCACTAGGCATAGACCAGAAAGTAGGTGCTATTGTTTGGTCGCCTTTAGCAGCTGGTTTGTTGGGTGGGCGTTATAAAAGAAACCAACCCAAACCGGCAGATGCACGCGTAGCACAAGGTGGTAGCCCAATTCCATCTGCAGTAGTAAATGATGAGCTATTGTATAATGTAGTAGACGTACTAGAAGAAATAGCCGCAGAAACAGAAAAAACCGTGGCTCAGGTAGCCATTAACTGGGTCTTACAAAGGCCTACGGTGTCGAGCATTATTGTTGGGGCACGCAATGAAGAGCAACTTAAACAAAATTTTGGCGCAATTGGCTGGAACCTGACCACCGAGCAGCTTCAAAGGCTTGATAAAGCCAGCGAAATTGCGCCTGTTTATCCGTATTGGCACCAACGCCAGAATCTGACCCTAAACCCGCCACCAAAATTTTATTAACAGCGCAGGTAAACGTTTTTTTACAATTACATAGCCTCTTAGTTGCTGACCTTTGTGTAAACTTTAAAACAACAATAAAATGTTTACACTAGGTCAGATAAAAGAAGCGCATACCAAAGTAAAAAGTGGGGCCGATTTCCCAAAGTACATTAAAGAAATAGCAGGTCTTGGTGTTTTGTATTACACGGTTTATGTAATTGATGGTCATACCTTTTTTGTAGGTGCAGACGCCATTACAGTTATATCTGAACCCAAATATGAAGCGCTGACAATAGCGGATGAAAGTAATGTAGAATTGTTTAATGCCTATCTGAAAGCGCATCAAAAAGGTGAAAGCGACTATTTTACTTTTTGCAGACATGCGGCTGAAACTGGCATAGAAAAATGGGCGGTAGATGTTATAAACCTAACTTGTACATACTCCGACAAAATGGGCAATGAATTAATCATAGAAGCCATACCTGAAGTTTAATCAAAGCACAAAACCGGTATAAAAAGGGAAACCTTATGAGAGATAAGTAATTAAATATCAGCGTATTACATAAAAAAACAACCCCGAAAACTGCCAATTTCTTGGAATTTCGGGGTTTTTG
>NZ_PKRS01000011.1:0-211099 GCF_002855535.1 Emticicia sp. TH156
CAAAGACTACGATACCTGAAAATAGAAAATCCAATCTTTTACAGACTGGATTTCCTAAGCATCTCATCTTTTTGATGCAATTATCAAGGATGGCCTATTTAATGCCGTTAAATGACAGACTTTATATAAGAAAAGCCTTTTGGAGTGCGTCTCCAAAAGGCTTTTCTTGTTACTGAAAGGCTTCAACCTTTCATAAAACGTATCAACAGAATCTCGGCCAGTAAAAAAGCCAGGGCAAGCATTATGCAGTATTTCCAGAGTGGTGTACCTACATTATTCTCACGAAAAGTTTTCACAAAATCGCCATCCAGCAGATTATCAAAAACAGTTACATTTCTTTGCCCTGCAAAGAAGTTTTTCAGTTCTTCAGGCGTATAAAACTCCATTTTAGATTCCTCATTGTCATGGTTCAAAGCCAGCATTTTTTCTGTTTTACCATCCAGCTGCAACTCATAATACCCTGACTCCAGCAATTGGTTGTCTGTCAGTTGGCTCGACTTTGGCAATTCAAGCGTTAATTCATTGCCATTAATCCGCTGTACCGGAATAATCTCGATGCTATTGGTTCTCCCTTCGGTGGCTATGCTCTTCAGTTTATAAGTGGCATTTTTCTTTCCATCGGGCACATCAATCGTGATGCTGCCTTCACTAAAATTATACGCTGCCCTTTCACGCCTTACGCTCATAGAGGCTATCTTAAACATAGTAGGCACAAAAAAAGCGTGTTCGGCAAAGTTACCGTAGTTTCTTTCAAGCGGGGATGCAGACAAATATACCCGGCCCGATGCCGCATTAGTAGCCGTAATAAAATTTTGCTGGTTTTTGAAAGTCAATATTTTCTCTCCAATGCCAGACCACCTCAGCACCGGTTGCATTACCGGCGAATTGGTTACACCCTGCAAAGTAGTTCGTTCAAATACGTCAGCAAAAAACGGATTCTGTCTATCCGGCTCTGCCACAGGCAACTGGCTTTGAGTTAACGGCGGCTGCCTGACAACAGTAATGCTGTTGATTCCGAAACCACTCAGCAATTGACCGTACTCCTCAGCATCCGGGTTTGCCGGTGGGAAAATCATCAGACTACCACCGCGGCGCACAAACTCTTCCAGACTTGCCCTGAAACTGCCGTTAATATGCTCTACCCCTTCTACCACAATCAGATTTGCATTTTTAAACTGGCCTACATCAACATTATTAGCACTGTAGGCTTTGTAAGAAAAGAGGCTGTCGTTTTCAAAAACTTTTTCAATGTAATCGGCGGCGCTGCGTTGTTCATACAAATGCAAAACCTGGATAACCGGCGACGCATCCAACACAAAATAGTAATCGTTATCAAAAGTAACAGGCTGGTCATCAAAAGACACCCTACCCTTATGAAAACCCTTGCTTTTTACAGTAAAGTTAAAAGTTGCTGTAGCCGAGCTGTTAGAGGCAATGTCAACCGAGGCCGTTGAGGCCTGCGTATCATCTATAAAGAGCTTCACAGGCAGTTTTTCTACCTCATTATCGCCCGAATTAAATACTTTCACAGACAAAACATTGTTTTGCATTTCTCTGATAAACGGAGAGGCCAGCCAGACTGAATCGACGAACACATTCTGAGATGCCTTACCCCGTACAGGCACCAGAAACAGCTTATCGAGCGAATCGGTTTTAATGTTTTTCAGGTTTCCTGCCGTACTCTTCTGAAAATCAGAAAACCAGAAAAACTGGTTACCAGCGCTGGCATTGTGCTTTTGCGCCAGGCTTCGCTGGCGTTTATACACATTTTCTAAAGTACGCGGGTTAGGCGATAAGCCCACAGACGTGAGCCTGTCTTTTATTTTGGTTGTATTGGTTACGGTCTGGTCGTCGCCGGAGAAATCGTTAGTCACTAATTGCACATTGGGCGACTGACTGAAAAGTGTCAGTAACTCGTCTATTTTTGTAATGGCCAAGTCAAGATACCTTTTGTTTTCTGTCGTATTCTGCATACTCAAAGAGTTATCAAGATACAAACTGGTTACCCCCAAACCAGCTGAGCTATTGGCAGCGGCATTTTTAGCAGGCAGAAAAGGCTGGGCAAAGGCCAGAGCCAGAAAAACCAAAAACAACACCCTTGCAGCCAGTATGAGCCATTGCTTCAATCGCCTGAAAGAGCTTGTCTCAGATTCAACCACTTTCAGAAAAGCCACATTGGTAAAAAACACCTTTTTTGTGCGCCTGAAGTTAAATAGATGAATAATGATTGGTATCGAGATAGCCAATAAACCCCACAAAAAAGACGGAAAGAGAAACTGCATATAATCAAGCCCTGAGGGTATATCTTTTTAATTTTAATTATTAAACGTAAAAGTGCTAAAATCCTTTCAATGTTTTTACTGATATTTTAGTTGCTTTTCAGCTCATGTCTTATTTGCACCGGAATAGGTGCCTCAGGGCAGATTATGCGTTGTTCAATTTAGGTAAATCTGCTTTTCAAATATCCAATCGCATTAGCAAACTTAACAAAATCAACTAATTTTGTCAAAACTTATTACACCCTGATACACATGAAAAAACACTTCATCCTGTTAGTAGTTTTATTTTGTTCTTTAACTACAAAAGCGCAGCTCACTGTCGAAAAAATTATGCAGGAACCCTATAAATGGATAGGTACCTCGCCGGGCAATATCTTCTGGTCAGAAGATTCAAAAACTATCTATTTTTCGTGGAACCCCGATAAAAACAAGAGTGATTCTTTATACAAAATAGTGCTTCCAGACAAAACACCTGTAAAAGTTACCCCAAAAGAAAGAAGAAGCCTGCCGTCTCAACAAGGCACTTATAACAAAGACTATTCATTAAAGGTGTATGAAAAACAGGGAGAACTATACCTTTTGTACGCAAAAACCCAGAAAATAAAACAATTAACCAATACCATTGAGCGTGAGGCAGGCCCCTATTTCAGTGGCGATGAAACCAAAATCATATTCACCAAAAGTGGGAATGTTTTCAGTCTGAATCTGGCCGACGGCATGATTTCTCAACTATCAAATTTTATTGTTGGCAATAAAAAAGCAGAAGCCAGGCTTAACGAAGAAGAAAAATGGTTAAAGAACGACCAGATTGCCTTGTTTGAGATTCTGAAAGAAAGAAAAGAAAAGAAAGACCTAACCGAAAAAAATGCAAAAGCAGATTTGGCCAAAAGACCAAAAGAGATTTATCTGGAGGGTAAAAATCTGGAAACCCCACTGGTAAGTCCAGACTTACGGTTCATAACTTATCGGCTTTCAACTCCGGCAGTTGGTGCCAAAAACACTATTGTGCCAAGCTATGTAACTGAATCCGGCTTTACTGAGGATATCCCTGCCCGCACCAAAGTGGGCAGCCCCATGAGCAGCTATGAAAGCTACATTTATGACACTAAAAAAGATACGGTGTATCAGATAAGCACAAAAGACCTGGCAGGCATAACGCAACAGCCTGAGTTTTTGAAAGATTATCCTAAAAAAGACACAACCAGAAAAAAACAGGCCGACCGCAAGGTGATTGTAGTTGGGCCGAGGTGGTCAGACAACGGAACTCAGGCTGTGGTAGTGGTTCGGTCGTTCGACAACAAAGACCGTTGGATAATGCTTCTGAATGCCGAAACCGGCAAATTGAAGTTACTAGACCGCCAGCACGATGAAGCATGGATTGGCGGCCCCGGCGTCGGATTCACGCTAAGTGTCGGAAATCTGGATTGGATTGACGACCAGACCATCTATTTCCAGTCTGAGGCTGATGGTTACTCGCATCTATATACCATTAATGTAATTACAGGTGAGAAAAAACAACTGACCTCGGGTAAATTTGAGATTCAGCAGGCACAGCTTTCTAAAGATAAACAATGGTTTTACCTTACTACAAATGAGGTGCATCCGGGTGAAACCCACTTTTACAAAATGGCTGTTGCAGGTGGAGAGCGCATCAGAATAACCAGCCTGACTGGTGGTAATGAAGTTACGCTTTCGCCCGATGAAAAAACCATAGCCCTGCGGTATTCTTACATGAATAAGCCCTGGGAATTATATGTGCAGGATAACGCTCCGGCAGCCAAAGCTGAGCAGGTAACGCATTCGCTTACCGATGAGTTTAAAGCTTATGCCTGGAAAGAGCCCCAAATAATTACCTTTAAAGCCCGCGACGGCATTGATATTTATGCCCGTATATATGAGCCTGCCAAAAAGCTGAAAAACAAAAAGGCGGTGATATTTGTACACGGCGCGGGGTATCTGCAAAATGTACATAAATGGTGGAGCCAGTATTTCCGTGAGTATATGTTCCATAACCTTTTGGTTGATAAAGGTTATACTGTATTAGACATTGACTACCGTGCCAGTGCCGGATACGGACGTGACGTACGGACGGGT
The DNA here is from genome assembly GCF_002855535.1 of Emticicia sp. TH156. Taxonomy (NCBI): domain Bacteria; kingdom Pseudomonadati; phylum Bacteroidota; class Cytophagia; order Cytophagales; family Leadbetterellaceae; genus Emticicia; species Emticicia sp. TH156. Next base: position 4,374 of record NZ_PKRS01000011.1, read on the forward strand.
ATTTATCGTTTTATGGGGGGTAAAGACTTGACAGACCATGTTGATGGCGCCAAACTTCTGACAGAAAAATATGGCATTGACCCTAAGAAAATTGGTATCTACGGCGGGTCTTATGGTGGGTTTATTACCCTGATGGCCATGTTTACTACGCCTGATGTTTTTGCCGCAGGTGCCGCCCTGAGACCAGTAACCGACTGGGCCGCGTATAATCATGGCTATACGGCTAACATTCTGAACGAGCCACAGACAGACAGCCTGGCGTATCGTAAAAGCTCGCCTATCTACCATGCCGCAGGCCTGAAAGGCCATTTACTTATTTGCCACGGAATGGTTGACGTGAACGTTCACATACAGGATTCTTACCGGCTTGTACAGAGATTAATAGAACTGAAAAAGGAAAACTGGGAGATGGCAAGCTACCCGATGGAAGACCACGGTTTTGTAGAACCCACCAGCTGGATGGATGAGTACAAAAGAATACTGAAACTGTTTGAAGAACGACTAAAATAATGAGTTTGAGGGTGTCGGAAATGGCACCCTTTTATTTTACCTTTCTGAATTCTTTTGTCCAGCTCATGGCGCCCAAAAGCGCAATCACACAGAAAACAGCATATAACAAAGAATACAACTTTACATCCTTCACAAAATACATATAGGTGCTTATAATATCTACCCCTAACCACACCCACCATGACTCCACTTTTTTACGTATTAAAAGAAATGTGGCAAAAATGCTCATAATGGTTGTAAAGGAGTCCATATATGGAAAAGCGCTGGGCATGCTGAAAACCATCGGTAACCACTCATGCAGTTTGCTGGCAAATGTACCCAGTAACAAGGTTCCTGCAAGGCCTATCATAGATAACAACCCAAATTGCTGAATTGATAACTGGCTGATTCTCAATTCGTTTTTCCGGTTAGCCTCTTCCTGCCTGGGGTATTTCCATTGCCAGAAACCTATCAGGTTGGTAATGAAAAAAAACACCTGCAAAAACATATCGGGGTATAGCTGAATCTGATAAAACATAATAAATGCCAACACCACGTTAGCCAACCCCACCACCCAGCTCCAGACGTTTTCGCGCGCTGATAGAATTACGGCCACCAAACCGGTAACTGTTGCGTAAAACTCAAGATAGCTCATTTTTACGCCCAGAAGCTCAAAGAAGATATTGTTGATATCAAAAAAATCCATTAGTACCTTTTTTTAGGCAAGATAAGCCTCCAACCTGAAAAACGAATCACACCGGGGCTATTTTCTGTAAATTTGGCTACAAAGACGGCGCCAGCGGTAAGTCAATAAAAAATGTAGTGCCACGGTTGTTTTCGGTTTCAAACCAGATATTGCCCCCGGCGTGTTCTACGCCTCTGCGCGCCATGGCCAATCCAAAGCCAGACCCTCCCACTTTGGTTGTAAAATTAGGCCTGAACACCTTTTCGTGGTGTTTTTCGGCTATGCCTGCCCCGTTGTCCTGAATCTCAATTATTACTTTATGGTCTTCAGTTTTATATAATCTCAGATTAATTATCGGCCTTTTACCAAAAGGAACCGACTGAATACCATTAATAATTAAATTGGTGATTACCCTGCTCATAAACTGCCGGTCGCCAATTACCAGAGCTTCGCTTTCTCTTATATAGGCATTGAGCGCTATTTTCTCATCCTCAGCGTATAAATCAGCCGATTTCTGAAGTAGCGAAACGAGGTCGAAAATTTCACTGCGAGGCACAGGCATCTTGGCAAATTCTGAAAAAGAATTAGCAATTTCGCTGATGTTATCAATCTGCTCGGTAAGCGAATCCAGGGTTCTTTCAATACGCTCCCTTGCTCTCGGACTATCAATCACGAGTGTGCGCTGTAGCTGCTGGATGGATAATTTCATGGGTGTCAGCGGATTTTTTATCTCATGTGCCACCTGCTTGGCCATTTCTCGCCAGGCAGTTTGTTTCTGGCTTAAAGAGAGCGCCGTCTTGTTGTCTTCCAGTTTTTTAATTACCTTATTGTATTCTCTTACCACCAGCCCTATTTCGTCATCAGAGCTCCACTCCAGCCGCTTAACAGACTTTCCGGCATTACTTACTTTTAATTTATCAACCACTATTTTGAGCGGCTTCATTAACAGGCCAGAAACCAGGTATGAAATCAATAACAGCAAAAAAAGCAATATGGTTGCTACTATCAGAATAGAACCAACCACCTTTTGTACCTGTTGGCTTAATACAGAATCGGCATCAAAAAAAGGCACGCCAATAATTCCCAGGGTGTGGCCATCCTGCTCTTTTACAATTGCATAGGCAGTTTTGTAATTACGGTTGCTCAAACGCTCGGGCAATACAATACCATTTTCTTTATCATTAAGGATGTTTCTGTAAGCTATGGGATTGATGTAATCAGAAACAAAGCCTTCTTCATAGATTAAAGGCAGGGTGCTGAAACCCAGCCTGCCATCAGGATTATATAGATTAATATCCAGTTGGGCATCATGCGCCAGTTTGCTTATCTCCTGTTTCAGGGTTGCCTTGCTACCGTCTTCCTGTGCCAGACTTTTCAGTCTTGACTCAATGATAGAAGAAATATTGATAGTACTGTCAAGAAAAGCTTTTTCCTGATTAATCTCTGAATTTTCTTCAAGAATAATTACAGTAGTTATAACCAGCAAGGCCAGGGGCAACAGAAATACTACGTTAAGGTATAACTGCATTTTGGCCGAAAACCCAGCCTTGTATTTGCGTATGCTGTATTTTAAGGCATAGATTATCATTACAATAACCGTACACCAGACAGAAAGCAGAAACAAAAAAGAAAAATTAGTAAGCAGGTGATTCCAGACATGGTAGTCTGACGATATAACGACCTTGTAGCCGCTCTTACCACTTTTGCCTACGTGCTTGTAATTATTGATTATAATGCCTTTTTCATAAAGGCGATTCATGTTCAGCAGCGAGCCTGGCAAACTGATGCTGTAATTAAAATCGCCTGAATTATAAATGAGTTTATTCTGTCTGTCAAAAATAGCGTAGCTGTAGTTTTTAGCTTCGGCTATACTGGCAAACCTTTCGTCAACCATCCAATCAGGGTAAGCTCCCTGCTCAAAATCGTCTTTGGGTATCAATTCAAGCACTACCACGCCAGACAAAGAGGCCGTTTTGCCAATAGATATAAAAACTACATAATGCGGCACATCATTGCTTGCGGTCTTATCAATAAAGAAAACATAGGGATTCTGGGTTTTAAACTGCGCTTTGGCAAATTTTTCCTTATAAAAATCAAGGACAGGAGCGGTTTTGTCTGGCCCTAACGGATTCCCCCTGCTATCAAAAATCAAAACATCGGCTTCGTAGCGGTTAAGGTATTCGTTCCAGTAACGGTCTTCTAAAACCTTTTGCACCCCAAATGCCGGATTGGTACTTTTCATTAATTGCTCAATGGCCGAATCCCGGTTCAGAGCCGTAACCAGGTCTGTCAACACATGCGCACCCAACACATTGTTATCAGTAAGATACCGCTGTGCAATTTTCTGCTTTACAAAAAAATCTTTGTCTTGCTCGCAATCAAAAACCACAAACATAGCAATGGCCGCCGATACAAAAGCCCCGGTACCAAAATAAAGGTTTGTTCTGAACGTGAACTTATAAAAAAACCTTGGCAGGCGAACCGCATAAACAAATATGAAATAAACCCCGCCCAATAGATAAACCCAATGGAATTCATCTAAAAAAGAGATTATCAACAAGCCTGTCAGCACACCAAACACCCATTTGATAGCACCTTGCAAGAAATCTTTATTGAGCCTGAGAAAAATACTGATAAGCAAATGATTGATTAAGAAAAAAACAATTGAAGAGGCCAGATACAGTACTAATGCCGCTATTTTAAAAGAAGAAAAGCTGGCTGCAAGCGTTAAATCAATCGTAAACATCGATTTTTCATAGATGCTGCACAGGTTACGGTAAAACAAGAAAGTTGAAAGTACCGATGCACCAGCCACTGCTACTGAAAATACATGCTTAACAAAAGCCGGAGCCTTTGTAAGCCTGTAGTAGTTTTCTGACCTGTAAAAAAACATGGTCAGGTAACCGGCCAATAGAAAACATACAAGGGTATCCAGCAGGGCATTACCCATTGAGGGCACCCAGGCACTGATGGTAAGATATTTAGGATTAAAATACTCTGTTTCATAAACGGCATACAAAACTCCGTTTGAAAGCATGGCCAGCCTTATAAAAATCAAGTAGGCCGCAAGTAATAAAAATGCCCGCCCGTATTGGCGATTACTGTGAAAATCATGAATAAACAAAATTACCAACAAACCCAATAGTGCTAAACTGGCTATAACCATTAAAACAGTATTACCAGATATAAACGGAATACCATCATGACTGGCCAATGCCGGTGCAATAGAAAATAAAAAATGGCCGTTGCCGTCTCGGATGTTCAGATACAATACCGATGAAGGCAAATCAGATAACTTTGCAGGTCTGTTAGCAAAAATCCGGCTGTTGTAATTAATGCTTTGGTTGGGGCTTTTCTGATATAAATTAATGAGCGAGAAAATCTCAATGTTTTTGCCGTTATCATCAAACCTGTAAGTGTTTACTATAAATTTATGATTTCTGCAATTCAGAAGCGAATTAGCCGCGTTTCTGTCTAACCGTTGGTAGTCTGGCACAAAATCCTGGTCTGACCAGTAAACCAGTTTGCCGTTGCTGAAAATATAATACGGATAAGTGGTTTCGCCGGGCGACTGGAACTTACCCATTGGTTTTTGCCGGTAATTGATACTTACCCGCTGCAACTCCTCATCAGATATTTGTATTTGCGCCTTCAGATTTTCTCTTACCCCATTTGCATAGTATTCCTGCGCAAGGCGCGTCGGGTCGGTTTCCACAAACAAAGAATTAAACGCCGCAGCCAAAGCAAATACTATAGAAAGAATAAGTAAAAAAGGTTTCTTAAACAACTTCCAATCCATGATGAAGGTTAAGTTCTGACTTCAAACTCTCTCGAAAACCATGCCAAAAACAATCATTCTTTCATAATTACAAATCCGGCGCCAGCATCTGTTTGGGTGTAATCTATTTTTGTTCCAATTACATACATCAGGTGCCGGCGGTCAATTACTACTACTACACCCTCAATTTCATACACTTCGTCATGAACAGAGGCCTTGTCTAACCCGAGCAGATAACTACCTGAGCAAGCGCCGCCTTTCATTCCTACACGAAGCGCATAACCATCAGGTATACCGGGCGAACTGAACGTTCTCAATATCTCCTTTTTTGCTTCAGGTGTAAATACTATCATTTCTTTTGCCTCGTTATCTACATGCACTGGCAAAAATAATCACTACATTGTGATATTCTCTCAATGAGTAATTTATAATTTTGCATTTTTACAACTCACAAAAGCAATAATGGCTTTAATTACTGAATTACTGAAAATTCTTATCCCGGCAGCGGCTGTTCTTTATGGTATGTACCTTACAGCACAGGCGTTTCTGCAAAAACAATTTGAACAAAAACAAATAGAGATAAAACAAAGAAACACAGAGATTGTAACGCCCCTGCGATTACAGGCCTACGAGCGCATGACGTTGTTTCTGGAGCGAATAACACCCAATAATCTACTGGTAAGGCTTGGCAACAATGGCTTACATGTGCTGGATTTCCAACAGTTACTTTTAAAGGAAATAAGAGAAGAGTTTAACCATAACCTGGCTCAACAGGTTTATATATCTCATGAAGCCTGGGAGAAAATCAGACAGGCCATGAACGATGTAATTGCTCTGATTAATACTTCGGCGTCTGGCCTGGCAACAGATGCCCCTGCCATTGATTTATCGAAGAAGATTTTTGAGCGGGTCATTACAGAAAATAAACAGCCCACTACCGACGCCCTCAGATTTCTGAAAGAAGAAATCCAATCGGTCTTTATGTAGTGGCATTGGGGTTTTGTAAAGTTTTGTGGATACGCTTTCTGCGAGACCTCGTTTTGAAATCATCAGTCAGCACACTTACGTTGCCGTCTACCTCCAATACCGCCAGGTCAACCTGTTCAATTTCCTCAATGCCATGTTCTCTGATAGCGGCCTCGAGCTCAGCCATTGTAAACCCTGCTTTGGCCAGATTCTTTTCTTTAACCTTGCCATTATAAATAAGCATTATCGGTTCTCCCTGTATCAGTTTTCCTACTTTTTGGTATCTGCCAATTAATTTCTTGAGCGCAAAATTGGTAACAAATAATACGCCAGCCGCTACCAGACCACCAGCAAGAGAGTTATCAGGCCCAACCATGGCGTTCTGCACGGCATTACTGATAAGCAATATAAAAACCAGGTCGATAACAGACAACTGTGCCAGTTCTCTTTTGCCAAAGAGCCTGATGGCCAAAATCATGAAAAGATAAACCGATAGTGCCCTTAGCCCTATGTCGAGATATGAGGTCATAAAAAGAAAAAATTAGAAATCCCGATAGCCTGAGCCAAAAGTAATGAAACTTTTAATGATAAAAACGCCCCCATACAGGTAAAATTTACTCCTGTGGTCGTGAAGTAGTTGCTTTTTGTCGCTTTTTTTATTAATGTTGATGAGCAGTTGCCTACGCACGCAACCAAGAACCAAATTATAGCGTACTGGTATTAACTATGGTGAACCAATTGCCTGAAAGACCTGAAGAATTACTTATTGCAAGCTTGAAAGGCGACCGGCAGAGTCAGGAGAAACTCTACAGGCAGTTTTATGGCTTTGCCATGAGTGTGTGTTTGCGGTATAACCATAACCGGGAAGAAGCCTTGGAAATTGTAAATGACAGTTTTCTGAAAGTATTTACCAAAGGCGAACAGTACGACGCCTCCGGAAGACATTCGTCGTTTCCGTTTAAGGCGTGGTTCAGACGTATCATAGTTAACACTGCATTAGATTACTACAGAAGCCAGCAAAAACACTACTTCCACGAAAATCTCGACGAGGCATACGATGTTTCTTCAACCGAAAGCAATGCAATAAGCCAGCTAAACCATGAAGCGTTAATGGAACTTGTTCAGAAACTGCCTTCAGGCTACAAGGTGGTTTTTAACCTGTATGTGATAGACGGATATTCGCATGAAGAAATAGCACAAAAATTACAGATTTCTGTAGGCACATCGAAATCTAATCTATCAAGAGCCAGAGAGACCCTGCGCAAAATGATAATGAAAATAGATGGAGCGCTAACCGACAACTAAAACACAGGCTTTTATAATAAGTCTAATAAATAAAATGAGCAAAAAGATACATGATTTATCAGATGATGAGTTCGATGAACTTTTCAGGCAGTCAGCCGAAAAGACCGACATCGACTTTGACCCTGAGGCATGGAACCAAATGAGCCTTAAACTTGACGCAGCCGGTACGGGTGCGCCGGTTAAACCTAAAGGTGGCAAAACCCTCGGCAAATGGGGGCTTCCACTTGCCATTCTGCTGTTGCTTATACTTACGGGGGTGTACTTTTTTATTAACCCAAGTACCCGAGATAAGGTAAATCAAGTAACAACGGGGTCAATTAAAACACTGAATAAAGAAGCTGAGCCAAGCGCCAGCAAACCTAATACATCAGAAACTGAACCCCAAAACGCAGTTGACGAGAACACGAAAGAAAACAATGAAAGCTTGAAGCCGAAGACAACAGCCCAAGCAGCGGCGGAAAAACCACCCAAACTTAACAACACAGCAATTAAAGACCCCAAACAGCCTGATGCATCAGCAGATAAGCTGCCAAAAAAAACAAAAGTATCAAAAACCCCAACTCATGACCTGCCCGTAACAGTGGCGGAAAGTATTGGAACGAGGCAAACGCCAACCAAAACAGAAAAAACGGATGCCATTCGCCGCGGTTATTCTGCAAGCCACCGAGGGGTAATGAAAAAATCATTGTTTTCTACAAAAAACAAACCTTTCACTGCGAACATAAAAACAGAAAACTATGGTAGTGAAAACATTAAGGCTGCCAACGAAAATTACAAGGCAAACAATGCCATTGCCACTCCGGCCGAACGCCTTCAGTGGGCTGCACTGCATTCTTTAACGCCTCATAAACGTACGAAATCGGTAAAATATGCACTCCCTGAAATTGACTATTTGCCAATTGCTTCATTTAAATTTGCCGTATCGAACCCCAATACCGCTTTCAGACGCGGTTTAAATATCAGGCTGGCGTTATCGCCAGACCTTAGCTTTGTTGCCTCTAACCATATTGGTAAAATTGGCACCAACTGGGCTGCATTGCTTGAATATCGATTTAATCAACGGCTGAGCGTGCAGACAGGCGTAATCCGTTCTATGAAGCGTTATCATGCGTATCCGTATCAGTACGAGTGGGCCAGTTATCTTTCGTTGCAATCACCGCTAAAAGATATTGATGCCACTTGCAAAATGCTTGATGTACCAATTAATTTGAGATACGACATAACCACCCAGCCCAATAGCCGTTGGTTTGCAAGTGCCGGATTTACAAGCTACATTATGCTGAATGAAACATATAAATATAATTATGAAAACCCCGCCGACCCGAATATTAAACGCCGTGGATGGCAGGGAGAAACTGGCACTTACCCTTTCAGCGTACTTAATTTATCGGCTGGTTATGAACACAGGCTTTTCAGAGGTCTTACAATTCAGGCTGAACCCATCTTTAAAGCACCTTTAGGTAAAGTAGGCTATGGTAAAGTCAGGCTGGCTACTGCCGGTATATTTTTCTCGGTTAAATACCCATTATGAACCGGTATGGCAAAAAAAAGCGTTTTCAAGTAAAAATACTTTTGTATGCTCAAGATACTTTCAATGCTGGTGTTTCTGATGGTGGCTTTCGGCACCAATGCACAGCCCAATACAGGCACAAAAAAACAGATAGAGTGGATAAGCCTGCAGGAGGCCTACAATCGCACGCAAAAAGAACCCCGTAAAACAATTATTGATGTATATACTGACTGGTGCGGCTGGTGCAAGGTAATGGATAAAAAAACGTATGGTAATCCTGTAATTATTGATTACCTGAACAAAAATTTTTATATGGTAAAACTGGATGCCGAAAGCAGGAATGACATATCAGTTGGTGGAATAAAATACAGTTTTGATGCGCAGAAAAATGCTAATCAGGCGGCTATTATGCTTTTACAGGGCAATCTGAGCTACCCAACCACTGTTTTTCTTGACTCAGACTTTAACATGATACAGCCCATACCGGGTTATTTGGAAGCACAGGAGTTTCATCAGATAATAACCTTTATAGGCGGAGACAATCACAAAAAAGAACCCTTTACCCAATACAAAGAAAACACCTACAAAGAGGTGTTTCGGGATCTTAAATTTTAGCAGCAGCAAGTGTTCCGGGTTAATCAGGGTGGCCAAAGTGAGCAAGCTCATTTTTATTGGTCTCTTAATTATATATGCAAAGGTAGCCCGTTGCTGTACATACTCATAGCGTAAAAATACGCAATCCGTAAAGGGTTTTTACGCGTTTTTCAGCTTTCATTGCATACATTTGATACCGCACAATAACATTATTTAGCAAATCGGAGCATTTATTAGCCAAAAATCCCGGAAAATCGCCTATTATGGTATTCTCCGGGATTTTTGAATTTTAACTCCAGATGTCTATTCTTCCAGAAAATCCAGGTCTTTTCCGTGTGTTTCCTGGATGGTAAGTGTAGAATAAAACCCGATAGCAAAACAAAGTGCACCTACTATGGCACCGGCTATAATTACCCCCTGGTCGGGTTTAAAAAACTTGTATATGATGGTCATAATTACCACTGTACCACGCACCATATTGGGTATGGTTGTGGCAGCAGTTGCCCTCAGATTAGTTCCAAACTGCTCGGCTCCTACGGTTACAAACATGGCCCAATAGCCGGTTCCCAAGCCCAGCCAGCAACACATGGCGTATAATAAATCGGGGCTTTTAATACTTCCTGAAAACAAGAATACCAGCACACCAACAAAAGCAAAGGCCATCATGGCTGCAATGGCCTTTTTACGCGAATGAAACAAATGGCTGATAAACCCACTGAAAAAATCACCGACTGAAATACCCACATACGCCCACATAATAGCCAACCCCGGATCTACTTTTTCTGTTATGCCCATGGCCTCACCAAACTCGTTACTGAAATAGGTTAAAATACCTATACAAAACCAGGTTGGCAGACCAATGCCTATACATTTCAGATATTTTATAAGCCGCTCGGCATCAGTAAAAAAGGCGAAAAAATTACCTTTCTGTACGTGCGACTTCTTCTCTATGTCTTTATAAATACCAGATTCTATTACCCCTACCCTAAGCAGCAGAAGGGCAATACCCAGGCCACCACCTATCAGATAGGCGATGGTCCAGTCGCCAGATAATTTTACCGTAAACGTTGCTACAACCGCTCCACAAAGCCCGATACCCGCTACCAGCGATGTACCTATGGCACGCAAATTTTTAGGTAAAACCTCTGAAACCAGCGTAATACCAGCACCCAGCTCGCCCGCAAGCCCTATACCGGCAATAAATCGCAGCCATTTGTAAGCCTCTACCTTATCTATAAAATTGATATGCGGTATAAATCCACAGGCAATATTGGCCAGCGAATAAGTAATAATTGAACCAAACAATACAGACAACCGGCCCTTTTTATCACCTAAAACACCCCATAAGATACCCCCAATCAATAAACCTATCATCTGAAAATTGATGATGGTTGTACCCACTGACGATATTTCTTCTTTGGATGTCAGGCCGAGGCTTTCAAGGCTCTGAACACGCACAATGCCAAACAACTGGAGGTCGTATATATCAACAAAATAACCAAGGGCAGCAACAATTACAGGCAGGCTAAACAAATGCTGTAATGTGGTTTTTTCTTGCTTCATAAAGTTTAGGTTTTTAATATTTCTGGGGTTGGGTGTCTGTTTTAACCAATGCTTCTAAGGTAAATCGGGCCTTGTTTTTTGTCTTTCAGATTAAAACACATCGCATCAGGCTAAAAAAGACCCTCTCCTTAGAATAAAGAGAGGGGAAGTCCATAATTTCGTTTCAAAGTACCAGGCTTGCAATTACAATTCCTTTACAACAATGTTTTTCCATCTTACCTTTATGCCTCCGCCGCTATGAATCTGCAAGGCGAGTATGCCCTCTCTTTCGCCTATTTTCGGGTCATCAAGTTTAATCATTTCTGTGCCATTCAGGATAGTGGTAACCACGTTGTCAACCACTCTCACGGTCATTGTATTCCATTCGCCCATTTTCAATGCCTTGTCTTTAGCTGGGTCAGGTTTAATTAACCATCCACGGCCATGAGATTCATAAATACCGCCGGTTGAATGACCCGGAGGCGCTACCTCTGCCTGCCAGCCTGTTATGGTAGTGCCGGTAATAGACGAATGAAAAAACACGCCACTATTACCGTCAGCCTCTTGTTTAAAATCAAGTGTCAGTTCAAAATTTTTGAATTTCTTTTCTGTGCCCAGGTATCCATATTGCTTGTCGGGCCCGCTTTCACATACCAGAATACCGTCTTCTACATACCATTTTTCAGTACCGTAAACCACCCATCCCTTCAGGTCTTTACCATTAAAAAGTTTTTGTCCTTTGCTCTTTTGTGCAAAGCTTAAAGCAGAAATCAACAGAAATGTAAAAGTTAGGAAACTTAGTTTTGTCTTCATTTTGAATAGAGTTTATTTACTGTTACAAAGAAAAGATAAATTTCTTATCTTGCATCACCAAGCAAAAACTATTTCTATGCCAAAGCGGATAATCTGTAGTTTTCTTTTGTCATTTTCCTTTTTGGGTACATTTTGTTTTGCTCAAAACTCATTATCGAAAGAAACTTTTGATGGGCAAATCAATAAAGCCCCAGTGCTGATGACCCTCACTTTTGACGACAACCTCATCTACGGCACACTGGTTTATAAACGCGTGGGGCAGGCCATTAAGGTAATAGGCTCGCTTGAAAACGGACAGGTTTTATTATATGAATTTGACCCAAAAGCAGAGGTTACCGGCGTATTTTTCGGCACTAAAAAAGGTAATGAAATAACCGGTACGTGGTCTAAACCAAGTATCAATAAAGAGCTGTTGTTTACATTAAAGAAAACCTCTGAAATAAAAACGCAAACATACCCCGTAAGTGTTACTGGCACTTATGCTTATAATTTTGGCAAAGAGGGTGGTGCGGGTATGTTTTCGGTAAGCCAGACTGGCCGAGAACGCATAGTGGTTGAAATGCAGGCATACAGAGGCGCCCCCAGCTACAATCAGGCTACTATTGAAAAAACCACTTTGAAACTTGCAGGGAATCAGGCCATCTATGAAAGTAACGAGTTTGGCAAATGCAAACTGAAACTCTTGTTCTTTGAAGGCGGTGCAGCCATTATTTATCAGGACGAAGCCTTTGAATGCGGTTTCGGCAATGGAGCTACCGTTACGGGCAACTATCTGAAAACCGACAACAAACCCACAAAATTTGAAAAACAGGATTAAGTAAATCACCAGGATTTCTCATCTACTCTCTGCCTTTCTGAATATTCATACAATGGAGCCAAACTGAGCCTCAAATACAGACCAATTTAAAATTAGCATCAAGAAAGCTACATAAAATTACTAACACCGATTCCAGAACTTCTCCGCATATAACTATTCGAATACTTAAGTATTCTATTAATCTCCAAATAAATCCTTCCCTTTTGATATTTTCTTTAAATGCTCTAAAGCTTTTTTTATTCTGTTGAAATTATCGGGATCTGATTGAAGGAATGGGAATTCTACATAGCTTTCTGAGGTAGTTACATCGTTTTCGTCCGAATAAACAGAACACTCACCATCTTTATCTAACTTTACTGTACTTCTAGTGTACGTGAAAGTAGCCACTTTATCAATTAGATAAATTTTGATTACACCAACAGGATCGCCAGGTTTCGAAGAAAATTCAATACTCTTTATAAGAGCAGGATTAAATTTATAATTTCTTAAAACTCTCAAATAATCACAGTCAAATATCTCTTTCCAATACTTGAATCGCCCTTGCGCATCACGAACCTCTTCATTTGTATATAGTCGCACCGGATAATTACTAAAAGCATATTGTATCGTAAAAGATTTCGCGTCATAACCACTAATTGAAAGGTAGCCTGGATAATACATTTTAAAAGGGCTACCATCACTATATACATCGTTCCTAAAGTGAGATTTTACTTCTTCTATTTTCTCATTCAAATACGATATTGTTTCGGAAAAACTTGGACCTTCCTTTTCTTGAGCAAATGAACTTAAATAATAAATTGTCGACAGGGAAGTCAATAATATCTTCTTCATTTGTAAGGCATTTATTTCGTTTAAACTGAGAATTTTAAGACATTAAAAAAAATAGCTTCTTAGATATGAAAAACGTAGTTTTTTTTAATTGTTCGCTGCTTTATATTCCTTTTAGATAAAATACATTTCCGTACTCTTTTGAATTACTATTGACAGAAACGTACATCAATCAATTTATGTGCTTATCAGAGTCATATACATCTTTTAGACAATGTTATTGGTTACCGACTGCATCCGTCAATATCATAGCTTATACCTGTTTCAAACTCCTCGCTCAAACTCATTACAGATTTAAGCGAAGTTTCCAACCTCCTTTTCGCCCCAGATATGCTAGCATTTTGGCAGCTTTCAGTGGCATTGATAAACCGGGTTCTGCCACTTTTAAGGTCTTTTACTTTTACTGAGGCCGCACCACCATACATTTTACCATCACCATCAACACAACGGTCAACGGTGTAATATATCTGACTGCTAAACTCCTCGCGAGAACCCATGATGTATCTGAGTGAGGTTTCCAACTTGCTTTGGACTTGAGAATAACTACTATTATTGCAGGTTTCAGTAGCATTAAGAACACGTGTTATACCTTTGTCGTTCTTTACAAAAACAAAAGCACTACCTCCATACATCTGTTGTGCTTGTGTCTTGCTTGCTATTATCCCTAATAAAAACAACGTTATTAACATTTTTTTCATTTTGGTTTGGTTTTAAGTTATTTAATCAAATTTTAAAAGTTCCTATTCTACGGCACTGGTAGTATATAGAATCAGAAATTACTATTACCCCTATGATTAGCAGATAATATGCTAATGCACCCAGGTTTCTTGCCAATACTCATTACCGGAGTAATATAAACGCATTTCTTTTTTTGCAGCATTCAGGGCTTCTCCGACAGTGTTTCCAAACCCTACAGCATAAGCCGATTTTAAACAATTATAGCCACTTATTGGCTTTTTATAACGAAGAATCACCGCACCCTTTTTTGAAGTAGATGAAAATATCATAACATTAGATGAGGAAACATTATACTGACTAGATAATAGGTCAGAAACTACTTTTGTTATATCTTTAAGTTTTCCGCCATTAATTTTGGAAGCATAGCCCACAGCTTCATTAAATTGCTTGCAACTGCCTGACATAGGCTTATAAGCAATACCTATTGCAATTTGAGCTTGTGAAACCGGAATTCCAAATGAAGTAAAAAACAGTAAAGTTAGTTGTATTACTATTATTGATTGTTTTCTTAATGGATTCATAAGATTTAAAATTTAAAGTCACGATGTTACAGACTTGAAAATACAATACCGTACTCTAAACAACAGGACACAACAAATAACCTAAGAGAAAAGCTATAAATGCGGAAAAACCATTCCATTCAATATTGTTTAATAGGATCTTGTCCCAAAAGCCAATCAACTTAGGACCCTGCACTGCTGAATCTCTTATTGGGAGCAATACTGCCTGAAAATTCACACTTTTTTCTCTTGGCATGGATGTTTATTTGTTCTGCAAAATTGTATATTTGATGATTCATGCACAATACCTCTTTTGGGGTATTTTTATTGAATGTCTATCACGTATTTACCTATTTATTTAGCAATGGCTGTTGTAAAGCATGCAAAAGAAAAGTAGTATTACCTATCTTCAGTACCTTGAAAAAATCAAGAGCCGGGACACAGGAAATCATGATTTTATTCAGCATATTGATGAAGTTGTTTCAGTCAGTAGGTTTTTAAAAAACTTTTCAGCGACTGTGTTTGTGGCCGATTTTCAAAATGGCACTTATCCTTATATAGGCGAAGGTATTGAAGATATTGTAGGCCACTCAACAGAGTCCATTATGGAAGGGGGGTTAATGTTTATTGCCCATATGATGCGTGTACCGGACTATATTGATAAGAAATGTATGATGGAGCAAGCGAAATTATACAATAATCTGAACGATAAAAAACTATCTGACCTTCGTTTTAAAAGTATCTTCCCCATACTTGATAAACAAAAGAAAAAGAGATTTTATTACCAGCAATATAAACTCATTTTACAGGGTTATGAAGAGATACCGATTGGTTTCTATGGTTTTCTTTCTAAAGTACCGCTTGCAGGGGAAGAAAAAATAATCCAGCAGATAGAGGTATTAAATACTGAAAAAAATGAGTGGGAAGATTGCAGTAGTCTGGAGTTTTACCTTAATGTAGATGAGAATAAACTACTGAGCAAAAGAGAAATTGAGATATTGAAGTGGATTTCAGAAGGATTAAATAGTGTAGAGATTGCGGCTAAACTTTATATAAGCGTACATACAGTAAAGACCCATAGAAAAAATATGCTCAAAAGAACCAACTCTGCAAATGCTTCTGATTTAGTTTGTTATGGAGTGGAGCATCATTTATTATAACAGCAGTTAAAATCATGGTAATCCAACTGATTCTATTTGTATAAATACTTAAAAGAATCAATCCTTTATTGTGCTAGATTATAAATATAAAGATAAAACCCAATACTTTAGATAAAGTTAATTTATAATAATCAAATATTGGCAAAGGTGAACTAATGGTATTTTCTTTGCCCTCATACTAACAAACTTTGCCGCATACTTTACTCTATCGATGGATATTTTTCACATAGTTATTCATTTAATGGCTGTATGTACGAAAGTTATATTAGAAGTGTAAAATACATTATATCAGCATAGAAATAATTAAGAGCTTGTTTAAAAAACTTATATCAAATGAAAAAACTATTTACAATCCTATTCCTTTCTATCACCACCATTGCCCTTGCCCAAACCGACCACGAGCAAATCAAAACTACCATCAATCAGGTGTTTGATGGCATGAGAAAAAACGACACAACGCTTATTCGTCAGGTACTTTACCCTTCCTGCTTTCTCAAATCAATAATTAAAGATAAAAACGGAGAAGTAAAGCTTCAGGAAGACCCGATCAGCGGCTGGCTGAAGTCTGTAGGAACCAAACGCGAGGGAGTAGTTTTAGACGAAAGACTGACAGCCTACGATATTAAAATTGATGGAGAAATGGCCATAGCCTGGACCCCCTATGAGTTTTATATCAACGATAAGTTCAACCATTGCGGTGTTGATGTATTTACTTTGATAAAAACCGACAAGGGCTGGAAAATTGCAGGCATTGTAGACACCCGTAGAAAAGAAAATTGTAAATAGATAAAGCCCGCGCACCAATGAAGATTGGTGCCGCATGAGAATAAGTATTTAAAGAACAGACCGCCGTCGCCGATGGATAGTCTGTTCTTTAAAATGCAATGAGTTGCTTAGCCTGGCGTTCCAGAAAATTACGATATACTTCAAACGTAAAATCATCGCCATCAAAATGGCTTCTGATACTGCCCAGTTTCATTCTCAGCCCCAGCACATCGGTACCCATATAGCTCAGTATATCATTCAGATGCCCTAAACCTACTGAATTGCCCTGCACGCCTGACGATATACCCACCAAAGCGGCCTTTTTATGATTGAAACTGTCAGGATACCGTAGCCCGTCCAGAAAAGTCTTTAATACACCCGGAAAAGAGCCGTTATATTCAGGAACAATGAAAACAAATTTCGGGGTTGTATCTACAATAGTCTGAAATTCATTGAAAGAATCGTTACGACCGGAGTTATGATAAAGCGCCGAAAACGCAAAATCCTCAGGCAAATCGGCCAGGTCCACTAACCGGGTTTCTGCCCCTAACGAACCTAGTAACTTCTGATAATATACGCCAACTTTACGGGAAACAGAATTTTTTCGATTAGTACCAATGATTATAGCTATCATTCTTAGGGGGATATTTTCATAACTGGCACGGGAATTTGTAACCCTGCCTTGCATGCCATCATATTTTATTATCTTTAACAAAAAAAATGTCAAATCGTTTCAATGAACGAACTCATTTCAGAATTACAGGCCATAGCTACGCCCGAGCGGGCAAAAACATCGGCATGGTTCTTTAAAACCGGTAAGGGTCAATACGGAGAGGGTGATATTTTTATAGGCATAACCACGCCTCAGTTACGGGGCATCTGCAAAAAGTACCAGGCACTTCCATTAAATGAAATACAGGTTTTGCTAGATGACCCTATTCACGAATACCGAATGGCCGCGTTGATGATTCTGGTTAACCAGATGAAAAAAGCCAAAGGCGATACAAAACGGGTAATTTATGAATTCTATATCAAGAATCTGCACAACATAAATAACTGGGACCTGGTTGATTGTTCAGCACGCGACATTGCGGGCAATTATCTGTTCGATAAAGACCGGAGCATTCTATATGATATGGCGCATTCTGACCACCTCTGGACCCAGCGCGTTGCCATTATAGCCAGCTGGTATTTTATAAACAAGCAACAGTATGATGATACCCTGCAGATAGCTGAAATACTGCTGCCGCACAAGCATGACCTTATACATAAGGCAGTTGGCTGGATGCTGCGGGAAATATGGAAAAAAGAGTCGGCCGCCGGAAGCAAACAAAACAAGGTAGAACAATTTCTTGAAAAGAATATCAGAAATATACCAAGAACCGCACTGAGATACTGTATAGAAAAAATGGACGACGAACGCCGGAGATATTTTATGCAACTAAAGTAAATTGACCATATCAATAATACTCCACTTACATGAACAAACGCCAGTTTATCAAGACTTTTGCCGCAACAGGTATGTCTCTTCCTGCTTTTGGGAAAAACCTGGACACCGCCCTGAATCGGATAACCTCACAAACACCTGTAGAGGTAGCTGCCAATGAGGATTTCTGGGCAGAGGTAAGAAAAGACTATAAATTAAAACCAGACTATATAAACCTGGAGAACGGCTATTATTCTATAGCCCCCCAACCTACCTTGCAGCACTTTTTGGGTCATGTGCAGGATGTTAACCTTGAAGGCTCCTATTATATGCGTACACGCCAGTTTGATGATAAGCTTGAACTAAGAAAGAAACTGGCAGCCATTGCCGGATGCGCTCATGAAGAACTGGTTATTACCCGTAATACCACTGAGTCGCTGGATACTGTTATTGCCGGAATAGACTGGAAAGCCGGCGATGAAGCCATCATGGCCGAACAAGATTACGGCGCGATGCTGGATATGTTTAAATTGCAGGCCCGCCGATACGGCATAATCAATAAAGTAGTTTCGGTGCCTAATAATCCGGGTTCAGATGAAGAAATAGTATCACTCTACGAAAAAGCCATCACTCCTAAAACCAGGCTGCTGATGATTTGCCACATGATTAATATTACCGGGCATATACTGCCTGTAAAAAAAATATGCGACATGGCACATAGCAAAGGCGTAGAAGTAATGGTTGACGGAGCCCATGCTTTAGCCCACATTAATTATAAAATAAGCGACCTGGGATGCGACTACTACGGCAGCAGCCTGCATAAGTGGCTCAGCGTACCCCTTGGTACAGGCTTACTTTACGTAAAAAAAGAAAAAATTGCCGGGCTTTGGCAAATGTTTGGAGACATGGGCTATAAAGATGACGACATCAGGAAGCTGAACCATACGGGTACGAATCCGGTACATACTGATTTAACCATTGCTGATGCCATTACTTATTATGAAAAAATTGGACGCGACCGCAAAGAGGCACGGTTAAGGTATCTGCAAGAATACTGGACCAGACAGGTAAGACATCTGCCTAACATAGTAATGAACACCCCGGCAGAGAGCCATAGAGCCTGTGGTATAGCCAATGTGGGCATTGCTACCATGAAACCTGCCGATATGGCTAAAACCCTGCTTACAAAATATAAAATCTGGACGGTGGCTATTGACTCGCCCACTGTAAAAGGCTGCCGGATAACCCCTAATATTTATACAAGCACTAAGGAGCTGGACACCTTCGTAAAAGCTTTGAAAGAATTAGCAGCATAACAAGGAATGCCCGCAGGTTATACATCTGCGGGCATTCACTTTAATAGTTTTTCTGCCTAACGGCTTATCTTGATTGTTACTTTTGAATCAACAGAATTTTCTATTTTAGCCTGAATGATAATTCTTCTTTGCGGTATGCCCCTTTCAATTAATAATTCTCTGAGGGCATAGGCTCGGTACTCGCCCATATTGTCGTCGGCACTCTGCCCGCCACCGGCAATAGTAATGGTAGCAGACGGAGTATTTCTGAGGTACCTGACAATATCGCTTAGCCCCCCGGCGTACCTTACTTCAGCGCTTCCCCTATCAAAACTCAACTTCGGAAGCATAATCCAGTTATTACTTGTGTTGAGTTCTTCGCCTAACACGGTGGCTGACTCTTCTGACGATATAGATGCTCCGGTTGAAGGCCCAGGTTTGGGTGCTTGCTGTAATGAATCACTCTTCTGCAACAACTGGTTTGGTGGTACCAGAACAGAATCTTTTACAGGCTGGCTTAGTGTTGAATCTGGCTTTTCAAATACGGTTGTGTCTTTTAAAGGTAATTGTTCAGCAGGCAGTGCAGGTGCCCCCTTTTCTCTGAACTTAAACATATAAACCACGCCTGCCCCTAATGCTAAAACCAATAAAAGTAAGAAAATCCAGACCATAGGGCTACCGGATTTAGTTTCTCTGCTTTCAGTTTTTACTTTTTCTTTACTTTTAGAAGGCTTTTTGCTACCTGTTTCCTCTTTAGAGACCAGTTTATTAACCAGAATAGGCGGTATAGCTATTAAAACGCTTTCTTTTTGTTCTTGTAAAAGTTTTTTCAGACCAGATATCCCCAGGCCTTCCGATTCCACCACCTTACCCAATGCACCTAGCACTATAGGTGAAACAAGCCCAAGTAAAGAAGAGGCTGAGGTTTTACGGATATCGCTCAAAGAAGCAATGGTGTCTGAAACAATCTGGCTTTTTCCGCCGTAAAAATGATTAAAAATATTAGTGCCTACTGAAATCAACAATTGAATTTTCTCCGGGCTGGCAAATAAATCTCCCAAATCATCCAGAATCTCACCAGTATGCCCGCCATCTTTCAGCACATCCATTACCTTTCCTGCGTTCTGATCAGTTGTCGTCAGAATAACAACCCCAAAAACGGTTGGCAGCACTTTATCTAAAGCCACACTTATGTTCTCGGGGCGCTCTCCCAAAAAAACACTAATCTCTTCAATCTCTGAGCCGGTTAGTTTCTCTTTAATTAATTCGAGTAAATTCATATATCAAATCACGTGGCTATTGAACAAAATTAGGGACGGGTACAAATTACATTAAAAATCGCAAAAACTATGCCCAAAATAAAATGCCTCTTAAAAATGGGCATTTATACCTGTCAAATACGGCTTCATGGGTTTAAGCCTATTTTTAGCCGACAAGAACTAAAAAAACTTGGTCGGTTATCAAAAAATAAGGCTTATATACCGCCAAATATTATCATTCAAAAATAAAACATAACTATTCAAAGAATTTTAAGCTTCAATTGACTGATAATCATGCAATTATAATTTATATAATATAATTTTGCTACGAAAATCAAACTTATGCATATCATGTCAATTGTAAAACAATTTTCAAAAACCAAATCAGTTTGCAAAGTAACGTTCACGCTGCCTTCTGAAGTTGTAAATAACGCAAAGAAAGTAGCACTGGTAGGTGAGTTTAACGATTGGAACTCAACCGCCAATTTGTTAAAGAAACAGAAAGACGGACAATATAAAACTTCACTTGAGTTACCTTTAGGCGCAGAATTTCAGTTCCGTTATTTATTAGATGGCTCTGAATGGTTAAACGACGAGGCCGCTGACAAGTATGTCAGCAACGAATTTACAACTCAAAATTGTGTAGTGGTATTGTAATGCCAACCTGGTAACATAAAAATAGCCCTGGCTTTCGTCCGGGCTATTTTTATGCGTTTCTGTTCAAAGCGACTCATAGTCTAACTCCAGAAACTCTTCAACATTACTATGCCAGTGCTGGTCTACAAAAGCTATATGAGCAGGGTGAGTGGTGTACTGCTCATAAACCTGTGTATCGGCAAAATCCATAAACAAACCGTACTGATAATTGCTGTGCTTTCCGGTTTGTTTGTAGCAAACAAAGTTCTGCACACCTTCAATAGCCGTCAGTTTCCTGACCTCATCAAAAAACAACTGTTCTTCCTCTGAACCCACCGGGTGCTTTAACTTAAAAACAACTGAATGTCTTATCATTATGTTAATCTCTTAAATTGTGTATTTACATATAACCTCAATTGAATCTGAGTGTTTTAAATTTAATCAGATTATCACTTGGTTTATCTGACTTCACTGCTATAATATACAGGTCTCTGAAGCCGTCTACCGGCTTATCAAGCTTACTTTCTACCCATTTCATTTTACCCCAGCCTTCTGTTGGCGTAAAGGTAGTGCGGGCTATAACAGGCCCCGCCACTGAGTTTTCTCTGACCTCTATTATACCTGACTTATCTTGCGAGGCATACTCAAAAGCAATGGTATTAATATTGGTAAGGTCAATATTTTTAAAAACCAGATAAGCCTTAGATGCCCCCTGGCGTAACTCTCCCCAGTCAAACACAAAACCCGGGTGTCGGTCTGCATCCATGGCACGTAGTTCATGGTAGCGCAGGCGCACCACCTCTTCTGCTTTTTCTGGTTTGCTGCCGGCTGCGCCGTTATCTACATAAGAGGCCTTAATAGTATAGTAACCAGTGGTTCTGTTTTCCAGATGCTCTTTTAAGGCTATGCTACCTGTTGTTGCTATCGGCTTAAAGTTTTTGTTCGGGTCATTAATGGCCAGAATGTACTTTACCATTTCGTCGGCGTCCTGTGCTGATAACTGTGGGTGTGCACTCATTACGTGTGTGCTACCCCAGCTGCCACCGCCACCATCAATAATTTTCTTCGACAAGGTTTTGATAGTCTTGTTGTCGCCATTGCCATATTTTTTAGAAATAGCCAGAAACGACGGCCCAACCGAGGTCTTATCAAGCGTATGGCAGGCTTTACAGTCGCTGGCATCAACCAGGGTTTTGCCCAGAGAGCCAAGTTCAACTTTAGAATCTGCCTTGCTAACATCCACTGGCTGGTACGGATTCGGATAGTAGTTGTACTCTACTTTACGTTTTTTGGCATTAATTACTTTATCTTCTGCATCATTGACTGATACGGTATATTCAAACGGCTGATTGTTCCAATAAAATGTCTTGTTCTTTTTTGCATTGATTTTTACAACCGGCACACCATTGCCTACCCTTACGGCAAGCGTATCGGTTGCTGTTTTTCCGGCATGGTCTTTTACCAGAAATACAACCTTGTAATTACCATTTTTAGTAAAGGTATGCGCAAACATAGGTTTATCGCTCTCTTGTTTTGCTCCGTTTATGTACCACTCATAAGACATTTTATCATCAAAATCCAAATCAGCACCTCTGCCCGAAAAGCGCAGTTTTAAAGGTGCTTTCCCTGCCCACTCTTTATATTGTGGCACTTCTCTTATCTCAGATGTAATAAACGACTCCCTTTGTTTTTTGGCCATCATTAAAGTATCAACAATTGAGGCAGAGGCCAGAGGCGCGCGGTTATCGTAGTTGTATTCAATTTTTACCAATCGGGCATCTTTGTTATCAGCGCCATAAACTGAGCCGTACTCCAGCACATACATAATGCCGTCTTTGCTGAAAGCCAAATCGATAGGCCTTCTGAAATCGCCCTTGGTAGGCATAAAAGCTTCCGTTTTTACATAGTTTTCGTCTTTGTCTAATCTGGCAGCCAGCATCCAGTTACGCATCCAGTCAAAAATAAACAGGGCGCCGTCGTAATACCTGGGTATTTTGTTTTTGTTGGTTGATGCTTCATTATAGGTATAAAACTCTCCTGCCATGGCACTGCGTCCACCGGTTCCTAATTCCGGGAATTCCGGAGAAAGGGCATACGGGTACCAAATCATGGGTGGTGTGGCGGGCGGCAGCTCTTTCAAGCCTGTATTGTTGGGCGAATTATTAATCGGTTTTGCAGGATTATAATCAGGGCCGGGTTTATTGGCGGTAAAATCCCATTCAGAATAGGCGTAATTGTTACCGACAAAGTAAGGCCAGCCGAAATTACCTGGTTTTTTAGCCTGATTAAACTCATCATAGCCTCTTGGGCCTCTCGGGCTGTCTTCTCCTGCATCAGGGCCAATCTCACCCCAGTAAATAGTGCCTGTTTTGGGATTAATGGCTATGCGGTAAGGATTCCGGCAACCCATGGCATAAATCTCGGGCAGTGTGTTGGGTTCACCCGGTTTAAACAAATTACCAGCAGGAATAGTGTAGGTGCCATCCGGCTGTGGATGAATACGCAGGATTTTCCCCTTATAATCGTTGGTGTTTGCCGCTGACCGCTGCGCATCCATCGGGTAATATTCAGTGCCACTGCGCTCATCTAAAGGGGCATAGCCATTAGATGGGAAAGGCGTGGTGCCATCGCCGGTAGAAAGAATCAGATTTTTATCTTTATCAAATGCCAGAGAACCCCCATGATGCGAACCGCTGTTAATTTGAACCGGCACGCGTAACAATATTTTTTCAGAGGTTAAATCGATTTCATCTTTTGCTGAAAGCTTGAATCTCGACAGATTAAAATAGATGGGTTCTCCCTCAATTGGCGGAGAGTAATACAGATACATCCAGCGGTTGGTATCAAAATCGGGGTCAAGGGTAATACCAATTACGCCCGTGCCTCCTTTCATCACGACCGGGAAACGGTGTATAAGTTTAAACTGATTGGTATGGGTATTAAACACCGACAGATTACCGGCCAATTCAGTAAAATATACCTTACCATCGTTCGATACCGCCAGTTCCATCGGGTTGTTCAGGTCATTTACCAGAACAGTTTTCTCAAACCGGTTTTCTTCAGGCATGGTTACCGAATAGGCCTTTGCGTAGTCTAGTGGCTTGCTGCCACCCATAGCAAAAGTTATACCCCCCAAAAGATGTTTCAGAAACAATGGTTCAGAGAAACTCTCGTCGGTATGCCCTCCACCTGTATAGAACGAGCGGCCGCCGTCAAACTCATGATACCAGGCTATCGGGTGGTTGCCCCCGTTAGTACCGCCATCATAGGTGCTTTCGTCCAGATACGCCAGGGGTTTAATACCTCTGAATATTGACTTATAATTATACCATTCGTCGGTTCTATCCCATTTATCTGGCAAATGCGTTGTTGAAATATGTGTTTTATCAGTTACCAGAACGGTGGCTTTGCGTACATTAGAATTGTTGGGGTGGCTCTCAAAATAAGCGCCTACCAGTTGCCCGTACCACGGCCATTCGTATTCGGTATCAGCAGCGGCGTGGATACCCACAAACCCACCACCCGACTGAATATACCTTTCAAAGGCAGCTTGTTGCTCGTTATTTAATACATTACCTGTGGTAGAATTAAAAACAACGGCACTGTATTTTTTCAAATTGGCATCGTTGAAATCCTCCGAGTTTTCAGATATATCAACACTGAAGTTATTCTCAACACCCAGTTTTTTGATTGCTTCTTTACCAAAAGGAATGCTTGAATGACGCCAGCCTTTAGTTTTTGAATAAACTAAAACTCTTTTTTGCTGAGCAGTTACATCCTGACTAACCATTACCGAAAACAGGACAACAACTGCCCACAGACAGAAACAAAAGCTTTTTACAGGTTTTTTCATAGTTTGGAGGTTAAATAGATAGAAACCAAATATAATTATTTACCACTAAAACTAAATTATTTTAAGATAACATAGAATAATGTGGCGATAAAACCGTAAAAACAAACTATAAATAAAACCCGGGCATTATTTTTCTTTACATTGGCTGAAACAAAAACAAAAATTTACTGGCCTACATGCAATTACGCCCAATAGATGACTTTTTTGAACAGCAGACTGAACCTAACAAAAGTTGCCTGTTATCATTGCGGGCACTTCTATTAAAACAAGACCCGTTTATTACAGAAGAATGGAAGTATAAACTGCCCAGCTACTACTTCAAAGGCAAAATGCTTTGCTATTTGTGGATACATAAAAAATTTAACATTAATGGGGTGCCTCAGCCCTACATAGGCATTGTTGATGGCAATAAACTGGAAGATGCCGATTTGGTTACAGAAAAAAGAGTAAGAATGAAGATTTTATTGATTGACCCAACCGATGACATTCCGGTAGAACGAATTGAAATGCTCATCAAAAATCTGGTACTACTAAGGGGCTGAAAAAGCCCCTTAGTAGTTGTAGTGTTTGGGTTATTCTGCTTTCAGAGATTTTACCGGATTCATCAAAGCTGCTTTAATAGATTGAAGGCTGATTGTGACAAAGGCAATAAGCACGGCCATTACCCCTGCCAGTACAAATATCCACCAGGCAATGTTTGTCCGGTAGGCAAAGTCCTGCAGCCAGGCGCTCATGAGATAATAGGCAAGTGGCGAAGCCACAATTAATGCTATCAACACCAGTTTTAATAAATCTTTAGAAACCAAAACTATGATACCCGGCACACTGGCCCCCAATACTTTACGAATACCAATTTCTTTGGTTCTTTGTTGCACTATGTAGCTCACCAGCCCAAGTAAGCCCATGCAGGCTATCAGAATACCAAGGCATGAGAATATCCAGAACACCTGTTGCGATACACGCTCGTTTCGGTATAGGTCGGCCAGATTGGCGTCCAGAAATGCGTAATTAAACGGCTGTTCAGGTAAAAATTTCTTCCAGGTTTGCTCTAGTTTAGCTGTTACTTCTTTAAAGTTACTGGTGTTCACCCTTACCCCCATCAGGTTGCTCGTTCTCCCAAAAAAACGGTTATTGATAATGAATAAAGGAGTAATTTTCTGATGCAATGATGAAAAATGGAAGTCTTTCACTACTCCCACAATAGTATAAGCCATTTCACCACCATCCTCACGCACCATGTTATCAGGACTGAATATCTTCTGCCCTACAGGGTTCTTTAATCCCAATGCTTTTACGGCCTCCTGATTCAGAATCACTGAAAGCGAATCATTAAAATCCTTATTAAAAAACCGGCCTTCGGCCACGCTCATATTCAGTGTTTGTAAATAACCCTCGTCAGCAACCATGGTTTTGCCAGTTACGCTCTCTTTTTCTCCGCCCTTCCGGAAGGTTATACCAAAAAACTGCTCCTGGCCGGGTTCAGCGTTTGTGCCGCCTACTTTTTCAATGCCTGCAATTTTCTTTATTTGTTCTTTAAACACTTCTGTTTGCTCTGCCAAAAATCCTGCCCCACGCAGGTGTATCACGAAGTCTTTAGAATACCCCAGCTCTTTATTCTGTATATATGTTAACTGACGATATACAACCAAAGTGCCGATTATCAACACAATTGAGATTGAGAACTGAAAAACAACCAGACCATTACGCAACAGGTGACCTTGTTTTTTAGATATAAATTTACCCTTAAGTACCTGAACAGGCTGGAACGACGCCAACACACCCGCAGGATATATGCCGGCCATTAAGCCCACTAAAACTGATAAGAACAACATAAGTGGGATAGTCTGCCATGTATAAAATGTATCAAGCTGCAATTGTTTGCCTGTCAGATTGTTGAAAAATGGCAAGGCCAATACCACGATCACAGAAGCTACAAAAAAACTGGAAACACTCAGCAAAACCGACTCAGTCAGGAACTGAACAGCCAGCTGCGACTTGGTGGAACCCAGCGCTTTTCGGATACCCACCTCTTTTGCTCTTTCAGTAGAGCGTGCGGTAGCCAGATTCATGAAGTTGATACAAGCAATAAGTAACACAAAAATGGCAATAACGATAAAGATATACACCAGATTACTGCTTCCATTATTACCCAGCTCACCTTCCAGATGCGACTCCAGGTGAATACCTTTCAGTGGCTGCAGAAAATAAAAATAACCGTTGCCGGCTTTTACGTAGTCCTGGTAAGAAACGCCGAAAGTACGTTGTATTTCACCAGAGGCATATTTCTCAACAATGGCAGGAAACTTCGCCTGTGCTTGTTGTGACAATGTATGTGGTTTCAGCAGCAGATAAGTAGCAGCTGCAAAACTGACATGGTTGGCAGCCTCGGCGAAGCGATTGCCTTTTACAGCAGCCAGAAAATCGAACTTAAAATGGGCATTAGAAGGTACATCGGCACAAACACCCGTTACCTGCAATTTTGGCCCCTGCACCTGTTCCAGATACATGCCCATGGCATTGGCAGTGCCAAAAAAACGTTTGGCGGTGCTTTCAGTTAGCACTACCGTATTGGGCGCCATTAAAGCCTTTTCAGGATTACCCTGCAACAGAGGTAACTTAAACACTTTAAAGAAGTTAGAGTCAGCCCATAGCATATTTTTCTCTGCATATACCTCATTATTATGCCTGAAAAGCGTAGTGCCACCGGCGCCAAAAATTCTGGTAGACTCTTCTACTTCCGGTAATTCTTTCTTAACCGATTGCGCATAAGACGGCGGAATAATGGCATAGCCTGTTGCTCTGCCCGGGTATCTGCGCTCTAATGCCATTCTATAAATGCGGTCTCCGTTGGCCCAGAATTTATCAAAGCTCAGCTCATCGAAGACATACATCAGAATCAGCAGGCAGGCAGCCATACCAATAGACAAACCCGTGATGTTTATCAGAGTCTGCATTTTGTTTTTCAACAAACTCCTCCTGGCAATTTTGAAATAGTTACGTATCATGATGCCCTCCGATTCGTCGGACCGTCCCCTAAAGGGGAACTTGTTTTATGGTTATAGAAAATGTTTCCCTCAACTCCCCTTTAGGGGTGGTTATTCACTTTTTAATGACTTCACCGGATTCATCAAAGCAGCTTTGATGGTATGGTAACTGATGGTAATGAGTGCTATGCCTATGGCCAATATGCCCGCCAATGCAAACACCCACCATTTTATTTCTATGTGATAAGCAAAATTCTGCAGCCAAGTGTGCATAGCCCACCATGAAACCGGAAAGGCAATCATAGCTGCTATCAGCACCAAATTCACAAAATCGCGTGTCAATATCATAACAATGCCAGGTATGCTGGCACCAAGTACCTTACGGACACCTATTTCTTTAATACGTTGTTCGGCTGCGTAAGTAGCCAGGCCAAACAGACCGAGACAAGCTATTAAAATTGTGAGAATGGCCACAACCATAAAAATGGTTTGCTGTATTTGGTCTTGCTGATAAAACAACTCCCACTGCTTGTCTAGGAAATGATACTCAAACAGATGGTCCGGGTCTATGCTCTTCAGTACATTATCCATCTGTTTGATAGTCTCTTTTATATTTTCAGCCGAAATTCTGATACTGAAATAATCAGTATTCTGAATAGGATTTTTATGAAAACCTATCACCATTGGTGAAACCGCCTGGTGGAGAGACTGAAAATTGAAATCTTTTACAATACCTACTACTCTGGCATAAAAAGGGTTTTCAAGTTTTTCGATTGTTCCGCTATAATCAACGCTTGGTATCTCAATTACCTGATTTGACGCCGTAGTTACACCCAGTTGTCTGGCAGCTGTTTCGTTGATAATCACAGCTGTAGAATCTCCTGCACCCACATTGGTAAAGTTTCTGCCATTCAGCAATTGAATGTCATAAGTTTTCAGAAACTGGTCGTCAACTCCAAGAAAATACATATTTTTACCTTCTGTAGAGCCGATGTTTTCATTTTTTACACCTACCTGCAAAAGGTTTTTCCATTCGCCGGGCACGCGTGAGCTAAGGGCTACCTGCTTCACCTGCGACAATTTGTTGAATTCACGTTTAATGGTCTCAGCGCCTTTTCTTACTTTACCACTATTAATGTCCACTATCAGCAATTGCTCTTTGTTAAAACCCATGTCTTTTGTTTCAACATATTTCATTTGCTGATACACAATGGTTGTAGCCACTATCATGATGATAGAGAGTGAAAACTGAAACACCACTAGTAAGCGGCGGACAGAAATATTGCCCTTGCCAACATTAATTTTACTTTTCAGCAGCACAATAGGTTTAATACCCGACTGTATTAGAGCGGGATACATACCAGACATGAGGCTTGCCAATACTACAATAAGCCCAACACCTATCCAGATTCTAAAATCAGTACCTAACCCAAGCGAAAGCTCTTTTTGGGTAAAAGGATTGAAATAAGGCAGTAAAATCTGAACGAAAAATATAGAAAGACATAAAGCTATTAAAGTAACGATAAGGGCCTCGGTGATAAACTGACTGATAAGGTTCTTTTTTGTCGCCCCTGCTGTTTTGCGCACGCCTATTTCTCTGGCCCTGTTTGCGAATCTGGCCGTTGTCAGGTTCATATAATTTATACAGGCTATAATC
The DNA here is from genome assembly GCF_002855535.1 of Emticicia sp. TH156. Taxonomy (NCBI): domain Bacteria; kingdom Pseudomonadati; phylum Bacteroidota; class Cytophagia; order Cytophagales; family Leadbetterellaceae; genus Emticicia; species Emticicia sp. TH156. Next base: position 33,974 of record NZ_PKRS01000011.1, read on the forward strand.
AGCACAAAGGCAGCCAGAACTGCAAATATGTAAATGTGAGTGAGGTTCCCTTGACTAGTTTGTCCCTCAATATCAGCGGAGTAAAAGTGAATATCTTTCAATGGCTGTAATGAATACGTATATTTATCTTTTACTGTTTTGTCGCGTTTGGTTGCCACCAGCTGATTCAGCTTTGCCTGCAAGTTACCTGCATCAGCTTTCGGATCTAATAAGAGGTAAGTATTGAAGCTGTCAGAACTCCAATCAGAACTCACAAAATCTTTAAACCGCTGATTATTAATACTCGACTCCGAAAAAAGCAAATTAAACGATAGATGCGAATTGACCGGAATATTTTTCAACACGGCCGTTATAGTGTAAGGAATAGTATCTCTGTCGACTTTAATGAACTTGCCAATTACGTTGGTTGAATGAAAGTATTTCTGAGCCGACTCTTCTGTTAAAACAACCGAGAACGGAGCATTTAAAGCTGTTTTAGGGTCACCTGATAAAACCTCAAAGTCTAGCACTTGCAGAAAATCATTGCTGGCAAATATTAAATCTTCATAGAAAACATTAGTATTCTCCTGCGTGCCTATATTACTTCTTCCTGCCCCTGTGTATCGGGCTACTTTCTTTATTTCAGGGAAATCTGATTTGCTTCCTTCTGAAATTTGAAAGGCTACACTTGAAACCTTCGATTCTTTACCATCCGCAGAAGTTTTTTGGTTCACGACCCTGTAAATATGATTTGCCTGAGAGTGAAACCCGTCGAAAGTCAGCTCGTCGAAAATATAGAGCGCTATCAGCAGAAAGCTGGTTAAACCAATAGTAAGGCCGAAGATATTAATGAATGAGAAAACTTTATTTCTCAACAAATTCCGCCACGCGATTTTGAAGTAATTACGTATCATGATGCCCTCCGATTCGTCGGACCGTCCCCTAGAGGGGAACTTGTTTTATGGTTATAGAAAATATTTCCCTCAACTCCCCTTTAGGCGCTGGGCGGACGTCGCGCGGGGCTTACTCTGATTTTAACGACTTCACCGGATTCATCAAAGCAGCTTTGATAGCCTGATAACTCACCGTTAGCATTGCAACCGCCAGTGTTACCAGACCTGCCAATGCAAAAAACCACCATTCCAGATTTATGCGATAGGTGAAGTCCTGCAACCAGCTGTTCATTAAAAAATAAGCTATCGGGCTTGCAATTAACAAGGCCAGTACAATGAGCCTGATAAAGTCTATGGTAAGTAGCGAAACTATACCCAAAACCGATGCCCCCAATACTTTTCTGATACCCACCTCTTTGGTTCTTTGCTCGGCCATGTAGGTTACCAGCCCAAACAAACCCAGGCAGGCAATAACAATTGTAAGTATAGCAAAAGTAACTGCCACTTTGCCCACCCGCTGTTCGGCACGATACATTTCATCAAATCGTTCATCAAGAAAGCTATAATTAAATGGCATTTCAGGCGCAATGGCTTTCCATTTGTTTTTTATCTGGCTAACTAAACCTGGCATATCTGAGGTTTTTACTTTAAAGGCCATCGCCCAGTTACTCACACCCAGACGCATACATAAAGGCCCTACATTCTGCCGCATGGATTCGAAATGGAAATTCTTCACCACGCCAACTATATGATAAAAACTTCTCTCATCTTCTATAGAGTACACTCTCTTACCGATAGGGTCATCAAAACCCAACACTTTTGCGGCGGTTTCATTGATGATAATCCCGCTTGAATCAGTGCCAAACTGTTTAGAGAAATTCCGGCCTTTTAGCAGCTCCATTCCTAATGTAGGCACATAATCGTAATCTACATTCCACATCTGCATCTGAAAACCGTCATTTGAACTGATGGTTGATTCTTTGGAGAAACTATGGTCGGTACGTGATGAGTTGGCAACCGGTAAGAAACCTGCCGACGCACCGCTTTGCACGCCCGAGAGTTTAAGTATTTCTTTTTTAAACGCCTCTTTATTTTCACGCAAGGCACCTGTTCCGTTTATAACCAGTACCTGGTCTTTATTAAAACCCAGGTTTTTTGTCTGTATAAAATTTAACTGGCGGTAAACCACAATAGTACCTATTACCAGTAGAATTGAAGTAAAAAACTGAAAGGTAACCAGCACATTTCGAAAACTACTTCGTTGCACACCTGTGTTTAATTTGCTTTTAAGCACTACAATAGGCCTGAAAGACGACAGGAAAAATGCAGGGTAATAGCCTGCCAGCATACCCACAACCAATGGTAAAAGCAGCAATACTGGAAGTGTTTTAGGCGCAATCAGGTCTCTGTAGGTGAATGCCTTGGCAGCAATATCATTAAAATAAGGCATTACAAGCCAGGTTATTACTAATGCAACACCAAAAGCAAGGTAACTCATAAAGGCAGATTCGGCCATAAACTGGCTCATTAAAGTGCCTTTGGGTGTGCCCAGTACTTTACGTATACCAACTTCCTTAGCTCTGTTGGCAGAACGCGCAGTAGACAGGTTCATGAAATTGATACACGCCAGCAGCAATACAAACAAAGCCACTGCCGAGAAGATGTACACATACTGTATGCTACCGTTTACCCCAAGTTCGGGTGCGCGGTCTGATTTCAGGTGTATGTCTGTCAATGGCATCAGGTGATACTCTAATTTATTGCCTGCCTTCCTGAACTCCTCAAGACTATTGATATTCATTAACTGTTTTGCCTGTGGCATCACATACTTAATAATCATACCCTCAAGTTTGTTTTCAAAGGCATGGTAATCAGTACCTTTTTTCAAGACCACATAGGTATGAAAATTATTACTCAGAAAATTGCCAAACTGATATTCCAGGTTATCCATTGATAGCAGAATATCAAAGTGGAAGTGAGAACTCGCCGGCATGTCTTTCATTACGGCTGTAATGTTGTAGCGTGTTTTTTCTTCCAGCCCTACTTCAAGCGTTTTGCCTAGTACATCCGTAGTGCCAAAATACTTTTTAGCAGTGGTTTCACTTACTACGGCAGTGTTGGGTTGGTCTAAAGCAGTTTTCGGGTTACCAGCTATAACCGGAAAGGTAAACACATCAAAAATGGTAGAATCGGCGTAAGTAATATCGGCTTCTCTGATATACTCGCTACCTTTGCGTATAAACTTGGGGCCCTCATTGGCATATAATCTGGCATATTGCTCTACCTCGGGATAGTCTTTTTTCATATATTCACCAACGGGGTCTGCGCTGGTAGCCAGTTTTAAATCAGTCCCGCCGAATCTGACATCCACATCCAGGCGATAAATACGGTCTGCTTTTTCATGAAACTCATCAAAGCTCAGCTCGTCTATCACATAAAGACCAATAAGAATAAAACTGCTGAACCCAATGGCCAGCCCAAATATATTAATAAATGAGAAGGTCTTATTTTTTAGCAAGTTCCTCCACGCAATTTTTAAATAGTTACTCAGCATAATACACCTCCGACAGGTAGGCTCGCCCTTAAAAGGGGACCTCATTTTATGGTTGTAGATACATTTCTTTTCGCTCCCGTTCAGGGGCAAAGGTGGTTATTCTGTTTTCAAACTCTTTACCGGATTGGCCAGCGCAGCCTTAATGGCCTGATAACTTACCGTGAGCAGGGTAACCAATATGGCAACAAACAATACCAATAAGAATACCCCCACGCCAATATCTATTTTATAAGTATAATCACTGAGCCATTCAGACATACCGTACCAGGCAATAGGTGAGGCAATAACGCAGGATATAATAATGAGTTTCACGAAGTCTTTTGATAAAAGCCCCCACAGATTAGCTACACTTGCGCCTAAAACCTTACGAACCCCGATTTCTTTTTTGCGTTGCTCGGCCATGAAAGACGCCAGACCAAATAAGCCCAGACAAGAAATAAATATGGCAAGCACAGATATAATAGCCGCCAGATTACCAATCAGTTCTTCATAATTAAACTTAGATGCATATTCAAGGTCAGCAAACTTGTAGTCGAACGGGAAACCCGGATTATACTTATCAAATATCGGTTGAATCTGTTTGATAGCCTGCGCACTTGAAACAGTAGGGTTTAACCTGATATTGATGTAACTCACCCAGTCTTTCTCAAACACAATAGTTAAAGGCGATATGTTTCTGAAGGGAGACTCCATCATTACATTGGCAACCACACCCACTACGCGTCTTTCGCGCCCATTCCATTTCAAGATTTCTCCAACAGGATTCTTAAGCCCCATGCGTTTTACTGCGGCTTCATTGAGTAATACGCCAACAGAATCGGTTGAATATTCTCTTGAAAAATCCCGACCCTCTTTCAACCTAACCCCTATGGTTTTTACGTAATCAAAACTGGTGGCAATTGTACTGAAAATAGCCGATTTATCTTCAGGTGTAGAGCCTTTCCACTCCCACCCGTTATTGTTACTAAATATTTGTGTTGGCGGCGTATTAGATTTACAAATAGATAAGACAGCACCTGTGGCCAGCAATTCATTGTTCAGTGCATCATAATTTCTTAAAAGGTCGCTTGAACTTTCAACAGAAATCAATCCTTTGCTGTTAAAGCCGATAGGCCTGTTTTTAGCATATTGTATCTGCTGGTAAATAATTACTGTACCAATCATAAGCACAATAGAAAAAGTAAACTGCATAACAACCAGGATTTTTCGAGGCAGAGAAGCGTTTTTACCTACATGAATACCCCCTTTAAGTATCTTTACAGGATTGAATGAAGATAGGTAAAGCGCAGGGTAACTACCCGCCAGCAAACCGGTAATAAGTGTAAAAGCAAGCATGATTGCCCAGAAAACCGGATTGGCAAGCTCCATTGACATTTGTTTTTCGGTCATTCTATTGAAATAAGGTAATGACACCCCTACCAAAACAATAGCCAGTACAAGAGAAATAAAAGCAATGAGAATGGATTCGCTCAGAAACTGACCGATTAACTGATTACGTGCTGAACCTACAGCTTTACGGACACCAACTTCTTTGGCGCGTTTTTCAGAGCGGGCGGTGCTCAGGTTCATGAAGTTGATACAGGCAATAACCAGAACAAAAATGCCAAAAATACCAAACAGCTTTACGTAACGAATAAACCCGCCGGTGTTTTTACCTTCGGTAAAATCTGAATACAAACGCCATTTGGCCATTGGATGTACAAATACTTCAGGTTTGATGCTCTTCTGCATCAGCTGGTCTTCTTTAAAATGGTCAAGCACTACGTTTTTTATTCTGGCATTGGTTTTTTCGGGGTCTACGCCATCTTTCAACTGCACAAAGGTTTGCCAAGAATTATTACCCCAGTTAGTTTTATGAAATTTGGCCACCCAGTCATATATTTTCTCTTGTAATTGCCATGGTATCAGGTAGTCATATTGCAAGGAGGCATTTTTGGGCTGTTTTTTTACAACGGCCGTTACCTTCAAATCCATGGTATTATCAACTTTCACTATCTTTCCTACCGGGTCTTGCTTGCCAAAAAGGGCTTCTGCTGTTTCTTCTGTCAATACGATTGAGTATGGTTCTTTCAGCGGTTGCTTATCGCCGTTGGTTACCTGAATACTAAACATTTCCATGGCATCTGGCCCAATAAAGTGGCCGAATTTCAGAAACTTCTGGTTGCCCACCAGCAAAGACCGCGTACTGCCCCAGTCGCACATGGCCACACCTTTAAAATCCGGGTATTTTGATTTCAGTTCCTCTCCCATCGGAAACGGCAAGGCATCCTGAGTTCCTCTGCGGCCATCAAACGTCTGGTGCATTTTTACCTGATAGAGCGTGGCATAATTGGCATGGTGCTTATTGGCCGACATCTCGTCGTTTATCCAAAGCCCAATCAATATGGCAACCGCCATACCAACAGCTAGGCCAAAAACATTAATAAAAGAGTACACCTTACTTTTTACAAGGTTTCTCCAGGCGATTTTTAAGTAATTGCGTATCATATTGACTTCTGCCCCTAAAGGGGAATTTTTTTATTTATATAATATACTTTCCTCAACTACCCATTAGGGGTTGGTGGTGTGTGTTTTTACTCTGACTTTAAGGACTTAACCGGATTGGTTAATGCCGCTCTTACTGCCTGATACCCTACGGTTATTAATGCAATCAGAATAGCGCCTGCACCTGATACGGCAAATATCCACCATGAAATATCTACTTTGTAGGCAAAATTTTCCAGCCATTGGCTCATAAGGTAATAAGCAACCGGGCTGGCAATTACAATTGAAATAACTACCAGTTTTATAAAGTCTTTGCTAAGTAAGGCTGTAATACCTAAAACGCCTGCACCTAACACCTTACGAATGCCCACCTCTTTAGTGCGGCTTTCGGTAGTAAATGTGGCCAGCCCAAACAACCCAAGACAAGCTATGATAATTGCCCAGCCAGAAGCCGTGGTAAATATTTTACTATACTGTTGCTCTGCCTGATACTGTTTATTGAAGTTTTCGTCAATAAAAAAATATTCGTAAGGATTACCCGGAAAATTTGCTTTATAGAGTTTTTCAAGACTTGCAACTTTGGCATTCATGTTATCTGGCGTAATACGAAGCGTGTAATAGGCTGATGAATTTTGCGGGTAGAAAATAATCGGATCTATGGTTCTTTGTACACCTGTATGATGGTAGTTTTTTACAACTCCAATAATTTCCAATGGGCGCTCGTCCCACTGAATACGCTTCTGAACAGCCTCTTCTGCCGAAGCAAAGCCTAAAGACTCTACCGCTTTTTCGTTGAGCAATATTTTGCTGTTATCGTTCCAGTCCAGATTACATTCGGCAGGAGTAAAATTTCTTCCTGCTTTTAGTTTAATCTGATACGTTTTCAGAAATCTGTCTCCTATTATGGCAAATGAATAGGCTTTCAGTTCATCGCCGGGTTTAGATTTAGGCTGTGTAAAGCCGGAAGTTGTAAAATTATACCAACCACTGGGTATTGTGCCTGAAGCACAATAATCTTTAACAAAGCTTTGCTGGGCAAGGCCATCAATAAATGCGGTTTTGCGGGTACCATAAGTACTGTCTTTACCTACCTCGGGGCCTTTTACTACCAGAAGCTGGTGGCTGTTCATGCCTAAATCTTTGTTTTGCATATAATGCAACTGCCGATAGATAAGCACTGTGCCTAAAATAAGCATAATTGATATACTGAACTGAGAAACCACTAATGCTTTGCGAAGAAATATACCTTTTGACTGCCTGCCCAGTTTTCCTTTCAGGGTTTCAATAGGGTTGAAATTAGACAAAACAAAAGCCGTAAGAGCCCCGGCCAGAACAGAACCAACCAACAACAAACCAAGCCCGGCAACTGAAACCAGCGAGAAATCAATAGTTGTAAACGATAGTTCTTTCCCTATTAAATCGTTAAAAAATGGCTGAAGAGAATAAACAAATGCGGCTGCCAAAGTAAATCCTAACAGATTAACCAACAATGCCTCTCCCAGAAACTGGCTGATAAGGTTAAACTGTGTAGCGCCAATTACTTTTCTTACACCTACTTCGTTGGCTCTTTTTAAAGAATTAGCCGTTGAAAGATTAATATAATTAAACCAGGCAATTAATAAAATAAGAAAGGCTATTCCGCCCAGCATGTACACATACTTCAGGTTACCTGTGGTTTGAAGGTTATCAGTTAATGAGGCAGCCAGATGAACATTGGCCAACGGCTGCAAACGAAAGCGTACACCATCGTTTTCTTTGCCTAGTTTCTTCCTTAAGGCAGATAGTTTATTTTCAAAGGCCTTAACATTTACGCCGTCGTTCAACTGAAAAAATGTATTGATATACTGCGAGTCCAGATTAGTTAAAGTAGCCCAGTTGTTGCCTTTCAGATTGGCCGGATTCTTTAGCGTTTCTAAAGAGAAAACCATATCTAATCTGATGTCAGAATTGTCTTTCATATCCGCAAAAACCCCCTCTATGGTATGAGATGAAGAGCCAAACTGATTATCAAGCACAAGTACCTGCCCCAATGGATTGAGGGTTCCGAAATACTTTCTGGCGGTTGATTCTGAAATAAAGACGGTATTGGGCTTTTGAAGCGCCTTTTTACTACCTGCCACCAACGGAAAGGTAAAAAAATCGAAGAAGTTACTTTCAGCAAAACTGATGTTGGCTTCGCGGAATGCCTCGGCATTTGCAGCTGACCTCCTGACCACGCCCTTGGTTATACCCTGTTCGAATCGACAAAAATCTTTTACCTCCGGGAAATTCTCTTTGGCTTTCAAAGCCCAGCCCGGTTCTATTTCGGCCCAGGTTACACCATGGATATCTTCATTAAGCAAACGGTAAGTACTTGACAGATTTTTATGAAAGTTATTGACGCTTTTCTCCAGACTGATATATTCAAGAATGAATAAAAAGGCCGTAATACCCATAGCCAGGCCCACAATGTTTACAAAGCTGTAAATCTTGTTCCGAACCAGGTTCCGAAATGCTATTTTGAAATAATTCTGTATCATGATACCCGCAACCCCTAAAGGGGGATTTGTTTGTTAGTAATACAATAAAATTTATACCCTTTAGTGGTTTTGTAATCCGGGGTTTGTTTATTCACTTTTCAGCGACTTAACCGGATTCATCAACGCGGCTTTTAACACCTGATACCCCACTGTTAAAGCAGCTACTACAAATGTGGAAACAATGGCTACTATAAAAACTTCAGCGCCTATATCTATATGAAACTTAAATTCTTGGAGCCAGTTATTCATTAACCACCAGGCAAATGGTGAGGCAATGATGAAAGCTACAGAAATAAGACCTGAAAACTCTTTTCCGAATATCCAGATAATCTGCGGTATTGTGCCACCCAAAACTTTTCTGATGCCAATTTCTTTGGTTTTCTGCGTAACCATAAACGCCACCATACCATATAAACCCAGGCACCCAATAAAAATGGCGATTCCTGAAAACGCCTGAATCAATTTCAGCATCACATTTTCTGTTTCATAAAACTCAGCTATTACTTTATCATAAAACTGATATTCGTAAATCTGGTCAGGGTGGTGTTTGGCCCATATCTTTTCAATTTCCGGCATTATTTGCTGAGCATTGGCTATATTCAGTTTCAGGCCATAGCTATCGTAGTTTTCTTGCAAGGTAGTAATAAGTATAGGATTGATATCTTCATGGAACGTTCTGTCATGAAAATCTTTTATCACACCTACTATGGGGCCGCTGCTCCGGCCGTCATTCAGCTTAACAATTTTACCTATTACTTCCTGTGGCGATTTAAAATTCAGCTTTTTCACAAATGTTTCATTGACCAGGCACTCTTTCATGCTATCCGCCGGAAAAACATTTCTGCCAGCTACCAATTCTAACCCGAACGTAGGCACGTATTGGTCGTCAGCCGATTTTACGTTTACTCTGAAAACCTCGTCTTCTGTGCGGTTATCAAACTTAACAGATGTGTTCCAGTTTGAGCTGGAAGCCGGAGGGCGAAAAAACAATGAAACGTTTTCTACGCCGTTTAGCGCAGCCAGCTGATTCCTGATTGTTTTTTGTTTATTTGCCTCTGTACCAGAGGCAATGGGAACAAATACCAGTGCATCTTTTTTAAAGCCAAGGTCAGAGTGCTGGGCATATTTCATTTGGTTGGCAATAACTACCATACCAATAATTAAAACCTGTGAGATAGCAAACTGAGTAATAATAAGGGTGCGTCGTGTGTTAAAACCACCAATGTTTTGTTGAGATAGTTTTCCTTTAAGAGCGAGAACAGGCTGGAAGCCGGCAAGAATAAGGCCGGGATATGAACCCGAAAAAAATGTAACTACTAGTACCAGCAATGAGGTAAAGAGTATCAGATAAACATCTGAGAAGAAATTGATACTGATTTGAGAATTAAACCACAGGTTAACATAAGGCAAAGCCAGAAAAGCCAGGCTGATGGCCACAACTGCGCCAATGATGGTTATTATACCCGTTTCGGCAATAAACTGCCAGAAAAGTTGATATCTTAAGCTGCCCAGTACTTTTCTTACGCCTACTTCTTTTGAACGTTTTAAAGCCTGTGCCGTTGCCAGGTTAATGAAGTTTACACAGGCCGTTATTATCAGAAACAAGCCTATGAACGATAACACCCATAGATTTTTCTTGTCCATCGGGCCACCGTAGCGCGCATCAAAGTGCATTTCGGCCAATGGCTGAAATTTGTAATGATGCACGTTTTTAGACGTCGGGCGGTACTTTTTCACGTATGCCGGCATTACTTTTTCTACCTCTGCAATAGAAACACCAGGGCGCATCAAAACAAAACATTGCATTGAACTGGCAATACCCCCCCAGGAGTCATCACTGGCAAACCATTCATTGTATGCTTTAAGGGTTGGGTAAGATGCATAAATCTCGGTTTTTCTGTCGCTATTAGCTGGCAAATCTTTAAGCACCCCGGTAACCTTAAACTCAATGCGGTTATCGAGCTTAAAGGTTCTGTTGATAGGGCTTTCATTGCCAAAATACTTTTTGGCGGCCCTTTCGGTAAGAATCGCCGTATTGGGTTCACTTAAAACCGTCTTTCTATCGCCCTGCAAAAGCGGATAATTAAATATCTCAAAAAACTCAGGTTCGGTAAAGGCTACACCTTGTTTATCTTTAAATTTTTTAATTTCTCCACCTTGTTTCAAGGTAATCAGTTGTTCATCAAAGGTGCAGATGCGTGCTACTTTTTCACCAAATGTGTAATCATTTCTGAATGCCTTTCCAAGCGGATTGGGTACGCTGTTGGCATAGCTGATGTTGTCGCGGTGTTGTTCAGTAACAATCCGGTAAATGCGGTCAGAGTTGTGATGGAAATTGTCAAAACTAAGATGGTGTTTCACCAAAGCAAAAATAAGGATTCCGCAACTCATACTTAACGCCAACCCCAGGATATTGATGATGGCATAAATCTTGTTTCGTTGCAGATTCCTTATTGCTATTTTAAGATAGTTTTTAAACATAGTTTTTTCATAATTTTGTATTGTGTTTATTAAATAACCAAAGCCATGCCAAAAACTTAAACGGCTTATTGTAAGCATATTACAGAAAATTGAACACCAATAATCTGTCCGTTTTCGGACGAATTTAGTACGCTGTCGGACAAGCCCTTTTCATTGTTTCCGCTCTTCGTTTGGGCATTAACTACCACTCATATACCCGCAAGGCTCACTTCAAAGATTTAAGCTTTTATCTGAACACAAATAACGTTATACAATTTTACGCAACTGCCTCACTATAAAGAAATTTCAGAAAGATTTTCCAACCATTTCGGGGGCAGAAGAGTCTGTATCATCGAAACGTTAATCTATTTATTTATGAAAAAATTAATGCTACTATTGGGATTTCTGACCGTGGCGATGGCTTGCAAAAATGAAGCAGAAGATATGGCGGGTGGTGATTTATCAGGGAAGCCCGGTGCCGGCATGCTCAACCCGAATGCGCCAAAGTCTGGCAAAGACCCTGTGAATCCACGCTCAGAGACCTTTTATTATTTTGCCGGATACCAGGTAAGCAAAACTGCCGGTTCTGATAAAATGGGTATGGATATCGGTAAAGCCCCTGACAACCCCACACAATTGTATGTGAGCGGCTATAGTTTTGTAAATATGTATGGTGCCGGTTATACCTGCGATGAAAAAACAGGCGCTCTGAAAATTAAGGAACTGATAGCTACCGAAATGGCAGGTAGCGAAGACGCCAATAAAGCTGAGGCTGAGTTTTTCAAAAATCTGCAGGAAGCCACCAGAATAATTTTTGAAATACAACAAGTACAGATACTGGTGGGTAATCCGGTAAAAGAAGTTATGTTTTTTAAGAAAAGATAAGGTCTGAAACAAATTAAAAAAGGCAGTGGGGTTTCCATTGCCTTTTTTTTGATCGTTTTGCCGGCTGTTATTCTGTTTTCAGCGACTTCACCGGGTTCATCAACGCCGCTCTGATGGCCTGCCCACCTACTGTTAAAAGTGCCACAGCAATGGTTACCATCGCTGTTATAACAAATATATATGCATTAATAGAAATGCGATACGGGTAGTTTTCGAGCCATTTTTGTGCGGCAAAAAATGCTATCGGGAATGCAAAAATAAACGATAGCCCCACCAGTTTCAGGAAGTCAGAAGATAGTAATTGCACAATACTACTTACCGAAGCACCTAACACTTTACGGATGCCAATTTCTTTAGTGCGTTTCTCTGCCGACAAAGTGGCCAGGCCGAACAAACCAATACAGGAAATACAAATGGTAAGCGCAGCGCCAAAAAGCATAATTTGTTTCCATTTTGCTTCTGATTCATAGTTTTTCAGGTTTTCGGCTTCCTGAAACTTAAAATCATAAGAGTTAACCGGAAATAGCTTTTTGAAAGTCTTCTCTATATGTTTCAGGCTGGTTACTTCAGACCCCGGCTTAATTTTGATAAATACTCTACCGTATACATTACCGGGTTTCATGGTAAATAATTGTGGCCCAATTTCCTGGCTCAGTGAATTAAAATGGTGGTTTTTTACAACTCCTATTACCGTGTACTTATCGTTGCTGTTATAGAAATTAACTTCCTGCCCTAGTGGATTCTTCCAGCCTGCTTTTTTCACAAAGGCTTCATTCACAATGACCGATTTTGTTGAATCAGATGGAAAATCAGGAGAAAAATTTCGCCCCATCAGAACGGGTATCTTCATTAAAGGCAAGAAAACATGATTAACTGTTTCATAGGCAAAATCAATCTGGGTATCGCCGTTCACTTTCGCTATTGTACCCCACGAACCTGCATTTTTGGGCGCTACCTCTACTATATCCGGGTCTTTTTTTAATTCATTTATAAACAAAGCCGACTGGCTGTGCGTTAAAAGCCACTTGTCAACCAATACCAGATTTTTATCGTCATAACCCAACTCTTTGGTTGTGAGGTAATCGAACTGCGAGTAGATGGTCATGGTAGCAATAATCAGAAACGACGCCAAACTAAACTGCACCACCACCAGTGTTTTTTGCAGATAGCTTTTCCCTTTCAGGTTAAATCGGCTGTATAAGGTTCTCACGGGATCATATCCTGACAGCACAAGCGCCGGATAAAACCCAGCCAGCAGACTTGTAATGGCAAATAGTATGACATAGGCTGATATCAGCCTGATGTCGAATAAATAGGCGAAAGCCAAAGACTTATTTGCTAATTGATTGAAGGTAGGCAGCACCATCTGCACAATAAATACTGCCAGAACAAAGGCTATCAGGCAAAGTATGGAAGACTCGCCCAAAAACTGAAAAATGAGTTGTTTTCTGTCGCCTCCAACTACTTTTCTTATGCCAATTTCTTTGGCGCGTTTCAACGAACGGGCTACTGTCATGTTAATAAAGTTGATGCAGGCAATTAACAATATAAAAATAGCAATGCCGGTAAGGATATAAGAAAAAACAGGGTTGCTGGCGTCAGACAAACCATTCCGGGCAGCAAATGTAGTACTCAGGTGCATGTCGGCCAATGGTTGCAGGGCGTATCTGGCATTTTCTTTTACATCAAACTCTCTGGCCATTTTCTGAATACTCTCTTTTGCATCTGCCTCATAAACCCGTTTCATTTTAGTCTCTGCAGATACCACATTGGCATGCGGCTTAAGTACCACAAATGTATTAAGAAAGAAATTGAACCAGTTATCGCTATTCTGGTATTCTTCATTTCCTACAACTAAAGGCAGCAGAAAATCAAACTTAATAGAAGAGTTTTGGGGCGCTTTTTTTGCCACACCCGTAATCTGATAAGGCACCAGTTTGTTATCCTCTACAAAATCAATGGTTTTTCCCATCACATCCTTAGTTTTGAACAGTCTTTCTGCCATTTGCTCTGAAATAACTAAAGTGTTAGGCTGCATCAATGCTGTTTTGGGATTTCCACTTAGCAAAGGGAAAGAAAACACAGAAAAGAAGTTAGCGTCGGCCGCCAATAATTCATACCCTTTTATTTCATTACCCTGACGGATATTCCGGAAATCACTGCGTAAACGCATAAATGACTGAATCTCAGGCACACCCGCTTTAAACTTAGGGCCCTGAAAATACCCCGTTACACCGTCTGCCTGTTTCACGCTGCCATCCGGATTAATCCATTCGGTAGTAACCCGGTAGATACTGGCTTGGTTGGCATGAAAACGGTCGTAGCTTACTTCATCTTTGGTATAAAGCATAATAAGCATAGCCGCAGCAAGCCCGATGCTGAGCCCGGCAATGTTAATAAAACTGTAAACCTTATTGCGAAAAAGGTTACGTATGGCGATTTTAAAGTAGTTCTTTATCATATTGCCCCTAACCCCTAAAGGGGAACTTGTTTTATGGTTATAGATTATGCTTCCCTCAACTCCCCTTTAGGGGCTGGGGGTTTACTCTGACTTTAAAGATTTCACAGGATTCATCAACGCCGCCGATACAGCCTGATAACATACCGTAATCATAGCGATGACGATTGCCAGAGCCCCCGCGGCAGGAAATATCCACCATTCAATCACCACTTTGTAGGCAAAGTCTGTCAGCCAGTTTGTCATGGCATACCAGGCAATAGGCGAGGCTATAAAAATGGATACCATTACAGGTTTGATAAAATCTTTAGATAACAAAGAAGTAATACTACCTACAGAAGCACCTAATACCTTACGAACGCCAATCTCTTTCCGGCGCTGTTCAGCCATAAAAGCAGCCAATGCAAACAAACCTAGGCAGGAAATAAAAATTGAAAGACCTGCAAAAATTACAAATAAGGTGCGTTGCTTTTGTTCTGCCTTATACTGATTATTGAATCGTTCGTCTAAGAACTGGTAACTAAAAGGGATATCGGGCACGTAGGCTTTCCAGATTTTTTCTATGCCTGCTATGGTAGACTGAAAATCTCCGGCCGATAACTTTGCAGAGAGCCAGTTTCGCCTGTCACTATTAATGAACATCACCATCGGAACTATTTTCTGATGCAATGACTCAAAATGATAGTCTTTTACCACACCAATGACCCGCCCTTTTTTGCCTCCATAAACAAATATTTCGTTAATGGCATCGCTGTTACTTTTCCATCCGATTGATTTCACGGCCGCTTCATTCAGAATATAAGCCGTTGAGTCGTCAGACTTAAATGCTCTTGAAAAATCCCTTCCTGCCGTCAGAGGTATCTGGTATGTCTGCAAATAATCATGGTCAACTGCCAGCGCTTTTATTTCAGTGCTTGTAGGCGCCAGCGAATCTCCTTTGGTTACTCTTGCCCCTTGCGAATCAAGCAGGCGGCCCGTAGGCGTCCTTGATGATTGGCTTACATTCATTACCCCGGCCTGGCGTTTCAGTTCCTGCTTAAAGCTCTCAAAGTCAATAGCGTTGCTGTTACCCACTCGCATCAACAGCACCTTGTCTTTTTTGTAGCCGGTGTCCTGGTTTAGCATAAAGCTCAGTTGTTTGTACACCACACCTGTGCTGATAATCAGAATACAGGCTATTGAAAATTGTATCACCACCAGCGCCTCACGCAGGCGACCATTCCGCATGGCATTTTTTATTTTCCCCTTCAATACTTCAACCGGCTGGAAGGCCGTAAGAAAAAATGCAGGGTAGCTTCCGGCCAGAACGCCAGTGAAAAAGATAATTCCGATTATTAAGGTTAAAAACTCAAAATCGAATAGCCCATTAAAAGTCAGGTTCTTTTCTGTAAAGTCGTTCAGAACCGGAATCAATGTTACTGTTGATACAAGTGCTATGGTTAAGGCAAACAGCGTTACCAACAAAGATTCACTTAAAAACTGGGCTATCAGCTGAGCCCTTACCGCACCTACTACTTTACGCAAACCCACCTCCTTGGCTCTGCTGGCCGAACGCGCAGTGGCCAGGTTCATATAGTTTATACAGGCAATGAGTAGAATAAAGAATGCAATAGCCGAAAACGTATATACGTATTTAATATTGCCGTTGGCTTCATGCTCCGAATCAAGGTGAGAATACAAATGTATGTCTGTCAGTTTCTGAAACTTCAGGTCTGAATACTCAGACCCTTTTCTGCCATCATACACAGGCAGATGCTGGTCAAGAAAAGACTTGGTTCTTTTCTCGAAACTGGCAATATCATAGCCTTTGGGCAACAGAAAATAGGTAGCAAAATTGTTTCCTCCCCAGTCATTATTCATATCCTCCTTACCATACAGGCGCTTATCATTCAGCGTACTCATTGCCATCAGGAAGTCGGCATGAAAGTGCGATTGTGTTGGCAGTGGTTCAAATACCCCCGAGACAGTGAAATCATATTTTCCTTCTATTTTTAATAGTTTGCCTATAGGGTCTTCTTTACCAAAATACTTTTCGGCTATTGGTTTAGCAATGGCAACGGTAAACGGATTAGCCAGCACCTTGTCGGCATTACCCGATAACAGATTAATTGAAAATACTTTTAATAAATTGGCATCAGCAAAATACATTCGCTGCTCCTGATATTTCTTCTCTATATTCTCAGGTCTGTAAATTACCGAATTTAAACCATACAACCGTGTGATTTGCTCAGCCTCTGTGAAGTCGGTTTGAAAGTGCTGCATAAAAGCCGGAGCCACATGCCCCAGGTGCAGGCTCACAGTGCCGTCGTTCGACTTAAAAATGCGAGAAACCCTGTAAATCCTGTCAGCATTTTTGTTGAATCGATCATAACTAAATTCATCTTTTACATACAAACCAATCAACAAAAAGCAGGTTAGTCCTATGGCTAAACCGGCGATGTTGATAAAAGTGAAACCTTTTTGTTTAATCAGATTTCTAAAAGCGATTTTCAAGTAATTGCGTATCATAATCCCTCCGATTCGTCGGACCGTCCCCTAAAGGAGAACTTTTTTAGATGAATAATAAAATCTGAATCCCAACCCCTAAATGGGAGTGCTGTAATAGCTATTTGCCTATTTTAAAGCTCCCCTTCAGGGGTTGGGGGCTTTATTCAATTTTCAAACTCTTCACCGGATTCAGCCTGGCAGCTTTGAGGGTCTGTATACCCACCAGCGCCGCTATCAGCACCCCGAAAACAGCACCAATAACCACAAACGTAAACCAGCTTAAGTTAATACGATACGCATAATTCTGCAACCAGTTATTCATGCCCAGAATGGCCAGCGGAAAAGCAATGAATGCTGCTACCGCCATTACCACTATAAATTCTTTCAGAAACAAATAGGTAATACTAATGCCAGAGGCACCTAACACCTTGCGGATACCTATTTCTTTGGTTCGTCTGACAATGTTTAACGACACCATGCCAAGTACACCCAGCAAAACAATAACTATTGCCAAAATGGTCGCTACCTGTGCAGCCTGCTGCATCTGCAACTCAGACCTGTACATCTTCTGTACCGTTTCATCCATAAAAGTGTATTCAAATGGTGCATCTGGCATCAGCTGCTTCCATTTATTTTCTATGTTTGCCATGGCTTCTTTCAGATTACCGGGGTTAAGCCTGAACGACAAATACCTGTAAATTGGGTTGTCTCTAACCTGCATAAAAGCTACCGGCCCAATAGTGCTGTGCATTGACTGAAAATGAAAATCTTTTACCACCCCGGCAATGATATAGACACCCGGAAAATAGTGCATCTTTACCTGCTTACCAATGGCCTCTGCAGGTGTTTTAAATCCCAAAGCCTTTACGGCAGCCATGCTAAGCACCATTCTGTTGGCCTGAAAGGCTTCGTTCTCTGCCTGAAAAAACTTCCCTTCTTTAACAGCAATGCCGTATGTGGAGGCATATTTTTCATCTGCTACTAAAGTAGGCGCATAAACCGCCTGTGTGGAGTCTTGCCCTATTCTGTAGATTGCACCACTAAAGCCGGATGCCCCGTCGGGTATCTCATAAGACAAACTTACCTCTTTAATTTCTTTAACCCTGGCCAGCTCATTACGCATGGTTTCCATTTTATTTACTCCTTCTGCCGACCAGTCTCGTGGTACTTTTACCGAAAAAACTGATTCTTTAATATAACCCAGGTCTTTATTGAAAAAGTAGCTGACCTGTTGCGAAACAACCACTGCCCCACCAAAAACAAACAAAGCCACCGTAAATTGCGACGCCAGAAGCACACGCCTGAAAAAGATATTTTCTTTAACCGACTTCAATTTTCCTTTCATTGAATCAACCGATGGCAGATTGGCCAAAACAACAGCGGGGTAAAGGCCGCTTAACAAACCAATCAGCAAGCTTAAAACTAGCGCTGCCAGGTAAAAATAGGGTGATGCCTGAAAGAGCGACACCATTGGTTTGTTAAGCAATTCAGAAAAATAAGGCCGGAACAACCCATAAAGCGCTAACGAAACGATAAGGCTGAACAAACTGATAAGGACAGATTCAGTTAAAAACTGACGAAGCACCTGTTGTTTATCTCCGCCTAATACTTTGCGAACGCCAATCTCTTTTAATCTTGACGACGAGTTACCAATTGATATATTCACAAAATTGACAACCGCCATCAACAAAATAAACACGGCAACCAGGCTTAATGTGAGTATGGTCTTTTTCACAAGACCATTGCTTGCATCAAGATAAGCCATTCTGATCGGTTTGAGGTAAGCGTGCAGGTTCTCACTGATTTGCTTCGGTGCATTGGTTGCAATCAGCTGTGCCATTGCCTTTTCAACATCTGCTTTTTTAACTCCCTTTTTCAGTTCTATAAAACTGCCAATGTAGGGGTTGTTCCAGAACTCAAAGCCATTGCGCCCGAAAAATGAAGCACTGCTAAACGAAATAAGAACGGGCAATTTGTTATTGATATTCACCAGATTAGTTACCGAGTTAGCGGGTGTTTCTTTCAAAACCCCTGTTATCATAAACTCGCGCTTTTGGCCTGAAAAAGACTCCAATCTCAGAGTCTGGCCCAGAACATCAGTTTTACCGAAATATTTGAGGGCGTGATCGGTAGAAATAACCATAGTATTGGGCTGATTCAGCGCAGCACCTGCACTGCCATGCAAAAGCTCAAAGCCATACATATTCAGAATGGTTGAATCGCCCATTTGAATATCTTCTCTGAAAACCTTGTCAGCCCTGGCAACAACGGTAGTTACACCATCAAACCTGTAATAGTTTTCTACAAGTGCGGGGTAATTATCTTTTAATGCTTTAGCCAGCGGCCCTAAAGACGTAAACTCAAGGCCCATGTTCGCTTTGTCCCACCTGCTCTGAATCACAAACTGGTTTTCAACATTCCTGAGGTTATTATTTACCATCCATTCATTCGAAACATAGCTGCCTGTTAGCAAAGCAAAGGTGATTCCGACCGAAAGACCGAAAATAGTAACCGATGTATAAAACCTGCGTTTTATAAGATTACGCCAGGAAGTTTTCAGATAGTTCTTTAACATAATTTTGAAATTTTGATGATTAAGGCTGAAAGTTAAAACTGCATTTAATCATTCTCATTTCGTTTAAGTTATTTTAACATTCTGCTATTCAGCCTTTAAACTCTTTACCGGATTCATTAATGCAGCCTGATAGGTCTTAATGCCTATGGTTAACAGGGCAAACAGAAAAACAAGAGCAAAACTGCCTAACAATAAACCCAAACGCACACCCGGATTAAACACGAAAATATTTAAAACCATCGCATTGCATACGTATCCTAACGGTAGGGCAATTAACCCGGCAATCATGAGTAATTTCAGAAAACCCCATGACAACAAACGCACTACCTCGGTCTCTGACGCACCCATTACTTTTCTGATTCCAATTTCCTTCCACCGCTTTTCAGTATTGTATGTAACCATACCCAGCAAGCCCATTATGGCAACCGCAAAGCCAGCTATTGTGGTAAGGCCGAAGAGTTTCATATCTTCACCCGGGAAATAGCGGTCATACATTTCCTGCTCGTACCAGTTATAAACCATGGCATCATAAGGCTGATAGTGTTTCCAGATTTTACCAATTGATGCTTCCAGCGAAGCCTTATCAGCACCCCGGGTAGTTTTTACAGACATGAGGCGAAACTGCTTTGGGTTATACTGAAATACTGCAGGCGTTACCTCAAACTGATAATTATTAAAGCAAAAGTCTTTTACTACACCACTCACCAGCGCTTCGGTCTGGTTATTCAGAAAAACCATCTTGCCGATAGCCTCATTCGGGCTGCCCAGATGAAGCAGTTTCACTGCTTTTTCATTTATTAAAATAAAGTTGCCTGATGAGTCGACAGATTCATCCGGAAGGTTCTCACCAGCCACTAAGGTAAGTTTCATGTTATCGATGAAACGGTTGTCAACCGCAAAGTAAGATGCTTGCATATTTTCATCAGTTCGTCTGGCTTTAAGGGCATACTGGCCTGCCCCGTTTCCGAACGCGTCAGAGCTCATACCTACGCCCTCAATACCTGATAACCTTGAAACCTCATTCTTCAGTAGTTTATAATCTGTATCAGCCAGGGTAATATTCAGAATATCCTTGCGATTAAAATTCCCGTTTTCGGTAGCCATGTATTCAAACTGACTATACATACCCAGATTTAACGCCATATACACAAGCGTTACCACCAACTGAATCACAATCAAGGTTTTACGGAAATTGATTTTACCGAACGAAGCAGGCATGAGTTCGCCTTTCAAAACCTGAGCGGGCTGAAACCGTGAGAGGATCTGCGCCGGGAATACCCCGGCCATTACACCCGTAACAATCGTGAAGCCTGTGAAAGCGAGCCACATTACCCATTTGTTTTCTACTTCCCATACAATCCACGGAACACGAACGTATTCTTTAACGGCTATAAAACCGAAATAAGCAACCACTAGAGAAAAGAAAGCCAATACCACGGCTTCAACCAGAAACTGACTTACCAGTTGCCGACGCAAAGCTCCGGAAACCTTTCTGACGCCAACCTCACGGGCCCTGCTTAACGAGCGCGCCAGCGTAAGGTTGGTGTAATTAAACCCGGCCAGCAACACTACAACCAATGCCATTATTATATTAACCAACTGGTCAGAAATTTTTTCAACGTATGCATTTCTTTCCAGCTGCTCAAAAGCTGGAGAAATATCTCTGAGCGCTTGAACTCTGTAAGCATGGCTGCTTCTGCCGAAATCCGAATCTTTTCTGTTATCCTTTGCCACCGATACCAACGCACGGTTCAAGGCGCCCACACTGGCATTTTTGTTCAAGAGAACAAAAGTAAAAGTTTCGAATTTTGTCCAGCTTTTAAGGTCGGGCTTATCGGCGTTCAAGTGCTCAAAAGTAGCCATTGACACCATCAAATCGCTTCTGAAATGTGTTCCCCTGTATTTATAAGGTTTCAACACGCCGGTAATGGTAAGTACACCGTAGTCGGGGTGAGTAATGGTTTTGCCTATGGGGCTGGTATCGCCAAAAAACTTCACTGCGGTTTCTTTGTTCAATACTACTGTGTTGGCTGCCACCGGATAGGCTCCGCTTTCAAGCGGAAAGCCGAAAACATCAAAGAACGAACGGTCTACATAAATGCCATTTACACGGATAGTCTTCAGGCGGTTGTTCATATCACCCGAAAAATAGCGCACCACTCTTGCCGATTTCTCAACAAAACCGTATTCATTCTTTAATTTGTCGGCCAGCAGAAAAGGAGAAGAAGCATAAGCCGTTTGCCTACCGCCAGCATCTTTAAAATCGGTAAGAATACGATAAGTCCGGTCTGGATACGGGTGGAAATTATCGTACTCAAAAACATTCTGCACCTGCATCAGGGCTATAAGCCCGAATGTCATGGCCAGGCCCAGCCCAACAATATTGATGAACGAAAAAAGCTTGTTTTTCCAGAGGCTTCTAAACGTTATTTTGAAATAGTTACGGATCATATACCTCTCCGATGCGTCGGACCGCCCCCTAAAAGAGAAATTGTTTAATGGTTATAGAAAATACTCGTCCCGGCTTCCCATTAGGGGCAGGGGGCGTTTTACTCAGACTTTAAACTCTTCACCGGATTAACTAATGCCGCCTTAATAGCCTGATAACTTATGGTCATGATGGCGATCAGAATGGCAACTGCTCCCGTGGCTGCAAATATCCACCATTCAATAGAGACACGGTAGGCGAAGTCCTGTAGCCATTGCGCCATGAAATAATAGGCAACTGGCACTGCTACCAACAAAGCAACTAAAACCAGTTTCAGAAAATCAAGAGAAAGCAAAGTGGTGATACCCAATACAGAAGCGCCAAGTACCTTTCTGATACCAATCTCTTTGGTACACTGTCTGATAGAAAAAGTAGCCAGACCAAACAAACCCAAACAAGAAATGAAAACTGCCAGTGTTGCAAAAGTCTTTGTCAGGTTACTGATTAGCTCTTCGCGCTCATAAAAACTTGCCACATCTTCATTAAAAAACGTATACTCAAAAACATTGTCAAGGTATAGCTTCTCCCACAATCCGGCTATTTTCTTAATGGTTGATTGGTCAAAAGATTTTAACTGAATAGCCACCTTACGATAATGTGCTCTCGAAGAGAATATAACCGTAGGGTCAATGCCTGAATAGAGGTCAGTATTATTAAAATCAGCTACAACGCCCACTATGGTTCCGGTTTTGTTGTGGTCGCCTACCAATAGTTTTCTGTTCAGAATTTCATCGGCTGATTTCAATCCTAAATCTTTTACCATTTTCTGATTAACCAGTAACTCTCGCAGGGTGTCAGAAGCAACAGGCTTACGGTCGCTGATTAGCTTGATGCCATAGGTATCAATATAGGCTTCATCAGCTATTTTAGACCTTGCCACAAATTTCTCCCAGTCTCTGTTTTCAAACCTGATACTACCACCACTACCGGTCTGGGAAGTTGGGGCAGTGCGAAAGAAAGACACAGAGCTTACATTTGCCTGTTGAAGCAATTGGTTTTTAAGCGTTTGCAATTTACCGGCTTCAGTATCCGGAACGTGTACTTGCAAAATCAGGTCTTTTCTTAGGCCCAGGTCTTTGCTTTTCAGGTAATCAAGCTGTAAAACAACCAGTATAGAAACCGCTATTAGTATACAGGCAATGCTGAATTGTGTTACCACTAACCCTTTGCGAAGTGTGAACTTCTTAGGCAGCTCAGCAATATTTTTCAATGCCTTTAAAGGCTGGAAATTGGCGATAATGAGAGCAGGGTAAAACCCTGCCAGAAAAACAACAGCTATCAGTAAAAGAGCCATGAAACCCATCAGCATTACATCAGACAAAAGACTGATGCTGATTGGAGTAGCAAGCCATTGGGCAAGCAAAGGAGCAGCCAAATAAGCAATGACCACTGCCAGCATACCCGAAAGCAAAGCTACCATTGTGGTTTCACTGATAAACTGCCAGAATATTTGTGTCTGTGAGCTACCCAGGGTTTTTCTTACACCCACTTCTTTGTAGCGTTTGAAAGATTGCGCCGTTGACAAATTAATGAAGTTAATACAAGCAATAATTACCATCAACACACCTATGCCCATCAGCAGGTTAATGGTCGATTTCTTGATTTTTCCGCCATAATCTATGTTAAAGTGTATATCAGATAAATCTTGCAAATGATACTTGAATATATCGCTATCTGCACCGTAATACTTTTTAGAGAAAGCAGGCATCTGGCTTTCAAATTGGGTTTTCAAATCTTTAGAGCGAAGCATCACAAACGTTTCCCGGCTGCTGTCAATCCATCCCCAGTCTTCGTAACCATATTCAGGTACAAGGGCTTTTAATGTTGGCAATGAAACAAAAATATCGGTTTTCAAATCTGTATTGGCCAAGCAGTCTTTAAGTATACCCGCCACAACTACCTCCTGCTGGTTTTCCAGTTTGATAGATTTTCCAATAGGGTTGTCATTCCCGAAGAATTTACGAACATAACTTTCAGTCAAAACTGCCTGATTGGGGTTGTCTAATACTTCTGGCTTACCTGCCTTCCACTCGTAATCAAATATCCTAAAGTAGTCAGCATTGGTAAATGCAGCCGATTCTCTTTCTGAATATTTTTGTATTTCTCCATTTGAGGCAACCGCAATTGTTAAAGGTTTATGGGCCAGATAAGTAGCTTTTTCAATGGCAGGGTAATCCTTTGGCCAGGTCTGGTGCAACATATAAGTACTGCCCTTTTCTCTCTCAATTTTACCGTCTCCCAGATGCAGGTCCACCACTGCCCGGTAAATCCGGTCTGCATTTTTATGATAGGTATCAACACTTACATGGTATTTCACCAATTGAAAAACCAGTATCCCTCCGGCCATACCCAAAGCCAGACCGAAAACATTCAGGAAGGTAAAGAGCCTGTTTCTAGCCAGAACTCTTAATGTAAATTTCAGTTTCATGTTATTTTGCATAGGGCAGAGAGCAGAGAGCAAAGGGCTTACACTATGCCCCATGCCCTTTGCCCTGTGCTATTCACTTTTAAGTGATTTAATCGGATTCATCAATGCTGCTTTGATAGCCTGAAAACTTACGGTAAGAAGAGCAATCAGAGTAGCTAAGAGACCTGTAACCACAAATACCCACCATTGGATAGTTATCTGATAAGCAAAGTTTTTCAACCAGCTATTCATAAAATACCAGGCAATGGGGCTGGCTATTACTACAGCAACCACTATCAGTTTCATAAAATCTTTCGATATCAATGTGGTCAGACCAGCTACCGAAGCTCCTAAAACCTTACGGATACCAATCTCTTTGGTTCGTTGCTCTGCTGTAAAAGCTGCCAGACCAAAAAGCCCCAGACAGGCAATTAGAATAGCCAGACCAGAAAAAACGAATACCACTCTGGCCGTTTGCGTTTCTGATGTATATAATGTGTTCAGGTACTGATCCAAGAATAGATATTCAAATGCTGAACTGGGTACACTTTTTCTGAAAGTAGCTTCCAGCTGTTTCATGGTCTGCTCAAGATTGCCTGTATTTAATTTAACGAGCACGTATGGCCTTGACTCGGTGTCATTGTTATGAAAAACATAAGACCCGATAGGCTGATGGAAAGAATCATAGTGAAAGTCTCTTACCACACCCACAATTTCAGCCTTGCGGTTCCAGAACAAATCTTCTGAAAACTTACCGATGGCATCCTGTGGGGTTTTATAACCCAAGAGTTTTACAGTTGTTTCATTCACAACAATCTGCACGGTTGTATCTTTCTCTGCCTTGGTAAGTGGCAGCGTTTTGCCTGCAACAAATTTGAGGTTCAGTACTTTTGCAAAATCGCCATTTACGCGGTTGGTGCGCACTGCAAAAGATTCATTAGGATTGCTTACTTTACTCATGCTCCGGCCGCTACCGCCAGTGCCGGGATAAGCCTGCGCGCGTGCAATCTCCAGCACATTGCTTAAATCTTTATAGTTATTAATTAACGCATCTATCTGTTCTTTATTCTCGGCTGCTGAGGTCATCACAGCTACCACTTGCTCCGGGTTATACCCCAGCTTTTTGTTTTGAATAAACCTAAGTTGCTGGAAAAATACAAAGGTGCAGATTATCAGAATTATTGAGGCTGAAAACTGAATAACCACGAGCGACTGGCGGAATAATCCGGCTCCGGTTTTACGACTAACAGGTGCCTGCAAAAGACTTTTTGGAGCAAATGAAGACAGGTAAAAAGCCGGATATGACCCTGACACAAACGTAACGAACGTAAAAATTGCCAATAAACCCAGCCCCACTTCAGGTGTAAAAACATCTCTTACTGATAACTCTTTACCGGCGATGTCATTAAAAAATGGCATCATTAACACCAGAATAACAAGCCCTAATATAAGGGCCAGCAAGACCGTCAAGAGGGTTTCAGTATAAAACCTGCCAATCAATTGGGCGTTGGTGGCGCCTATTGTTTTATTAATACCCACTTCTTTAAATCTTTTCTGCGAACGCGCCGTAGACAGATTCATGTAGTTAATACACGCAATTACCAATACCACCAAAGCAAGAACTGATAGTATCTTTACCTGGGCGGCATCTCCTGCCCTTTTTGTATTGGAATTGGTGATGTCTGCAGAGTTAAGATGGATATCAGTTAGCGGTTGCAGCCATAAACTAAACCAGCGGTCTGATTTGTCCGGAATGTTCTTTTCAAGTAAAGCCGTCATTTGGGCTTCTACCTTTTGCTGGCTTGCACCTGGCTTCAATAACACGTAAGTTTCAAAACTTGAATTACTCCACACAAGGTTTTTTGAGGCCCACTCAACACTATTAAAAGAACCCATCAATTCGGCATCCAGCGTAAAATTATGCGGAAGGTCTTCGTACACCCCTGTTACTTCCATTGTGTATTTGGCGCCAATTTTTACAATTTTGCCCATAGGGTTGGCATCACCAAAATACTTTTTGGCAGTAGCCTGGCTTAATACAATTTTATTGGGTTCTTTCAAAGCCGTTTTGGGGTTACCCTGTAGAAGATTAATATCAAAAATTTCAAAGATGGAGCCATCTACCCAATACAATTTTTTCTCGGTAAATTTCTTATCTCCAAGGTTTACAAAGGCCGTTTCCCCGTAATCATTCAGCAAAATACGCGCTTGCTGAACTACTTCTGGCACTTCATTTTTCAGGCTGGGTCCAACAGCATTGGGGGCATTGGCCCATTTAGCACTTTTACCATCAAAAGTAGCCGTTACCCCGATGCGGTAAATATTTGCGGCATTGGTATGATACTTATCAAAAGACAGTTCGTCTTTTACATATAGTATCAACAAAAGAGATACAGTAAGCCCAAGGGCTAAACCCAACAAGTTAAGCAAAGTAAAGAGTCTGCTTTTTACCAGACTTCTCCAGGCAATTTTCAAGTAGTTAAGTAGCATAATTTTATTGCTTTGGGCAGAGGGATAAGGGCAAAGGGCTTACACTATGCCCCATGCCCTTTGCCCTGTGCTATTCAGATTTCAATGACTTTACCGGATTCATTAATGCGGCTCTGATGGAATGAAAACTAATTGTAAACAGGGCAATTAAGACCAATACTATACCTGCCAGTGCAAAAATCCACCAATATAATTCGGTTCGGTGGGCAAAATCCTTTAACCAGTTCTGCATGGCAAAATAGGCCACCGGTGTTGCTGTTACGAATGCAAGGCCTACCATTTTCAGGAAGTCGATTGAGATAAGGCCCACAATACCACTGATACTGGCCCCTAAAACTTTCCGGATACCTATCTCTTTGGTACGTTGCTCTAGCACTATCAATGCCACTGCAAACAGCCCCATACAAGAAAGCAAAACGGCTATACCAGCTGCCAGGCTGAATATCTGAGACAGACGCTCTTCTTTCTTATACCAGCGGTCAACGTTTTCGTTGATAAAAGAGCCTTTGAATTCTTCGGTAGGCGCCAGCTTTTTCCATATATTCTTTACTAATTCCATCGACTCATTCAGGTTCTTTGACTGTGCGCGAATCAAAATATAGTTTACACTGCCTTTAGGAGCCATTTCAAGTGTGATGGACCGGCCTTCTCTGCGAAGCGAATACAGATAGAAGTCAGGAATCACACCTATAATTCTTTGCCGTCCAATTGCTGAATCGGGTAGCAGAAATTTATCAACCACAAAGGTTTCACCCATTTGTTTCACCAGACTTTCGGTTACAATTAAAGCCGTTGAGTCGGTACCGAATGCCGGGGAGAAATCGCGCCCCTGTACGGTTTTTATACCAAGCGTTTTCAGAAAATCATAATCCACATAAAGCCAGTCGCTTATAATAGGACGCACATTTTTAGTGTCGTTTTCATTGGGATAATAATCAAACCCGGCGGTACTTCTGGAAGAGGAGCCATCAAGCCCATTACCAAAATTAACGCCCGAACCACTAACTGATACGATAGAAGGATACCTGGCAAGCTCGTTTTTCATTTGCTTTACAGCCGTTTTATGGTCTAAAGCGCTACCAATGGGTACGCTGATAACCTG
Organism: Emticicia sp. TH156; assembly: GCF_002855535.1. Classification (NCBI taxonomy): domain Bacteria; kingdom Pseudomonadati; phylum Bacteroidota; class Cytophagia; order Cytophagales; family Leadbetterellaceae; genus Emticicia; species Emticicia sp. TH156. Next base: position 61,755 of record NZ_PKRS01000011.1, read on the forward strand.
CTCTTTGTCATAGCCAAGCGGTTTGCTTTTCAGGTATTGCAGCTGTTCAAAAATCACAATTGTACAACTAATAAGCAGACATGAAATTGAAAACTGAACAATAATCAAAGAATTACGTAATACGCCGGGTTTCCTTTTTGTAAATCTGCCTTTCAATACTTCTACAATATTAAAACGAGACGACACAAACGCAGGGTACCCGCCTGCAATAAGGGTTACTAACAAAAAGCCCGACAATACAATAAACAGATTGGAAGAATTGAGAAAGTTTTCAATAGAAAGACTTGATTGAAACAAACTATTAAACTGTGGCAGAAAACCATAAGCTGCCGCCAGACCTAAAAATATAGCCAATGTGCAAATCAAAAACGATTCTCCCCAGCCTTGTATAAAAAGTTGCCCTTTGTTAGCACCCAGCGACTTCCGTACACCTACTTCTTTGGCTTGTGTTAATGATTTGGCTATGGTAAGATTAATGAAGTTAATAGAGGCTATGAGCACTATCAGTAAGGCAATTATTAACAAAGTATAGATATAGCTTTTACTTACGCCACTGCCCCAACCCGTAATGGTATCGAAATGCACATCTTCAAGCGGCATCATTAACAAACTCAGGTATTGCCCTTGCCCGTTCTTCATTTTGCCCGACTTCCGGGCGTCTTCTAAGGCGGGTTTCATGTATTTACTTACCAGTGCCTCAAACCGCTTTTCAGTAGCCGACTGAGTAGCGTTTTCTGCAAGTTTTACATATACCTGATGATTCTGGTTTGTCCATTTGTCTTTTATGGCCTCATAACTGCCATGATTCTCAGACCTGATGAGTACGTCATACTCAATACTAGAGTTTTTAGGGGCATCGTCAATAACGCCGGTTACCACAAAAGGTGTTTTACCCGTGGCCAGGTCAATAAGTAGTTGCTTACCCAAAGGGTCTACTTTACCAAATATATTTTCAGCTGTGGTTTTGCTGATAACCATGCCGTTTTTATCTGCCAGAGCAGAATTAATATTGCCTTTCAGCAGAGGAAAAGAAAAGACCTTCAGGAAGTCGGCATCAACGGTTCTGACATTCTTTTCAAATTTCTTACCGTTATAAATAATTGGCCCGCCTCCCCAGTTTATGCGGGTTGCCGCTTCTACCTCCGGATACTCGGCTTTTAAAGCAGGTGTAAGCGGATAGGCCATAGCAGCGCTGTATTCTGGTTTACCCAGCTTATCTACACTATTAAAATAGAGATAGTAAATCCGGTTGGCATCTTTATGAAAAGTATCATAAGAGAACTCGTAAGCCACAGTCAGGTAAAGCAGAATACTACTGCCAAAAGCCACAGATAGGCCAATAATATTAATGGCAGTATGCGTCTTGTTTTTCAATAACTTACGAAAAGCTATTATTAAGTAATTACGTATCATAGCCCCTCCGATTCGTCGGACCGTCCCCTAAGGGAGGATTTTTTTAAGTTAGATAATATTTTTACAAACTCCCCTTTTGGTTACTTTGTACTCGCATTTTAAAATTAGGCGTAAGCAACTCCCCTTTAGGGTCGGGGGCGCTATTCACTTTTTAGTGACTTTACCGGATTCATCAAAGCGGCTCTGATTGACTGGTAACTTACTGTAAACAAGGCAATCATAATGGCAGTGGCACCTGCTACTGCAAAAATCCACCAGCTGATGTTCGTTTGGTAGGCGAAGTCCTCAATCCATTTATTCATCAGGTAGTAAGCCAATGGCGTGGCCAGCAGAATGGCTATTAAAACAAGGCTCAGAAACTCTTTTGAAAGCAGCATAACCAGATTTGGGATACTGGCGCCCAATACTTTACGGATGCCGATTTCTTTGGTACGCTGCGCCATTATCATCAGCGCAATGGCAAACAGCCCCATGCAGGAAAGAATAATGGTTAGCACTGCGGCACTCATTACAATCTGCGACATCCGCTCTTCTTTTCTATATTGGTTATTGGTGTTTTCGTCAAGAAACGACGGAAGAAATTCTGATTTAGGCGCAATTTCTTTATAGGCATGGCCAATTACATCTACAATTGATTTGGGGGCATCAGGAGCCAGTTTTACAAAAACATAGTTGATGCCGAAATCGCCGGGCATCATAAAAGTAATGGCTTCTATTCTATTTTTTAATGATTCAAAATGATAGTCTTTTACAACGCCTACTATGGTTTTGCCGATACTATCGCCAATAGCTACTTTTTTGCCAATCGGGTCTTTGTAGCCCATTTGTTTGGCCATGGTTTCGTTGATGATACATCCGCGGTCTTTATCGGTTGTAAACTGCCGAGAAAAATCGCGGCCTTCTACCAGTTTTAACCCAAGTGTTTTTATGTAGTCGTAATCAATAGTCAGGCCATTGGTTCTATAGCTTTTTCCTTCCATCTCAAAAGTAAACACTGATTTTGAACTTGACCCGTCCTTTCCTCTGCCGATGTTGATATCAGCGCCTGATATTCCCAGAATCCTTGAGTCATTGGCCAGTTTATTGCGCATGTAGTCAAGCACCTTGCTGCCCTGAACCTCATTACCTACCGGAAAACTAATCACCTGCGTTTCATCAAAACCCAGTGGTTTGTTACGTAGGAAATCAATTTGTTTCCAGATTATTAACGTACAGCTAATTAATAAAATAGCGATGCTGAATTGCGCCACAATCAAAGCGCTTCTGATTCCCCCTGAACGCGAACTTACTTTTACTTTGCCCTTTAGCACCTCTATGGTATTAAACCGGGCAACAGCCAATGCCGGGTAGCCACCCGCTATGAGGGTTATGACCAGAAAACTTAGCAATAGCAATATACCAACTGTGGGATTAAGCAGATTATGAAACGTCAGCTCGCTTCTGAACATGGCATTGTACTGTGGCATAAGCATGGTGGCCAGTAGGCATCCTAAACCAAAGGCAACTACGCAAATAATAAACGCCTCGCCCCAGAACTGACCGACAATCTGGGCTTTCAAAGCTCCCAATGCTTTTCTCATGCCCACTTCTTTGGCGCGGGTCATTGAGCGGGCAATAGACAGATTAATAAAATTAATACAGGCTATTAACAAAATGAGCCCGCTAATAACCAGCAGAATATACGGGTAAGTAATATCAATAGCCCGGTTGCCTTCGGCCTGTTTGTTAAAATGTAATCCGATTAATGGTGCTATTCTAACACTTATTATTTCTCCTCTGTCATCAGGTTTTGCACCCTCTTTTTTTAGCTGGTCTATGCTTCCTTTAAAATATTTTTCGGTAAAAGACTTCATTTGCTTTTCTAAAGTCTCAGCTTCTACCTTATCGGCCAACTGCACGTAGGCATCATGGTAATTTGAATTCCAACTGTCTTTTGTATCTTTATATTCAGGGTTGTTTTCAAAGCGTATCAGTATTTCATTGTCTAACGTTGAGTTTTTAGGAGCCTTTTCTACCACGCCCGTTACCACAAACGCTTCAACTTGCCCACCAAAATTCATATTAAGTGTTTTCCCAACCGGGTCTGCCTTGCCGAATATATTCGCTGCCACTTCTTCATTTAAAACTACACTCCGAAGGTCGTTCAAGGCAGTGGCCGGGCTCCCTTTTAGCATTTTAAATGAAAACATCTTCAGAAAATCGGCGTCTACATACCTTATGCTCTCATCAATAGTTTTTTCCCCTTGCATAATCTGCACCCCACCTCCTACAATTCGGGTGGCATATTTTATTTCAGAGCCAAAATCAGAAATTAAAGCCGGGGTTAGCGGCGCAGGCATGTTGCCCTGGTAATGTATTTTATCTGGTTGATTAATTTTAAAGTAGACCTTAAAGATGTGGTCTCTATTCGCCTGGAAGTCGTCGTAGGTAAATTCAAACCAGGCAGTAAGAAACAATAAAATGGCGCTCCCGAAAGCAATAGAGAGCCCGACAACGTTGATTGAAGTATAAGATTTATTCTTCCAGAGGTTTCGGAATGCGATTTTGAAATAATTTTTTAACATAGTTTTTCATAATTATGATTATACAAGAATCCTTCGGAAGGCAATAGCAATGCGAGCCTACTATATTTTTGGTTATAGTAAGCCCATTTTATATCAATTTTGCTTTAATTAAGCATACCTTAAGAGACCAAAGCTCTGGTAAGGCAGTTAATTAAACGTGGAAGTTTTCAGTTACAACCTTGCCGTCAAACAGGTTAATGATTCGGTGAGAGAAGCCTGCATCATAAGGTGAGTGGGTAACCATAATAATGGTTGTGCCTTCGTTGTTCAATTCCTGAAGCAACTTCATTACCTCTTCTCCATTGGTTGAGTCAAGGTTACCGGTAGGCTCATCGGCCAGAATCAACTTTGGTTTGGCCACTACGGCACGGGCAATAGCCACGCGTTGTTGCTGACCACCTGATAGCTGTTGCGGAAAGTGATTACGGCGGTGCATGATGTTCATGCGCTCTAATACTTCTTCCACTTTTTTCTTGCGTTCGGTAACCGGAGTTTTCAGATACAAAAGCGGAAGCTCTACGTTTTCAAAAACGGTTAGCTCATCAATCAGGTTAAAGCTCTGAAAAACAAACCCGATATTTCCTTTGCGGTGAGAAGCCCGCTCTCTCTCACTAAGTTTAGCTACTTCCACTCCATAAAAGTCATAGCTTCCTTCTGACGGATTATCCAGCAAACCCATGATATTGAGCAGAGTTGATTTTCCGCAACCTGACGGCCCCATAATAGCTACAAACTCGCCATCTTTGATGCTCATATCAATGCCATTGAGGGCTGTGGTTTCCACCTCTTCGGTAGTGAACACTTTCTGAAGATTAGATATTTTAATCATAATTTTGTTTTTAGGTTTGCGAAAATGGGAAAGTAGAATAGAGAAACTATGCCTCAACTATTCTCTGCTTCTTTCCATGTTCAATTTATATCTTTAAGTTAATAATCTACTTTAAACTATTGGTTGGCTAACGGCACTTAATTGGTGCCGGCATTGAAGCTTTAGAAGTTGTACCAAGAATGAATGTTTTCTATCGATGACCACCCCTTTTACTTCAATTGAAGCACTTCGTTATCGCCGAAGTTCTCGTATGACGAAGTAATTACCTTTTCGCCCACTTCAAGCCCTTCCAGTACTTCAAAGAATTCAGGGTTTTTACGACCCAAAGTAATTTTGCGTTTTACAGCCTTGGTACCAGACTTATCTACCACATATACCCAGTTTCCGCCAGTATCTGAGAAGAAACCACCTACAGGCAGCAATACCGCTTTGGTAGCTTTGCCTAATTCGAGACGGATGGGTGACGACTGCCCTCTCTTAATACCTTCTGGTACTCCCTTCGAGAAAATCATGTCTACCTGAAAACGTCCGTTGCGAACTTCGGGATATATTTTGGTAATTTCAAGCGGATACTCTTTTCCGTTAAATTCAAAAGAGCCGCCAAGACCTGCAAAAATTCTTGAAATATAGTGTTCATCAATATCTACACGCATTTTAAATCCGTTCAGGTCATCTATCTGCCCGATGTTCTGGCCCTGGCTGATGTTTGAACCCACCTCTACATCAATAGATGACAACAAACCTGAAACGGGTGCTTTTACTACCAGATTCTCTAGTGTTTCGCGCCATAGCTGAACGTTCTTCTGGGTGCGCTCCAATGTACCCTCCAACTGTTTAATCTGCATGGCAGCGTTTTCTTCCTGATACTTCTGCGATTCCTCATCAATTTCGCGTTGGCTTAATAGCTTTTCATAATCGCGTTTGGCTTTCAGATAATCTGCCTCTGGTATCACTTTGTCTGCATATAGTTTTTTGTTTCTGACGTAGAGGTCTTTTGCCTGGTCGGTCAGGAAATCCAGGTCAGACATATTCTTGCGAATCGTAAATTTCTCCACCTTCAATCGCTGGCGCGTATTCTGCAGGTCATTCACCAATCGGCTGGCTTCTGTTTCCGACTGCAGGAAATTCAGTTTAAGGTTCTGATTCTCGAGTTTCAGAATAACCTGGCCTTGTTTTACCATATTACCACCGTCTACCACTTTTTCTTTTACGTACCCACCCACAATGGCATCCAGACGGATAATTCTTAAAGGTAAAACCACACCTGTTACTACAATAAATTCATCAAAATTACCATTAGACACCTGCGAAATCGTCATTTTATCTTTTTCAGCATTCAGAGTTGAGCGGCGGTCTGCAAAAAGCAGGCTATAGGCTGCAAATGATGCAAATAATACTCCGCCGAGGGTTAACAGGATTCGTTGTTTATTCCAGAATTTCTTTTTAATCTGCTTGTCCATTGTATTCTTTAAAATTGCCGTACAATTTGCTTCAGACAAATTGCCGCAGTGACTGTTAGTTTAATTGATTAATTGTGATTTAAATCTGTAATTCCTTAATTCACAATGTGTGCCAAATATTTCAAACAACTGACTATCAGTATTTTATAAAATATTTACTCTTTAAATTTGTCCGAAAACGGACAGCACTTGTACGCACACGGACGAATGGCTGAAAAGCATTAAATTAACAGAAAAAATTAATCAGTTTATTATCAATCTGTTATCTTCGTCTTAAGAAAGTTATCCTTTGAAAGGTATAATTTTTGTCGTAAAATGCATAAAACTACCTGATATTCTAATCTGACCCCGAATTATGTCTAAACTACTGATAATTGATGATGATGTAGATGTACTAAGCGCTGCTAAATTATTCCTGAAAAGACATTTTACTCAAGTTGATATTGAAAAAAATCCGGAGCGAATACCTTTTCTGGTTTCTAACGGCGATTACGATGTTATTTTGCTGGACATGAATTTCACACGAGACGTAAATACCGGCAAAGAAGGTTTTGAATGGCTCGATCGTATCCTGGATATAGACCCGAAGGCTTCTGTTGTGTTATTTACTGCATACGGAGATGTAGAAATGGCTGTGCGTGCCATTAAAGTAGGTGCGTCTGACTTTGTGCTGAAACCCTGGGAAAACGAAAAATTACTGGCCACGATGCAGTCGGCACTGGAAATAAGAGAACACCGAACAGGTAAAACCCCAACTGTAAAACGCAAAGCCGAAGGTAAAGTTGAGATAATAGGCAAAAGCCCTGCCATGCTTAAAATTTTTGAGACCATTGAGCGTGTGGCAGCTACAGATGCCAATATTCTGATACTGGGCGAAAACGGAACCGGAAAGGATGTAATTGCACGGGCATTACATGAAAGATCGGACAGGGCAGACAGCCCTTTTGTACATGCCGACCTGGGGTCAATATCAGAGTCTTTGTTTGAGAGCGAGTTGTTTGGTCATGTAAAAGGGGCTTTTACCGATGCGCGGGAAGACCGTGTAGGACGCTTTGAAGAAGCCAGCGGCGGTACGATATTTCTGGACGAAATTGGCAATATACCTTTACCTTTACAAGCCAAACTACTGACGGTATTGCAGAACCGGAGTGTAACCAAAGTTGGTTCAAACAAATCAAAAAACGTTGATGTACGGCTTATCTGCGCAACCAACGAACCAATTCATGCCCGCGTGGCGCAGCGCACTTTCAGGCAGGATTTACTTTACCGAATCAATACCATTGAAATCAAACTTCCGGCTTTACGAGAACGAACGGAGGATATTCTGCCACTGGCTGAACATTTTCTTAAAATTTATCGTAAAAAATATAACCGCCCGGTTAGCAGCATCAGCGCTGCTTTGGTTAAACAACTGCAACGCTACCAATGGCCTGGCAACGTGCGTGAGCTGCAACATGCCATTGAACGGGCTGTAATACTATGCCAGGGCAATGTACTGCAACCTGAAGACTTTTTTGAAGGCCACCCTTTTGAAAAGCAGCAGGATTCGATGCCGTCATTTGAGCAGACTTTCCAACTGGATGAAATGGAAAAAATGCTGATTATTAAAACCCTGAAGAAATTTAATGGGAATATAACCGAGGCCGCCCGCGAAATGGGTCTTACCCGGCAAGCCTTGTATAGACGAGTAGAGAAATACGGAATTTAATGCCCAGATTTTACCTGAATATAAACTGAAAGGCCGGCTTAACCAGATTGAAGCCGGCCTTTCAGTTTATCGCTTGTAATTCAACACATAATGGGGTACGGGTATTTCCTGCACCATTTTTGGGTCTGGTATAGGTGTATGCGGTTGTTGGCTTAGTGGCAGCACACCAGCCCATACAGGCCATTCCAAATCTTCTTCATCGTCATTCGGATTTCCGGTTCTTACCTTGGCCGATACCTCTTCAATAACAAAAGAAATAACCATCGTGGCTTTCATTTCTTTTGTATTGGGTTGTCTTACTTCTTCCCACCGACCAGGTATCACCTGATTGGTAAATGCTTCCAGGGCATCCCAACGCTCCTGCTCGTCAGTTACCAGAGTTGCCGCACTAAAAAGCACTACAGAGCGGTAATTGACCGAATGGCTGAAAGCTGAACGCGCCAGCACCAGACCGTCCAGAAAAGAAACGGTCAGGCAAACGCAACGCCCGTCGGCAATATTGCGCATGAAATGGCTACCCACCGAACCATGAATATATAATTTATTACCCATGCGGCAGTAGCCTGTTGGTATCATCATAGGTTGGCCCTCATGTACATAGGCAATATGGCAAAACAGGCCTTCATCCAGAATCTTATAAATGGTTTCCTGGTCATACAGCCCTCTTTTAGCAGACCGGCTGATTTTGGTATTTTTTGTAATCGGATACATAATATTTAATGATAATAGCGATTTATAAGGCAAATGTATATCTTTACTGGATTAGTCAGCTCATCCAACTTTACACAATCAGGTAGTCCAGTTGAAAACACCATTTAAAAGCCTTATCAATTTAGACAAGTCGCATTCTATTCCCTTGTATATTCAGATTGCCAACGCCATCATCAAGCAAATTCAGGCAGGAACTCTGCCCACTAACTCGCCTTTGCCCGGCACCCGCCAAATGGCTGCGTTACTGCAAATACATCGAAAAACAGTAATTGCTGCGTACGAGGAGCTGTTGTCGCAGAACTGGGTAGAAACCTTACCACAAAGAGGGACTTTCGTAGCAGGTAAACTGCCGGTGCTGCAACCCACGCAATTCTCAACAGAGGTGGGCAGGGTAGAACAGGGAGTTCTTATCAAAAACAGATTGAATAAACAATGGTCAATACCTTTACCCCCCAGTATTAACCATAGGCTGGCGTTTAATGATGGAATACCCGACGTAAGACTGGCCCCACGCGAAGAATGGGCAAAGCTCTACGCACACCATATACGCTATGCCAACACTGCCACCATGACTTATACCAACCCCAGGGGAAGTCTCAGATTCCGCTCTATTTTTGCCAGATACCTGAACGAAACCAGAGGAATACAGGCCAATGCTGAAAACATTATCACTACCCGCGGTAGCCAGATGGGTATTTACCTGGCCGGTTTAACCTTGCTGCAAAAAGGTGATACAGCCATTGTAGGTGAGTTGAATTACAGGGCTACCAATTATACCTTCAGGCAATTGGGCGCCGACCTGGCTACTATACCGGTGGATGATGAAGGCTTACAGGTAGAAGCCATTGAGGATATTTGTCTGACTAAAAAATTAAAACTGGTTTATGTTACTTCGCACCATTATCATCCTACGACGGTAACACTAAAACCCGAACGGCGACTAAAACTATTGGCACTGGCTGAAAAATATCAGTTCTTTATTTTAGAAGATGACTACGACTATGACTACCATTATGCCAATGCGCCTATATTACCCCTTGCCAGTGCAGACAGATACGGCTGGGTTGTATATCTGGGGTCATTCACCAAAAAGATTGCCCCTGCTTTCAGGGTGGGTTATGTAGCCGCCCATGAAGCCATTATTGATGAAATGACTCGCTTAAGACGAGTAATAGACCGCCAGAATGATTCTATTCTTGAAGAATGCCTGGCAGATATGCTCGAGAACGGAGATTTGAAACGTTATACTACTAAAGCCCTGAAAGTGTACAGAGAACGACGAGACTTTACATGCAGCCTATTGAAAGAATCGCTGGGAGATGTTATTCAATTCAGGATTCCTGACGGTGGTATGGCCATCTGGGCGCAGTTTGCGCAGGATATACCACTTGGCACACTATCTGAAAAAGTTGCTTCATACGGCTTATATCTGGCAAACGGCCAAACCTATGCCGACGAAAAACCGGATATAAATGCCTGCAGAATGGGCTTTGCAGGCATGAATCAGAAAGAAACAGAGGATGCCGTCAGAATCCTGAAAAAAGTTATAGGCTCTTTTAAGCCTCTGGGGTAAAAATAGCTTTGTACTGGTCTGGCTTAAAACCTACGGCCAGCACCTTACCGTCTTTTTCTACAACAGGTCTTTTAATAACTGAAGTTTTTTCCTGCATTAGCTGAACCGCCACAGCGGGGTCTCCAACGGTTGGTTTAACCTCGTCAGGCAATTCTTTAAAAGTAGTGCTGGCTTTATTGAACAGCTTTTCTAAGGGTACTTGTGCAAGCCAGTCATTCAGTTTTTCTTCACTAATACCCTCTTTTCTGTAATCATGAAACTGAAACTCAATCTGGTTGGCTTTCAGCCAGTTCAGTGTTTTTTTAATTGTATCGCAATTGGGGATTCCGTAAACCGTTAGCATAATGATAAATTAAAAATGAGGAACGTGTCACATTCCTCATTTTGTGTATAAAATTCTCGATACAAAATTACTAAAAAAGTATTGGCCCCGGGTTAGCAGGCAATAAAAAAAACGCACTACGCAGCACTAAAGGTCTTCAATTTTTCGGGGTTTTTCGCCAGCTGCAAAAAGCGGATACTGGTCAAAAATATTACGCACCACACTTCTGTAATAGTTAACCGGTTTGTTAACTTTTTTATTAAAAACGCCCGAAGCGTATCCCCGCCAGATTAACCTGCTGCTTTCGGCATCCAACAAAGAAACCAGTATCATGCCTCCGCCAAAATGCAAATTCTGTGTTTTGTAAGTTTCATCATCATCAAAATGGTTCACCCAGCGATCTAATGACGGTTGAAAATACCCTTTATAATCCACACGGTCACGGATAATGCTGTAGCTAACCAATAAGCCCGGGTCGTTGTCGGTTACTTTATATCCCCTGGCTTTCATTTGCCTGCGAATAGCATCCTGAATTTCAGTACAGATAAAGGAGGTGTCGACTTCGCAGTTTAAAAAGTTGTAGGTCTTGTATTTGGTAAAGTCAGTCTCATAACTGTAATCATTGTCAACCAATAATCTGAGCGAATTACAGCTGGTAGAGGCAATACCTAAAACAAGAAGAGCAGAGAGCAAATACAGTTTTTTCATACGACATACAGATTAGATTAATTTCAGTTAAATAAAGCTTATAAACAAAAAACTTAATAACAACCTCACAAATCTGCCGAGCGGATACTCATCAAATTTATCTATAGTTTTGTTAAAAGTCAAGATATGCTTAAGGGTGATATTTTACTGGTATCTATCCGTAAATCGACTTTTTCTCCTGCCCGTTTTCAGGTTTTATTGTTAACCTCCTCCATCACTTAACGTAATACTCCAGGGCTTTTTTCATTTCGTTTTTTGACACTGCGATATCGTAAAGACAGCTACCCGCACCATTAATTAATGAGAAACGTATTTCTTTACCCTTATTTTTTTTGTCCTGAAGGGTATGCTCTATTATAGCCCCGAAGTCTTCGGTTTTCATGGCTATTTTTCCATAAACCGAAAATATAAACTCTTCTATGCGGGCCAATGTTTGCTCGTCAATCAATTTTCTTTCAAAAGCTATATACGACTCGCAGAGCATTCCGGTTGCAATGGCTTCGCCATGAAGCAGTTTTTTTTTGCCTTTATCTAAAAAATAGGTCTCAATGGCATGCCCAAGCGTATGCCCGAAGTTCAGAATTTTCCGCAGGCCTTTCTCTGTGGGGTCTTGTTCAACTACCTTTTTCTTGATTTCAACCGAGTGCGCAATCAGGTCTCGCAGGTCTTGCTGCTCAAGGTCTTTTTTTCTGATTTCGTTCCATTTTTCACCATCCTGAATGAGGCAGTGCTTAATAATCTCGGCAAAACCTGAGCGCTTTTCCCGTTCAGAAAGCGTATCCAGAAACACCGGGTCTATCAACACGGCTTTAGGAAGCGTAAAAACGCCAAGGTGGTTTTTCAGGCCCTTGAAATCAATTCCGAGTTTTCCACCTACACTGGCATCAACCTGCGCCAGAAGTGTGGTTGGAATCTGAATAAAATCTATGCCTCTTTTATAGGTGGCAGCACAAAAGCCACCCATGTCGCCTATTACGCCTCCGCCCAGGTTTATCATCAGGGCATGGCGGTCAAGCTCGGCATCGGTCATGGCCGACCAGATTTCTTCACAAGTAGCCAGATTTTTATGCTCTTCTCCGTTTTTTACGGTTATGAGCGTATGTTTTGGCAGTAAATCTTTTACTAAAGTGTAGCAGTATTTTCTGGTGTTAGTATCGGTCAGAACAACAATTTTAGAATAGTCTTTCTGCGCCAGATAATTTTTCAGGCTTTCGGAAATAGGAGATATAATAACAGACATTTTACCTTTCGTTCGTTAAAGAACCAAAGGTAAGGAATCATTTAAAGAATTACCAGATGCCAAACTTACATTTCGGGTTTTAAACTCTGGCTAAGACAAAACAAAAAGCCCAAAATTAAATTTTGGGCTCATAATTCCGTGAGAAATTCAATATGTTGTCAATAGCTTTATCAGAGGGCGAAAGTTGGATCTGGTCTAATCCTAGTTTAATATCTGCACAATCAAGATAGAAGTCAAGCAACTCCGGGTCATGAAGCATGGCGTCTTCAATCAGTGCGTTTTCCTGACCTGATGTCTCGTTATACAAATAGCGAATTACATCATTTTGCGTATTGGTAAAGGTTTGTATCATAAGCATATGCTGTTTTACTCATCATTTTTCTAAGGTTGATGAGAGCATAACGCATTCTGCCTAACGCCGTGTTGATACTTACGCCAGTAGCATCTGCAATTTCCTGAAAACTCATGTCGTCATAATGACGCATCACAAGCACTTCTCGCTGCTGGTCAGGAAGACGTTTTATCAGATCTCTCAGATGCTCGTGAGACTCCCGTTTGATTTGCATCGATTCGATAGAGTCTTCCGCAAACTCAAGTGTATTAAATACACTGCTTCCGTCTTCAAACACTACGCTAGGGTAACGTTTCTCTCTCCGGAAAAAGTCAATTGCCAAATTGTGAGCTATTCTTAATACCCATGGAAGAAACTTGCCTTCTTCGTTATACTTACCTTCACGCAATACTTCTACAGCTTTTATGAAGGTATCTTGTAGCAAATCTTCTGCTACATACTGATCTTTAACAACAAGGTAAATGGTAGTATAGACTTTAGACTTATAGCGTTGTACAAGTGTCGCAAAAGCCTTTTCGTTACCGCGGATATACAATGATACTAGCTCACTATCGCTAACTTGGATTTTTCCCATTTCTGTATTTCAATTTAGTTAACGTAGAGGTTCAAATCATATTGTATATTCTGGTTTTTAATTTAGAAGATTTTTTTTGAATGGTTAAAGATAGACAATAAAATCAATTTCTGTCAAGGGTTTGGCACAAAATTTTAGTTAACAAAATGTTAACAAACCAAATGTTATTCTGGGTTTATCGTTATACGCAAAATAAAAAGAAAAAAAATGTATGTAGCATTTTGTTTAATCGTTTTTTAATAAAAAACTGAAAATCAATACATTATGCAGGCATAATATTACATATTTTTTTCCGTCATGGCACCCGACCTTTCGGGTGGCTATTCCTCAACAAAATACTTGCTCTCTCTAATATTTAACCAGTAATGCGCTCGTATTTTTTTTAAAATTAACAAATCACACAGAAAAAAATCTTTATCTGCAAATAACCTGCATTAACAACTCGATAATGCATCTTGATAAACTAATGTTTTTTCAGGTAAAAACCATAATTGTATTATTCTAATATACCCTATGCCCCAGGTGTATTTTATGAAACAGAGTCTTTGATGGCATGTAATTAACACCATACCGCTAAATAATTTACACTTTAAATAATTGGCTCAAAAGATATTTTTTAGTAATTCTGGTAAGCCATCTATTCGGCTCTTCTCAAATAAGACTTAATCTATAGGTAGAATTCTATGAAGAATATAGCAGGCATTTATAAACTGACAAATTCGAGGGTATTTTCAGTTCTATATCCTTTAACTTTTATTTTCGCTGATATTTTAGCGAAAAATCAACAGTTGAGATACCAATTAAAAGTCGCCATTTGTATTTTGGGAATTGCCATAATAGGATTCAATTACCTATATAGCTATTTGCAAAAAGATAAAAAAATAGCAACAAGGTGGTTAGTATCCTTGCTTATTGGAATCATTTGCGGTATGGCTTACGTAGTATATTTTAAGCCGAAACTTTAGTGCACAAAGAGCCTTCATTAAAAGGCTCTTTGTTTACAATATCCCTTTAAGCTCTACCAGCCGCTTAATATTAAAAGTGGGCTTCTGGTCAGTCTTCATACCATCCGGATTATAAAAGACCGAATCCATTTGGGCATTGATAGCACCCAGAATGTCGGCTTCATAATTATCACCAATCATCAGGCTTTCATCAAGTCGGGCTTTGGTTACATTTACTGCGTAGTCAAAAATCTTTTTATCGGGCTTGCGGGCTTCGGCTCTTTCGTTAGTAATTACTTCGCGGAAATAATGTTCTATCTTTGAGCTTTTTATTTTCTTTGCCTGTACATCCTGCCAGCCATTACTGATAATATGTATTTCATAATTGGGTGCAAGGAAATCGAGTACGTCTAGCGTACCCTCAATCAAATGCGATTTTTGTGGCAGTAATTCAAGAAAGGCCTCGTTCAGTTCCAAACCAAGTTTTTCGTCAGCCTCAACGCCCAGATTAACCAGTGTGTCTCTGAACCGTCTACGGCGCAGTTCTTCATGCGTTATCTGGTTAGACTCCAGCATGGCCCAATAGCGGCGGTTAACTACTGAAAATTCGGCCTGAAAAACACCAAGACCGGCAATATTCCAGGAATGCAAACCGAAACTTTCATATAACTCAGCCAATGACTCCCTTGAGTTCTTCTCAAAGTCCCACAGGGTGTGGTCAAGGTCAAAAAAGAGGTGCTTATACATGGCCAAATATTAAGCTCTTGCGGGAAACTTGAGCGCAAGGCGCTCAACAGGCTGGTTATTTACCAGGTGACTTTCTACAATTTCTTCTACGTCAGACAACTGAACATTGCCATACCAAACCCCTTCAGGATAGACCACCATTGATGGCCCAAAGGCGCAGGCATCCAGACATCCGGATTTCTGTGCTCTGATATCAAGCTGTAATCCCTTCTCTTTAAGAGATGCCTTAAAGGCTTCAACAAGCTCCATGCCATGTACACTGCCGCACGATTTCTTCGGTGCTTCCTTGTCGTTGGTACAAATAAATACGTGTTTCTTAAACTTCATAAAATATGGTTATAAATAAAGACGCCACAAAGGTACAAAAACTTTGTGGCGTCTCATGCTATTTATATATGTTCATTCTATTATCAGAACCAGCCGAATGGGTCCCATAAACCACCCAGCCCCCAAAAGATAGTAGATATTACACAACCCCAAAGGGCTTTTCGTACTTCGTCGTGGTCATTATCTGTTATAAAATATACCAACCCAAGGCCTACAATTCCTAAGCAACAACCCCACCAGAAACCACCTGCAATGGGCATTTCCTGCGGCGTTAAAAGGTTAGTTTCAGTAGTTGTAACCAATTGATAACCCTCCAGCAATTCAGGGTGATTTTTCTTTACCGTTTCAAGTGTTGCTTCAGGGTGGTCTGCCAGAAACTTTTCAAGTTTATCAACTTTGGCAAACTCGTCATTAACAGAGGTTTCTTTATACTCCAGATCAACCGGAGCAGCAAAGCCTGAAACAACCAGACAAAAAAAGAAAATAAATAGAAAAGATAGTCTCGTTTTCATAAGGTGCGCTAAGTTTATTTATTAAACAATACATTTCTTACCGGCAAGATGCACTTTACCTTTAAAGAGTTGCATAGCAGGCCGTATTTTATGAATTCCAGATTTCCCATGCTTTTTCAGCTTGCAGATGAAGCATTTCTAACCCATTGTGGGTTTTTGCTCCTTGCTCCTCACCTTTTTGCAGAAACAACGTCTGAACGGGGTTATAAACCAGGTCATAGAGGTAATGGTTAGCCGTTAACCTTTCATAGGGTATATCCGGGCATACATCAGACTTGGGATAGGTACCTACCGGAGAACAATTGATTATAAGCTGATAATTATCAATTTCAGACTTTAAATCATCATAACTAATGGTATCATCGGTTTTTGTTCTCGAAACTATCCTGAAAGGAATCGATAAATCATTCAATGCAACTATTACTGCTTTGGCAGCTCCGCCATTACCCAAAACCAGGGCTTTTAATGCAGTATTGACCGGAATAAACTCTTCCAGAGAGGTTTTGAAACCGTAATAGTCAGAATTGAAGCCTATCAGTTTGCCATCTGAGGCAATTTTAATAACGTTTACGGCACCAACTTTAAGGGCAGAGGCATCCAATCCGTCCAAAAAAGGCGTCACAGCCTGTTTGTGCGGAATTGTAACGTTAAGCCCTTTGAGGCCAGGTGTATTACTGATTATTTCCGGAAATTGCTCAATCTCGGGTAGTTCAAACAGCTCGTAGGCATGACTATCAGCCAAACCCATTTGCTCAAACTTTCCGGTGAAATACTTCTTCGAGAAAGAATGCCCCAGCGGATACCCTATCAGTCCGTAGATATTCATTTGGCCTTACTGAAGAATTTAGCTTTAATAATTGCCCATATCATAGGGGCAATAGAAACGAAAACTATGCCTAAAACTACTTTTTCAAAATTCAGTTTTACCCATTGGTTTGAGCCTAAGAAATAACCCAGCAACGTAATAGAAGTTACCCATAAAATAGCCCCCAGAATACAGAACATAATGTATTTTGGGTACTTCATGCTTCCGGCACCGGCCACAAAAGGGGCTATGGTACGCACAATTGGCATAAAGCGGGCCAGAATTACGGTTCTGCCACCATGTTTTTCGTAAAACTCTTCGGTTTGGGTAATATATGAGCGTTTCAGAAAAAGGATTTTATCTCTGGACTTGATATAGTTGCTGAAGTTTTTACCAACCAGGTAATTAACGTTGTCGCCCAATAAAGCCGCCAGAATTAAAAGCGGAATGATGAGGGTAACGTCCAGTTTCCCTGTCGATGAAGCAAGCAAACCGGCTGCAAAAAGTAATGAGTCGCCGGGCAGCAGAGGCATAATAATAAGACCGGTTTCAACAAAAACTATCAGAAACAATATGCCGTAGGTAAGGGTATCGTATTTATCAAGAAAACCCTGCAAGGTAAAAAGAGGGTCTTTGAGTAAGTCAATCAGAAAGTGTATAATTTCCATAAATGTGGAGTGCTTTACTAAGATGAAGGGTAAGTGTTTTAAGAATATTATTCGTCCTGAGTAATACGGCGGTCGCTGCTATATTTACCCAGTTTGAAACGTTTTTTGGTTTTTTCGGTCAGGAAATTACCGAAAGTATCTCCTCTTAGCCCTAAACGTATGGTTTCCAAAGGTATAACCTCGTTCGGAGCAATGTTACCCACATTTACATTAGGCCCTACCAGTTTTACAAAGTACACCTGTTGCGATTTCTGAGGTGCCTCCCAAATTATTTTCTCGGCCGGTATGGCATGAATAATCTCATCTACAAGCCCCTGACGAACCTCACCACTGCTACGGAACAAACCCACGTTGCCGCCCTCACGCGCCTCGCCAATTACCTTCCAGGCGCCTGCGTCCAGTTCAGCCTGCATCATTTCAATCCATTTGTAGGGGGCAAATATCTTTTCAGCATCTTTAGAGCCTACCTCAGACAGCACCTTGGCACGTTTAGCCAGCCGCGTAATATATTCGCACTTTTCATCATGTGCTATTTCAATAGAGCCGTCTGATACCTCGCAATGTTCAAGACCAAATTCATCCAATACCCTCAGGTAGTCTTCAAACTGGTCTCGCACAACAAAAGCTTCAAATAATGTACCGCCAAAATAAACCGGTATTCCGGCGTCTTTATAAGCTTTTAATTTATCTTTCAGATTAGGTGTTACGTATGAAGTGGCCCAGCCCAGCTTTACAATATCAATGTGTGGTGCCGAAATAGAAAGCATATCTTCTACTTCTCTGATGCTCAAGCCTTTATCCATCACCATTGTTAAACCTGACTCACGGGGCTTGCCTGTACGTTTGGGAACTTGACTTAGGTTATAATTCATTCTATGTCTCAACTTTTTTGCAAATGTAATAATTTTTAGATAATAGCACTTACTTTGTATAGATGTGGCAGTAAATAAAATGGCAATGACCACACCAAAAACTCACAAAATCTGAATATGAGGCACACCCATTATTTCTTAGACAAAAGCTGGTTGAGACCAATAAAGTAACCGATAACCGGAGATAACCCATACCCCATTATAATAACCGGGAAATTGCCAATAAATGCAGATAGCAGGGTGATAGAAAAATACACGCCTAATGAAAAAGACAACAAGCTATTGTTACCGGTACCCTGCACAAAAAAAGGTGCGGCTAATAACGCCAGTAATACAATTGCTACATACTGTAAGAATTTACTGATATGGCCAGCCATATAAACAATCCGCTCTACGTAATCCACCGGGGCAAGGCCGTCCAGGTTCAGCCATGTATAAAGGTTGGCAGCAGATACAAACAATATTAATAATACCTTGTGCAATGGGAGTTTGCAACGGCTCCACAACAGAAGCATTGCCGCAATTGAAAATGCTGAAACCTGCGATGCGTCTGGCTGCATAAGCAAAATAACAGTTACTATCGTAAATAAAACCAAAGGCCTGAGACTACTCCCCTGCCTTACAATCAGCATCAGAAAAACCGGGCAGGTTATCAGACCGGCATTCAGATTCAGGCCCCCTACAAAAACCCATCGGTGCACGCCAAACATATCTTTATTGAAAAAGGTAAGCAAAAGAAAACCAACAGATAAACCAGCTGCCAAATTAAGGTTGCGGGCGGGAAAAGTCTTTTGCCGGCTTTGGATAAACAAAGTTATAATAATACCCAAAATGGTAGCCGAAAGATTGGTAAGCCAGAAAACTATTGATACTCCATGATGATACATGATGTAGGCACCGAACAGACAAGCGGGTAAAGGAATGAGAGAGCGTCTGAAAACTCTCCACCCGGGTAATTTAATGGCCGACATATAAGAAAGCTAAATGGTTAAGGATTATCAGGAATAAGCATACGGGAAACATTTCATAAGAAACATTTCAGATTCAAAATTAGTGAAGCAAAACAGTAAAACCATTTACAACCCAACAAAAAAAATGGCTTTACGGCTCACAGATTTTATTCAGGGAGCCATAAAGCCTATTATACCTAAGAACAGATACTAATTAATCAATATCCGGTTTTTATATCATATACTTGAGTCTGATAACCTCTTTCTCGGTCAAAAAGCGCCACTTGCCTCTTGGCAAATCTTTTTTATTCAAACCTGCATAGGTGGTGCGGTCAAGTTTGAGTACTTCATAACCGAAATGCTCAAAAATACGACGCACAATGCGGTTTTTACCACTGTGTATCTCAATACCTACCACTTCTGCATCTGGTGTTACCAAAGCAAGGTCGTCTGCTTTTATGAAGCCATCTTCCAGGTCAATACCTTCTTTAATAGCATCAAAATGCTCGGTTGATATAGGCTTGTCAAGTTCAACCTGATAAATCTTTCTTATTTCATTAGAGGGGTGAGATAGTTTTTCAGCCAGTTCGCCATCATTTGTCAAAAGCAGCAAGCCCGTTGTGTTTCTATCAAGCCTGCCCACCGGATACACCCTTTCTTCGCAGGCATTGGCCACCAGGTCCATTACGGTTTTGCGCTCATTGGGGTCTTCGGTAGTAGTAATAAAATCTTTGGGTTTGTTCAGCAACAAATAAACCAGTTTTTCGCGGTTCAATATTTTTTTACCATATTTTACAACATCACTGGGTTTAACTTTGTAACCCATTTCGGTTATTTCCTTGCCATTAACCGTAATCTGACCTGAGGCAATCAGCTCGTCAGCATCACGGCGCGAAGCAATACCTGCATTTGAAATGTATCGGTTCAGTCTTATTAATCCATCAATATCTTTCTCTTCCTGTTCTACTTTACGCTTTACCCTGGGGGGCAAAGAGTTTTTCATTTTATCAAGATTGTAGTTAGGAGCAGCTACTTTAGATGCGCTTGCCTGGTTTTCTTTTCTTTCGCCTCTGGCTCCTTTGCTGTAACCTCTTTCTTCACGTCTGTCGTCACGTTTTTCGAATCGTGGTTTCTCTCTTTCAAATGGTTTTTTCTCAGCAAAATCACCTCCTTCTCTTCTAAACGACGGTCGTTCTGCGCGTTCAGTACCAAATGGCTTTTTGTCGCCAAAAGTACGTTTATTTTCAAATCCCCCTTCTGTTCTTTTCTGAAAAGGGCGGTCTGGGCGGTCGCTACTAAATGGTTTTTTCTCTCCATAAGGGCGTTTATTTTCGAACCCGTCATCCTCTTTTTTTACATAAGGACGAGCCGGACGCTCATCACCATAGGATTTCTTTTCACCGGATGGGCGTTTATTTTCAAATCCACCATCCTCTTTTTTCGCATAAGGACGAGCCGGACGGTCGCCACCATAGGATTTTTTCTCTCCATAAGGGCGTTTGCTTTCAAGTCCACCATCCTCTTTTTTAGTATAAGGACGAGCCGGACGGTTACCGCCAAAAGATTTTTTCTCTCCGTATGAGCGTTTACCATCTGTAGCTTTCTTTTCGAAAGGACGTTCTGATGGTTCAGAAGTAAAAGGCTTTTTAGCGCCAAAAGGTCTCTTTTCACCGAAACGTGGTTCTGAGAAACTTCTATCAAATCCTTCTTTTTTTGAAAAATTGCCTTTTGGTCTGGCGATGGAGTCAGTTCTTTTACTTGCGTAAGGACGTTTGTCGTCTGAGTAGCTTTTTTTATCCGAGCGTTGGTCGGACCTAGATGAGACCGGTTTTTCTTTACCCTCCGTTCTTGGTCTCCGGGGTCTTTCAGTATTCTTCATAAGTTTGCAGCATCACTGCTGTAATTAATTGATTATCAATTGCAAAGGTACAACAATAATACGAGATTCCTATATTACCTTAATTATTACTGTTCCACCGCTGTAAAAAACAAACGGGGCATCACCTGAGTTATGCCCCGTTGATATATTGTAACTTTAAACTTAAATAGGTTTAAAGATTAAATCTCTGTAATCCATCATCGACTTCCTGATTACCTCATGCGCACCTTCACGGCCATAAACATTAGATATTTCAATGGCATTTTTCTCGTCAGGTAAGCTTTTATAGGTAAGGAAATAGTGTTTCAGACGCGTAATGATAGCTTCCGGCAGCTCGCTGATATCCTTAAATTTCTGATAAATTGGGTCTGCTACCAGCACGGCAATGATTTTATCGTCAGCTTCGCCTTTGTCTAATAAACACAAACCGCCAATAGGTATAGCTTGTAATAAAATGTCACCATGCGGAATATGGTGGCTCGATAACACACAAATATCAAGTGGGTCACCGTCTCCCTCTGTTACTTTATCTGAGCCACGTTCGCGGGCCAGTTTTGCTACTTCCTCTCCGCAATAGGTTTGAGGAATAAACCCATATAACGAAGGAATAATATTTGAATATTTCTGAGGACGATCGATTTTCAAATAACCTGACTCCTTATCTACTTCATATTTAATGGTATCAGAAGGCACAATTTCAATAAATACTGTTACTGTTTCTGGGGCCTTTTCTCCAACAGGAATACCATGCCAAGGGTGTGCTTTGTAAACTGGCTTCATAAAAACTTGATTTTTGGGCAAAATAAATATAATTCTTCCGAAATCTAACACCGTTTTTTCTATGTAATTACATTTGGCAGAAACTTAATCTTAGATTCTATGAATTGTCCTGTAACAACTTTAACCAGTCATATCCTTTCCTGAAATTCGTACTGTGGCTTTACTTTTTATTCTTCCTTTGCCCGGGCTTCAAAATCTGTCTGCTGTCGCCTTGAAAAAGTTTATGTATAGTTTCTGATTAACAAAAAACACGAAACTATAACAACCCGACTTTTGTTTTAAAACGATAGGCTTACTGACCAGACTGTAAATTATGCTATACAAACTAACCTCAGAATACAAACCTACCGGTGACCAGCCAGTGGCCATAAAAAAATTGGTGGAGGGAATCAGGAATGGAGAAGAAACCCAGGTTTTACTGGGTGTTACGGGTTCGGGTAAAACATTTACCGTTGCCAATGTAATTGCCCAGCTAGACCGCCCCGTGCTGATACTAAGCCATAATAAAACTCTGGCTGCCCAGCTTTATGGCGAGTTTAAGCAGTTCTTCCCCGAAAACGCTGTTGAATACTTCATCAGCTATTATGATTACTACCAGCCGGAGGCGTACATTGCTACTACCAATACCTATATTGAAAAAGACCTGATGATTAATGAGGAAATTGACAAGCTGCGGCTTTCAACGGTTTCATCACTGATGTCTGGTCGGCGCGATGTAATTGTAATAGCATCGGTTTCATGTATTTATGGTGCAGGTAACCCCCATGAAATGAAGCAAAGCATTATTCAGATAAAAGTGGGCGAGCAGGTAAGCCGGAACCAGTTCTTGTATCAGCTTGTGTCGATACTTTATTCGCGTACGGAAGCTGAGTTTACGCGGGGGAATTTCAGGGTAAAGGGAGATACCGTTGATTTATACCCCAGTTACGCCGACTTTGCCTACCGTTTTATATTCTTTGGCGATGAGATTGAAGAAATACAGCGGATTGACCCCACCAATGGCAAAAAATTATCGACTGAAAAGCAAATAGCGGTTTTTCCTGCTAACCTGTTTGTAACCGGTAGAGATGTGATGCAAAACGCTATTCACGAGATTCAGGACGAAATGGTAAGGCAGGTAAAGTACTTTGAGTCTGACGGCCGCAGGCTGGAAGCGCAACGCATACAGGAACGAACCGAGTTTGACCTGGAAATGATGCGCGAACTGGGCTATTGCTCAGGTATAGAAAACTACTCACGCTTTTTTGACAGACGCCAGCCGGGCCAGAGGCCTTTCTGCCTGCTTGACTACTTCCCGGAAGACTTTATATTGGTAGTAGACGAGAGCCATGTATCAATGCCCCAGATTAGGGCCATGTGGGGAGGAGACCGGTCGCGCAAGGAATCGCTGGTGGAATACGGATTCCGGCTGCCATCAGCTATGGACAACCGGCCATTGAAATTTCAAGAATTTGAAGAGCTGATAGGCCAGGCCATTTACGTTAGCGCCACCCCGGCCGACTATGAGATAAGAAAAGCAGAAGGCGTGGTAGTAGAGCAGATTATCCGGCCGACCGGGCTGCTTGACCCTGAGATTGAAGTAAGACCAAGCATTAACCAGATTGATGATTTACTGGAAGAAATTCATTTAAGGGTTGAACGCAAAGAAAGGGTTTTGGTAACCACACTAACCAAAAGGATGGCCGAAGAAATGAGCCGGTATCTCGACAAAGTGGGTATCAAGGGCCGCTACATACACTCTGAGGTAAAAACTTTTGAACGGGTTGAAATCCTTCGTGAATTGCGCCTCGGCATTTTTGATGTTCTGGTGGGGGTAAACCTTTTGAGAGAAGGGCTGGACCTGCCTGAGGTATCGTTGGTTGCTATTATGGATGCCGATAAGGAGGGCTTCCTGCGTGATATCCGCTCGCTTATACAAACCATTGGTCGTGCAGCACGTAACGAAAACGGTAAAGTGCTGATGTATGCAGATACCATAACGGGTTCAATGGCAAAAGCCATTGAAGAAACTGAAAGACGCCGGGCCAGACAGATGGCCTACAATGAGGAGCATGGTATTACACCCAAAACGGTATTTAAAAGCAGAGAGGCCATTATGGAGCAAACCTCTATTGCCGACAGCCGCGCCAGCACCAAAACGTATTATATTGAACCACAGGAGGTTAGCATAGCCGCAGACCCTGTTGTAAGCTATATGAACAAAGGCCAGCTACAGAAATTAATGGATGAAACCCAGAAAAAAATGGAGCGTGCCGCCAAAGAGCTTGACTTCCTGGAGGCTGCCCGTTTCAGAGACGAAATGCTGCAATTGAAAGAAAAAATAGAACAGGTGCCTGCCTAAAAAATATCGATTTTAAACAATATAGGGGTTCAAAATTTTGAACCCCTACCGAGAATATCTTCATAATTCTATTGCTTATTCTTAAAACGGCAAATCATCGCCACCATCGCCGGCCATTTCAATAGGTGGTGGGGTTGGTACAGGTGCAGGTTTAGGTGCAAAATTGTTGCTGTTACCGTATGACGGCGCTGCGTCACTTTCTTCTGCATTACTGCTTCGGCCACCTATCAGCTGAATAGCCGTTCCTCTTACTCTGGTTGTATATCTTTCCTGCCCGTTCTGGTCAGTCCATTTTTCGGTTCTTATCTTTCCTTCAATGTAGGCCATGTCTCCCTTTTTCAGATACTGCTCAGCTACATTTGCCAGATTCTCCCAAAGCTCAATTCTATGCCATTCTGTTTGTTCTACCTTTTCTCCGTTTCTGTTGGTATAGTTCTCAGACGTAGCAATGCTAAAGTTTACTACTTTACCACCGCTTGGAAGCGTACGGACTTCGGGGTCAGACCCTAATCTTCCTAATAAAATCACTTTGTTTACTCCAGCCATTTTTTTATCTGTTTTGAATGTATGTCGTTTTGATCAAGAACAAATTTAATAAAAAACCATAATACTTTCTAAGATGCGCGTCCAATTGTTTGGTAATCAGACCGCAACCATTTTCAGCCCCTCAGCGCTACTTTTGAAATTCCTTATGTTGCTTTTTCAGGTACTTTTCTATCAGAACAGGCTTGGGCAAATCTTCCACTTCTTCCCACTCAAAAAAAGTGTAATTTGGCGGCAATGGCACATTCATGTTACCATCCACATCCAGATGCCAGAACCGCACCTCTATACGCTGGTGTGTCAGTATATGCCTGTAAACCTCAGATGTACTTCTGATAATAGCGTGTGGCAATAATGCCAGCAGAAAATCATTATCGGTTAATTCAATATCCATCAGGCTTCCTGGGCTTTCTAACAAATAAAAATCGTACAGCCCTTCCCAAATATCTTTTGGCCCGCGTTTGGCCATCAGTAACTTACCGGCCTTTTCAATTACAAAATAATCAAAGAAACGGTTGCGCACTTTTACTTTTTTCAGTTTCACAGGCAGTATTGCCTGCTTGCCTTGCAGGTTTGCCAGGCAGGAACCCTGAAAAATACAGAACATACAGCCGGGATTGACAGGTGTGCAATAAGTTGCCCCGAACTCCATCACCGCCTGATTGTGCGTACCCGGTTCCTCTTCTGAAATTAACTCGTTGGCCAGTTCGTTAAAAATCTTTTTTGCCTCATGGCTGGCTATGTCAGTTTCAATACCAAATACTCTGGCTAAAACTCTGTACACATTTCCGTCAACTACTGCCACTTTCTCGTTAAATGCAAAAGAGGCAATGGCAGCTGCGGTGTATGGGCCTATGCCCTTCAGTTTTACCAGTGCCGCATAATTATCCGGAAATATGCCATTGAAAGCACCTGCTATAATTTGGGCTGTCTGGTGCATATTTCTGGCTCTTGAGTAATAACCCAGGCCTTGCCACAGCCGCAAAACGTCTTGTTCATCGGCATTGGCCAGCGCTGTAACTGTTGGGTATTTCTCAACAAATTTATTGTAGTAAGGCATGCCCTGCACCACTCTGGTTTGTTGCAGTATAACTTCAGATAACCATATCTTGTATGGGTCGTTTGTATGCCTCCAGGGCAGGTCTCTTTGGTTACTGAAATACCATTTTCTGAGTACTTCGGAAAACGTTTGTCTTTCCAATTTTTATTGATGTTTTCTTAACAATCGCTTATTTTTTCTTTTTTAAAACGTTTGTTTTACCTTTAAAAAAAATATAACTCACTAATTATTAAGCAATTATATAAAAAAATACTAAAATGTTTTTGGGATACTAAGTTTAAAACCCATATCTTTGCAAACCCAAAATAAACCCAAAGAGTTTGGAGAGGTTGAATTAATAGAACTGAGCGTCTGCTTTTATTTTGTTTAATAAGTCCTTTCAATTCAATAGTTATCTTGGTAAAATTCAATATTAAAACCTTAAAAAATAAGTTACGATCGTGACTAAAGCAGAAGTAATTTCAGCGATTGCCGACAAGACTGGCGTGGACAAAGCAAGTGTATCATCTACACTTGAGGCATTTTTTAACACAGTAAAAGACACATTGGCACAAGGAGATGCTGTGTATGTCAGAGGTTTCGGAAGTTTTGTAAACAAGAGAAGAGCTGCTAAAAAAGCTCGTAACATTTCTGCTAAAACTACGGTAACCGTACCGGCTCACTCTGTTCCGGGCTTCAAGCCAGCCAAAGAATTTACGGAACAAGTGAAAGCCAACGTAAAATAATTTCATTGCCCGAAAGGGCTTATCGACCAATTGTGGGTAGTGCAATGCACTACCCACGGTTATCAGAAACTTATGAAAAAACAATTTTTGATTATAATTGTAGCAGCGATAGCCCTCACGGGCTTTCTTTATTATCGCCCTAAAGTGGTTGTTAAAAACGAGGCGAAGTCGAACCGTGATAAAGTAGCCGACAACAAAGGCCCTGCCACAGCAGACAACCACAAAGATGATATTGCCACGCAGGCGCCGAAGTTATCGCCGGAGCAGGAAAAACAAATTGCCGACCTGAAACAGAAGCTGACCACAGCCACTGACAAAAAAGCGGTTTATAACCAATTGGCAGAAACCTATGCACTTGGTAACAGATTTGACAGCGCCGCTGTGTATATAGAAAAAATTGCCCTGGCCGCACCGAGCACCGAAAACTGGATGAGGGCCGGTGATGCCTATTTACAGGCATATAATCTGGCATTGAAACCCGAAAACATTGAGTATCTGGCTAATAAAACCCGTAATGCCTATCATAAGGTTCTGGAGAAAAGCCCAAGACAGCTACAGGCCAAAACCAATCTGGCAATGACTTACGTACAGACAGACTCGCCTATGCAGGCCATTATGATGCTGCGCGAGGTATTGGCAGAAGAGCCCAACTACGAGCCGGCGCTGATGAACCTGGGTGTGTTATCAATGCAGTCTAACCAGTATGCCAAAGCCGCCGACCGTTTCAGACAGGTGTTGCGTATCAACCCTTCAAATGCCAATGCGCAGTTTGGTTTAGGATACAGCCTACTTGAATTAGGAGAGAAAGACCAGGCAAAAAAGATATTGCTTGACCTGAAAGAAAAAGTGAAAGACCCTACTTTATTGCAAGAACTCAACAAGACTTTGGAGAGTATAAAATAATTCACTATCTTTGCGGTTCGATAAAAAACACCGTGCCACGGTCTCCCCTGTTGAAAGACAGAGGAA
Source organism: Emticicia sp. TH156 (assembly GCF_002855535.1). Taxonomy (NCBI): domain Bacteria; kingdom Pseudomonadati; phylum Bacteroidota; class Cytophagia; order Cytophagales; family Leadbetterellaceae; genus Emticicia; species Emticicia sp. TH156. Next base: position 89,331 of record NZ_PKRS01000011.1, read on the forward strand.
AAACATATAAATAAATTATTGAATTAAATACCCCTTACCGACCAGGGGTTTATAATCTTTTACAATTATGCCTTGCGGAAAGAAAAGAAAAAGACACAAGATGTCAACTCACAAAAGAAAGAAACGTCTTAGAAAAAACCGTCATAAGAAAAAATAATCTTTCTTTACTTTGATAGTCATAGGCTCCAATAATTTGTGCTTATGACTATCAAAATCCATCATTTAGCCAAAACAATATCTAACCTCTTGATTCTACCTCAGTATTGAGCAACGAATTATATATCAGTACCACACAGAAAGGTGACAGGATAGCCCTAGTACAAGACAAAAGGCTACTTGAATATCACTTTGATGAGACGGAACACCAGTTTTCCGTCGGAGATATCTATTTGGGTGTAGTTAAGAAAGTTGTACAGGGCAACAATGCTGCCTTTGTAGACGTCGGCTACGATAAAGATGGTTTTCTGCACTATAACGAAATCATTTCGTACAATTCTCTCAGCAAATTTGTTAAAGACGTTATTGCCAAACGTCCTGTTAATCTTCGTCTGAAAGGTTTTCAACTTGAAAAAGATATAGACAAATTAGGTAAGATAAACGAAGTTGTTACCAAGAATACCCCTATTCTGGTGCAGGTTGTGAAAGAACCTATTTCTACTAAAGGCCCGCGGCTATCGTGCGACATCTCGATTGCCGGCCGGAACATCGTTCTGGTACCTTTCAGTACGTCTGTTAATATCTCCAAGAAAATCACTAATAAGCAAGAGCGTCAGCGTTTACATAAGCTGGTGTCGTCTATCAAACCTGAAAACTTCGGGGTGATAGTAAGAACCGTAGCCGAAAGCAAAGACCTTGACGAATTGAAGAGAGATATTGATTTTTGTGTTGACAAGTGGGAGTCGGGGATGAAAAATCTTCGGGATGCCAAACCTCGTGACCGCATCATCAGCGAAATGGATAGAGCTTCTTCTATTCTGCGTGATATGCTGAACGATGATTTCGACAATATCTATGTTGATTCGAAAGAAAATTTTGATGGTATCAAGAGCTTTTTACATACCATTGCCCCAGAAAAAGAGAAGATCCTGAAGCTCCATACCGGAAAAACAAAGCTTTTTGAGCAGTTCGGTATAGAGAAACAAATTAAGTCTTTGTTTGGCCGCTCGGTAAGCCTACCAGGTGGAGGGTACCTGATTATTGAACACACTGAAGCGCTTCATGTAATTGACGTAAACAGTGGCAATAAATCAACACAGGAGGGCGACCAGGAGTCTACCGCGCTCACCGTTAACCTTGAAGCAGCCAAAGAAATTGCCCGCCAGTTGCGCATGCGCGATATGGGTGGTATTATAGTGGTTGATTTCATTGACATGAAGAAAAACGAAAACCGTCGTTTGATTCAGGAAGCAATGAAAGAAGAAATGAAAGGCGACAGGTCTAAATATACCATTCTGCCTATTTCTAAGTTTGGCCTGCTACAAATTACCCGCCAGCGTGTACGCCCCGAAATGAATATTGTAACCCGCGAAACCTGCCCAACCTGTGGCGGTACGGGTACAATTCAGGCAAGTATTGTTATTACCGATTTGATTGAAAATAATCTGGACTATATCCTGTCGAAACAAAACGAGACAGGCATCAGCATTATTCTGCATCCGTTCGTTTACGCTTACTACCGTGAAGGTATCATTTCAAAACAAGTGAAGTGGTTCCTGAAATACCGTACCTGGATCAAACTCGTAAAAGATTCATCTATTGGTATCACCGAGTTTCATTTCATCAACAAGCACGGGGATGAAATCGAAATAAGCTAACTATTCCTTTTTCTTACTGCATTTTTATTTCCGGCACATCTGTTTATGTGGGTTGTTTGCTATTAATTTTAGGCATAAATTGCTTTAAATTATATTCAACCCATGAACCGCAGAGACTTTATCCAGAAAAACACAATGGCTGGCTTTGCCATTGCAGCGTCACCAGTTATCTCACAGGCCAACCCTGCCCCTGAAAAAGAAGATACACGCCTTTACTGGGCAAAATTACTTTATAAAATTGCCGAACCCGTTCTTAGGAATCTGAGCGAAGGCACCTTGCAAAAAAACTGGCAGGTAGAACTGAGCCCAATCTGGGACAACCGCAATGCCAAAGTTGCTTTTCTGGAAGGCTTTGCCCGTACCATGACAGGCATAGCCCCCTGGCTGGCCCTGCCGGATACTGATAATGAAGAAGGCAGACTACGCAAAAAACTAAGAACTTATGCACTGGGCAGTATTAAAAACAGCGTTGACCCGGCAAGCCCCGACTACATGCTCTGGCGAAAAGAAGGGCAAACATTGGTAGATGCCGCCTTTCTGGCACAGAGTTTCCTGAAAGCGCCTGAGGCACTCTGGCAACCGTTGGATGACACCACCAAAAAGCGGGTTATTGAGGAATTCAGATTGCTGCGCAGGGTTGTGCCGGGCAATAATAACTGGCTTTTGTTCTCGGCTATGGTTGAGGTATTTTTACAATTTGCGGGTGAAGAAGCAGACCGTTTCAGAATAGATTACGGGCTCAGGATTATTGAAAGTTTTTATGTGGGCGACGGCTGGTTTAAAGATGGAGAAGTTTTTCACATGGACTATTACAACTCGTTCGTGATTCACCCAATGATTGTAGATGTGCTTGACACTCTGCTGAAAGTACAAAAAAGGCAGTGGCCGGATAGAAAAAATCAGGCTCTTGAAGACCAGCATACCAAAGCCGTAAAAAGAATGCAGCGGCAAGCCGATTTTCTGGAAAGATTGATATCTCCCGAAGGCTCATTTCCTCCATTTGGTAGAAGTATCACTTATCGCTTAGGTGCATTTCAGGCATTGGCGCATACGGCACTTTTACACCAACTACCGGAAGGTGTAAGCCCGGCACAGGTACGCTGTGCAATGACAGCCGTTATGAAACGGATGTTCGGCCAAGAGGGTGTTTTTGATAAAGCCGGATGGCTGACCCTCGGTTTTGCAGGGCATCAGCCGGGCATTGCTGATTCATACTCTAACGCGGGCAGCATGTATCTCACCTCTTTGGGATTCCTGCCTTTGGGCTTGCCCGAAACCGACCCGTTCTGGTCGGCACCTGATGAAGAATGGACCCAGCAAAAAGCATGGTCTGGCAAGCCATTTAAAAAAGATAAAGCAGTAAGCTACTGATTAGTAACTAAACGGCATCCTGAAAAACTTAGTTGAGGAAGATTTCATCAACAAAAAACCAACCCGGCTTACCTTTTTCCGGATGCCACTTAGGCAATTTCGGTAGTGGCTTCACTACTACTTTTATTACTTTATATTCTCCGGGTCTGATCGGCACATTAATACCCATGTTTACAGCATTCTGCATTTTATCAGGCTGCTCCGGTACTATTTTCTGAAGTTTCTTGAGGTCTGCCTCACTGCTTCCCCCCCATACTTCAACAGTAGCAGGCGGCATAATGTGCGACCCCGGCTTCATTAAATAGCTCAGGGTTATCATGCTTAAAAACGTTGACTTCTTAAATTTCAGCAGGCTCACAAAATCTTCCTGCTGGTAACCCAGCCAAGCCGCATCGCCGTGGTTATCGTTCGGGCCTTTCTTTAAATCTATCAGGTTCCTGGCGCCCTTGCCTGCATACTGCGGCTTGGGTAAGGTAAGCAAAAGGGCTGTATCAGCTACAAAGCCAGCTTTAAAGAAAGTGTAAGATACTCTGTTACTTGCAAGCCATCCATCTTTGGTGGCCATCGCTTTTAAACGGGTATAGCTATCAACAACCAATGGTTTGGTGTATATCGTTCCGGTGGTTGAGTCAGGGTCTGTGCCATCTAAAGTATAATGAATCTGCACATTCTTTAACGTATGCTTTAGCTCTACCGGTATGCCTTTTTTAAGTATAAAATCTTCATTCACCAGAATCGGCGGATTCAGTTTCAGTACTTCTTTCGGATTCCCCCTGTAACCTGTATCAAATACAACCCCCGGATACTTTTTAGCAAATTCTTGAATTGCCACCGAATCTAACGAAGTATTCCATACGAAAACTTCTTTTAAAGCTGGCAACACCATTAATTTTTGTAGTTGGGCTTTTCCTACTTTTGTACCCGACAACGTAACAGAAAATAATTTTTTGTTTTGTGCAAGCTGGTCTAAAGTAACACCTGAAATATCAGTCTGATTCAGATTGAGTTTTTCAAGATTTCTGAATTGGGCAATCAGCTTAACATCTTCGTCTTTCACAGGCATTTTTGACAGGCTCAGTTCTACCAGCTGCTCTTTTACTTTAGCCAGATTCTCAAGCGATTTTTTATCGAATTTCCGACTGACAAAAAACTCGGCCTCCAATGCCGGAGACCCGGCTGCCAGCGGACTTACCACACAAAAAGGGGTATTAACGTCTGCCAATGTACTTTCAGATGCCTCGGCGAAATCGTAAGTTTTTATACTATTGCCACTGCCAGCCATTTTCATGGCCAATACCCTGGTTTTTGATGCCTCCGGATAATCCTTCACCGTTTTTTTTATGTTGGCGCCTTCCTGTATCCAAGCACTCAATAAGGCAATTTCTTCAAAAGTCAGCTGTTCTTTGCCTTTAGGCGGCATGTGCTCTTTTTCTTCAAGCGGTAAGTGTACCCTTTGCAGCAATAAGCTATGCAGGGTATCTCCGGCTTTCCATAAAGCGCCATGCTTACCCCCTTTCAGTATTTTTTCTATGCTGCTCATGTTCAGTTCTCCTTTTACTTTCTGGTCGTTATGACATGCCATACATTTCTTTTCCAGAATCGGAACAATAGAGACAGCATATAGATTGCTTTCATTCGAAAAATCTGACGATTTCTTTTTATTCTCAAAGGCTTCCAGTACATAGTTCTCACCATGCGTGATAGCCGCCCCATAGTGACCTGCTAAAATGAAAAGCACCAAACCGCATACTGACAGGTATTGAAATAACCTGGTCTTTTTTTGGCTCAAATCTTCATAGTACCAGGTTAAAGCATAAGTAAATACACTCACACCTACACCTGTCCACTTATGCCATTGCAAAAGACCGGCATCGTATCCTCCCTCTCTCGACAGGAAAAAACCCATCAAAGCAGCAATACATGACGTAAGCGCCGTAATGATGAGCATCAGCCTCACAAAGAATGCATAGCTTTTGGGTTCAATTTCTTTCTTTAGCAGTATTATGAGTGCCAGTATAATTGAAAACCCGATTGGTAAATGCAGCAGCATTGGGTGAAGCCTGCCAAACGGACTTACCCAAAGAGGCACCTTTACCCTTTCTTCAAAAAAGAGCAGAAAAATGAGCAGTAAATTACAAACTAGTAAAAGATACGAACTTGCTTTATAGAAACGATTCATCGAAGTGTTCAGGGTGCAATAGATGTTTCAGACAGGTGGAAAATCAGGCTATGATACCGGGCACCAGCTTACCGGCCACGTCGGTGAGCCTGTATCTTCTGCCTAAATGCTTATAAGTCAGCTGCTCATGGTTAAGACCCATCAGGTGCATCACAGTGGCATGGAAATCGTGTATATGCACGGGGTCTTTAACTATATTGTAACCAAACTCGTCTGTTTCTCCATAAACTATGCCGGGTTTTACCCCGCCGCCCGCCATCCAGATGGTGTAGGCTCTGGGGTGGTGGTCACGGCCATAATTATCTTTTGTAAAGTTTCCCTGGCAATAATTAGTTCTGCCAAATTCGCCTCCCCATATCACAAGCGTTTCGTCTAACAGTCCTCTTTGTTTTAAGTCCATTATCAAAGCTGCCGACGAACGGTCAACGTCTTCGGCCTGCAACGGCATTTCGTTGGGTAAATTACCGTGCTGGTCCCATCCCTGATGATACAACTGCACGAAGCGCACGCCCGATTCAGAGAGTTTTCTTGCCAGCAAAGCATTGGCCGCATAAGTACCCGGCACCAGGCATTCAGGGCCATACATTTTTACGATATGGTCTGGCTCTTTTGATAAGTCTGTCAACTCAGGCACAGCCGTTTGCATGCGGTAGGCCATTTCATATTGCTGCACTTTGGCCTGCACTTCGGGGTCGCCGTTGTTCTCAAAGCCCAGATTATTAAGTTCTGCCAGTTTATCCAGCATACGCCTGCGCGATTCTTTATCAATACCTTCTGAATCTTTCAGATACAGAATCGGGTCTTCTCCGCTACTGAACACCACGCCCTGATGGGTAGAATCAAGAAAACCGTTTGTCCACAGTTTTGAGTAAACCCCTTGCCCGTTGCCTCTTCCGCGCGACAATAACACGCAAAACGCAGGCAGGTTTTTGTTTTCACTACCTAAACCGTAGCTCATCCAGGCACCCATGCTCGGGCGATTACCAACCTGTGCTCCTGTCTGGAGGAAAGTCAGCGCGGGGTCATGATTAATGGCCTCGGTATTCATGGTTTTTATGATACAAAGCTCATCCACAATCCTGGCCATGTTGGGAAACATATCGCTTACCCATGCACCAGACTGACCGTATTGCTTAAAACCAAAATAAGACCCAACCAGCGGAAATTTGGTCTGGTTGGCGGTCATACCAGTCAGCCTCTGCCCTCCTCTGATTGACTCGGGCAGGTCCTCACCTGCCATTTTATTGAGCAAAGGTTTATAATCGAAAGTTTCAAGCTGAGAAGGTGCACCATTCTGAAACAGATAAATTACTCTTTTGGCTTTGGGTGCAAAGTGAGGCAAGCCAAGCGGCAATTGCGCCGAGCTGTCATCTCCGCCCCTGAAGAGGTCAGGAATCATCAATGAGCCCAAGGCCAAACTACCCAGGCCCACGGCCGATTTGCTCAGAAAATGCCTGCGGTTAATATTCAATCTGTTTTTGAAAAATTCGTTTTCCATCAGTGAAAATTAAAATCAGTAATTGGTAATCCAAAACGGCTAAATGCGGGTAATGGCTTCTTCCATGTTATACAACATCTGAATAGTTTGCATCAAAGCAGCGGCCGAAGCCTTGTCTTTTACTGCTTCATGTGTGTATTCACCTATATTAAGCAGCCTTTCGGCTCGTTTTATATCTTTTTTAAGTAAACCTGACTCTTGCGCAAAGTACTGCTTCACAATGGTCATTTCCTTTTCGGTCGGCTTTCGGCAAAGCACCTTTCTGAAAGCCTTTTCCAGTTTTGTGTCATAGTTACCGCTTTCAATTGACAGCTTTTCAGCCATTACCCTTGAGCCTTCAATCATCTGTGGGTCGTTCATCATTACCAGTGCCTGCAAAGGCGTATTGGTACGCACGCGCTGCACCTCGCATTGGTCGCGGTTACTGGCATCAAAAATAAGCATGGCAGGTGGCGGAACCGTTCGTTTAATGAACACATACATACCACGCCTGTACAGGTCAGATTCATGGTCCTGCACATATCTTGACAGCGTTCCGCGGCCAGAGGTTGCCACTTCCCACAACCCTTTGGGTTGATACGGTTTAATACTTGGCCCGCCGATTTCTTCATTTAGTATGCCACTGCTTGACAAAACATAGTCGCGTACGTTTTCTGCAGGTATTCGAATGCGAGAACTCCTTGCCAGATAAATATTCTCAGGGTCGGTGTTAAGATGTTTCTTTGTTACCACTGAAGCCTGCCGGTAAGTGGCCGACATTACCATCTTTTTTACCAGCCGTTTGACATTCCAGCCTTTTTCTCTGAAATCAACCGCCAGCCAGTCGAGTAATTCGGGGTGAGACGGCAGTTCACTCTGCATCCCGAAATCGCCCAATGTTTTTACAATACCTCTGCCAAAAAACTGCGCCCACAGGCGGTTCACATATACCCGTGCCGTTAAAGGATTTTTAGGGTCAAGCATCCATTTGGTTAGTCCCAGACGACCTCTTCCGTACTTTACGGTATCATAAGGCATTACTCTTTGTGGCAGGCCAAAGGTTACGGAGTCGCCGTGCGAATCATAATTTCCGCGGTTCAGTACATAGGTTGTCCGGGTTTTGGTAGTATCTTTCATTACCATTACCATCACTTTTGCGGTGTCTTTTTTATTGATAAACTTCAATAAAGACTTTACGTCTGCATCGGTTATAGCCATGTTCGGCGGGTCGGCAAAAGAGGCATCTATGGTTCCGAAAAGACCCTTTTCAGGCACCTGGTTAAAGAAAGCAAATGTGCGGTAATAATCTTTCTGAGAAATCGGGTCATACTTATGGTCGTGGCATTTAGCGCATTCAAATGTCAGCGCCAGAAAAGACTTGCCGAAGGTATTGGTGCGGTCGGTTACGTATTCAATCCGGTATTCTTCGTCAATTACCCCGCCTTCCTGTGTTATTTTATGATTTCTGTTAAATCCGGTTGCCAGTAGCATTTCTTTTGAAGGTTTACCGCTTCCGTCCGGATTCGGCAGCAGGTCGCCGGCTAATTGCCAGCTCAGAAACTTACTGTAAGGATAATTCTCATTAAAGGCATGAATCACCCAGTCTCTCCAGGGCCACATGGTACGCAGCCCATCGTCCTGATACCCGTGCGAATCGGCATAACGGGCTACGTCCAGCCAGTAGGTAGCCATTTTCTCACCGTAGTGCTTGCTCTTTAATAGTTCGTCTACAATTTTTTCATACGCATTTGGCGATGTATCTTTCAGGAAACGGTCTTGCAAGTCTACACTTGGCGGCAGGCCGGTTAAGTCGAGGCTTACGCGTTTCAGCAACTGTTCTTTGTCTGCCTCATCATTGGGTTTCAGACCCTTCTCGCGCATTTTGTCATACACAAAATTATCTATCTCGTTCACCACCCAATCTTCATCGGCTTTAGGCACCGTTGTTTTACGTGGTGCAATAAATGCCCAGTGTTCTTTATATTTTGCACCCTGCTTAATCCATTTTTCTATCAGGTCTATTTCATGCCGGGTCAGTTTCAGGTTTGATTCAACCGGAGGCATCAGTTGGCTGGAGTCTTTGGCAGTAATTCTGAGAAACACTTCTGACAAATCCGGATTCCCGGCCACAATGGCATGTGCCTTTGGGTTGTCTTTCAGCGCAGCATACGCGCCTTCCGGGGTATCCAGGCGCAGGTTCGCTTCGCGGGTTTTGGCGTCGGGGCCATGGCACTTAAAACAGCGGTCGGATAGTATCGGGCGGATATGAAAATTATAGTCTACCTCATCTGGTATAGCCGATGTTTCTGCTGAAGCGCTGGTGCAATTCCAGACCACAGAGGCAATGCCAACCGTAATAAGGCAAAGAAGAAATAGGTATTTAATTTTTACGGTTAAAGTTTTCATTAAGGGTGTTTGAATAGAGATGGCCCAAAAACAAAAGTAGTATTTTTTGTAGAAAAAATGAAATTATTTAAAACATTATTAAATTATTTTAAAAATTCATTTTTACTCATTTACAAAGCTGTTTTCTGCAAAAAATTGGCTCCAGAGGCCATATTTTATAATTTAATTGAATAGATTTTAATAATTACGCTAAAGTAGACAGAACGACTATCCGATTGCACCAAAAAATCAGTTTTTTAGATGCAAAACCTAAAAAATTATATTTAATTTTAGTGATTCCTCTTATATCATTCGCAAACTTATGAACCATCTACGCCGCAGAAATTTCCTGAAGCTATCTTCCGCGTTTTCGCTGGCGCCTGTCTTTGCTGCCAACGCTTTTACAACTGAAAACCCACCTGTTGACGTGCCACCTGCCACCGTTAATTTTGTATCAGATGGGCTTGTACTTAATGCGGCAGCTTATTCACAATTACTGGCAGATATTACCAAAAAAAAGAACCTGACGGCCGACTATTATTCTCAGAACGGCTGCGTAGAAGAGCTGGAAACAAAAATGGCAAATCTGCTGGGCAAAGAAGCCGCCGTTTTTATGCCAACGGGTACATTGGCTAATCATCTGGCCATACGGACGCAGGCAGGAAAAAACAGCAGGGTAATTCTTCAGCACGAAAGCCATGTGTATAACGATACAGGAGATTCCACTCAGATACTCTCCAATCTTAATCTGGTTCCTTTAGGTTTAGATAAGGCAACCTTTACGGTTGAAGAAGTAAGCGAGGTGCTGAAAAGAACAGCAGGTGGCAGAGTGGCTTCTAAAGTAGGGGTTATTTCTATTGAATCGCCTGTACGAAGGAAAAACGGCCAATTGTTTGATTATGAACAAATGCAACAGATTTCAGCTCTTGCCCGAACCAATAACATTAAAATGCACCTTGATGGTGCGCGGTTATTGCTGGCTTCTGCCTATACAGGTATAAGTCCGGCTGCTTATGCCTCATTATTTGATACCGTTTATGTCTCGCTTTACAAATATTTCAATGCGGCATCAGGGGCTATTCTGGCTGGGCCAAAAGAACTGATAGCCCCAATGTATCATGAAAGGCGGATGTTTGGAGGCGGTTTGCATCAGGTCTGGCCTTTTGCAGCGGTGGCCTTACATTATCTGGATGGTTTTGCCGACAGATATGCCAAAGCTGTAAACATTGCCGAAGACCTGATAAAAAACCTCGAGGCGCATGGGGCATTTAAAATTGAGCGGATTACCAACGGAACCAATATTTTTAAGCTGACAGTGAAAGGCATAGCCCCAAAAACATTTGCAGAAAACCTGAAGAAAAATGGTATTACAGCCAGGCCAAATGAAAGCAATGGTTTTAATCTTCTGGTGAATGAATCATTGTTGAGTAGTAATGCCTCTACCTTGGCTCAGGCGTTTGTAAATAGTTTGAAATGAATGTTCTTCATCAAAAATCACCCAATGAATTGGGCGACTATCTAAACAAAGGTTATTTTTCATACGTCAATACCGACTTAAGTCGGTATAAAATCAACTATAAGTGTTGATTTGAAAGCCAGTGAATACATTCGTCGTTGTTATAAATATCGGCCCTTTAATAATATAATTCATGAAAAAAATCTACTCCCTCATACTCCTGAGCATCACCCTAAACAGTTTTGCACAAAATAATATTCCGGCTACTAACGAAGCCATCTTTCTGGAAGATATCAGCTGGACATACGCTCGCCAAATACTCAACAGTGAAACGGTGGTTGTCATTCCCCTCGGCGCGGGCGCCAAAGAACATGGGCCTCATTTGCCTTTATCGACTGATTTTCTGCAAGCACAAGAGCTGGCTAAAAGAGTAGCTGCCAAAAAAAAGGTGGTTATTACACCCACCGTCAGTTACGGGTTTTATCCGGCTTTTCTGAAATACCCGGGCTCTACCAGTACTACTTTTGCAACAGCCACCAATATGGTGGTTGAGATAGTGAGAAGTCTGGCGGGCTATGGGCCTCGCAGATTTTATATTATTAATGTAGGGGTAAGCACCACTCCTACCCTTGAAACAGCCGCCAGAACGCTGGCAGATGAGGGCATACTACTCTATTTCAGCAGGTATGACCGCCCTGCTTTCGATAAAGCAGAGGCTCGTTTCAGAACTAAAACTTATAGCGGCCATGCCGATGAATTGGAAACCTCTAATGTACTAAGCATCCGCCCCGATTTGGTTGATATGGACAGAGCCGTTAATGATTCGAGCATGAAAGGCAAAAGCGGAAACATGACGCCCATCATGATTGAGGGTGGCAATCTGAATACCAGTGGTATAAACGGCTATGCCGCTTTGGGAACCAGAGACAAAGGAGAAAAGAACATGGCATCGTTTGCGCATGAATTAATGAAAGAGATTGACAGCATAGCCACTTGTGCTTTACCCAAAGTAAAAAACAAAACGGCTGAGTTTGCCCAATACGTAGGCACTTATGTAGATGCCACCGGGCGAAAACTGGAAATAAGCCAGAAAGACAATACGCTGCACTTTATCTGGAACGGGCGAGACACTCGTAATTTCTTCCATCTTTATCAGGATGCCCCCGATTATTTTTCGTCTATGAATATGAACATACTTTTTGTAAAACACGAGTCGGGTGCGGTAAACAAAGCCTGGTGCCAGTTCAGGGGCGAGAGGTTCTGGGTTACAAAGGCAAGCCAATAATTTTCTTGTGGTTCCGTTATCAATAAAAAACCTGTAAAGACGGTTATTCCCCGGCAGGTAATTAAGGCTATTGCTTTGCTCGGAAACCAGATTCTGATTGGCCTGTCTATTAACCTTTTAATGCACCACGAAATACTATTTTCCTTGTTATTCAAGGGTTTTTCTGCCAGGATTCATATATTTGTTTTAAAATTGATAGCTTTCCTAATAAAAGTATAAGATGTCGGGTAATACATTTCGCAAAAAACAGCCCCCGAAGAATACCGAGCGTACGGCTTCGAAAGGTTCGGGAAACAGCGGAACAAAAGAGCCGATAGAGATCAGTGTAAATACCGATGGCTACGTGCTTGCCTTCGGAGTTTTCTTGTTGGTTCTCTCGGTTATTCTTCTTGTTTCGTTTATTTCGCATTTATTGGTGGGCAACGCTGATCAGGACATTGTTCAACGTAATTTTAGCGCTTCTCTTGAAGAAATAGACCTCAAGCCTCGTAACATGATGGGCCTGATGGGTGCCTATATTTCGCATTATTTTATTTTTGAATGGTTTGGTATTTCAGCTTTCGGCTGGATTCCGGTTATTTTCTGGGCAGGGTTTCGCCTGGTATTCAAAAAAGACCTCCTGCCACAAAGTCTGAATCGCTTCACTATTGCCAGTGTTTTCTATATTTTCTGGGCAAGCATCTGCCTCGGCTATTTTGTTACCATAATAGATATACCCGCTGGCACCTTATGCGGGGGTATTGGTTATTCGGTCAATAAATTTCTTTACCATGCCATTGGTGCAGGCGGTATACTTATCATCATGCTGGTTTTGGTGGCCTGGCTTATTTTCTTTCATGGTTACTCTACTATTGACGACTGGTTTATTACAAAGGTATTTTACCGCCAACCGCAGGTTGACATTGCGACCGAACGAATAAGAAATGCGGTACAGGTTGATTTGGACGAAGAGGTTTCACCTTATGACGAACCCTCTTTCAGAAGAAAAGAACCTGCCCGTGAAGAACAGGTAAGAACTGAACCTGTTATGGAAGTGGCCGAAACACCGAAATCTTTTGAAGAAAAATCAGTGGCTGCCAGCCTGATAATTGACACAGAGGTCAATAAACCGGTGCAATTTGAAATAGAAAAGCCTCAACCTCAGAAAAACACCGAAACCAGCCAGGTATCAGGCAACGGCCCTACATTTATTATAGAAGATACCAGGGTAAATGAGCACCAGCCAGAAGAGGAAGAAGGAGACCTGGACGATGACGATGTAAACGAAAAGGTGCTGAAAGACTATGGCATGTATGATCCTACCCTTGACCTGGGCAGTTACCAATATCCGCCTGTTAGTCTTCTAAGTGAATACAGCAACGCCGGAGGTAAAGTAACTGAAGATGAGCTGGAAGCCAACAAGAATAAAATTGTGGAAACCATGCGCAATTTTCAGATTGGTATTTCAAGCATAAAGGCTACTATTGGCCCCACGGTTACGCTCTACGAAATTGTACCCGATGCCGGTATCAGAATTTCAAAAATCAAGAATCTGGAAGATGACATCGCCCTTAACCTGTCGGCTTTGGGTATCCGTATCATTGCACCCATGCCCGGTAAAGGCACGGTAGGTATAGAAGTGCCGAACAAAAACCGTGAAATGGTAACGATGAAATCGGTTATCTCGAACGAGAAATTCCAGAAAAGCAATTATGAATTACCCATTATTCTGGGCAGAACTATATCAAATGAGGCTTTTATTACCGACTTAGCCAAGATGCCTCACTTGCTGATGGCCGGTGCCACCGGACAAGGTAAATCGGTGGGCTTAAACGTAATTCTTACGTCTCTGCTCTACAAAAAGCACCCGTCACAAATCAAGTTTGTATTGGTTGACCCTAAAAAAGTTGAGCTGACACTTTACAACAAAATTGAGCGGCATTTTCTGGCAATGCTGCCAAATTCGGAAGAAGCAATTATTACTGATACCAAGAAGGTTATCTATACCCTCAATTCGTTGTGTATTGAGATGGACAACCGCTATAATCTGCTGAAAGATGCAGGTGTGCGAAACATCAGAGAATACAACACCAAGTTTGTGCAACGCCGCCTGAATCCTGAAAAAGGACACAAATATTTACCATACATTGTACTGGTGATTGACGAGTTGGCCGATTTAATGATGACCGCCGGTAAAGAAGTTGAACAACCCATAGCCCGTTTAGCTCAACTGGCCCGTGCCATTGGTATACACCTGATTGTTGCTACCCAGCGCCCATCGGTTAATGTTATTACGGGTCTTATTAAAGCGAACTTCCCGGCGCGTTTGTCTTTTAAAGTAACTTCAAAAATAGACTCACGTACCATTCTTGATACCGGGGGGTCTGAACAGCTGGTGGGCAATGGAGACATGCTGCTTTCTATGGGTTCAGACATGATACGCCTGCAATGCCCATTTGTAGATACGCCGGAGGTAGAAGACATCTGCGAGTTTATCGGTAGCCAGAGAGCCTATGAGTCTGCTTATATGCTACCCGAGTTTTATGGTGATGATGATAACGAAACACTGGATTTTGACGCTTCAGAACTGGACTCTATGTTTGAAGAAGCCGCCCGTTTGCTGGTTAGTCACCAACAGGGTAGTACCTCATTAATACAACGTAAAATGAAACTGGGCTACAACCGTGCCGGCAGAATTATTGACCAACTGGAAGGTGCAGGCATTGTAGGGCCATTTGAAGGTAGCAAAGCCCGTGAGGTGCTGGTAAAGGACCTTACTCACCTGGAAGAAATATTACGCAATTTGCGTTAGTGTTAATCCCTGGTATAAATTTTTAGTCTAAAGGGTATATACACCCAGTTAAACGTTTACAGAATGAAAAAATTGATTTTAATAATAGGCGGGCTGGTTATAACCAGCCTGGCAATTGCCCAGAAAGACCCCAAAGCCACAGCCATATTAGACGAAGTGAGCCGGAAATACCAGAGCTTGAAATCTTTCAATGCAGCTTTTACTTTTGGAACAGAAGGCAATAATGCCAAGTTGCTTGAAAGTACCAAAGGCGATGTAACAGTAAAAGGAAATAAATTTCATTTAAAAATGGCAGGGCAGGCTGTATTTACCAACGGAAAAGACCTTTACACCTATGTAAAAGAAACCAATGAGGTAAATATTACAGAATATGACCCCAGTACCGACGAGGCGCTGTCTCCGACCGGTATTTTGAACCTTTATAAAAAAGGCTATAAATATGTTTATGCCGGAGAAACCAAAGAGGGCGCGCAGGTATATGATAATATTGAGCTGACCCCCGAAAGCAAATCGGGTAATATAGCCAAAATTCAGATGAAGGTGGATAGAAAAGATAAGGCCTTAAAATCCTGGAAAATATGGGATAAAAGCGGCAAACGCACGGTTTTCAGAGTAGATAAATTCGTACCCAATGCACCGGCTGACGAAAAACTTTTCACTTTTGATAAAAAGCTGTATCCAGGAGCTGAGGTGGTTGATTTGAGGTAGTTTAGTATTACCCAAAACAAAACCCTGATGGACAACCTTCGGGGTTTTGTTTTATATACTCGCACCTATTGATTTCTTAACTTTAGTCAATGTCTGACAACCAGTAGCTCTTTAGTTTTGTGCTCCTATTCCAGATTCAAAAATGAGCATCAAAACACCAGGCACCACTACCGGGCAAGCAGCTTTTATAGCAGCAATAGCGTCTATCATCATGTTTTTCGCAGCTATGATAGCTGAGTTTCATACACACCAGAGCCTTATTGTACCTACCAATGCGCAGGCTACTGCACATAATATAATCGAAAATCCCTTTAAGTTTCAAATAGGTTTGCTCGCTTTTATAATTGTTCTTATTTGTGATATAATGGTCAGTTGGGCATTATATATTTTCTTTAAAAAAGTAGATAGAGGTTTCTCATTCCTGGCTGCTATTTTCAGGTTGGTTTACACAACCATTTTTGCAGTTTCATTGCTGAACCTCGTATCAGGTTTCAGGCTGTTATCTACTAACCAATCGCTGCCATTTGATGAGGCTTCTGTTCAGGCGCTGATTTATTTCAATGCATTTGATGACGGCTGGGCAATTGCCCTCATCTTTTTTGCTTTTCATTTATTGCTTCTAGCCTTTCTCATCATCCGTTCGGGTTTAGTTCCTAAAATTATTGGTTTTCTTTTGTTCTGGGCTGCCATTGCCTATATGACCGATAACATCGCAAAGTTGTCAGCCAGTAATTACCATAACCATAAAACTGTTCTAACCGCACTGGTGGCTATTCCATCAATAATAGGAGAAGTAGGTTTTGCCATCTGGCTGCTAATAAAGGGAAGAAAACTAAAAGAAGAAGGCTCATTTACGGAGGCTTAGCCGTTTTCTGATTCTGCTGAGAGACTCCGGCTTTATGCCCAGATAACTGGCTATCTGGTGTTGAGGCACACGTTGAAGCAACTCAGGACGTTTTTCTTGAAGTTGGTTGTACCTTTCTTCAGGAGAAGACGCAATAAATGTCGCAAAGTCATCCTGCGTTTTACCAAAGTCAACTTCAAGAAATGCGCGTGTAATTTCAAGCAATTTCGGAAATTGTGCATACATTTCCTGCTCTGTGTCAAGATAGCCAACAATGGCGGTGGTGTCTTCCGAGCATATCCAATTCTGGGTAGAAGGAATTTGCCTTGCATAGCTTGAAAAAGACACAACCGCCTGCTCTTCAGTAAAAAAGGCTGTAGTTTTTTCGTCTCCGTCGGCTAGATAATACTGCCTTACACAGCCTTTCAATATAAAAAAACATCTTTTAGCTATTTCACCTTCTTTCAGCAGTAATGTGCCTTTTTTGTAGGTCTGCACCTGTAGCTTATCAGCAATGCTTTCTGCTTCGTCTTGTGTAAGCGTTTCAAATTTTGATAAGAATTTCAGCAGTGCATTATTCATATACTATTGCTTGACGGTTAAAATATGTTTCAACCAGGCATATCAGATTTACCAATAAACACAAGAGGGACAAACATTTTGCCCCTCTTGTAATATTTTAAACTCTCTCAAAAACAGTAGCAATACCCATTCCGCCACCGATACATAAGGTTACTAAACCCGTTGCTTTATTGGTCCGTTCCATCTCATCAATCAAAGTACCCGATAGAATAGCACCTGTTGCACCTAGTGGATGCCCCAAGGCAATAGCTCCACCGTTGATGTTCACTTTGCTGTGGTCTACCCCCAGCTGGTCCATAAAATACATGGGTATGGCTGCGAAGGCTTCGTTTACTTCAAAAATATCAATATCACTCACCAGCATGCCTGCACGTTTCAGAACCTTCTGAGTAGCCGGCACAGGGCCGGTAAGCATAATAGTCGGGTCTGAACCCACTACCCCGAATGCCTTGATTTTTGCTCTGGGTTTTAAGCCCAGTTTCTCTCCTGTGGCTTTGTTGCCTATCAGCAAGGCTCCTGCTCCGTCGCTTATCTGCGACGAGTTGCCTGCATGATGCACATGGTTGATTGCCAGCAGACTATTGTATTTAAGCAAAGCCAGGGCATCAAGCCCCATGCTGCCTATCATTTCAAAGGCCGGCTTTAGTTTGCTTAACGATTCAGCAGTTGTATCAGGCCTGATGCCTTCGTCTCTGTCAAGCACCGTCAACCCTATTTCATCTTTTACAGGTACTACTGAACGGAAATAACCATTTTGCTGCGCTTGCACGGCTCTTCTTACCGACTCAGCAGCAAAGGTATCCAGCTCTGTTCTTGAGTAACCATATTTGGTAGCTATCAAATCGGCAGATATGCCTTGTGGAACAATGCTATGACGTGCAATTAGCTGCGGATTCATCATCATTGCGCCGCCGTCTGAGCCCATTGGCACGCGTGACATAGACTCTACTCCACCAGCCACTATCAGGTCTGCCTGACCCGACATTACATAAGCGGCTGCCATATTGATAGCCTCCAGCCCCGACGAACAGAAGCGGTTTACCTGTACACCAGCCACACTCTGGGCATAGCCTGCATCTAGCACAGCAGCACGGGCAATGTCACCTCCCTGCTCGCCCAGTGGCGATACACAACCGGCAATTACATCATCTATATAAGAGGTATCTAAATCATTGCGCTCTTGCAAGGCTTTTAAAACGGTTGAGAGCAATTGCACAGGCTGAACATCATGCAAAGAACCGTCTGCTTTGCCACGCCCGCGAGGGGTTCTTAGGGCATCATATATATAAGCTTCCATTTACGTTATTGGTTTGTGTTGAAATAGTATGCTTGCATACCTATTACAACAAAACTAAGAAATTGTTTAGTTTGATGCAAGCAATGAAAACATTACCTTTGTTTCAGTGCTATTACCTAATTTTTCTTCAGATGGTTTCCTTGTTTCGCAATGCTTTTGGCGGCCTTTCAAAGCAGGTGTGGTTATTGGCTGTTGTTATGTTTATCAATCGCAGTGGTACAATGGTAATTGCATTCCTGACGGTTTATCTTACCCGGAAATTACATTTCAGTATTGAACAGGCTGGCGTTATCATGACCCTTTTTGGAGCGGGTTCTATATTCGGAACCTGGATGGGTGGCAAGCTTACTGATAAAATCGGATACTATCCGGTTCAGTTCTGGAGCCTGTTTCTGGGCGGCATTATGTTTATTGTAATGGTTCACTTACAGAGCTTCTATCCGCTGTGCGCTTGTGCGCTTTGTCTTAGTGCGTTCGGAGAAGCCTACCGCCCGGCCAACACCGCCTCTATTGCAGATTTCAGCACACCTGAAAACTTTACCCGTTCGGTTTCTCTCATTCGCCTGGCTATCAATATAGGCTGGTCTATCGGGCCGGCCATCGGAGGCTTTCTGGCAGCTTATAACTACAGCCTGCTATTCTGGGCTGATGGTTTTACAAATATTGGCGCCGGATTATTGGTTTGGGCGTTCTTAAGAAGCACAAAAAAGGAAAAAACATCCACAAAGAACACCTTTGTACCCGATAAAAACGACTCGGCCTTCAAAGACCGCATTTATTTGGTCTTCATTCTGCTGGCTACGCTCTATGCCATTGCTTTTTCTCAATTGTTTACCATCGGCCCGCTTTTTTATAAAGAAGCCTGTCATTTAACCGAGGTCCAGATTGGCTATCTGTTGGGCCTGAATGGCCTGATGGTTGCCCTGATAGAAATGGTTTTTATATACAAAATTGAAGGAAAATTCAGACGATTGTCTCTTATCAGTTTCGGAACATTACTGGTTGTACCCAACTACATTATATTTTTGCTTACACACAATTATTTCTGGCTGATAATAGGTGTGGTGTTTGCTACTTTTTCAGAAATGTTTGCCATGCCTTTTATGAATGCATTCAGCATTGAGCGAGCCAAACCTCATAATCGTGGACAATACTCGGCGCTTTATGCCATGAGCTGGTCTATGGCGCAGATTTCGGCTCCACTCATAGGCACACAAACGATTGCCAGGTTTGGCTATGATGCCCTTTGGTATATTCTGGGGTCTTTAGGTCTGATTGCGACCATAGGATTCGGAGCTTTAAGGAAGAAACTGGTGTAAAGCTTCGCCTGTCATGCTCATGATACATATAATATAGGGTTCAGTTTTCCATCTGCAATGCTGCCAACGGGTTTACTATCAAGCCAGGTTTGCCAGTCAGCCAAACGGTACTCGTTGGTAGGTTCAACAATTCTAATGTCTTTGTCCATGTATATCATGGTCATTACCTTACGGGGCTTATCAGATTTGTTCGGCCCAGCGCGGTGATACGTCCATCCGGCATGAAAGCTTACTTCACCCAGTTCAAAGGGTGTATCGTTCATTGAGAACTGCTTCAGAGTATCTGCCAGCAGGGCTTCCGACTCGTCAGATATCTCTTTATCGCGACCTATTTCCAGGTTCTGGCTTTTTTCGGCAAATGCCAGAGGCCCCATTTCCATTGGTGTTTCCTGTAACGGAATCCAGACAGTAATGGTATTTAAACTAGAAAGCGGCCAGTAAAACTGGTCGGCATGCCAGGGAGTAATACCGCCAGAGGGCTCTTTGTACAGTGCCTGGTCATGGTAAAGCCTCACACCCGATACCCCCATCAGTTCGCTGGCAATACGCGCCAGCCGTTCAGAAAAAACAAATTCTTTTACCTCCTCATTTTCGCACCACAAATTCATAATCTGCAAAAACGCTTTTTCGTACGTAGTGCGTTCGTCCATTGGCTTGTTCAGCTTATTGAGTCTGAAAACCCAATCTGTAATAATTTCACCGTAATAGGTTAAGACTTCCGCTGATAGTACATTTTTTAGCTTTACGTAGCCGAATTCCTGGTAGAATGCAATGGTTTCTGCTGATAATGGGAAGGGTTCTCTGAGTTGTTGCAAAAGAATTGTTTTCTCTGACTCAGCAATCATTGCTTAAAGTGTTATGGTTGAATAGAGAATACAAATCTCGATAGAATTTTTCTAAGAAAAATCTTTATTATTTTCATTTTTGTATAGTATTTTAACATAAATTTGAAACTCCATGAACCAACTACGTTAATCAATGCCGCTGAATTTATTTTAGCCCTGTTGTAATTCTTATGAAAGCGCTTTTTGAGAAAGTAATAACTGATGAAGGCTCGTCTTTCCTGACAAGATATGTAGCCCTGCCCCAATTTGATGCCCCCCTGCACTATCATCCTGAATATGAGCTGACTTTAATTGTAAAGGGTAACGGACAAAGATTTGTTGGCGACCACGTCTCTGCTTTTGAAGATGGCGACCTTGTTCTGCTGGGTTCTAATCTGCCACATTTCTGGCGAAGTGAACATGTGAGCAAAAATGAATATGACCTTGACGAAGCCGTGGTGATTCAGTTTTCTCCGGCCTTTGTAGATAATATTTTAGATAGCCTGCCTGAATGTAAATCTATTGTTTCAATGCTGAATATGGCTGATTCGGGCATCAAATTTCCGGTATCTATGGCGCCGCTTGTGCAAAAAGTATTTGAAACTAAAGGCGTAATACGCTTGCTGGCTTTGATTGATGCACTAGAGCAATTATCTAAATGCGCCGATTATCAGTTGCTGGCCAGCGAGGGTTTCAATATTAAACCTGATGAGACTGAAAATGAGCGGATGCGGAAGATTCTTGAGTTTACGCTTGAGAACTTCAAGGAAGATATATCTTTAGAAACAGTGGCAGAAATTGCAAATCTTACGGTTCCTTCGTTTTGCAGATACTTCAAATCCCGAACCAGAAAAACCTATATTTATTTTCTGAACGAAATACGATTAAGTAACGCCCGTAAGATGTTGATGAATAATGAACTGGACATAAGCCAGATAAGTGTTGAGTGTGGGTTCCAGAACTTATCGCATTTTCACCGGATATTTAAAAGCCAGACAGGAGTTACCCCTCTGGTTTACAGAAGGCAATATGAGGCTTAATGTTTACTGTGCTTTTTTGAATATACCTTTAGGGTCTTCTTTCTTTTCAAGCAATGCCTGCAAAATTTCGGGGTTTGCGCTTTGAGGGTCTAAAGAGTAGCCTTTGTGGAAATTATCCCAGGCTTCGTCAATCTGGTTATTGGTGAGCCTTGCCAGCGACAACTGCATATAAGCATTGGCATACTCCGGCGATTTTTTAATTACATCTGCCAGTAAGCTAAAGGTTTTATCGATATGCTCGGTTTTGCTATCAACCATAAACCACTTCAGGTAAACGGTCGACAAATCTACCATCAGCGTGGTGTTATCTTCATTGTCAAGCTGCAAGCCATGCTCCATCAGCTCTATGGCTTCTGAGTATTTCTCATTCTGGTAATTAATAACGCCCAGACCCCAGTATACGTCTACATTCTCATCATTAAGCAGATAAGCCAGATTGAAACGATACGTTGCTGTATCTCTTTGGCCTTCGCCCAGATACTCCCAGGCTCTTGAAGAGAAAAACTCACTGGCTTCTTTACGACTTTTGAAGTTCAGGTCACATACTTTCAAAAATTCTGCATCTGTTGCTTTCTGGCTATCGGTTTTATCAAAACCTCCAAAAAGAGGCAGAAGATGAATATTTGTACCTGCGGGGGCAAATCGCTTTTTGGTATTCTTGACCTCTGAAGCAGGCGAACTGGTCTTCACTACAGACGTACTGCCAAAACTTGCATTTTGCGAACGCAGAACAGGTGTCTGAGCCGACAACTCTGCTGAAACAAATAGGGTAACACAAGAAAACAAATACAATCTCATTACTTTTCCTGAAATAAACTTCAAATAAATAACGTCTGGCACGCTGAATTATTAGTAATTACTGAAAATTAATAATTCAGCGTATAACAATTTATAATGGCTATAGCATGTAAGATTGCGTGGCTGAAAACCCGTCAGGGCAAGGCAGGTAGTTATCAGACAACCACCTCTCCGTATAAATCAAATTCAGTTGCATCGGTGATTCGTATGTTGGCGAAGTCTCCGAGGCGAACATACTGAGAAGCCGGCACCAGCACTTCATTATCCACTTCCGGCGAGTCAAATTCTGTTCGGCCAATAAAATAACCGCCTTCTTTGCGGTCGAACAACACCTTAAAGGTCTGCCCGATTTTCTGCTGATTGAGTTCCTGAGAAATACCCTGCTGCAACTCCATAATCAGATCGTTCCGCTCCTGCTTCACCTCTGCCGGTATATCGTCTGGCATGGTATACGAATGCGTATTTTCTTCATGTGAATACTGAAAAACCCCCAGGCGCTCAAACCTTGTTTCTTCTACAAAACGGTACATCTCTTCAAAGTATTCTTCGGTTTCGCCGGGATGGCCGGCTATCAGGGTAGTGCGTAAGGCAATGCCCGGCACTGTATCCCTGATGGTTTTAATCAGGTCTTCTGTTTTTTCTCTGGTAATACCCCGGCGCATCAATTTCAACATTTCTGTTGAACCATGTTGCAAGGGCATATCAAGATAATGACAGACATTCGTGCGATTCTTCATTACCTGCAGCACATCTAAAGGGAAGCCCGAAGGATACGCATATTGCAGGCGAATCCATTCTATTCCTTCAACATCAGACAGCCTGTCGAGCAAATTGGCCAGTTCACGCTTTTTATAGAGGTCTAACCCATAATAGGTCAGGTCTTGCGCAATCAGAATCAGTTCTTTGGTGCCTTTTCTTGCCAGATTCTTCGCCTCCAACACAACTTCTTCAATTGTTTTTGAAACATGCCCGCCTCTCATAAGAGGTATTGCACAAAAACTACAGGGGCGGTCGCAGCCTTCGGCTATTTTCATGTAGGCGTAATGTGCCGGGGTAGTTAGCAGGCGTTCACCCACCAGCTCCTGTTTATAATCGGCCTTCAGGGTTTTCAATAAGCGTGGTAGCTCATTGGTACCAAACCAGGCATCAACCGTTGGTATTTCAAGCTCGAGTTCGTCTTTATACCGATGCGACAAACACCCAGTTACATATACTTTATCGACCACGCCGGCATCTTTAGCGTCGGCATAGCGTAAAATTGTATCTATTGATTCCTGCTTGGCATTATCAATAAACCCGCAGGTATTAATAATAACAATATTGGCATCATCTTTCTTACCTTCATGCGTTACATGGTAGCCATTGCCTTTTAACTGCGTATAGATAACCTCCGAATCGACCAGATTTTTGGAGCAACCAAGCGTAACTATATTTACTTTATTTTTTACTGAACCTTTTGTTTTCAACTTTTTACTGATTGTAGTAAGACAGGCGTAGAATAGACTAACGGCTATTCAGGGTACAAAGTTCGGAAAAGAATAGGATATTAAAAAGTTTAGAGCAGTTTCACAAGCTAAATCGCCCTTTTAATACCATATAAGACTGTTTACTGCTGATTTTTGCCTTAACTTATATACGAAAAAAGGGTATCGGCAGCCGATACCCTTCTATATAAAAACATCTGTAAAATCAGTTTTTAAGCAAGTAAACCCTTTGCCAGCAAGTACTCGGCAATCTGAACGGCATTTGTAGCTGCACCTTTACGAAGGTTATCAGCTACAATCCAGAGGTTAAGCGTTTTAGGTTGAGATTCATCACGACGGATACGGCCTACAAAAACTTCGTCTTTTCCGTGTGCATTAATAGGCATAGGATACACAAAGTTTTTAGGGTCGTCCTGTACAACCACTCCCTCCATTTCGCTTAGCAACTGCGGGATATCAGCGAGGTCAAACTCGTTTTCAAATTCAATATTTACCGCCTCAGAGTGCCCGCCGATTGTCGGGATACGCACCGTAGTTGCTGTTACTGCAATGCTGTCGTCGCCCATTATTTTCTTGGTCTCGTTGGTCATTTTCATTTCTTCTTTGGTATAACCATTGTCAAGAAATACATCAATGTGGGGCAACACATTCAGGTCTATTTTGTGCGGGTACACCTTTTTAGCTTCGTCGTCGCCACTTCTTTCAGCAAAAAGCTGGTCAACTGCTGCTTTTCCGGTTCCGGTAACTGACTGATAGGTAGATACCACCACACGCTTTATCTTATATTTGTCATGCAAAGGTTTCAGAACCACTACCATCTGTATAGTTGAGCAATTCGGGTTTGCAATAATTTTGTCTTCTGCTGTTAAGGTATCTGCGTTTACCTCTGGCACTACCAGTTTCTTGGTAGGGTCCATTCTCCAGGCTGATGAATTATCAATAACCGGGATGCCTGCTTCTGCAAATTTCGGAGCCAACGCCAACGAAGTACTTCCACCAGCCGAAAAAATTGCCACCGCAGGCTTCATCTTGATTGCGTCTTCATAGCCTACTACTGTAAACTGCTTACCCTTAAATTCAACCTGTTTACCAATAGATTTTTCTGAAGCAACAGGAATGATTTCGGTAACGGGGAAATTACGTTCCGCCAAGACTTTCAAGATTTCAGTGCCTACCAGTCCGGTAGCACCTACAACTGCGATTTTCATGATTAACAACCCTCTTTTGAGGGCAAAATTTAGTTAGACATATATTTACAGCAAAGCCCCAATTTTCAAAGGGGCTTTGGAATTACAAAAATAGAAGTTTTTTTGTTTGTTTTTCTTGGAATAATCCAAAATATTTTAAAAGCTCCAAATTCCGTTAGGTGTAATACAATAATCGAGCTTTATATCAGTGTCATTCACGTCATCAATGGCCTCTACGGGGTCAAAAAAAGATACGCCAATCTTCACAACATCAGGCCTGCATCTGGTCAGAAAACGGTCATAATAGCCTTTACCGTATCCTACTCTGTAACCTCGTTTATCAAAAGCCAGCAGAGGTAATAAAACCATATCAATTTCTCGTGCATTAACGGTCAATGGTGAGCAGTTAACAGGTTCGGGTACACCAAATTTATTCTCCAGCAGGATGGTATCGTCTTTCAGCCAGTAATTTGTCATGGTGCCGTCATCATGGCTTTTTGGAACAACTATTCCGGCCTTGAAATCCTGTTTGAGCGTATCTATAACCAACTGCGTATCAACCTCAATCTTTTTCTTCATGGGCAGATACGTATGAATAACCGAATACTTATGAACAGGAAAACTTTTAAAAAGCCAATCATGGATTCGTTGCGAGTAAGTCTGGCTGTCGGTACCCGAAAGTTCTTTTCTTTTTTGCAGGTACGCTGCTCTTAATGCCGCTTTATTCATCTATCAGGCTTCCTGTAATGCCTGAGCTGCTTTTTCTCTGGCTTTATTTTCTTTCCACTCTTTCCACTGGCCACCCAGCATTTTGGTCATTCCTTTATCAACAAATGTGTGGCGCACCAGATTCCAGCCACCTCTTACGGTAGTAAATATTGAGTCATTGGCACGCAGGGCAAGGCTGAAACCGCCATCTACGTACTTAATATAGTGCCACCATAGAGAAGGGATAAACACGGTTTCGCCATGCCCGAAGGTGGCCTCATAGCCTACGGCATTTTTAAACGCCGGGTATTTCTCAAAATCGGGTTTCAACGGATGCACGTGGCTTTGAACCGTGAATGGGTGGTGATACAGATTTGTACTCTCTTCAGGCGGAAAAAGAATGATTTGCTTACGTGTCTGAAACTGTGTCAGAAACACGTGCGAGCAGTCCATATCATAATGCAGATTCACTTCTGAATTCTGCCCGCCAAAGAACATAAATTTATAGCTTTTCAGGAAACCGTCCATAATAGTAGGAAAACGGATATCGTTGGCAAGCTCAGGTACTTTTTTGAAAATATCGAACAGGAAAATCCTGAGGTCGGTAGGTCCTTTCTCTATCAGGCTCAGGTACTCGCCAAAAGGCATCGTTTTTGCCGCCTGAAAGTAAGTTTTGGTGTCGTGCACGTGGTTGTCAAACAGCGGCACTTCAATGTGTCCGTAATTTTTTTTGAGCCATTCAAAAGTCCATTTATCTAACGCGGGCCAATCTTTTACAAGGTCGGTAAATACAACCGGCTTTTTAGGCTTGAGATAATTTTCTATGAACTCTTCACGACTTAAGTTGCTGCGTCTTTCAATGGGTATAAGTTCCATAACAATGAATTTAATTTTTATCGAATAATACAAATCAATAAAAACAATAAACAGTAGAGTGTTGTAATTGAATGCTGTTAATAAAAACCATTGGCGCAAAAAAATGGTTTCAAAAATACTTCTGCTGCTTAAAATTTTTATAATATAATTATTCGGAAATTTATTATAATAAATTTTACATTCTTATTCTTTCATAATATTTTCTTTGCTGTATCTTTGTAAAAAATTATGCTTGCATACTATTTTTACACGGCGCAAAATCAGTTGTTCAAAATTCTGGCAGCGTCAAATATCAATAAATCTTTTGCTCAAAATTGATGGAATTTAACAATTTTCTTAACCGAAACCTTGCAAAGATTCAGAAACTGCCCGTTTTTCTGCAAGGTAAGGTACGAGATTATTCCATCGGCCGGCTCGTCAAATTTGTAGGTACTGCCGGCATACATTTCAATAAAATGAGTTGCCGCGAGGTCGTAATTACACTTCCAAATAAACCCAGGGTTCAGAATCATATCAGACAGATACACGCAGCAGCCAGTGCACTTCTGGCAGAAACCGCCACGGGCATGGTTGTAGGTATGAATATACCTGATACCAGCATACCCCTGATGAAAAGCATGTCTGTAAAGTATATTAAAAGAAGCCTGGGCCAACAAAAAGCAGTAGCCACCCTTACTGCTCAGCAAATAAGCCAGATTCGTGAAACCGCAAAAGGAGATGTGAATGTGGCAGTAAAAATTACTGACGAAACGGAAGAAGAAGTGGCTGTAGCTGAAATGATATGGGCCTGGATTCCGAAAACCTGAATCCGTCGATTAGTGGTATAATTTAAGCGGTGAATGTTGCTGATAGTGAGATTTTTTTGCTTATTTGATTACGTTTAGGCAGGAGTTAAAACAGACAACATTCGGTTTCAGGCAGAAAACTGAGTTTTATCAATTATAACGGAGTTAAGAAACCATTTAAGATTAAGAAATAATATTCAATCAAAAATGAATCGTAGTATAAAAAAAGTAGCTGTTTTAGGTGCAGGTATTATGGGAAGCCGAATAGCCCTGCATTTCGCTAATATCGGTGTGGAAGTACTATTGCTAGACATGGTACCGAAAGAAGCGGCTGATGCCGAAAAGGATGGTGAAATTTTTACCAGCCAGCCGGGTATTCGTAACCGTATTGTAACAGACCTGTTTCAGGCTGCGGTAAAGGCAAGCCCTTCGCCCATTTACAGCCAGAAATCGTTGTCGTTGGTTTCGTTGGGTAATTTTGATGATGATATGCCCAGAATTGCCGATTACGATTGGGTTATTGAAGTTGTTGTAGAAAGGCTGGATATTAAAAAAGCGATTTACGAAAAAGTGGATGAGTTCCGTAAACCCGGTACACTTGTTACATCCAATACTTCGGGCATACCTATTCAGCTAATGGCCAAAGGGCGCTCAGAAGACTTCCGTAAGCACTTCTGTGGTACGCACTTCTTCAACCCTCCGCGCTATCTGCGTTTACTGGAAATTATCCCAACCGGAGATACCGACCCTGAGGTAGTCAACTTTTTGATGAAATACGGCGACCTCTTTCTGGGTAAAACCACTGTACTTTGCAAAGATACACCGGCATTTATCGCCAATCGTCTGGGTATTTATGCCATGGTGCAAACCATCAGAGCCGCAGAAGACATGGGTCTGACCGTTGAAGAAGTAGATAAACTGACTGGCCCGGTTGTTGGCAGGCCGAAATCAGGCACGTTTCGTCTGTCTGATATTGTCGGGCTTGATACCACCGTCAACGTTTGTAATAACCTGTCGAAAGTGCTGCGTGTAGATGAATCAAAGGATGCATTCCAGCTTCCGACAGTTATGGCCAAGTTGCAGAAAAACAAATGGCTGGGCGACAAAACCGGACAAGGCTTTTATAAAAAAACAAAAGATGAAAACGGCAAAACGGTTATTCTGGCACTAGACCTGAAAACCTTTGAATATAAACCATCTGAGAAAGTAAAATTTGCCACGCTTGAAAGCACCAAAAGTATCAGTAACCTGAAAAAACGTTTTTCGGTTTTACTGAATGGTAAAGACAACGCCGGAGAATTTTACAGAAAAACATTTGCTGATTTCTTCCGCTATGCAACCCGTCGTATCCCCGAGATTTCAGATGAACTTTACCGCATTGATGAGGCCATCTGTGCCGGATTCGGCTGGGAGATAGGTCTGTTTGAAACCTGGGATGCCATAGGTGTACGCAACATGCTGAAAATCATGGAAACAGTAAACATGAAACCGGCCACCTGGGTTTATGAAATGCTGGAAGAAGGATTTGAAAGTTTCTATAAAATAGAAGACGGCCAGCGTAAGTATTATGATATACCAAGTAAGACCTACAAGACCATTCCAGGAACAGAATCGTTCATCATTCTTGATAACCTTCGCCAAAGCAACGTTGTCTGGAAAAACGCCGGCTCAACCCTGTTTGATTTGGGTGATGGTATTGCAGGTATAGAATTCCATTCAAAAATGAACACCTTTGGCCCGGAAGTGGTAGAGGGACTCAACAAAGCCTATGCCGTTGCAGAGAAAGATTTCAGAGGGCTGGTAATTGGCAATGACTCTAACGAGGCGTTTTCGGCAGGTGCCAATCTGGCCATGCTGTTTATGTTTGCAGTTGAACAGGAGTATGACGAAATCAATCTGATGATAGCGCAGTTTCAGCAAACCATGATGCGCGCCCGCTATTCTTCTATACCTGTAGTTACGGCTGCACACAGCCTTGCTCTGGGTGGTGGCTGCGAGCTAAACCTGCATGCCGACCGCGTAATAGCGCATGCCGAAACCTACATGGGGCTGGTTGAACTGGGCGTAGGGCTGATACCAGCCGGTGGAGGTACCAAAGAAATGGCCGTTCGCTGCTCTGACATGTATCAGGCAGGTGATATCGAACTAAACATATTGCAGAGCGTATTTATGAATATTGCGCAGGCTAAGGTTTCAACCTCGGCTCAGGAAGCATTTGATATGAACTACCTGAAAGCCGGTAAAGACCGGATAGTGCTGAACCGCAGCCGCCTGATTGCCGAAGCAAAATACGAAGCCATTAAACTGGCCGAAGGCGGATATACCCAGCCAAAAATGCGCACCGATATTAAAGTACAGGGTAAAACCGGGCTGGCGCTTTTTAAAGCTGGCATACAAGGCATGCTGATGGGCAAGTACATCTCTCGCCATGATGCAAAAATTGCAGAAAAACTGGCTTATGTTATTTGTGGTGGTGATTTAAGTTACCCTCAGAAAGTATCTGAGCAATACCTGCTTGATTTGGAGAGAGAGGCGTTCTTATCGCTAACCGGCGAAAAGAAAACCCTCGAGCGTATGCAGGGGCTACTGAGTGGCGGTAAACCACCAAGAAATTAATCACTAAAGTTTCATTGAACTAATTCCTTTTTAGCAAGGAGCTTTTATCCTTGCAGAAAGCTTTATAAAACGAACAAAACATGAATGCATATATAGTGGCCGGCTACCGTAGTGCTGTCGGCAAAGCACCCAAAGGTGTATTTCGTTTTACACGCCCTGACGACCTGGCCGCTGAGGTAATTAAACACCTGATGGCCAGCATACCTAACCTTGACCCGGCACAGGTAGACGACGTTATTGTAGGTAACGCCGTACCGGAAGCCGAACAGGGAATGCAAATGGCACGTTACATATCTTTATTGGCATTAGGCAAAAGTGTACCAGGGGTTACTGTAAACCGTTACTGCGGCTCTGGTATTGAAACCATTGCCATTGCTGCTGCCAAAATACATGCTGGCCTGGCCGATTGTATTGTTGCCGGTGGTACAGAGTCAATGTCGCTGGTACCAACCATGGGCTGGAAAACCGCATTGAACTATAACCTGGCCACCATGCACCCCGACTACTACATTGGTATGGGCTTAACGGCCGAACAGGTGGCGCAACAATTTAATATTTCACGCGATGAGCAGGATCGTTTCTCTTACTATTCGCATCAAAAGGCACTGGCCGCACAGGCAGCAGGCAAGTTTGATGAAGAAATAGTACCAATAACCGTTAAAGAAACGTTTTTTGACGAAACGGCCGGTAAGAAAAAAACAAAAGAATATGTTGTAAATAAAGACGAAGGCCCCCGGGCTGACACCAGCCTTGAGGCCCTGGCTAAACTTAAGCCTGTGTTTACCATGGGTGGCAGCGTTACAGCAGGTAACTCTTCTCAAACGTCTGACGGAGCTGCCTTTGTTGTGGTAATGTCGGAGAAGATGGTAAACGACTTAGGGCTTAAACCCATAGCACGTATGATGGCCTATGCTTCGGCAGGGGTTGAGCCACGCATAATGGGTATAGGCCCTGTGGCTGCTATCCCGTTGGCTTTAAAACAGGCAGGCTTAACTCAAAATGATATTGATATCATTGAGCTGAACGAGGCCTTCGCTGCTCAATCCTTAGCAGTTATTAAAGAACTTGACTTAGATTTGAACATAATTAACCCGAACGGCGGTGCAATTGCTTTAGGCCATGCACTGGGTTCAACCGGTGGCCGCTTATCGGTACAGATTATCAACGAGCTGCGCCGTCAGAACAAAAAATATGGTATGGTAAGTGCCTGCGTAGGCGGTGGACAAGGCGTGGCAGGTATTTATGAGTTTCTTAACTAAGGTCTTTGGTTTTTATCTACTCAGAGGCTGCCTTTTCAGGTGGCCTCTTTGTTTTAAAAGGCACTTCAATTTTAAAGGGTCTCCCCTCTCCATCCTCTATAAAATTTATTACATTTGGTTTTCCATATTCTATTCAACCATGCGATTAAAAAATAAAATTACCCTTATAACAGGAGCCGGACGAGGTATTGGAGAAGCCATAGCCCTGGGCTTTGCCCGGGAAGGAGCCGACGTAATTATAAACGAAGTAGCAGGCGCCACTTATGCCGAAGAAGTGTCTGCCCAAATACGGGCTATGGGCAGGCGTTCTGAAGTAATTTATGCGGATATTTCAAAGGTGGTTGAAATCAGAGAAATGTTTGGGCTGATTACCCAAAAATTCGGCAAGCTGGATGTACTGGTAAACAATGCTGGCATAACCGGCTGGAGTGATTTCTTTGAAACAGACGAAACCGTGTTTGATACCGTAATGGGCGTAAACCTGAAAGGTACGTTGTTCTGCTCAATAGAGGCAGCCAAAATTATGCGCGCCAACGGTGGCGGCAGTATTATTAACATTTCAAGTATCTGTGCGGCGTTAAGTGTTAAAAACCTCATTACTTATTCAACCAGCAAGGGTGGTATACATGCCATGGCAGAACAAATGGCAGTAGAACTGGCACCATACAATATCAGAGTAAATACCTTTGGCCCCGGGCCAATTAATGTTGATAGAAACCTGAGAGAAGACCCCAACTACCGTACCAACTGGGGTGGCGTGGTACCTTTGGGCAGAACCGGTGAGCCGGAAGAAATGGTAGGCCCTGCGGTTTTTCTGGCCTCTGACGATTCAAGCTTTGTATCCGGGCAGTTGTTCTTTGTAGACGGAGCCTGGAGCGTGCAAGGTAAAATACCAGTAAACAGTATGGATAGCCAATTGGCTAACAGCAACAAATAAGGAACCAGCCAGGGCCTGTTTGCGTTGACAAATAGACCCTGAATATGTTTCAAAATGAGTTCAAAAGAAAAACTACTACTTTTTATACTGGCCTGCATTAATTTCACACACATTGTGGACTTCATGATTATGATGCCACTCGGCCCACAATTAATGCAGATTTTTAATATTTCTCCCCGTCATTTTGGTTTCATTGTTTCAGCTTATGGGCTCAGTGCGGGTATTTCGGGTTTTCTGGCTGCCTTTTTTGTAGATAATTATGACCGCAAAAAAGTAGTACTCTTTGCCTATATCGGCTTTGTGGCAGGTACATTTGCCTGTGCCTTTGCCCCAACACACCAGTTTCTTATTATGGCGCGCATCATTGCTGGTACTTTCGGCGGTCTTATCGGCGCCCAGGTGATGTCTATCGTAGCTGATACCTTTGATTACGAACGCCGCGCTACTGCCGTAGGTTATATTACCACTGCTTTTTCTGTTGCCTCTGTGGTAGGCATACCCTCAGGTTTGTTTCTGGCCGCTAAATTTGGCTGGCACACACCATTTCTGGTGGTGGGGTTTCTGGGTATTTTGGTTATTTTTCTCATTATCCGTTTCGTACCCAATCTTGACAAACATCTGAGGAGCAGAGAAACCAGGCCTAATCCGCTGAACGTCATAACCAATATATGGAATAATCCTAACCAGATGAAAGCCCTCTGGCTCTCAACTACCATCATGCTGGGGCATTTCAGTATTATTCCTTACATTTCTCCTACGCTGGTGGCAAATGTAGGTTTTAGCCAGCAGAATATCTTTCTTATCTATCTGGTTGGTGGACTGCTGACCATTTTTACAGCACCCATGGTAGGCAAACTGGCCGACAAAAGAGGCAAGTACCCTGTATTTGTAGTTTTTGCGTTGCTGTCTATGATTCCTATTTACCTAATCACCAATATGTTTTCAGGCGCGGTGTGGGCAGTTTTATTAGTAGCTGGTATTTTCTTTGTTTTCTCAAACGGCAGGCTGATTCCTACACAGGCTATTATTTCAAACGTGGTTAATCCGCAGCAAAGGGGTAGCTTTATGGCTATCAACTCTTCGTTGCAGTTACTTGCACAGGCGCTGGCAGCCAATATAGGCGGTTTTATAATTCATAAAACCGTCTCTGGCTATATTGAAAACTATGCCTATGTAGGGTACTTTGCCATAAGTATGATATTTATCAGTATTTTTATTGCCCGTTTGGTGAATCCAACAGCCCGGCCAATTGTTACTAATAAAAACACCGTAGATGTTTCATAAAAACTGTAAAACTATGATACGGATAACTACCACATTGGCCTATGTATTCATGTTTTTTGCGCTGAATACATTTGCTCAGGATTTTAAAACGGAAATTGAAGAGTTCAGAGAAAATTACAAGGAAGAATTTCTGAAGTCGAAGTTTTCGCCGGTAAAAAAAGAAGACTTTCAATATCTGCGCTTTTACGAACCTGACGAGAAATACAGGGTAGAATGCCAGTTTACAGCCACTGCTGCCGGCAAGCCATTCAAGATACCGACTACTACGGGCGAAACCAGAACGTACACAAAATTCGGAGAGCTGACCTTCAGGCTGGATGGTAAGAATTATACCCTTGCCGTTTATCGCTCTCCTGATTTACAACGTATACAACAGTATCGTGACTACCTGTTTATACCATTCAAAGACCAGACCAACGGCAAGGATACTTACGGCGGCGGCAGATATATAGATTTACGTATGAATCAGCTTGAAAAAGACGTTATCATTCTTGATTTCAACAAAGCCTATAATCCGTACTGCGCTTTTGGTGATGGCTTCAGCTGCCCGATACCTCCTCGTGAAAATCACCTGAAGGTGCCGATAGAAGCCGGTGAAAAAAATTATGCTAAGATAAACTAGATTTTCTGTGCAGGGTTGCCAAAAACAGTGGCATTGTCGGCCACGTTTTCTACCACCACCGAGCCTGCACCCACCCGGGCATTTTTGCCTATTCTGATGCCGGTAACAATTACGGCACCCGAACCTATAAACGCGCCCTCTGCTATATCTACATTTGTGTTTATAATAGCGCCTGCGCCAATGTTTGCAAAATCGGCTACTTTAGCTTCAGCATCAATTACCGCACCCGATTGAATGATACAATGGTTGCCAACCTTGGCAAACGGGTTAATAACTGCATTGGCCATAACCAGATTACCATGCCCGATAATGGCTTCTTCTGATACCACCGCCCGGTCATGAATGGCGTTTACGGGCATTACTTTGCGGCGTTCGTTCAGTATCTCTACCAGTTTCTTCTTAACTTTTGTGTTGCCAATGGCCACAAAAGCTTCGGTTTTCTGGCCAATAATTTTCAGGAAACCGTCATCGTCTGTATCTCCCAAAACTACAATTTCACCTATTTCGGTATTATGAAGCTTTTTGTCATCATCTAAAAAACCATATACCAATACATTGTTTCGGTTGAAAATATCGAGGGTAATCTTGCCGAGCGAACCTGCTCCAAAAATTAAAATAGGATTTTGCATAATTAAAAATGCTGTGCTTTATAAGCGAGTACCTAACCGGAGATACCCTTATTTATGATTTCAAAATTAGTTCTTCTCTGCGTTTCCGGTATAATTCAACAGCCGTGTTTAACAAAACGTTCATTGCTAAGGGCATATAGGTAGAAAGTATGCCACCATAAATTGCTGTGTCAACATCCCGCAGCGACTCCTCTAACGATTCACTTGGCAGCCGGTTGATAATTTCTTTACTGGTGTATGACGTATAAGGCCGGTCTTCCAGCCATTCCAGGTGTTCTTTCCACATAACCAATGCACGGGCAATATTGGCGCTGTCTAATGTGCCGCGCGCAATTTTCCGGTAGCTGTTCACAAAATCTTTATGACGCCGGCCAAAAAGAAAAAGTCTGTATTGTTTCTCAATCCACTTACCAAAAAGGGCATAAATAATACCCAGAAAGCACAACAAACCCAAGATGTATCCCAGAATTTTCGGATAGTTAACCTGCTGCTGCAAGGGCATCAGCGTTGTGTCGGTTTTTAGAGAGAGGGCGTGGGTGTCTGATTTGATCATCTCCTTTAGAAAAACCGAATCAAGGCTCGCAAAAACAGCCGTACAGTCTTTTTTACCCAATAAATAAACAGGCAGGCTGAATTTCTGCGTTTTGCTGATATCAAAGGTAACCAGTGTATACACTACGCTATCGAGGCTCTTATTGTTATTGGTACTGGTTGTAAAATAATTGCGCCGTACCATTTCAAACGGGTAGAAATTATAGGTGGTATCGGGGAAGAACACCTCCTCTGCAGGAGCATGTTTATAACTCAGGGCGTAGTCAAAAGGGCGGCCCAGTTCTACACTATCCGTCAAAAAACGGCCTTTGGGTTTCTGCGCAAACAGGTCTGCTCCTGCACACATAACAAAATAAAAAAGTGTGCTTAGCACCATGCGCATAGCCCATCGAATTTCTTTTGCATGAAACAGACAATTACCCCGCATGATGTTATTTTCTGACTCTGAACAATTGTATAAGCTTTGAAACATAATCTTCGCGTGAGTCAATGGCCAGATAATTGGCATTATGTTGTTTGCAGAGTTTTTCCAGCCGTTCCTGATTATTTTCAAACATCTCTTTCATTTCCCGTTTGAATCTGGGAGACGAAGTATTAAGCCACACCGTTTTTTTGCTTTCTTTATCTAAAACCGGGATAATCCCAAGGCTTGGCAGCTTTATTTCCCGCTGGTCATAAATGTGTATCACCACCAGGTCATGTTTACGGGCAAGGGCTTTCAGGTTATGCTCATAATTGTTGTCCAGAAAATCAGATATCAGAAAAACAACGCTCCGGCGCTTTAAAATGTTGAGTGCGAATCCGATGGCCGACGTTATGTCGGTCTGCTGCGAAAGCGGCTTCATTTTAAACAGACTCAGAATAATTTCGTAGCCGTGTTTCATACCGTTTGATGGTTTAAAATACAGCTCTTTCTGGTCAGAAAAACAATATAGCCCTACATGCCCTGCCTCTTTAATAGCCGAAAGCGATAACACCCCGCATATTTCTTTGGCGGTATCCAGCTTCAGCTGTCCGTTATTTCCTACCTCCTGCGACGCGCTCACATCGAGCATAAAAAAGACCGTCTGCTCTTTTTCTTCCTTAAAAATCTTCACATAGGCGCCATGGCCTTTGGCGGTGGTAATCCAGTCTATGGCTCTTACATCATCTCCATACTGATAGGTACGCAGGTCGCTGAACTCAAGGCCTGAACCCTTAAATACCGACCGGAAGTTTCCGTGCATTTGTGAGTCTACTGCCTTGCGTATCTTAATTTCGTACTTATTCAATTTCGAAATGATATCCTCAACCACCGGTCTTTCAGAATTTACTTACCATTCTTTTTAATCGATTAACAAACTTTAACGTACTCAATCTCTTATTTTTTTCCGTAATTTGTTGTTTAATCTGAAAACGAAGATAAAGTGAAAATGCTGACAAAAAAAATAATCTTACATTTAGCTCTTATTTCAGCGCTCGCTTCATGTATACCAGACCCTAAAATACCGGCAGATGTAATTGACATGGAAACCATGGCTAAGATTCTGGCAGATGTACACCTGACAGAAGCCAAGGTAAACAGGCTCACTTTTAATGATTATGATTCAACCCGGGTGGCGTATGTTGAACTGGAACGCCGCATAATGGCCAAATACAAAGTAGATACTGCAAAGTATAAAAACAGCTATAAATTCTACGTGAAGAATCCGGGACTGATGGTGAAAGTGTATGACGAAACCCTGAATATACTGGACGAACGAAAGCAGAAAAAACAAATAAAAACAGATTGAAGCAACCGCAACACAAATAAAAGTAAATGTTTAAAGACAACCTGGTTATTATACCCACTTATAACGAAATTGAGAACATTGAAGCCATTATCAGAAAAGTTTTCAATCTGGATGAAGCATTTGATATTCTGATAATTGATGATGGTTCTCCTGACGGTACAGGCCTTAAGGTGAAAGAGTTGCAGAAGGAGTTTCCGAACGAACTGCATCTGGTTGAACGCAGCGGAAAACTCGGCCTGGGTACTGCCTATATACATGGTTTTAAATGGGCTATCGAAAAAAAATATGCATTTATCTATGAAATGGATGCTGATTTTTCTCACAATCCTGAAGACCTGGTAAGGTTATATAAAGCCTGCAAAATAGATGGTTTTGATGTGGCTGTGGGTTCAAGGTATATCAAGGGTGTAAACGTTGTTAACTGGCCTATCGGCCGTGTGCTTATGTCTTATTTTGCAGGCGTATATGTAAGATTTGTAACGGGTATGAAAATAATGGACCCTACCGCCGGGTTTATCTGCTACAGGCGTGAAGTGCTGCAAACCATACCGCTACACAAAATAACATTTGTTGGTTATGCGTTTCAGATTGAAATGAAATTTAACGCCTTCCTTTATAAATTCAATATCACTGAAGTACCTATTATTTTTACCGACCGCACCAAAGGAGTTTCGAAGATGTCGACCAAGATTTTCAGAGAAGCGGTATTTGGTGTAATTATGATGAAAGTATGGAGCTGGTTTAAAAGTTTCAAAAGATAAACTACACAATGCCCATCTGTTTCATCAGAAACAAGGCATTCATGTTTTGTGTTACACCTGCTCTCAACTTGTAATCAAACCGCATTTTGTCGTTTTCTATAATTATTTCAAAACAGATATTCTTTATTTTTTCAGGATACTGCGTAGCCATAGCCGTCAGGTCAAGGTCATGTGTGGCTAGCATGCCAAAAACAGTTTTATACTGCACCAGCTTTTCAAGAAACAATTCAGAACCCCGCAACTTGTCTTTTGAATTTGTGCCTTTTAGCAACTCATCCAGAATCACAAATAACTCCTGCCCTGAGGCCAGCAGGTTTACAACCTGTTGCAAGCGGAGCAATTCGGCATGGAAATATGACTCGCCTTCATCTATTGAATCAGAGATGCGCATACAGGTATAAACCTGCATCGGCTTAAACACAAACCTTTCGGCTCTGACGTTCGCGCCTGCCATAGCCAATATCATATTAGCACCTATGGAACGTAAAAAAGTACTTTTACCCGCCATATTGGCTCCGGTAACGATAAATATCTGCTCCTCTTGATTAATGCTGAAATCGTTGTTTACGCTTTTGCCCTTTTTTAGCAGCGGATGCCCCAACTGTGTGGCATCAAGTATCACGGCGTCTGAAATCTGAGGCACCGTGTAGCCATCGTTGGCAAAGTTGAAGCAGGCAATGCTTATCAGCGCTTCCCATTCATGCAGTATGGTAAAGGCATTCAGTATTGAATCGTTGTACTGAACTTTCCAACTTTCAAAACGGTGCGCACATTGGTAATCCCACAGAAACAAAGCATTCAAAACAGGGGCAAATACACTGTTACGGATGGCAAAATAGGCCGATACTGTAGCCAGTTTTTGAATAATAACCGATGTCTGCACAGGTTTTGACAGTTCTGCCTGTTGGCTACTCAATAAAGTAGCAGAAAATGGCTCATTCTCAATCAACCTGAACATCTCTGTGTATTTCTGCAGATTGGAAGCATTCTTGCTGATATTCAAATAAAGTGAGGTCAGTTTCTTCTGATTCACAAAAGAAAAAACTGATTGGGCTATCAAAGTAAGCAGCCATACCCTGAACGTAATTATATCAAACAACCACAAGCCCAATAAAATGGCATTGATGGCCGGCACCAGCCAAAGTACAAATCTGTATCTGCCCAGTAAATTAACGGGTTCTGTTTTTAGCCATTTAAGCAGCTCCTGGTATCTCTTTTCGTCTTTTTCAAGCAGGTTGCCGGTTGCAAGAAAATCAACCCTCCAAGCTGCTTTATTGCTTAGTTCGGCAATGGCAGTTTGTCTTTCTTCAATGGCTTGTCTTTGCAAAAAAGGGAATTTCAACTGTTGGGCCAGCGTATCCCTGCCAGACTGCGTAACGGTTCGATTCAGTAACTGAAATAGCGAATGCCTGCCGAATATATCAAGGTCGAACGAAAAAAAATGTGACTTATCGTGGTACTCCTTTCCATCTTCAAACTGGTCATAGACACCATTTACAGCCGCTGTTTCTTTTTCGCAGACTTTGAGCATAGACTCATGAAATTCTATACGCTCAATAATTTTCTGGTGATAGTTCACAAAAAACAAAAACCCGGCAAGCACCAGAACAGCACCCGTAACAAGCGCAACAGAAGACCCGTCTCTAATGATAACAAACAGAATGTATAACCCGGCAATGGCCAGAAAAAGCCGTAGATAAGAAATGATAGAAGAAGTTGATTTGTTTTTTTTTATAAACGCAGTAGCGTGGTCTGCTATGGGCTGATAGCTCTTCATTTTGTTTTTTAGGTTTTACCCGGTGTATATAATACCTGCCTTTGAATAAAAAAGTTCTTATTCATCCAGGATATTTTCTTCTACTGTTGACTTCTTACCTTCATTCATAATATCAACAATCTCTTTTATATTGTACACCGAACGATTGTAGCGATTGCTCAGCAGTATAATTACGAAATCCTCCCGCAAGTCAAAAAACATAATTGTATTGTAGCCTTTCCACCAGCCGGTGTGGTACACGTAGTCGGTTTGTTGTTTGGCATTCACCCATAGCCTGAATCCGTAGCCGTAATTGCGCAAACCCGGATACTCAAAACTCCTTGGCAGTATCATTTCTTTCAACGATTCCTTTGATATAATCCTGTTATCTCTTAAAGCATTATACCATTTCAGCAAATCACCGGCGGTTGAAAACACGCCTTTGTCGCCGGTTATATCGTCATAATAATCTTTTGGTAACCTTTGCCCGAACTGGTACCCATAGGTACGGTTGATATTGAGCGAGTCATTTTTAGAGGTAGCAATGAAAGAATCTTTCATGCCCAGCGGCACAAAAACATTCTGGCGCATGTATTGGTCAAAGCCCATACCTGTTACTTTCTCTACCAGTGCCGCTAAAATGGCAAAATTGGTATTGTTGTAACTAAAGAAATGATCGGGCAGGTTAAAAATTGCCGGGGTAGGTTTAGTAGTGGCAAACCACTTCATCATTTCCTGGTTGGTTGGGTAAATTTTGTCGCCTCTAACAACCTTATCAAAAGTATACTGATAATAAGGTAAACCTGAGCGGTGGCATAGCAGACTTCTGATGGTTACACCCTCATAGGGGAAATCGGGGTAATAGTCTTTAACTGTGTTGTCAAGCCCAAGTTTGCCTTGCTCGCTCAGTTTCATTACAGCTACTGCGGTAAATGTTTTGGATAGTGAGGCCAGCTGAAATTTAGATTGCAGGGTATTTCGGACGGTGTCTTTAAAATTGGCGTAGCCATAAGCATTTTGGTACACTACAATGCCCTTCTGCGCAACTAGCACGGTTCCGTTAAAGCCCTGAGCCTGTTTCTTTTTCATTACTTCTTCAATCAGCCCGGCTTTTATATCGGCTTTGATGTCTTTTCTGATACGTGCTTCTCTCTTTCGGATCGTAGCGCTGTCTACAGATGGTTCAGACGAAGAAGCATCAGTAGATTTTTGTTGACAAGAAAAACTGAAAACAGAAAATAGAATGGCAAGAATATATAGCTGAAAACGCATTTTTAAAACCCAATAAATAAGTTTTACAATTACTTTTTATACGATTCAAAAAATCGTTTTTAATGGCCTGTCAGTTTCCTCTAACGTACTGCAGAATAATAATCATAAATGAAGTAAACACAACACTGCTGATTACCTTGAGAATGGTGATAAGAAAAAACGTAAAACCGCCCGCTTCAATAAAAAACAGAGCCGTGTGATGTATAAGGGTAAGTATAAAAATATATCTCACAAATCGTTCTGCTCCCATGTCTTTCAATGAGATAACTATCTCGTTATCAATGCCTTTGGTTGGAAGCAAAAACTTAACAATATTGCCGCGGCTATACCCTACCAGCACACTTGCAGCTGCATGCACCCCGGCTGTATTATAGAAAATATCAACCAGCAAACCGGTAAGAAAACTTATCAGAATAACCCAGAGGGTCGGAATCTCATAAGGCAACAATAGTATACAGGCAACATATACAAAACAGAAGGCCACATCAAAAAATACAAAATTGCGGAGCACCACTATCTGTAAGATGAGGTAAATGAAAAAGGTTACTATTAACTTTATGACGGTCTGGGAGTTCATTTAAAGTCTTGCGTATAATTGATACAATGCACAACGGGTACCCGCTGTATGGCTGGTCTGCAATATTATTTTTTAACTTCGGGTCTGGTCGATTCTTCGAGTTTTTCCTGCTCTTTTTTCAACTTGTTATTCACTACATACACGTACGATATGTTCTGAAAATCAGTTGCCAGCTCTACCTCAATATCAAAAAATGCTTCATCCTGCTTGGTGCCTATTTTGCTGATTCTACCTACCATGGTTCCTGAAGGGAAAATCACGTTCTGTTCAGATGTCATCACGGAGTCACCTTTCTTGATAGGCTTGAATCGCCCGATAGTCGTCAGCTCAATAGACCGTGGGTCCAGCCCTTCCCATTTGGCAATACCTAATGCTTTTTCGTTTTTGGCGCGCAGGGCTTCGCTTCTTACCTCGCTTGAAACATTAAATTCTGAATGCAGAATGGAATACACACGCGAGAAGTGGTCTGAACATTGCATAACCTGCCCAACCACACCTTGCGGACAAATAACGCCCATACCGGGTTCAATGCCGTCTAGCTTGCCCTTGTTAATAGTAAGATAGTTCTTAGACAAGTTAACCGTATTATTAACAACCTTGGCAACCTTAAATTCAAACCGGGTAGCATAGGCCGAATCAACCTTGTAATAGTCTCCCTCGCGGCCTTTTAATTCCTGCATGGCAATCATGGCGCGCTTCAGCTCGGCATTTTCGGTTACCAGCTGCTCGTTTACATTACCGAGGTTCATATAACTCTTCACATAGTTTGATACCTCCAGGGTTTTGGCAGCGTAGTAGTTTGAGGTATTAAAGAATGAGACATCCCAGTAATAATCGTTTTTCACTATCAGCCAGAAACTCAGCAATTCTAAAATCACAAACAACAGGAAATTTCGTATCCGATATATCAGACGGAAGAGTTGCGACATAAGTCTTTATAAATTAAAACTATAAGCTACGAGTAATTCAACCCGTAGCTTATAGTTTGAAGATTACTAAATCTACTGAACAATAACGGCTCTGTATTTTTCAATATTTTTCAACACTTCTCCGGTACCGCGCACCACAGCACGAAGCGGGTCGTCAGCCACATGGATAGGTAATTTTGTTTTTATAGCCAGACGCTTGTCTAAACCATGCAACAAGGCGCCACCACCGGTAAGATAGATGCCGTTTTCGTAAATATCGGCAGAAAGCTCTGGCGGAGACATCTCCAATGCACGCATGATAGCCTCTTCAATTTTAGAAATTGATTT
Source organism: Emticicia sp. TH156 (assembly GCF_002855535.1). Classification (NCBI taxonomy): domain Bacteria; kingdom Pseudomonadati; phylum Bacteroidota; class Cytophagia; order Cytophagales; family Leadbetterellaceae; genus Emticicia; species Emticicia sp. TH156. The sequence continues at coordinate 131,834 of NZ_PKRS01000011.1, forward strand.
GTCAAGGGCGTAGGCAATCTCGCTGTAAGTTACTTTAATTTCTTTCGGAATACCCGTCATCAGGTCACGGCCACGGATTTCAATATCAGCCGGCGGATTATCCAGGTCTGGCAAAGCAGCTCCTACCTGAATCTTAATAAATTCTGCCGAACGCTCACCAATCAACAGGTTATGCTCGCGGCGCATGTAATCAACAATATCTCTCGTAAATAAATCACCTGCAATACGGATAGACGCCTCACACACAATACCCGAAAGCGCTATAACTGCAATTTCGGTAGTACCACCACCAATATCGGCAATCATTGAGCCATTGGGTTGTTCAATATCAATGCCAATACCAATAGCTGCTGCAATGGGTTCGTGCACCATGTAAACCTCTTTGGCTCCGGCGTGCTCGCATGAATCTTTTACCGCACGTTTTTCAACCTCTGTAATGCCTGACGGAATACAAACCACCATGCGGTGCGACGGCGAAAAAAACCAGTTACGACCGGTTTCAATCATTTTTATCATTCCCCGAATCATCAATTCGGCGGCGGTAAAGTCAGCAATTACACCATCTTTTAACGGACGGATAGTTTTTATATTTTCGTTCGTTTTTTCATGCATTTGCATTGCTTTATGACCAATGGCCAACACTTTTCCGGTAATCTTGTCTAAAGCAATAATTGAGGGTTCATCTACAACTATCTGGTCTTTGTAGATAATAAGGGTATTTGCCGTACCCAGATCAATCGCGATGTCACTCGTGAGAAAATTAAACAATCCAGCCATATTGAGCTTTATGAGTTAATAAGTTTTTTAAATTTGCCCGCAAATTTACAATTATTATTTGCAAACTTCTGTGAAAAATAAATTTTTTACTTTTTAATTGGCCGAATAATATAAATACTTTGCAGGGCATAGAAACCCGCCGTTTTTTTATTTTCCTTAAGTTTAGGCCCTTAATTTTCGTAGTATGTTGGCATGGCGCCGTTTAATCGTTTCTAAGGCGCTTTTACCTCCTTTTTTATGTTTTGCAAGCGATGCAGTATTAAAACTTACCAAACTAATAACGACCTGTAAACAATATTTATTCTAAACTCCTATATTTGCCATATTATGGGAATACGGTCAATTTTAAGCAAACCGCTGGCAGCTTATGTTGTTGCCAAGCAAAAAAAATGGATGGCCCGTTCGGCAGAAGTGCAGGCCGGATGGAGAAAAACGCTGGTTGAAAAAGCAACCGATACAGCCTTTGGCAAAGACCATTATTTTAAGGATATCAGGTCTTATGACGATTTCAAGCAGGCGGTTGCTGTAAGAGACTATGAAGACATAAAAGATTATATCAGTCAGATTCTCGACGGCCGTGAAGATGTTCTCTGGCCGGGTAAACCGCTCTATTTCGCTAAAACCTCTGGTACTACCTCTGGCACCAAGTTTATCCCCATTTCAAAAGAATCTATCCATAATCATATTAACTCGACCAAAAACGCTTTGCTCAATTATATTCATGAGACAGGCAAATCGCAGTTTCTGGACCACAAACTTATTTTTTTATCAGGTAGCCCGGAGCTGAAAGAAAAAAACGGTATACATATCGGCAGGCTGTCCGGAATCTCTACCCATCACGTACCTGCTTATCTGCAAAGCAACCGGATGCCGTCTTTTGAAACCAATTGCATTGAAGACTGGGAAGAAAAACTGGAGAAAATAATTGATGAAACCATCAATCAGCCCATGAGCCTCATATCGGGTATTCCGCCCTGGGTACAGATGTACTTCGACCGCATTCAGGCTCGCACGGGTAAAAAGATAAAAGATGTGTTCCCTAATTTTGAATTGTTCGTTTATGGCGGTGTTAATTTTGAACCCTACCGCGCTAAACTGTATGAGTCTATCGGCAAAAAAATTGATTCGGTAGAGCTTTTTCCGGCTTCTGAGGGATTCTTTGCCTATCAGGATAAACAGGGTGACCCTGGTATGCTGCTGCTGTTAGACACTGGCATTTTCTATGAATTTATACCTATTGACGAATATTTCAACGAAAAACCAACCCGCCTGAGCATTGAGCAGGTAGAACTGGGTAAAAACTATGCGCTGGTAATAAACAATAATGCAGGTTTATGGGGTTACTCTATCGGCGACACCGTGAAGTTCGTATCCCTGAACCCTTACAGAGTAATAGTATCTGGCCGTATCAAGCATTTTATTTCAGCCTTTGGCGAACACGTGATTGGGGAAGAAGTAGAAAAAGCTATGAAGTTTGCTTGCGAACGCCATCCGGAAGTAGAACTGATTGAGTTTACAGTGGCGCCAATGGTAAGCCCGGCAGAAGGTTTGCCCTACCATGAATGGCTTATTGAATTTGCCACACCGCCAAAAAACATAGCTCAGTTTGCCGAAGACCTCGACAAACGAATGACCGAACTGAACGTTTATTACGACGACCTCATAACCGGAAGCATTCTTCAGCGCCTGGTTATTACACCGCTGCAACGCGACGCCTTTATTACCTTTATGCGTTCTCAAGGTAAACTGGGTGGGCAGAATAAAGTCCCTCGTTTATCCAACGACCGCAAAATTGCCGACGTGCTTGGCAAAATGGTTTAGCCGATTGCCATCTCAATCATTAATCAATAGTTTTGGCTGGCCCTGCGCTTTGCGCGGGGTTGGTTTTTTTTGCCCGGGCTACTGAAGTATCTTGTTGATTCGGCACCTGATGAATGGCAGATGAACAATTTTTTATAAATTCACGTTGACAAAAGCAAACAGAACACATCAACAAAAGCATGAAAGTCGAACAAATCTATACGGGCTGCCTGGCTCAGGGTGCCTATTATATTGAATCAGACGGAGAAGCTGCCATTATAGACCCGCTGCGCGAAGTAAACACCTACCTCAACAAAGCCCGTAAAGACGGAGCCACCATAAAATACATATTTGAAACCCATTTTCATGCCGATTTCGTATCCGGGCATCTGGAGCTTTCGCAAAAAACACAGGCGCCCATTATTTATGGCCCCAATGCCAATCCTGCTTTTGAAAGTATCATTGCCACCGACGGACAAACGTTTCAATTGGGCAGAATAAAAATAAAAGTGCTGCATACACCGGGGCACACCATGGAGTCTTCCTGTTATCTGTTGTTTGACGAACAAGGAAAAGAATACTGCATTTTTACCGGCGATACCCTTTTTATAGGCGACGTAGGCAGACCAGACCTGGCTCAGAAGTCGGACCTGACGGTAGAAGACCTGGCAGGTTATTTATATGATTCGCTGCGTGAAAAGATTATGCCCCTGCCCAACCACCTGATAGTGTATCCGGCACACGGGGCGGGCTCGGCATGCGGCAAAAACATGAGCAAAGAAACCTACGACACCCTCGGTAATCAGAAACAGGTAAACTACGCTTTGCAGCAACAAACCAAAAAAGCGTTCATCAATGCCGTAACAGATGGTTTAACGCCTCCTCCTTATTATTTCCCTAAAAATGTACAGCTAAACAAAGCAGGCTCAGCAAGCCTGGAAGCCGTAATGCAGACCGGCATGCAACCATTGTCGCCAGCGGCTTTTGAGGCAGCAGCCAACGAAACCGGTGCGGTAATTATAGACACCCGCCAGCCTGAGTACTTTAAAGATGCCTTTGTACCCAACAGTATCAATATTGGCCTGAAAGGCGACTTTGCCCCCTGGGTTGGCACGCTGATAACCGACATTAATCAGCCGATACTTTTTTTAGCCAACGACGGCACCGAGCAAGAAGTAATTACGCGCTTATCAAGAGTTGGTTATGATAACATTATAGGCTACCTGAAGGGCGGCATAGAAGCCTGGCAGGCAGCAGGCAAAGAAACTGATAATATTGTTTCTATTTCGGCAGAGCAATTTGCCGAAGAATATAAAAAAGGTAATACGCTGGTAAAAGATGTACGCAAGGCTACTGAGTTTGAGACCGGGTTTGTAGCCGGTGCCATGAATGTTCCGCTGGCTTACATCAGCGAAAACATGGCCGAGTTTTCTAAAGACCAGACCAACTACATACACTGCGCAGGTGGTTACCGGTCTATGATTGCCAGTTCAATCTTAAAATCAAGGGGTTTCGATAACGTCATAAATGTTGAGGGTGGCATAGGAGCCATCAGGCAGTTTCTGCCGATGGCAAACACCGTTGCCACTAACTAAAAATCCGGCACCTGTCAACTGAGTTTTACAGGTGCCTTTTTTTATCCTTTCAAATTTCCTCTTAGCTCATACTTCTGCCATTTATCAAAATATCTGTACTTATTAATGTGGCAACATATATTTTTGCAATTAATAATTATTTTTGAAAAACCATCCGGAGCAATACCGCAACTAAACAGCCATCCTGAAGTTTTGAAAAAGTAATGCTGATACATGAAAACACTAAATTAACTATACCGTTTTAAAAAATTATGTTACAATTCCTGAAATACGTCTTTGCGACAATCGTTGGGCTGCTTTTGTTTTTTGTAGTTTGTTTCTTTATTCTGGTGGGCATTGGCTCATTGATGTCAAGTTCTGACGAAAAAACATTTGTATCAAAAAACTCCGTTCTAAAATTAGACCTTAATCAGATAATCCGCGAGAACACACCTCAGGAGGACCCCTTCACCGAGCTTCTTTCAGGTGGCAGAGGCCCCGGGCAGATAGGTTTACCTCAAATAAAAGAAGCTATTGCAAACGCCAAACTAGACCCGAACATCAAGGGCATATACCTGCATGCAGAGTACCCTACAGCCGGCTTTGCTACGCTTGAGGAAATAAGAGGGTATTTGATTGACTTTCGGAAATCAGGAAAGTTTATTTACTCTTATGCCGAAGTGATGTCTGAGGGCGCTGTCTATTTATCAAGCGTGGCCGACAAAAGCTACCTTAACCCAAGTGGCGGCCTGGATTTTAACGGACTAAGTGCCAAATATACTTTTATGAAAGGCCTTTTTGAAAAAATAGGCGTGAAGCCCGAGATTTTCAGAGTTGGTGAGTATAAAAGTGCCGTTGAGCCTTTCATCAGAACCAATATGAGTGATGCCAACCGCGAGCAGACACAATCTTTTATAAACGACATAGCCGCGCGCTTCTATGGAGACATCTCGGAATCGAGAAAAATCCCAATGGAAGAACTGAACAATATTCTTAACAACGCATTGATTCAGGAACCGTCTGATGCCGTAAAATACAAACTAATAACCAACACAGGCTACTGGGACGAATTTGAACAGGCATTGAGAAAAGCTGCCGGAGAAGAAAATGATAAGAAAATATCTTACATCAGTATTCATAAATATCTGAAAGCCGAGAAGTTTGTTAAGGAAGGAAGCCTGTCAAACAGAATAGCCGTAATTGTAGGAGAAGGAGATATTGTAACCGGAGAAGGCGAAGATGGCTCTATAGGTTCAGACAAAATCATTAAAGAATTGCAAAAAGCCCGTAAAGATAACAAGGTGAAAGCCGTCGTGATCAGAATCAACTCGGGTGGCGGTAGTTCGCTGGCGTCTGACATCATGTGGAGAGAAATAGAATTGACCAAAAAAGTAAAACCGGTTATTGCCTCAATGGGCGACTACGCCGCTTCCGGAGGATACTATATGGCTATGCCTTGCGATACCATTGTGGCACGCCCTACAACCATAACCGGGTCTATAGGTATATTTGGTATGCTTTTCAATGTTGAAACCCTGATGAACCAGAAACTGGGTATTACTTTTGACGGCGTGGGTACACACCAATATTCAGATTTTCCTTCAGCGACCCGCACCATGAGCGATGCCGAAAAAATGATGATTCAGAACAGTGTTAACCGCGGCTACGAAGAGTTTACATCAAAAGCAGCCAAAGGCCGCCACATGAGCATTGAGAAACTGAAATCTCTGGCAGGTGGAAGGGTCTGGACAGGCAAACAAGCCAAAGAAAATGGTCTGGTTGATGTTCTAGGAGGGATGGATGTTGCCATCAGTATTGCAGCTAAAAAAGCAAAATTAAAAGAAGGAGACTACCGGGTGAAATACTACCCGATACAGAAGACCGGAATTGAGGCTTTTATGGAGAAATTCGGCAAGGAAAGAGAAGAAGAAAAACTAAGGGCATATCTGGGTACACTGGCGCCATTGGCAAAACAGGTAAAAACCTTACAAAGCATGGATAAACTACAGGCCAGAATACCATTTGAAATGGAGATAAAGTAACCGTTGCCCGTAAAGCAAGGCTTACAAACCGGAAGAAGAGAGAAAAAAGTACTACCTTTGTGCTTTATTCTCTCTTCTTTGTTTAAAAGAATGAGATACCCAAGTCAATAATTTGTATTGGCCAACAGAGAAATGTTATGAAGCAAACAGAAGCCAAATTTGTACAGAGTGCCTCCGACTACCGTAAGAGCCCCAAACCTTTACTGCCCGAATACGCATTTATCGGCCGGTCAAATGTAGGTAAATCTTCATTGATTAATATGCTTACGGCAACCAAAAATCTGGCTAAGACCTCGCAGACACCCGGCAAAACCCAGCTTATCAACCATTTTATGGTTAATAATGCATGGTTTCTTGTTGACTTACCCGGCTATGGTTTTGCTAAGGCTCCGAAAGCCGAACGCGACAAATGGGATAAAATGATTTGGGACTACCTGGCCTACCGCGAAAACCTGATGTGCGTATTTGTGCTGATTGACATCAGAATTGAACCACAAACCGTTGACCTGAACTTTATTGATGCACTAGGCGAGAAAGACATCCCGTTCTATATCATATTTACCAAGGCCGATAAAGTAGGCAAAGTTACAGCCGAGCAAAACATTGATTTATTCAAAAAAACAATGCTAATGACCTGGACCAAGGTACCGCCGTACTTTGTAACCTCGTCAGAAAGAAAAACAGGCCGTGAAGAATTATTGAAAGCAATAGAAGAGTTAAATCAGGCATTTAAAAAATAATTTATAATTTTGCAGCCGCATTAGCCGTTGGTTGTCTGACTCCGGCTAAATACTGAATTCTTTATTCAATTACTCAAACAATTTGAGGCTTAGCCTTAAAAAAGCTTAAAATCCAATGGAATTACTTAGAGACATTGCCCATATATCGGGAAAAAGCGGATTGTACAAAATTTTAAAGCCAGGCCGTAATGGCGTAATTGTAGAAACCCTTGATGACAAAAAACAACGTGAAATGGCAAGCGCCAATGCACGGGTTTCTGTTTTAAAAGATATTTCAATCTATACCGAAGACCACAATAAGTCAATACCACTTTCTGATATTTTCCTGAAAATCAGAGAAGTGCATGGAGAGACTGTTGAAGAAACCTACAAGAATTTCTCAAACAATCAGCTTTTTGATTTTTTTGCAGAAATAGCGCCTGATTTTGATCGCGAGCGCGTTTATGCGTCTGATGTTAAGAAAATCATCACCTGGTATAACGTTCTTTCTAAATATTTACCTGAAATTTTTAAAGCGCCAGCGGCTGAAGAAGTAACCGAAGCCACACCGGCGGCTGAAGAAGCAAAAGCGTAATCTTCTGTTTACAGCACCCAAAACTCCCTTGTTGGCTTACAGTTCAATAAGGGAGTTTTTGTTTGCATGCCCTTTGCCAAAACCATTCACTGCTTTTTTTTAGCAGTTTTGCTATTACCTTTGCAAAACATAGAATACAGGCCAGTTTAATAGATATCTATATGAAACGCATACTTATTACCGGAGCAAACGGACTTCTGGGTAGTGCAACAGCCAGACGATTTGCCCAAGAAGATTTTGAAGTACTGGCTTTATGCCGTGCAGAAAGCGACCTGAGCTCATTGAAAGAAGTAGCGGACAAAATAAAAATTGTTGAGGGCGACATTCTGGACATTAAATCGTTAGAGCAGGCTTTAGAGAAGGTAGATTTTGTTGTGCACACCGCGGCGGTGGTTTCTTATGCGCCCAAAGACAAAGACCGTATGCTGAAAGTAAACGTAGAGGGCACCGCCAATGTAGTAAACACCTGCCTGATGCACGGCGTAAAAAAACTTTGCCACATAAGCTCTATAGCCGCTTTAGGAAAACCAGACGTGCAGTTAAAGCTAACATCCCCATCAATTGAAATAGACGAAAACCAGAAATGGGAAGAATCGCCGATTAATTCACATTATGCCAAAACCAAGTATCTGGCCGAGCTTGAAGTATGGCGCGCTAATGCAGAAGGCCTGCCTGTGGTAGTTGTAAACCCATCGGTTATTCTTGGCGAAAGCGACTGGGGCAAAAGCAGCACACAGTTGTTTAAATATGCTTATGACGAGCATCGTTACTATAGCGAAGGCAACCTGAACTATGTTGATGTAAATGATGTGGTAGAAGCTGTTTATCAGCTCATTAACTCTGACATTGACGGAGAAAGGTTTATTCTGAACGGTGGAACAGTGAGTTATAAAGACTTTTTTACAAAGGTAGCAGGCTTGTTTAATAAAAAACCGCCAACCAGAAAAGTGTCTCCGGTTCTTACTGAAATCATCTGGCGTTTAGAAGCCTTCCGCTCTATGCTTACAGGTAAAGCTCCGCTGATAACCAAAGAAACAGCCAAAAATTCGCAGATGAAATTTGTTTACAAAAACTCCAAAATACAAAACGCCTTGCATTTCAGGTTTACTGATTTTGACGAAACCTTAAAGCGGGTAACTGTGTTTTTATTAAAGAACCGATAGTGTATTTAATAAAATTGATTTTCAATAATTTAGCTGGAAGGCCAAAAACCAAAAGAAATTAAATTGGCCCTGACTATTGACTTCTAACAAAAAAACATTATATTTAATCATTATTCTTTTCTATTTGTCATTATTGAAAAGCTTAATCAAAACACTTTTATTTTTTTTAAAGCCCGTTTATATATGATTAAGACTTATCTGAACAAATTTTTATAAAATTACCGTCCTATGGTTGGGCCGTAAAAACTTTGGGTAATCTTACATGCAACACGAATTCAGCGACAGATTCGAAAACTTCGATGACGCAGATGTAAAAGCGACTGTCGAACGTTTTGAAGGAATGCTCAAAAGCGGAGAAACGGTCTTCTTTGACGAGGAAACGTTTGAACAAATATCTGAATACTATATTCTGGCAGGTCAATGGGAAATGGCCATGAAAGCCTGCTCAATGGGTTTGGAACAATACCCCTACTCACTTGATCTTCTTTTAGACCAGGCCCAGATACATGCTAATTACGAGCAGTTTGAAGCAGCGCTGGAAGTGCTCGACAGGGCCTCGACATTCAACCCCTCAGACAACGAAATTACCTATATGCGTGGTGTAATCTGTAATATGATGGGTAGTTATGAAGAAGCCGTAGAGTACCTGAGAGAGGCTCTGTTGATTTCAGAAGAGCCGGAATCTGTCTATTTTCAGCTTGCGCAGACCTACCAGAACTGGCAGAAATTTGAAGAAGCGGCGCATTTCTATAAAAAAGCAATCAAGTATCAGTTTAATGAAGAAATAGCTTTCTATGAGCTGGTTTTTTGTCTTGAACAACTCAAAAAACTGGAAGAAAACATCGCTTATTTTCAGGAACTGATCGATAACAACCCCTATTCTTACCTGGCATGGTTTGCATTGGGTATGGTATACGGCAGGCTCAATAATCATTCAGATGCAGCCTATGCCTATGACTACTCGGTTACAATTAACGAAAAATTTGCATCAGGCTGGTTTAATCTTGCCTACACCTACATTAATATGGAAAACCATATTGATGCCAAAGAGTGTTATCTGAAAGTACTTAAATATGAAAAACCTACAGCTGAAGTTTATACGCACCTGGGCATTGCCTGCGAAAAACTGGAGCAGTTCGATGAAGCATACAAGTATTATAACGAGGCAATAAATCTGGATGAAAACTGGGACGAAGCCTGGTTTGGTCTGGGTTCAGCACTGTATGAATTAGGGCGCTGGTATGAGAGTTATCATTTTACCCGAAAAGCCATTAAGCTGAACGAAATTAATGCCGATTATTGGTTACTATTGGCAGACACCGAGGCAAAAATGGGGAACTTAGTATCAAGCAACGAAGCCTACACTCATGCCATAGAACTAGACCCAAAAAACATAGACACCTGGCTAAGCTGGTCTTTATTGTTTTTTGAACAGAACGAATACAGCAGGGCATTTGAAATTATTTATGATGGTATCAATGAAATACCCGACGATGCCGATTTGTTTTACAGGGCGGCAGTTTATCTCATTCTTGACGGCAACTTCAACGAAGCCTATCATTATCTGGAAACCGGCCTTACTCTTAATTATGACGCCCACGCTCAGGTTTATGATTTTTTCCCGAACCTGAATACCCAGAAGGCATTATTCAGAATTATTGAGCAATACAAATAAAAGCAAAAAGGCTACCTGAAATCAGGTAGCCTTTTTTGCCTAATCATAATACCGTTCTTACAGCATCTTGCCTTTATCTACCGATACTGTACCTTTATTTGACAAAGCCTTTACACCAAAAATAAGGTCGGCAAAGCGCTCATCTTTGGTAAGCCCTTTTTTATAGCGGCCATATATCTGCTGAATCACCACTGCGTTTTTGAAAAGCCCAAATACGTAGAAGTACAGAATATTAGATACATCTCTTCCACTTTTTTCAGCGTAGCGGTCTGCAAACTCCTGGCGGGTCATATTACCCGGCAACCATGACAAATTAAAGCCTTTCTCAAACATACCATCGGCGGCCTCAGCCCAGTAAGACAGCGTGGTGCCTAAATCCATCCGAGGGTCGCCTACAGTTGTCATTTCCCAGTCCAGCACAGCCAGTATATCGGCCCAGTCCTGAGCATTCAGCACCAGGTTATCATACTTGTAGTCATTGTGTATCAAAGTAGGTTTCCCTTCCGTTGGCATATTAGCTTTCAGCCATGCTGCCAGATTATCCATGGCCGGAATCTCATCCGTTTGAGACACCAGATAACGCTTATACCAACCATCAACCTGCCTTTGAATATAACCTTCAGGCTTGCCAATGCTTATCAGCGCCGGATACCCCTCTTGCTGTGCCTCAATATCTATGGCATGTAAATTTACCAAGTTATTGCATAAAGCTTCAGACATTTTACGCATCAGCGCAGGCGCAAGGGTGTTTATCAGTTTTGGTGCATCTTTAGCTCTCAGAATCACCCCTTCAACGCGCTGCATGATATAAAAAGGGCAACCCATTATGCTTTCTTCTTCTGTGAAAACAACAGGCCGGGGTATTTTTTTGTACCCGCTATTTTGCAAAGCAGTCAGAATCTTAAACTCCCGGCCCATATCGTGGCCGCCTTTTATATCTTTTGCCCCAAAAGGGGGTCTGCGTAAAACATAATCCATACCTGACGTTTTTAACAGGTAAGTAAGGTTTGAGTACCCTCCCGGAAACTGCGCTATTTCTACAACCGGTTCAAAATCCGGCAACACCCCGCTTAAAAAATCATTGAGTTTCTTCAAATCAATTTCTTCGCCCTGCCTGATGCCGGTTGGAGAATCTATCGTGATAGAGTTCATGTGTCAGGCTGGTTGGTGCTCGTTTCTTAACAAGTCGTTTACCGTTTTAACCGGGTTAAAAGTAATGAGAGGTACCTCAACAAAAAGCGTGTTCCAGTCAGACATCGCACCATTCCATAAGCCAGGCAATTCTTGCGCCTTCAGGTCTTTACCACTCTGCGACTTCTGGGTAATAAAGCCGGTTTGCGGGTCGCGGAAATGCAACAGGTTAAATTTATTGCCTTTATAATCTTTTACCGAGCATACCAGATCCACCGGGTTAAAGTGTGTGGCTTTCTGAAAAATCTCTTTCTGTTCAGGGTTATCCAGATCAATCTGCGCCGATTCCACAACCTGTAATGACACAGAGTTGTCGGGGTCTTTTGCCCAGAAAGGCCCACCCCCTGGCTCGCCAACGTTTTTCACCATACCACAAAGGCGTATCGGCCTATTCAGTTTACGTTTACAGTAATCGGCCTTGGCATCAAACGAATACGCTCCGAAGCCTTCCGGAGGTAGCGTACAAAGTTTAGTTTCAAGAAAGTCCAGTATTTCGGCTAGAAGGGCTTCGTTTATTTCTTCGTTATATAGTTTCTCAAGATACCCGAAAATCTTATCCTGATACTCCAGTAACACACCCGCCAAAGCTTTTTTATAGAGAATAGTTTCTTTTTTAAGACGGTCAGGCACCACATTGTCAACGTTCTTGATGAAGATAATGTCGGCTTCCTGTTCATTCAGGTTTTCAAGTAATGCGCCATGCCCGGCAGGTCTGAACAACAACTCATCATCTGCCGTGCGAAAAGGCGTATTATCCAAATTTACGGCAATGGTATCAGTTGACGGTTTTTGCTCAGAGAAACTGATGCTATATTTTACACCATGTTCTGCTTCATATTTTGGCAGTACAGCGTCAATCAGCTCAACAAATTTTTTTCTGTGTTCTGGCGAAACTGTAAAATGGAGCCTCACTTCTTTGTTACTGTTGGCATATCTGGCACCTTCAACCAGATGCTCTTCTACCGGGGTGCGTGCGGCTTGTCCATAACCATGAAAATGCAAAAGGCCCTTCGGCAAATTACCATAATCAAGTCCTTTGCTAGTCAGTAAATGCTCCAGCACCGTTTTATAATCGGCCGATGCCTCCCCAATGGTTTCAATCAGCTTGTCATAAAAAGCAAAATCTTTCAGGCGTTCCAGAAACTCATTTACTGATTTATCCATCTTGCCCTCATCTTTGGCCGAAAACAAAGATTTAAACATACGGGTAGCCGCACCAGATGCCGGCACAAACTTCAATAATTTCAAATCATTGGCTCTAGAATCAAAGTAACCGGCATATTTATCGGCCTCAGAGTCAGAAAGAGAGATAATGCCATCACCAATTGTGGCTGCTTTAATTACATTCAGATACGGAAACCCCTTCTTGAAATTTTCTATCTGTTGCTGAATGGTTTCAAGGCTTGCCCCGCGTTGTGTTATTTTGTTAATGTCTTTTTCAATAAGCATGTTACTTGTGAGTATTTATACTTTCGTTTGTAATTATTGCGATGTAATTTTACGAAAAATTAGAATCAAGGCAATACATTGGGGCGAAATTTATGAACAGCATTCTTCCACTTCTTCAGGCTACACAACAGGCATCGGCAGGTATCAGAAATTTACCAGCAATACAGAAAGCACAACTACTGAACAGCCTGGCCAATGGCATTGAGCAGTCGAAAGAGCTCATTATGGCAGAAAACAAAAAAGACCTTGACCTGATGGATAAATCAGACCCCAAGTATGACCGCCTTCTGCTGAACGAAAGCCGTATTCAGGGCCTTGCCGATTCTTTAAGGGAGGTAGCTCTTTTACCCGACCCCACTGGTGAAGTTATGCTTAATAAAAAGCTGGAAAACGGCCTGAATATTAAAAAAATAGCAGTACCGATGGGTGTGGTAGGCGTTATTTATGAGTCAAGGCCTAATGTTACTGTTGATGTTGCCGCACTTTGTCTGCGGTCGGGCAATGCCTGCATGCTGAAAGGCGGCAAAGAAGCCAGTTTTTCTAACCAATGCCTGGTTAGCCTTATACATCAGGCACTTGAAGAAGCAGGCTTAGCCAGAGAGGTGGTATTGCTGCTACCCGTTGACCGTAAGTTTACTGAAGAACTGCTCAAAGCCACCCGTTTTGTAGATATTATTATTCCGCGGGGTTCAGACTCCCTCATTCAGTTTGTACGCCAGAACTCGCTGATTCCCACCATTGAAACCGGCGCTGGTGTGGTACACACTTATGTAGAAAAAACAGCCGATTTGGGGAAAGCCAAAAACATAATAATCAATGCCAGGGTATCGCGCCCGTCTGTTTGCAATTCGCTTGATTGTGCCATTATTGACGAGCACATTCTTGGTGATTTTCTACCTTTACTGATAGAAGACTTAAAGCAGTGGAACGTAGAAGTATATGCCGATGCCCCCGCATTTGCAGTACTTAAAGAGGCAGGTTATACCAACCTGCATGAGGCAAGAGCCGAAGATTTTGGCAGAGAGTGGCTTGATTATAAAATTTCTATTAAAACCGTAAAAGGCATTGACGAAGCTCTGGCGCATATCCAAAAGCATTCATCAAGGCATTCGGAGGCTATCCTGACAGAAAACCAGGCACTGGCCAATCAGTTTTTGGCAGAGGTAGATGCCGCTGCTGTGTATCATAACGCTTCTACCCGTTTTACGGATGGCGGGCAGTTTGGTTTAGGCGCCGAGATTGGTATCTCTACGCAAAAACTCCATGCGCGAGGGCCATTTGCTTTAGAAAAACTGGTAACCGAAAAATGGGTAATAACCGGCAACGGACAAGTGAGATGGTAAAGGGCTGGTATAATTTTTTTAATTGATTGAAATTTAAAAATGTAATTGTTGGTAATATTTGCCGAACAAACACCTGAGTAAGTATGAAAAACCTTCCTGAGCAATTGGCTCATCCTTATACTTTTGCACCTCAATTCAAAAAATCTGCTGTTTATTTCTGTATGGAATTTGCCATAGACCAGGCACTGAAAACCTATTCGGGTGGGCTTGGGTTTCTGGCGGGTTCTCACATGCGCAGTGCGTTTCAGCTAAAACAAAACCTGATAGGCATAGGCATCTTGTGGAAGTATGGTTATTACGACCAGGGGCGGAATACTGATAACAGCATGGCGGTGCAATTCCGCGAAAAAATATATAGTTTCATTAAAGATACAGGCATCCGTTTTCAGATAACTATTCAGAATCGCCCTGTCTGGATAGCAGCCTATTTTCTGCCGCCTCAAACTTTCGGCACGGTACCCATGTTCTTCCTTACCAGCGATACTGACGGTAATGACACCTGGGCGAGAGCCATTTCATACAGATTATATGACGCCGACGCCAATACAAAGATTGCGCAATGTATGATATTAGGCCTGGGAGGTATGAAATTGCTGGACGAACTCAATTATGAGCCAGAAACTTATCATTTTAACGAGGCCCACGCCGTTTCGGGCATTTTTCATTTGTATAAAAAACTGGGCAATGCCGCAGAGGTAAAAAAAAGACTGGTGTTTACCACGCATACACCCGAAGAAGCTGGTAATGAAAAGCACGACATCTACCTGCTTGAAAGCATGAGCTTTTTTAACGGCATACCCACCAACGAAGTCAGAAAAATTACGGGCATAAAAGATAACATTTTCAATCATTCACTGGTAGCGCTCCGGTTCAGCAAAAAAGCCAACGGGGTGTCAAAACTTCATGGCGAAGTGTCGCGAACGATGTGGAAAGGCTACGCAGGGGTTTGCGAAATAACCCATATAACCAATGCCCAGAATAACCTTTACTGGGCCGATAAAACGCTTGAAAAAGCCAGAAAAAAGGCCGATACAAAAACAATAGCAGACCGAAAAAAAGAGCTGAAGAACAGCTTGTTTAAAACCGTGGCCGACCAGTGTGGCAAACTTTTCAAGCCCGAAGTACTCACTATTGTATGGACAAGGCGCTTTGCCGGATACAAACGCCCTGATTTGTTGACCAGAGACCGCGAGCGTTTTGAAAGACTGATGAAAAACCCACGATACCCGATTCAGTTTATATGGGCGGGCAAACCTTACCCCTTTGACGAAGGCGCCATCAATACATTTAATCATCTGTATTATTTAAGTCATCTTTTCCCAAACATGGCTGTGCTGACGGGTTACGAGCTGGCATTATCAAAGACCCTAAAAGACGGGGCTGATGTGTGGCTCAATACGCCTGTGGTAACGCGCGAAGCATCGGGTACAAGCGGTATGACCGCCGCCATGAACGGAGCGCTTAATTTGTCTACCTTCGACGGTTGGATTTGCGAATTTGCTACCAAACAGAATTCTTTTGTTGTTCCTGTTGCCCCGGGGTACCCCGAGCAGGACAGAGATACACAGGATATCAAAAACTTGTTTGATGCACTTGAGCAGCATATTTTACCAATGTATTATGACAAACCAGCTGAATGGCAGCAAATGGTATGGCAAAGTATGCAAGACGTAAATGCCTTTTTTGACTCAGACCGCATGGCAACCGAGTATTACGAAAAACTCTACTAGGCATTTCCGGCAGGTTCAATCTTTGAGGGTATCAGAGGGGCATTCCTTCTGATACCCTTTTTTTTTTTGATTGCCAATAATCTATTCCTAATAGATGCACTTCTTTCGTTTGGTCGATTAAATCAAGTCGTTTATAGAGAAATTTAGCAGTTTTTTGAAACCCCGGCAGTGCATTAGTTGTTAATATCTATATTTGCAACAGATATCCTTTTTCTGGTGAAAGACATGAGGCCGGTATTTAAGAAAAAAACTACTACATACGTACATTTTTTATTACTGCTGATGTTCTTATTTATTTGCAGACAGTTCGTAAGTGATGCCTTCCGTATCTATGAACTCACAACAAATGAATCAGAGCTGTGTCTGGATATTAGCATTGAAGATAGTTGTTCTTTTGAAACCAACTTTTATGGTTTGGAAGACGCCGATGAATACATCAGCTCCGGATTTTTCAATCCTGTGGTTGCTGAACACAAACCTGGTAAGGAAGCTGCCTTTTCCGCCTCCCTTGTACATGAAGTGTACCTGGGCCTGAACACTCCCCCTCCCGAACAATCAGATTTGTTCGCCTGAACTTACCGTAGCTACATACTTCCGCAGCCATTACAAGCTGCTGGTGAGGCTGTTGTAACAAAAGTAACATTTTAGCTTCCAACACAAAACACCGTTTTTCTTTGTGGCAAAGTCTTTGTCGGGCTACTGCTATGTATATCATTGTACGATTCCAACAAAAGACTTTGACTTTCAAAGAATTTCTAGGAATAGCCATTTGTATACGATAAATTTAATTTAACACACGCGCTACATTAAATAATATGAATCACCAAGAATGTTTATGAAAAATCTTACAATTACACTCTCGATGCTTATTCTGGCATCTTCCTGCAGCACAGACGATGGTCAGAAGCAAGCTCAGGAGACGGAAAAATTTCCGGTTACATCCCCCATTGCCATCGATACCACACTCCCGATTGACTACGTGGCAGAGATTAACGCTGTTCAGAACGTAGAAATCAGAGCGAGAGTAAAAGGATACCTGGACCACATCTATATTGACGAAGGCAAGTATGTAAAACAGGGCCAGCTATTGTTTACCATTAATAACCCAGAACTGAACGAGAACATCGCCAAGGCATCGGCTGCACTTAAAAGCACCATTACTGAATTAAAAGCCGCAGAACTGGAACTAAAGAATGTACGCCACCTGGTAGAAAAAAATGTGGTTTCGAATACTGAACTTGAAATGGCAAAAAACAAAGTTGAACTGGCCAAAGCCAAAGTAGAAGAAGCACAGGCCAACGAAACTTTTGCCAAAATTCAACTTACATATACGCAGGTTAAAGCGCCTTTCAGTGGAATTGTAAACCGGATTCCGAACAAAACAGGAAGCCTGATAGAAGATGGCACGCTGCTTACCAGTATTTCTAAAAACGACGAAGTATTTGCCTACTTTGATGTGTCTGAAAAAGAATACCTGAATTATGCCAATGGCCTGAAAGCAGACCAGGAGCAATCTAAAAACGTAACCCTCATACTAGCCAACGGCGAGGAGCATCCGTTTAAAGGACGAATAGAAACCACTGAAGGTGAAATAGAACAAAGCACGGGCAATATAGCTTTCCGCGCCAGATTCAGTAACCCCGACAAGATTCTGAAACACGGTGCCAGCGGTAAAGTACGCTTGCTAAGAAAATACAAAAAAGCACTGATTATTCCGCAGAAAGCCACTTTCGAAATTCAGGATAAGATGTATGTCTATGTCATTGACAAAAGCAATAAGGTCAAGATAAAGCCCATTACAACCAACAGCCGGATGCCTCACTTCTATATCATAGATTCGGGTTTGTCGCCTGATGACAAGATTATCTACGAAGGTATCCAGAATATCAAAGACGGTATGACCGTTGAACCACAGTTTGTGGAAATGAACGAAATATCAAAAGACCTAGTGGCCAACAATGCCATAAAATAACCCTGATAAACATGTTTACAAATTTTATTAACCGACCGGTTCTGTCGTTGGTTATATCTATATTTATTGTATTGCTGGGGGTTCTGGCTATGATTGGCCTGCCTATTACACAGTATCCGGACATTGCCCCTCCGGCCGTTTCAGTTATAACCAAGTACACCGGCGCTAATGCCGAGGTATGTGCCAAAGCCGTAGTAATGCCACTTGAAAGAGCCATTAACGGGGTGCCGGGTATGACCTACATGACCTCCATGTCTGGTAACGACGGAACCAGCATCATACAGGTATATTTTGAAGTAGGTACCGACCCCGACGTGGCAGCCGTAAACGTACAGAACCGCGTTACAACCGTATTGGACGAATTACCCGAAGAGGTAATTAAAGCCGGGGTATCAACAGAAAAAGAAGTAAACAGTATGTTGATGTACATCAACCTGATTAGTTCTGACACCTCTCTGGACGAAAAATTCATTTATAACTTTGCCGATATAAACGTTTTGGCCGAACTTAAACGAATTGACGGTGTAGGTTTTGTTGATATCATGGGCTCGCGCGAATACGCCATGCGTGTCTGGCTGAAACCCGCCCGCATGGATGCCTATGAGATTTCGGCCGAAGACATCATCAAGGCGCTAAAAGAGCAGAATGTTGAAGCAGCCCCCGGTAAAATAGGTGAGAGTTCCGGTCGCCAGTCGCAATCATTACAATATGTATTGCGCTACACAGGTAAGATGACCAAAAAAGAACAATATGAAAATATTGTGATTAAGGCTTCCGAGAACGGTGAACTGCTTCGCCTGAAAGACGTGGCAGACTTAGAATTTGGTTCGTTAGATTACGACGTGCTTTCAAAGGAAAACGGCAAACCATCAGCCGCCATTGTTTTAAAACAGAGACCGGGCTCAAATGCCAGTGAGGTAATTGCCAATATAAAATCCCGTCTCGAATTCCTGAAAGAAACAACATTCCCGCCGGGCATGACCTACACCATCAGTTATGATGTTTCTCGCTTTCTTGATGCATCAATTCATGAAGTAATCAAAACCCTGATTGAGGCTTTTATTCTGGTAGCCATTGTCGTTTTCCTGTTCCTGCAAGACTTCCGCTCTACCCTTATTCCGGTACTGGCGGTTCCTGTTTCTCTGGTAGGTACTTTTGCTTTTATGCAATTGTTTGGCTTCTCTATTAACCTGCTTACCCTGTTTGCATTGGTGCTGGCCATTGGTATTGTAGTAGACAACGCCATTGTAGTGGTAGAAGGCGTGCATGCCAAAATGGAAGAAAAACATATTGGCCCCAAAGAAGCCACCATTGAGTCGATGGGTGAAATCAGCAGTGCCATCATTGCCATTACATTGGTTATGTCGGCCGTGTTTGTGCCGGTGGCCTTTCTTTCCGGCCCTGTAGGTGTATTTTACAGGCAGTTCTCGGTCACAATGGCTATTTCCATTGTTATTTCGGGTGTAAATGCGCTTACGCTTACCCCTGCACTATGTGCATTGATGCTGAAAAACCCACATCTTGAAAAGAAAAAAAGCAATCTACTGACGCGTTTCTTTGATGGCTTCAACCGGAGCTACGATAAACTATCTGACAAATACAAAACACTTCTCGGCCTTATTGCTAACCGCAGGCTGGTAACCGTGCTTGTTCTGGGTGCCTTTTGTGTGGCCACCTGGGGCGTTGGCAAGGTGTTGCCTACCAGCTTTATACCTACCGAAGACCAAGGCACCGTTTATGTAAACGTAACTACGCCGGCAGGGGCTACGCTTGAGCGCACCGAAGAAGTAATGAATGAAATAGACCGCATTGCGCAGAAACTTCCGGAGGTGGAATCCATCTCAAGCCTTTCTGGCTTTAGTATGATGACCGACGGTGTAGGTGCGTCGTTCGGTATGAGTACCATCAACCTGAAATCCTGGAGCGAAAGAAAAGCTACTGCTGACGATATCATTGCGCAACTGGTAGAAAAAACCAAGCATATTAAAGGTGCCGAGATTCAGTTCTTTCCGCCTCCTGCTGTGCCAGGTTTTGGTAATGCCAGTGGTTTTGAAATGCGCCTGCTAGATAAAACCGGTACAGGTAACCTGCAAAGAACAGCAGAAGTAACAGAATCCTTTATGGAAGAGCTCCGTAAACGGCCTGAGATAAAAGAAGTGTTCTCCAGCTTCAACCCTAATTTCCCGCAGTATCTTATTCATATTGATCAGGATATGGCAGCCAAAAAGGGCATTTCGGTGGATAACGCCATGAGCAATCTGCAGTCGCTCATTGGTAGTTTTTATGCTACCAACTTCATTCTCTATGGGCAGATGTACAAAGTAATGATTCAGGCCGACCCGAAGTATCGCGCCCAGCCTGATGATATCATGAAGTTACGTATCAAGAATAAAAATGGTGAAATGGTACCCTACTCCATTTTCAGCCGTATTGAACGCATTTACGGCCCTGAACAGCTCACTCGTTACAATATGTATTTTTCAGCGATGTTAAACGGCGAGTCTGCCGACGGCTACAGTAGTGGTGATGCCATCCGCGCTATTGAAGAAGTGGCGAAAGAAAAACTTCCGCGTGGATACTCCTACGAATGGTCGGGAATGACGCGCGAAGAGGTATTATCCGGCAATCAGGTAATTTACATCTTTATTATCTGTCTCATCTTTGTGTACTTATTGCTGGCTGCTCAGTACGAGAGCTTCATGCTGCCTTTGCCTGTTATTCTTTCATTACCAGTGGGGGTATTCGGCTCGTTGTTCTTCTTATTCCTTTTCGGGCTTGAAAACAACATTTATGCACAGGTGGCCATGGTAATGCTCATAGGTTTGCTGGGCAAAAACGCCATCCTGATTGTTGAGTTTGCCGTATTGCAACAAAAAGAGGGCAAATCTGTACTGCAGGCTGCCATTGGTGGTGCGGTAGCCCGTTTCAGGCCAATCCTCATGACCTCCTTTGCCTTTGTGGCAGGTTTAATTCCGCTTATGTTTGCTTCAGGTGCAGGTGCTATCGGTAACAAAACCATTGGTACTGCGGCCGCCGGAGGTATGCTGTTCGGAACCATTTTTGGGGTAATTGTTATTCCGGGGCTGTACATCATCTTTGCAGGTACATTTAATCGTAACAAAAAAGCTAAAAAAATCACTGAAGAAGCTTATGCCGAAGCCTAAATATATTTACACGCTCATGGCAGCTGTCTTATTAGGCGGCTGCAAAATAAAACAGAATTTACCAGACCAAAAACCAGTAAACCTACCACAGCAATTCAGTGCCAAAGCCGGGGCAGATGCCCACAAACTGGCCACTCTGAATGAGTTTTTTAACGACCCTGCCCTTACTGCCCTGATAGACACAGCGCTTAAGAATAATTTTGATTTGCAGGTGGCCCTTCAAAATATTGAGTTGGCGCGTGCGGGGGTACGTTTCACACAGGGTATTGACAGACCTGATTTATCAGCTGCCCTGTCGGTGGGTTCACGTAAGTTCGGTAATTATACAATTGATGGCGTAGGTAACTACGACACCCAGTTTTCTACGAATCTGGATAGCAAGCAAAAGTTGCCTTCACCCAGTATCCCCGATTTTTTCGTGGGCTTACAGTCATCATGGGAAGTTGACTTATGGGGCAAGCTGAAAAGTAAGAAGAAAGCAGCAGCTGCCCGTTTTATTGCCAGTGAACACGGCCGCAACCTGGTGGTAACCTCAATGGTTGCTGAAATTGCCGACGCCTATTTTGAATTATTGATTCTTGACAACGAACTGAAAATACTTGAAGATAACATCCGCCTGCAACAGGAAGCGCTGGATATTGTAAAAGTAATGAAACAGGCCGGTGAAGCCAATCAGTTGGGTGTAGAACTGATGAGCGCCCAGTTGTTGAGTTCACAATCTTTAAAAATTGAGGTAAAACAGAAAATTATTGAAAACGAAAGCCGGATTAATTTCTTATCCGGCAGGTTCCCGCAACCAATTGCACGAAGGGCTGCAGCCTGGGAGACAGTGGTTCCACCAAAACTATCGGCTGGCATTCCTTCACAATTACTTGAAAACCGACCCGATATAAAACAGGCCGAGTTTGATTTAATAGCCGCCGATGCCAACATATATTCAGCCAGGGCAGCATTTTACCCGTCGCTCAACATCAATGGCAGTATGGGTTTGCAGGCATTCAGGGCAGCGGTACTTTTTAATCCGGGTTCGTTTGCCTACAATGTGGCCGGTGGTTTGTTTGCACCTTTATTGAACAGACGCCAGCTGATTGCCGAGTTGATGGCATCTGAGGCAGACCAGAAAATTGCCTACACTAATTACAGAAAAACAATTGTGAATAGTTTTACTGAGGTGTATAACTACCTGAATCTGATTGAGAATACCAATGAGATGTATGAGTTGAAGTCGAAAGAGGTAGAAGTATTGAAAGTAACCATCAACACATCGGTAGAATTATTCAAGTTTGGCAGAGCCACTTATCTGGAGGTAATTACGGCACAAAAAAATGCCTTGCAGGCGCAAATAGAACTAATAAACCTGCGTAAAAGTCAGTTTGAAGGTGTCATCGGGCTTTATAGGGCTTTAGGTGGCGGATGGAAGAGCGTAATATAATTAACCCCACCCGACCCCTCCCCCATTAACGGGGAAGGGCCGGGAATGGGGTTATCATCAGGCCTTCACACGTTTCTGCTCACTTTCTGAACCACCGCTCTGGCGTAATTTCAGGTTTTGCCCTTTATTGAATCTAAACGAAAAAGATAACGTTACCACACGGGTATCTAAATAACTGAACCAGCTGGCCGCTGCATTTTTGATATTGCGGATGTCTCCGCCCACCTGATTGGTATAAAAAACATCGTTTACGTTCAGTTTTAATGTACCCTTGTCTTTCATTATTTTGGTAGAGACCCCGGCCCTGACCGAGCCGATAGGAATTACTAAAAACTGACCCGACAAAACTTTGGTCTGATACGACCCTGCCAGTTCGGCACTCCATTTTTTGTTAATTGTAAACTGATTGGTAGGTACTGCAACCCAAAACCAGCGCGACTCGTTCAGGGTTTCGGTATAAATCGGTCCTTCAAATGTATTATTAAGATAGGCCGTATACAGTTGCACGGTCCACCACTTGGTAACAGGATAAGAGCCGTTCAATTCTATCCCATAAGATACCTGTTTCGCAAAATTGCCGGGCCGGCTATAATAAATATTGCCCCTTTGCTCGTTGGTTTCCGAAATCACATTCTCAATTATGCTATACTGAAGCGTTGCTGTAACAAAACTGTTGTAAGTATAAGACAACTCAAAATTATACGAAAACGTAGGCTGCAAAAACGGATTACCACCGTAATACGTAAATCTGTCCATCGGATACGTAAACGGATTCATGTCTTTATAATTAGGCCGGTCTATTCGTCGGCCGATAGAAAGCCCGACAACATGCTTTGAGGCAGAATCTAGCCTGTACTGTGTATAAAAGGTAGGAAACAGATTGGTGTAGTTTCGTTTAAAAGACGAATCTTTCACAACAATATTGCCCAGTTGATTGCCGGTTATTTTGGTGTTTTCAACACGTAAACCTAACTGCACCGATATTTTCTTAAAATCTCTGGAGTAGTTGGCATATACTGCATTGATGTTTTCCTTATACTGAAAGTTATTAGAGAATGTATAATTGGGCTGCTGCTGCCCATCTGCCACATCATAAAAATCGGCAATATTGCCTGTTTTTACAAAACTGGTTTTTGCCCCGGTTTCTACCCTGCCACCTTTTGTCATCGGATGCAGATAATCTACTTTAAGCGCTCTGATGCTTATGTCAGAAGGTAAATTTGAAGCCAGAATGGTCTTGCCGGCAAGGCTCCCGTCAGGGTTCAGATTACTGTTTTCAAGTACCTGTTCAATGGTTGACTTATACACAATATTATCTACATTAGCCGATAGCTCTCTGCCCTTACTATTCAGCTGATGCGTCATATTCAGGTTTATGCTGCCATTTTTAAATAAAATATCCATAGGGTTATAGGCATCTACCAAACCGGTAATACTGCCCTGTCCGTCTCTGATAACCGCCGTATTTTTCACATTCCGGCTCGATGGGTTAATGAAACCACTTAATGCTATACCCAGCGTAGTTTTTTTGGTTACGTAATAATCGGCCCCAATTCTCAGATTACGGCTTCCGTTCGACGGCCGGATGTATGAGTTCTGAACAAAGGTTGAACTCAGCTGACCTGCATCCGTGAAATACTTGCGGGTAATAGTCAGATCCTGATAGGTATTGTTCTGATTCACACTCAGATTAGAGAAGAAATTGAATTGATTGATGCGGTAGTTGAAATTGAAACTGTTGTTGGTACGCAGGTTCTGACCCTGCCCATACGACAGATTCAAACCGCCATTCATACCTTTAGCTACATTTTTCTTCAGGCGGATGTTAATAACCCCCGAATTACCGGCTGCATCATATTTAGCCGGTGGATTAGGCATGATTTCGATAGACTCAATAGTAGAAGATGGAATAGTCCGCAGGAAATTGGCCAAGTCTGCTGCCGACAAATAAGTGGGCTTGTCATCAACAAATACCACAACGCCGCTTTTACCTCTCAATGATATATTTCCGTTTACATCTACCATTACACCCGGGGCTTTTTCAAGCACCTCAAGCGATGTTACCCCTGCATTGCTTATCAGGGCATCGGGGTTAACTACGGTTCGGTCAATTTTTTGTACTACAAAAGCCTTTTGAGCTGTTATGGCTACTTCCTGCAATTGGTTGTCGCTGTCAGCAAGGTTAATAGTGCCCAGGTCAAGAGTAGGGCTTTGGCCGCTTAAAATTATTTTATCTGAAACAAACTTAGCCATACCTACAAAACTGACTGAGATTTCGAGGGAATCGTATCTCAGTTTTTCAAATTCAAACTTACCATCAGCATCTGTAAAGGTAGATTTTACGATAACGCCCTTCGGGAATTTCGACAACATAACTGTTGCCCCGACAATGGCTTCATTTTTACTGGTCTTTACTATACCCTTAATGTTACCGTTTTGTGCGGTTGCCGTCATGCTGACGAATAATAATAGTAATAGCTTTTTTATCATAATGTATGGTGTGAGTTTAACGTTGGTAATGCTGTAAACGTGGCTTATGCTTAATTCAGTACAGCAAACAGCCATTGGCCGGCGGCATAGCCGGCTTTGAATATTACAATGGTGCTGTACACAATTGAAACAACCAACAGAACCCTGAAAGTTTTGGATTGAAGAAACGCTTCTTGCTTTTTCATAATAAGTAAGATTTTAGGATTAGTAAAATTTTGTAAACAAAGGTAGCAATTGCCCCATAAAGCAATTTGTCAAATTCTGCTAATTCGTACTTTACATCTTTAAAATGCCGCTATCTGGCTTTGAAAGACTAAAAACGCTTTCCTTTTAAAAATGCTGATGGCGGGCAGCCGAAATATCTTTTAAATGCCTTGCTGAAGGTGTGTATATCGGCAAAGCCTGATTGCGTTGCTGCTTCTGATACAGCGTACCGGTGTTGCAGTAAAATACTTTTGCCAAATTCCAGCCGTTTTTTAATGATATACTGGTTGGGCGACATCCCAAAAACTGCCTTGAAAAGACGGTAAAAATGGTATTCTGAAAGGCAAGCCTCTTGTGCAATAGTTTTGATTGACAAAGGCAACATAAAGCAGGCGTTTATATAATCACGTCCTTTTTGCACACGCCGGTACAAATCCTTTCTGGTATCTGGTTTTACACCTGGTATAGCCCGCAGGTGTCTGAAAACCGGAAGCTGGTCTTGTATAATCTTTTCGGCAATAGTGTAAAAGAACTCATCTGAAATACTATCCTGCTCAGCCAATCCACTACGAACAGTTGCCGTAAGCTGTCTTAAGTATTGCCCAAGCAGGGTTTCAGTATCCCGGTAACCACTTTCAAAAAAGTAGGCCGAAACAAAAAAATTGCCTAGTTCTGCATCACTAAAGGCCGTATCAGGGCGTTTCCAACCGGCAATAACTTCGGCTATCAGCCGGGGGCTTATGTTAATGCAAATACCTTTTACGTTTCGGCTCTCATCCACCTCAACCTTGCCTTCGCAGGTGTCGTTAGTTAGCAGATAATCACCCGCTGTAATGGGGTAGCTATGCCCGTTCAGCTGATACCTCTCAATGCCTTCAACCACATACTTGATGGCAAACCCTTCCGATTTTACGGGCTCATAAAATTGCCTTAATGATGAGAAAACTAACGAATTACCATTCATTTTCACTACATCAAGGGTGTTTCCATCTTCATTAAATAAATGAATCATAGGCTCGCAGGTTCAATACGCAACAAATAAACATGGATAATGACCCGATGGCAGGCTTTTTTTGATAAAAGGCTGTTTTTGTAGAAGAATGACATAACAAATCAGCAGACTTTTATTGGCAGCATACTTAACTGCACATTTTAATAATATTTTGCTCTATTATTGCAAATATTATGCAAGCATACTATTTTTGCTATAAGCCTCAGTCTGATGGGGCGACTAACGACAAAACTATGACAGACGCTACAGAATATAAAGTACCTACCATGGCAGAAATGGCCGCTCAGGGAAAAGAACCTGAAGTGCTTTTCTGGGTTGGATGTGCCGGTTCTTTCGACGACCGCTACAAGAAAGTAACCATTGCTTTTGTAAAAATTCTGAATAAAATCGGGGTGAATTTTGCCGTATTGGGCACAGAAGAAAGCTGCACCGGCGACCCCGCCCGCCGGGCTGGTAACGAGTTTACCTTTCAGATGCTTGCCCAGCAGAACATTCAGGTGCTGAATGGCTACGGCGTTAAGAAAATAGTAACGGCGTGTCCGCATTGTTTCAATACACTCAAAAACGAATACCCCGAGTTAGGCGGCAATTATGAGGTAATACACCACTCGCAATATCTGCAACAACTCATCAACGACGGCCGCGTGAAGATTGAAGGCGGCGGCACATTTAAAGGCCAGCGAATTACTTTCCATGACTCCTGCTATCTGGGCCGTGCCAACGATGTTTATGAAGCGCCACGCCAGATTCTGGCAACGCTGGATGCCGATTTAGTAGAAATGAAACGTTGCCGTACCAACGGCTTGTGCTGCGGTGCCGGAGGCGCGCAAATGTTTAAAGAACCCGAAAAAGGTTATAAAGATATTAACGTAGAACGCATTGAAGAAGCACTGGCAACCGGTGCCAAAACCATTGCAGTTGCGTGTCCGTTTTGCATGGTTATGATGTCTGACGGCGTGAAAAACAAAGAAAAAGAGCATGAGGTGAAGGTGTATGATCTGGCCGAATTGCTGCTTCAGACGCTTTAATACTTCCCTATAAGATACTAGGCTCATAGAACTTTTACAGGCAGATTGAATGTTTATCTAACAGAATAAAAACCTGTAGTATGTATATTTCTTTTGAACAATTACCTCAGAGCGCGCGCATCTGGATATATCAGGCTAACCGTACACTAACCGATAATGAAGTTTCTTTAGTAGAAACGGCTCTTCAACCTGCTGTAACCAAGTGGGCGGCTCATGGCACTGCACTTTTAGCTTCAGTAAAAGTACTGCTGAATCGTTTTGTAATTATTGCCCTTGACGAAAGCCAGTACGAAGCCAGCGGTTGTTCAATAGATGCTTCAACCCGTTGGTTTAAAGAAATGGGCGCACAACTGAATGTTGATTTCTTCGACCGCTCGCAGGCCTACCTTGATGGTAGCGAAATAAAAACTTTTTCTATTTTCCAGCCTAAAAAAGCTATAGAAAGCGGATTAATCGCTGCTGATACAATTGTTTTCGTAAACAACAATCATATTCAAACATTGGCCGACTTGTCAACCAACTGGCAGATTAAAGCATCTGAAAGCTATCTGAAAAGATTTTTCAATAACGTCAATATCCCGGCATAAAACTCCCACAACAGATTTTCATGGAATTAGGTATCAGTACATTTGGCGAGGTGCATCCTGATGGTGTAGCAGGTAAAGCAGTTAATGCACACGAACGCATGCAGGAGTTAATTGCAGAAGGCAAACTGGCAGACGAGGTAGGCTTAGATGTTTTTGCAGTAGGCGAGCATCACCGCCCTGATTTTATCATTTCAGCGCCCGAAGTGGCTTTGGCTGCCATTGCTGCGGTTACTAAAAATATACGTTTGTCAAGTTCAGTAACGGTTTTAAGCTCTGCAGACCCGGTACGCACATTCCAGAACTTTTCTACGCTCGACCTCATCTCTAACGGTCGTGCCGAGATACTGGCAGGCAGGGGTTCATTTACAGAGTCGTTTCCACTATTTGGTTATGATTTGCAAGACTATAACGAGTTGTTTATAGAAAAACTCGATTTACTTTCAAAAATCAACCAGTCGGAAATCATCACCTGGAAAGGCAAACACAGAGCGCCCATTTACAAATTGGGTGTGTATCCAAGACCCATTCAGGAGTCATTGCCCATCTGGCTTGCCGTGGGTGGCACTCCGGCATCGGCTATCAGAGCAGGTAAAATGAACCTGCCTATGACACTGGCTATCTTAGGAGGCAGACCCAGCCAGTATGTGCCGTTTGTAAACCTTTACAAGCAGTCGTTCAAAGAAGCCGGGCATAACCCTGCCACTTTTCAGTTAGGTATCAACTCGCAGTTTTATATTGCCGACACCTCGCAGGAAGCGGAGGACGAGTTCTGGCCGTCGTACGAAAAACTGATGAACCGGGTGGGTAGAGAACGCGGGTGGTCGCCCATAACCCGTGAGCATTTCGAACTTTCATGCTTACCTGACGGCCCTTTGTTTGTAGGTAGTCCGCAGCAGGTAATTGACAAAATACTTTATCAGTCAGAACTATTTGGCCATACACGCTTTCTGGCACAGATGGTAAAGGGAGACATTCCTCACGCCAAAATATTAAAAACCATTGAGCTGTTTGGCTCAGTAGTAGCCCCTGAGGTAAGAAAAGCCTTGAAAGCATAAGAATAATTTTAAAACCGGAAATTGATGGCCGAGACCTTATATATACCGCAAACAGCAACTCGCAAAGAGATTTACGACAGCCTGTTGCCCCAGGTAGAAGCACTAATCAGTACAGAAACAGACACCATTGCCAATCTGGCCAACATAGTGGCTGTTTTGAAAGAGGCATTCGGTTTTTTCTGGGTAGGCTTCTATATGAAAAAAGAGAATCAATTGGTGCTGGGGCCGTTTCAGGGGCCCATAGCCTGCACACGCATTAATTTTGATAAAGGCGTATGCGGCTATTGCTACCGCACCAGAGAAACAGTGATAGTACCTGATGTAGACAAATTTCCAGGGCATATTGCCTGTAGTTCGGCCTCAAAATCAGAAATCGTAGTACCTGTTTTTGACCACACCGGCCAGGTAGCTATGGTGCTGGATGTTGACAGCGATGAACTGGATGATTTCTCGGAGGTAGATAAAGACGGGCTGGAGAAAATGATGCTAATGCTTCAAAAAACTTTTACAATTTAATTATGAATACGCTTTTTCCAATATTTCTGAAACTTGAGCACCTGCATACGCTTATTGTAGGCGGTGGAAACGTAGGTCTTGAAAAGCTGGAAGCCGTATTGAAAAACTCACCCAAAGCGAAAATCACACTGGTAGCACCTGAGATAAGAGAAGAAATCAGGCATCTGGCACAAAGCCATGACCTGACCCTCGTTTTTGAAAAATATGACAGCCAGTACCTCAATGGCATTGATTTGGTAATTGCCGGAACAGATGATAAATCGGTGAATCAACAGGTACAGATAGATTGTAAAACCAGAAAAGTACTGGTTAATATTGCTGATACCCCCGACCTGTGCGATTTTTACCTGAGCTCGGTTGTGCAGAAAGATGATTTAAAAATCGCCATTTCAACCAATGGTAAGTCGCCGACTTTTGCCAAGCGTTTCAGAGAAATACTGGAAGAAATCTTACCCGGTAATCTTCAGGAAACCCTCGACAACCTGCAGGCCATCAGAAACAAACTGAAAGGTGATTTTCAGGATAAAGTGCAGAAACTGAACGAAATTACCAAGGTGATGCGAAACCAATAAAAAATGCCCCGGAGCAATCAGGGGCATTTTTTATTCGCAAATTCAACTGTTTCAGGCTACTGCCAAGGTATTCTTACGCTCCCCTATCTGCTGTCTCCACATAGCATAGTACAAACCTTTTTCGGCCAGCAGTTCTTCATGCCTGCCTACTTCAATAATACGGCCCTGCTCCAGAACAAAAATTTTGTCGGCGTGCATAACAGTACTCAGGCGGTGCGCAATCATAACGGTAATGTAATCTCCCAGCGCTGTTACAGCTTTTACGGTATTGGTAATTTCTTCTTCGGTAAGGGAATCGAGGGCAGAGGTAGCCTCATCAAAAACAAAAATTTTCGGGTTCCTCAACAATGCTCTGGCAATTGAAAGCCTTTGTTTTTCTCCACCAGAAATCTTAATGCCACCCTCACCAATAATTGTATCAATACCATTATCTGCACGGGCAAGCAATGTCTGGCAGGCAGCTTTACTGAGTGCCTCCATAATTTCATCATCAGTGGCGGTTGGATGTGCAAACAAAAGGTTTTCTTTAATTGTGCCAGAAAACAACTGGGTATCTTGCGTTACAAACCCAATCTGTGTGCGTAGCTCTTCAATATTGATTCGGTCTGACGGCAGGTTATTGTAATGAATTACTCCGCTTGATGGATTATACAAGCCTACCAGCAACTTCACCAAAGTGGTTTTGCCAGAGCCTGAAGGCCCCACAAAAGCAACGGTTTGCCCTTCGTTTACTTCAAAGTTCACTTGGTCTAGTGCATTGGCGTTTGCAGTTAAATGCTTAAAACTCACATTGTCAAATTTCAGATGCCTTACCACACCCAGATGTGTCGGAAACTCAGGTGTTACTTCAATCGGCTTTTTCAGCAATTTGTCAAAGTTATTTAATGAGGCCTCAGCTTCCCGATACGCGATAATCACATTGCCAATTTCCTGCATAGGGCCAAACACAAAAAACGAATAGAACTGTAAACTCAGTAACTGCCCTACCGTCATCTGATCTCTGAAAATCAGGAACAGTAAAATAAACAGGATACACTGGCGCAAAAAATTAACAAACGTACCCTGTATGAAACTAATACTGCGAACGCCTCGCACTTTTTTCAATTCCAGTTGAAGAATCTTGAACGTATTCTGGTTTAATCGCTTAATTTCCTGCGCTGTTAGTCCAAGGCTTTTAATTAACTCTATATTCCGTAATGATTCAGTTGTGGTACCAGCCAGCGCCGTTGTTTCTTTTACAATAACACCCTGAATCTCCTTTATTTTCCTGCTTAGTACCCTCGTAAGGGCTGCCAGTGAAAAGGCACCTGTAAAGTATATGGCTATCAGCCATGAATTAACACTTAACGAATAGATAGTCAGGAAAACAATACCCACTAAAGACGTAAACGCCACATTAATAAAAGAGGTAATAAACTTCTCAGAATCGGTACGCACTTTCTGCAAAACAGATAGTGTTTCTCCGCTTCGCTGGTCTTCAAATTGCTGATAAGGCAATTTAAGGGTGTGTCTGAGGCCATCAGTAAACACACTGGCGCCCAGTTTCTGAATTATCATGTTTACCACGTAGTCTTGCAATGTTTTGGCAATACGGCTTACCATAGCCACACCAATAATGGCCAGGAGCATCAGCAGTACCCCTTTCATAAAGTCAGGCTCGGCAAAATCTTTGGCCCTATTGGCGTATTTATCAATCAGTTTCCCAAAAATATAAGGATCCAGTAAAGAGAAAGTCTGGTTAACAGCCGCCAGAAACAATGCCAGCACCACCTGCCAACGGTAGCGGCTTAAATAATGTAAAAGAAGTTTCATCAGATTTTTCTTTGGAAATGTAGTAGGTTATAAAGCATCAACAAACTGCCTCTCTAAATAATTCCAATCGTTTTCAGACTTGCTACATCAATTTTTACCCACATTTTTAGTAGAAATAACCGTTCTTCCAATCCAGCTTTGTTTATCTTTACTTTTAGGAAACCTTTGTTACTCAAAACTAAACCGAATTATGACACCCATTAGTACCCGTGCTTTCATCAGGAAAGTAAAGGATATTACCATCAGCAGTACATTGGCACTGGCTGTTTTAGGAAGCGGCTTTACCTTGCAGAGTTGCAACAACGACTCTGACAGCGACTATGAATATGAAGAAGTAGAGGTTTTTACAAAAGGGGTAAGAACTTATATAACTGAAACGGCTAAAGGTGAGTTTAAAATTACCGACGAGATTGAAGTACCGGCCGATAGCTCAAAAGCCATTGTAACTTATCTGGATGGTAAAAAGGATACACTTTCGCCCAGAGCAGTAAAGGCATTGATTGATAACGAAGTACGTACAAATGCCAGCCGCATAGGGCAGAACAACAATCTATCTAATGCCTTGCTCTATGGAGGGATGGGCTACCTGCTGGCCAAAACCATGAGCCCCAATTATGCGCAATACAGGCCAGACATCAACACCTCTAACGGTTTCAGCCAGGGTTCAGGTTCCAGAAGAGATTCATCTTCTCATCGCAGACATGGATATTATGGTGGCGGTATGATGAGGTACTATGCTACCACGGCCGCCTTCCAACGCTCAGGCGAAATCCACCAGAGCATTAACCATTCAAGAACCACTATGGCCAGGCCGGTGGGTGGCAAAACCGGGTTTTTCCGCAGTTCAAGCCACGGCAGCCATCATTCATAAATAAATCTGATACATGAAATTTAGAAAATTACTGATACCACCACAAACCTCATTACGAAATGCCGGTTGGGACTGGATGTTGGGTGAAGATACATTGCCGTATATTACAGATGATGCCGTAATAGTTACAGAGCAGGAAGCAGAAGCATATTATGAAGCAGCCAACGAGCTATACGAACTTTACATTGAAGCCGCTCAGCACGTGCTGGATAACAACCGGCTGGAAGAATTGGGCATACCTGAAAATCTGCAAAAACTGGTAAGATACTCATGGGACGCCGACAAACACTGGCATTTATATGGCAGATTTGACCTGAGCGGCGGATTGGATGGACAGCCCATAAAGCTGATAGAATTTAATGCTGATACAGCTACCTGTATTCCGGAAACAGCCATTGTGCAATGGGCATCGCTGAAAGCTAATAATCTGGACGAGAGCAGTCAGTTCAATACCCTTTATGAAAGCCTGGTAGAGAATTTTAAGCAGTTACAGATTGAGAATCCGGGGTTTGAGCCCACGTTGCTTATCTCAACCATGAGAGATTTCCCGGAAGACGACACCAATATGCAGGTATTGGGAGAGGCCGCCAGAGAAGCAGGATTTGAAGTAGCTTTTGAATATATAGACGAGGTGGAGTTTTCTGCCATTGAAGGTATCTACAAACAAAACCCTAAAGATGGCAGCTTTACCAGATATGACTATTGGTTTAAGCTGATTCCGTGGGAATATATTGGCTGGGACGAACCGGAACTGACAGATATACTGACCGAAATAGTTATTAACCAAAAAGCGGTGGTACTAAACCCGGCCTATACCCTGCTGTTTCAGTCGAAGGGCATTCTGAAAGTTTTATGGGAGCTAAACCCAGGCCACCCGCTTTTATTACAGACGGAATCTCAAGTGCTTGCTGGCAAAGCCAGTGTAGAAAAAGTGTTGTTTGGCCGTGAAGGAGCCAACGTGAGAATCCTGACAGCCGACGGTGCATCGCTTGAACATAAAGACGGTGAATACTTTGAACAGAACACTGTTTTTCAGGAATACACCGAATTTCTGAAAGATAATGCCGGTAAATATTATCAGGCAGGAGTATTTTTTGCAGGTGAAGCCTGTGGCCTGGGTTTTAGAAAAGGAGGTAAAATTATTGACAACACCGCTCAGTTTTGTGGGCATGTAATTAACTAACTTTGTTTCCCAATCGGGCATTTTGTTTATATTTATAATTTAAACCAATAGTTAAATCATGAAAAGCCCGGTTACTTCGCTGCTTTTATGCATTTTAATTTCTTCTTTTACATTCGGGCAGCCAGCAAATAAGGTTATCTCGTTTTTTCCGGCAGGTACCCGGCTTCATGGTAATATACCTTACGCTAAAGATACCCTGCAAAAGCATCTGTTGGATATTTACTTACCTGCCAATGCCAAAGCCGGTATGCCGCTGGTGGTATGGGTGCATGGTGGTGGCTGGATGCAGAACGATAAATATGCCGACATGAGCTACATGAAGAAGACCATTCATGCGCTGCTCAATAATGGTTTTGCTCTTGCTTCTATTGATTACCGCCACAGCACACAGGCTGTTTTTCCGGCACAAATACAAGATTGCAATCAGGCAGTTGAGTTTCTATATCAGAATACCGGAAAATATGGTTATAACAAAGACAAAATAGCTCTGATGGGCTTTTCGGCAGGTGGGCATCTGGCTTCTTTGCTGGCGCTTTCGCATAACAATCGTGTGCCTTCGTTTTTTGCTGCCGGAAGAAAGAACTCATTTAGAATTGCTGCTGTGGTAGATTTTTACGGGCCTGCTGATTTTCTGGCTATGCTAAAACCAGAACAACCCAATGGCACAGTTGATGCCGTAAGTATGCTACTTGGCGCCTCACCAATTGACCGACCAGACCTGGCAAAACAGGCCAGCCCTGTTACTTATATAGATAAAAATGACCCACCATTCCTGATTATTCAGGGCGAAAAAGACCCTTCTGTTCCACAGAATCAGTCTAAGCTACTGAGCTCATGGCTAACGTTAGCGCAAGTAAAAAATCACCTGATTATTGTAAAAGATGCGCCGCATTACGGCGAAATGTTTGATGAAGCCTACATCAAAGACAAGATTATTGATTTTCTGAAAACCGAATTCAAATACTAAGCCATTTTAGAAATTCGTTTAAACCATATTTACAGGCCTTAATAAGCCATATTCTTTTCTGGTCTCAGTTAATAATTTAAAAATGGTAAACAAGCGCAGGTGGTTTATTAGTATTGTGGTATTGGTTGTTATGGCAAGTGGCATCTGGCATTATTTCAGCCTCCCCAAAAACGTAAAAGAAGTTGAAGGCCTTGCCGAATATGACTCTCTGGCTCAGCAGCCCCCTTTCAAAAAAATAGTTTTGAGACCCTTTAAACATGTAGTAGTTAATTGCGACCTTGGCCCTGTGAAAGTGTATCTGGAGGCCGACCGGAAATCATATATTGAAATGCACCGCAATTTTATGAAATATGTTGAAATAACTTACACAGGCGATACGCTGATTATACACACCCTTAAAACTCCCAAATCAACCAAAGAAAAGCCCATACAAAGACAGATTTACCTGCATTCGCCCGATTTGCAATCTTACTGGGGCGAAGCCACCCAGACCATCTTCTCAGACTTTGCTACCAATAGACTTACAGTCAATAGCCGGAGCAGTTATATCCGCTTTGTTAGCTGTGAAATTGAGAATCTTACACTCACAACCAATAAGGCCTGTAATTATGTGCTAGACCCAAGCTGTTCTTTTAACCATGTTTTTGCGCGCATCAATAAATCAAGTGCACTTACCTGTCTGGCACGTGTGCAAACAGAATTAAGGCTCACAGCTGTCAACCTTACATACATAACACTCAGCCAGCAGAATGCTTCTAAGTTAAGGATTGTGAAAGATTAATGGCTTCCATGACAAGCATTGGTATTTTTATGTTAATTTTCGATTGCCCTGTCCAATCCGCTTCAACTCAATTGATATGTTATTGAAAACATTTCAAAACCATTAAACGCTTAAAAAAATGGACGAATACCTATTGATTTTCAGACATGAAGATGGCAGCAAGGTGGCATCTCCCGAACAAATGCAGGTTTGGATGAAACAAACTATGGACTGGATTGGCGGCATTGCGGCTCAGAACAAATTTGTAGGTGGCAATGGCTTGCCTCACGACCACGCCAGAGTAGTACATCATAACAACCTAGTAACCAATGGCCCGTTTGGTGACATAAAAGAAACACTCGGTGGGTACATTATTGTAAAAGCCGAATCGATAGACGAAGCCGTTGAATTTGCTAAAGGATGCCCTGTTTTGCAGGGAGAAGGCAACACCGTAGAAGTAAGAAAGGTGGCTAAAGGTGATGGTGTTCATTAAAAATCAGCGTAGCCCTTCCCGTATAGGTAAGGGCTCACCCAAACCCTATGCAGCATCAGGAACTCATACCACATTTGTTCAGAACCGAGTTCAGGAAGATAACCGTGGTGTTGTCAAAACTGATGGGTATAGCACATATTGAAACCGCCGAAGACATAGCCGGTGATACCTTTCTGCTGGCCTTTGAAACATGGCCTTACCGGGGCATCCCGCCCAACCCTACCGCCTGGCTCTATGCGGTTGCTAAAAACAAGGCCAGGAATACCATGGCCCGTAATCAGATTTTTAATGAAAAAGTGGGGCCTATGGTTTCATCAGAAGAAACCGGGAGCCAGGAGGTAGATATTGACCTGTCAGACAAAAACATGACAGACAGTCAGCTTCAGATGCTCTTTGCTGTGTGCCACCCCTCTATTGCTATTGAAGCGCAGATAGGGCTGGCATTGCGCGTTCTTTGCGGTTTTGGGATAGATGAAATAGCCACGGCTTTTCTGACTAATAAAGAAACCATCAATAAACGGCTTTACAGAGCAAAGGAGAAACTGCGAACCGAAAAAGTAGCCATTGAGTTTCCGCCTGAAACTGAGATACCCAGCCGGTTAAATGCTGTGCTGCGCACCCTGTATCTGCTCTTTAATGAAGGTTATTATTCCGAAAGCCAGAATGCTATACTCCGCAATGACCTTTGCCTGGAAGCCATGCGGCTTACCTATATGCTCATTGAGAATGAAACCACTAACAAACCGGAGGCAAACGCCTTGCTATCATTGATGTGTTTTCATGCCTCAAGGTTTGAGGCGCGTAAAAATGCAAACGGAGAAATAATTCTATACCAGGAACAGGATGAGAGTCTATGGAACAAAGAATTGATTGAAAAGGGAATGTATTACCTGCACCTGGCTAGAAAAGGCCATCAGGTGTCCAGATATCATCTGGAAGCAGGCATTGCCTACTGGCATACCTTTAAAGCCGATACTTTTGAGAAATGGGAGCAAATACTAAGGCTTTACAACCAGCTTCTGATGCTGGAATACTCGCCCATAGCGGCATTGAACCGCACCTTTGCGTTCTATAAGGTGCATGGCAAAGCAAAAGCTATTATCGAGGCCGGGAAATTGAATCTGCCCGATAACCCCTATTACTTTACCCTTTTGGGTGAGTTATACAAAGATACCGACACAGCTAAAGCCAGAAAACACTTTGAGTACGCGTATCAATTAGCCAAAACACAGGCTGACAAACAGGTAATAAAGCGACAGATAGAAGCTTTATGAGCCAGGTAGAACCTAAAAACAAAAGTCCCTTCTACTTGCGCAGAAGGGACTTTTGTGCGAATAATATCTTGTATTACATCTTTTCTACTTGTACGTAACCAAGTTCTACAGGAGTACTGCGACCGAAAATCTTTACGCTTACGCTTAGTTTTTTCTTGTCTTCGTTGATTTCTTCCACAGTACCGTCGAAACCACTGAATGGTCCGTCGATAACTTTCACATTCTCGCCTTTTGTAAACGTTAATGTTGGAGAAATCACCTCACCTATAACCTCTTCCTGTACACCTAAGATACGGTTAATTTCTGACTGACGGAGAGGCTCCGGAGTCATTGAGGTACCGTTGTTACGGCCAAGAAAGCCAATCACACCCGGCATACTTTTAATCATGTGTAATACCTCACCATTGTTCAGGTCGGCATTCACAAGAATATAGCCCGGAAAATAACTTTTCTCACGTACACGTTTTTTACCGTTACGTACTTCGGTTATTTTTTCCGACGGAATTAAAATTGTAGGAACCAGATCACTTAATTTGCGACGAATGGCTTCATTCTCGATGTAGGACTTAATCTTCTTCTCCTGCCCCGAAACTGCTCTTACAACATACCAATTAATTTCGCTCATCGTTAGCAAAAATTTAAGGTTTTACACTGATTGATAAAACAAACGGAGACCGTTCTCAATCAAAAAATCAATAACACCCACAACCAAAGCAAAAATAATTGATGCCACCAATACAAGTGTAGCACTTGATTGCAGCTCACTCCACTTTGGCCAGGTTACCTCTTTGGTTACTTCTACCCAAGAGTTTTTGAAAAATTCTACCATAAAATTTTTATGTTCTTTTTACTTGCACGGGCACCAGGATTCGAACCCAGACCAAAGGTTTTGGAGACCCTCGTACTACCCTTATACTATGCCCGTGTATATTACCAAAAATCCTTTGGGGTTGCAAAGATAGATAGTTTTTTTATTCTTGCCAAATCAATCAATAAAATAACTAATAATCTTTGGTAATATTTTTATTTGCTGCATCAACCGGCGTCTGCCGGTATCAGCTTATTTTCACAATATGATTCTTCTTGCCCTTCCCTACCAGCAGATATTTGCCCTGCAGTAATTGCAAAGACGATAACGCCAGTTTCTCGTCGGTAATTTTCTCTTTATTAATGCTCACCCCGTTACCCTGAATGGCTCTGCGGGCTTCGCCTTTAGAGGCATATACTTCATTGCGGGTTACTGACGATATCAAATCAAGCACGTTGGTGCAGGTATCCCACTCTTCTTTACTGATTTCAGTTTGAGGCACACCTTCAAAAACACTGGTAAAGGTATTTTCGTCCAGACTTTGCAGGGTTTCAAGGGTAGCTTTTCCAAATAAAACCTCCGACGCCTTCACGGCCAGCTCATATTGCGCTTCACCGTGTACCCGAATGGTTACATCTTTACCTAAGGCCTTCTGGGCAAATCTCAGATGCGGCGCTTCGGCATGCTGCTTTTCAATCTCTTCAATTTCAGCTTTTGAGTATAAAGTAAATACCCGCAATAAACGCGGCACATCGGCGTCGTTCTGGTTAAGCCAGAACTGGTAGAAAGCATAAGGCGAGGTCATGCCCGCATCTAACCATACGTTGCCACCTTCAGACTTACCAAACTTGGTTCCGTCTGCTTTGGTTACTAATGGGGTAGTCAGTGCAAATGCCTGATAATCTGCCGCATCCTCGCTGTTATCTTCGCCGGTAATGGCCGATTCTTTTCTTCTGATAAGCTCTGTACCGGTTGTGATATTACCCCACTGGTCAGAACCGCCCATCTGAATACGTACGCCTTTATTTTTATATAGCCAGTAGTAATCGTAACCCTGCAACAACTGATATGAAAACTCGGTGAACGAAATACCGGTTTGCAAACGGTTTTTTACAGAGTCTTTAGACATCATGTAATTAACCGTCAGATACTTGCCTACTTCGCGCAGAAACTGCAAAAAGCCTATTTCCTTAAACCAGTCGTAGTTATTTACTATCTCGGCCGAGTTTACCCCACAATCAAAATCCAGAAATTTAGACAATTGCGCACGAATGGCATCCTGGTTTTCTTTCAGTGTTGCTTCTGACAAAAACTGACGCTCGGCCGATTTACCTGAGGGGTCACCTACCATTCCGGTTGCTCCGCCTACCAGTGCATAAGGTTTGTGGCCTGCCAGCTGAAAATGTTTCAACAACATAACAGTTGCCAGATTACCTATATGTAACGACCTGGCCGTTGGGTCAAACCCGATATACCCGGCGGTCATTTCTTTGTTCAGCTGGTCTTCTGTGCCCGGCATGGCGTCTTGCAACATACCACGCCAGCGTAATTCTTCAATAAAATTCATACTCAACCGATTCGTCGGCACGCCCGCAAGTGGCGGGAAATTTTAAACGTATATTTAATAAGCGTGCCACGCTTTGCGGGGCGTGGCACTTATTTCTGTTGCAAACTTACAAACGATTTAACAAATCATCGTTACTAAATTTATTTCTTTTTTTTCTTGTCGCCGTGTTTCCTCCACCAGTTGAAATAATCACTGAAATTATAAGTTGCCGAAATTTGAAGCGTTCTGTTCTGGAATTCCAAAGGTATCGGGGCCTTGCCAGTCGGGGTGTAAGTTTTATTGGTTGTATTAGATAAACCATGAACATACCGGATATTAATACTAAACAAATGAGCCACATCCAGCATATCAATTCGCAGGCCACCTACCACGTTCAGGTCATGCTGGTTATACGGCCCCCGGCTGGTTCCGGCATTTATGGCATAGCCGTACTCTGGCCCTGCCACAATTGAAATATTTTTGGCTACCTCATAACCAAATAACACAGGTACGCTAATGTAGCGGTACTGATTACGTAAAATGGTATTGCCGGTTTCGGCAAAATTGGTAGATGCCTTAAAGCTGCCCCCTCTTACCTGATAATATACTTCTGGCTGGATACTGAATTTCTTCAGATTAAGACGATAGAACAAACCCGCATTGTAGTCATTTCTGAACTTGGGTATAATATTACTGGGGTTATCAACAATAATTGTTTTCGATATACCCGTACCCACTTTAAAGCCATACTGGCTCAATGGCCGTATCTGGGCAGATGATAGCAAACTAACGATAAGAAGCAGCGAAGTGAGACCTACTGTAAGTGTATTTTTTGATTGCTTTTGACTGTGTATTTGTTCCATCAGCGGATATTAAAGATATTTTTAGAATAGCGGTTTTAAACCATAACGAAATTTGATTGGCAAAATTACGGAATCAGTAGCGAAGAATCACCATAACTGAGAAAACGAAAGTTATTTTCAAGTGCAAAATCATAGATTGTTCTCCAGTTATCGCCTACCAAGGCCGCTACAAGCAGAATAAGGGTTGAGTCTGGCTGATGAAAATTGGTAATAATTCCTTTACAGATTCTGAACTGATAGCCCGGAAAAATGAAAATCTCGGTTTCGCCAATCAGTTGTTCTATGTTTTTCAGGTCCATGTAGTTCAGCACAGCCTGCAACGATGCCTCAATGCCGACTTCGTTCTGCCATTGATACGGAAACAGCTTTTCAATAAAGAAAGTCTCATCCCCTTCCAACAGTTTTACGCCAAACCAGTACAGGCTTTCAAGCGACCTCATAGAGGTTGTGCCCACTGGTATCACAAATGCCCTATTGGCAAGCAGCTTTTTTATAAAGTCTTTTTCAAACACAATCTGCTCAGAGTGCATCTGGTGTTCTACTACATTCTGCACCTTAATGGGCTGAAACGTCCCTGCCCCTACGTGCAGGGTAATGAAATCGTATTCAATATCATTAGTAACCAGGTCGAACAACACTTTTTCGGTAAAATGCAGCCCAGCTGTGGGCGCAGCCACGGCACCGTCGTTTTTAGAATAAACGGTCTGATAGGTATCGTAATCCTTCTCTTCGGTATCTCGTTTCAGGTAAGGTGGCAACGGAATCTGGCCAAAAAACCGAACAATCTCTGCGAAGGTCAGTTCAGGGTTATTCCACGTAAACTGCACGTAGTTTTTTTCGTTGTCAACCAGTTCTGCTACCAGTTCCAGGTCATCTGTAGTATGAACGCTGTATTTACCCACCAGCCTGCCCTTCAGCCTTTTCTTATTACCAATCATGCAGGCCCATGTACAGGTATCACGCGTTTCCATTATCTGCGATATGACCGTGGAAGGTGCAACAGGATTCAACAGAAAAATCTCAATCAACGCTCCGCTTTCTTTTTGAAAATAAAGCCTAGCCGGAATCACCTTCGTGTTGTTGAAAACCAGAAAAGATTCTTTCGGCAGGTGTCCTGCCAGGTTATAGAAACGGTCTTCGTTTATTAAAGAGTCTTTGTAAACCAGTAGTTTAGACACGTCACGGGGTTCAACCGGAAACCGGGCGATTCGCTCATCTGGCAGATGATACGTATATTTATCTAAATCAAGGGTTATCATACTTTCCGAATCTCTGGGCAACACTTATTCCTTTGTTTCAGGATTGGTGTACAATAATTTAACGGGCAGATAAAATATAACCACAAGCAGAATAACTGCACCAGCCAAAACAAACCAATCGTAATTAATATCCAGTTTCTGGTCTTCCGAGCGATTCACACGGTTCAGCGCCAGCAAAAAGAAAATCATATAGGTATTAATAACCGCTATAAAAACATCAAACCAGGTGGTTAGCAACTGTCTCAACGCATCTGTATTTTTGGCCCACAGGCTTTTCTGGTTTAGCTGAGCAAAATTCAGCCTAAGTACCTGGCTTTTGAGCAGATTCAGCAGAAAATTAAATACAATGATGGTACCAAAAGCGATATAAAAGAAATCTTGCTTGCTGATGAAGTCATCAGGCCTGCCGGATGATGTATGATGAACGGCTACGTCATCAGGAAAAGTAAAATAACAAACAATTAACGTAATAGCTAAAAATGGCATAGATACTTTACGCCACAAGCTGAAAAATATATTTGATACAGACATCAGAAGGGAATTTTTGATTTACAGGCTACTCTGTAAATCACTTTCTAAAACAAACGCATCGGGTAGCACGACCAATTTTAATGGCAAAGGTACATTACAGATTTAGATTTTTCTCAAAAAAACTTTTTTCATTCTACCCCTTTGTATATTTGACAAACTTTTAAGTGGGCACCTGTTTATGCGATTTTACTTGTTTTTGATTGTTCTGCTTATTCAGGCCTGCAGAACAGATACACCACCCAAAGACCTGACCAGAGGGTTTTATTACTGGAAATCGTCTTTTAAATTGACCGAAGCCGACAAAAAAACACTTGATGCCTGCCATATCAACAAACTCTACATGAAAGCCTTTGATGTAGACTGGAATTTTAAAGCCAATGCGCCTGCCACAAAAGCCCCTGTGCAGTTTGTTGAGCTGCCTCCTAAAACCATTACGCTGGCCCCTACCATTTTTATTACCAACCAGACCCTGAAACAATTAGCGTATGCCGATATAAAGAACCTGGCAGACTTTATGCAAACTCAGTTGATGAAGGTATGGTCGGGTCTGTATTTTAATGAAATACAGATTGATTGCGACTGGACTATCAGCACCAGGCAGAAATATTTTCGCTTACTTGAATTACTGAAGCAACAAAACCCGGATAAAATCCTCTCGGCCACTATACGCTTACACCAAATCAAGTTTGCGCACAAAACGGGTATCCCGCCTGTTGACAGAGGCATGTTGATGTTTTACAATATGTCTGACTGGAAAAACCCCAAAATCAAAAACTCTATTTTTGACCTCAACGCGGCTTCGCAGTACACAGCCACGCTCAGCAAATATCCGCTGGCGCTGGATGTTGCCTTCCCGATATTCAGATGGGCCGTTTTTTATCGAAACAATCGCTTCATGACAGTTGTTAATAAGCTGGACCAAGCCACGCTAAACAGGCAAACTTTTTTAAGAAAAGACGGCAACCGATATTATGTAGAAACTGATACTTATGCCTTTGGTATGTCGTTACGTAAAGGCGACCTGATACGAACAGAAGAGGTAACTTATGACGAACTTTTGAAAGGTTCGAAGGCAATAAGCAAGCAAATTTCCACACAAAAACTTACATTTGTATTCTATTATTTAGATCCTGAAATTACATCTCATTACAGCCATGAGCAGCTCTGCCAGATCTTTCTTTCGTTTGGGTTACCGGACTAAATCTGTCATTATTTTACTATTAATGGCCTGTGGGCCTCAACCCTTCGACTACAACGAGTTCAAGAGTTTCTTCATGCCCGAAAGCGCCCGCAATGAGGCCGCATTCCATCCCTACAACTTTACCCCTCAGTTTTTGTATGATGATTCTGATTTGTATGCTGACTCACCAACAGACCCTGCCGAGGCTGCCAATTCCAAAGCATGGGCCAATTACGCTGGCATTGAAGATAGCATTGTAACGGAAGAGCTTTACCCGAGATATGGCAGCAAAACTACTACAGGCTTAAGCCGGGCGCTTAAGGAAAAAGGTAATTTACATGCACTACAATATCTGGAGTTTTCAAAAAAAATAGCTGTTGCTGACGGCGCTACAGAAGCAGGCGGAACCGCCACTAAACCCGACTTTGAGGCCTGGTTAAATCTGATAAAGTCTGAATACAACCAAAGCACAGATGCCTTTATAAAAGAACGGCTAGCCTACCAGGCTGTAAAAGTTGCCGATATGGCCGGTAAGCCCCAACAAAGCATTGACTTTTACAATTCTTTAGTAAAATCTTTGCCGACAAAGACATTCATCAGCGATTGGGCCTGTGCGCGCATGGCCGGGGCTTATGTGCATGCCGGCGACTCAACACAGGCATATTACCATTTCTCTCAGATTTTTGTTAATGCCCCTACTCGCCGCAAAGAGGCGTATCTGAGCCTGAGAATGTATCTGCCCAAGCTGAAAGACGAGGCATTGAAACTTTGCAAAACCGATGCCGAACGAGCCAATATATATGCCGCCACTGCTGTGCTGCCATTTCAGGATGGCCTGCCGATGATGGAACAAATCAGAGACCTGAATGCCAACGGTCCCTTACTTGAATTTGTAATGGCGCGTGAAATCAATAAAAATGAGGACTTCTTTTTTAATACACGCGAAGACCTGAAATATGCGTACTGGGATCTGGATTCTCTGAAAAAAGCTAATCTGAAAACCGATGCTCCGGAGTATTTCAATAAGTTATTAAATTTCTCATTAGAATCGGCCGAAAATCCCACTTTAAAAACATCGCCTTTTTGGTATACATCGGCCGCTTATCTCACATTTATTGCCAGAGACTACAAAAAAGCAGCTGACTTATTGCAAAAAGCAAAAGCCATACCTACTACCAATAAAGCCCTGCAAGACCAGATAGCTCTGCAGGAACTGATATTACTGGTGAGCGAAACAGAACAGATAACACCCGAAATTGAAAGTAAGGTGATACCCCTGCTGGAACGCTTCTCCAACTCGCGTAATTTCAGGGTAGCTAATAACTTTAACGCCGCCTGCCGGATACTT
Source organism: Emticicia sp. TH156 (assembly GCF_002855535.1). NCBI lineage: Bacteria > Pseudomonadati > Bacteroidota > Cytophagia > Cytophagales > Leadbetterellaceae > Emticicia > Emticicia sp. TH156. The sequence goes on from NZ_PKRS01000011.1 coordinate 176,819, forward strand.
GCAGCTAAATATCGCGGCCAGCCCGCACCCGATGAATTTGCAGAGGGCAACGGCTCTAAATCAGTACTAGTTGCTGCTAAACCCAAAGCAAGCAAACCGTTGGGCTGGTTTGCAGGTTGTTTTGGCAAAAAAGATAAGGAGCTGCAATCATCACCTGATGGCATTGCTAAAGCCTTCCTTTTATCAATGCTTACCTCATCCCAGTTAGGCTATTCGAAACAAAGCGATGAAAACTTTGGAACAGCCTATTTTGCAAGCAATGCCGACCAGTATGTTATTGAAGACTCCACGTCTTCGGCTACTATATACCAAGTAATCAGTTATTTCAGTGACAAGAATGCGGATGATTTTGATACGCGACTGATAAAACTCACGGCTCTTAATAATGATTACCTATACACAGTCTTGGGCAGAAGAGCACTGGCAGAACATCAGTATGCCAAAGCAGCCGAGGCATGGAAACATATATCGCCTGCAACATGGCAGGCAGAGCCATTCAAGACGTATCTGGATGTAAATCCGTTTCATCTGGACGGGCAGGGTGATGTCGACCCTAAACAGAAAGTAACGCCACTTTCATTTGCCATCCGTATGGCTGAATTGCAAGAAAAAGTCAATAAAAACCCTAAGGATTATCAAAGCTGGATGCTATTAGGTTGTGGCAGTTACAATATGGGTTATTATGGCAACAGCTGGATTCTGCAACGTCGGGGATGGAGCGGTGGCGAGCAGAAAAACGAGAAAGATGATTATTACACATCTGCAAAAGCACTTGCTTATTTCGATAAAGCCATGCAAACCGCCCCTAGTCAGGATGCCGCAGCAAGGGCCTGTTATCTGGCAGCAGCTTGTCAGAAAATCAGCTATGAGCTGGCCTATAATGGACTGTATGATGGACTTTATCTGCTGCCCGATGATGAACGCGCCAAAAAAGAATTGGAAATAAACAAGACGCTGGAAAACCTGAGAAGAGAAAAATACGCTACTTATTTTAATCTACTTAAAACAAAATATCAGGGCACTGACTACGCCACTCGGTTAATTGAAGAGTGTAGTACTTATAAAGACTTTTTAACAGGCAAATGAAAATATATACCAAAACTGGTGATAAAGGTACCACCGCACTTGTAGGTGGCCGCAGGGTTAGCAAAGGTGCGCTGAAGATTGAATCTTACGGTACAATAGACGAGTTGAACTCATGGATAGGCCTGATAAGAGACCAACCCGTGAACGAACCAAGACGGGATGTTCTGAAAGAAATTCAGGACAGGCTTTTTACTATCGGCGCTGATTTGGCCTCAGAGCCGGAAGAATTAAGAAAAAAACCAATACCCAGCCTGTTTGATGAAGACATTACACTCCTGGAAAAAGAAATGGATAAAATGGATGCCGAATTACCCCCTTTACGTGCCTTTGTTCTGCCCGGAGGGCATCAGTCGGTATCTTATGCACACCTGGGGCGTACCGTGTGCCGCAGAGCCGAAAGGCTGGTGATTCGTTTGGCAGAAGAAGAAGAGGTAAACCCGATGGTTGTAAAATACCTGAATCGGCTGTCTGATTATCTGTTCGTGTTATCGCGCAAAATGACACAGGAACTAGGCAGCGAAGAAATAACCTGGAAACCCCGGCTCTAATACAGGCTCTATTACAGTTAAATAAAATTTGTATTTTTTTGCGATGTGCCAACCAATAATTAACTGACCCATACTACTCAAAATCTTCTGAAACCATGTTTCTGGGTTTAATACCCGGCATTTTTGAATGTTTACCTAAAAATGCTGACGTATTACAAAAAAGCACTAATTTTGCACTTTCGTTTTTACAACCATATTCTATGGACGCACCTGTCCATAGAATTTCGTACCTTTAATAGCAAAACAATCCAAAATGGCTAAGAAAATACAATCGGCCCTTATTTCGGTTTACTACAAAGACGGCTTAGATAAAATAGTAAAATTATTGCACGAACACAATGTTCAGATTTTCTCAACGGGCGGCACCCAAAGTTTCATTGAAGACCTGGGCATACCGGTTACAGCCGTAGAAGACCTCACCAGTTACCCCTCTATTTTTGGTGGGCGTGTAAAAACCCTTCATCCAAAGGTTTTTGGTGGCATTCTGTATCGCAGAGACAACGAAGGAGACGTTCAGACAGCGGCTCAATTTGAAATTCCGTCAATTGATTTAGTGATTGTAGATTTATATCCGTTTCAGGAAACGGTGGCTTCTGGTGCCGGAGAAGAAGACATTATCGAGAAAATAGATATCGGTGGTATATCGTTGATACGCGGCGCTGCCAAAAATTTTAAAGACGTACTGATTGTTTCGTCTCGTAACCAGTACGACGACGTCTTCACTATTCTGCAAGCCAAAGATTGCGGCACTGACCTGGAAGACCGCCGCCGCTATGCCAAGGAAGGTTTTGCCATGAGTTCGCAATATGACACAGCTATTCATGCTTACTTTGCCAATGATGTTTACACCAGTGTGCAAAATTTTGCAGCATTACCAAAGAAAGAACTACGCTATGGCGAAAACCCGCATCAGGCGGCTACATTCTACGGTGATCTGGATAAAATGTTTGAGCAGATACACGGCAAGGAATTATCATACAATAACCTGATGGACGTAGAGGCTTGCGTAAGACTGATTGATGAGTTTGAAGAAACCTCTTTTGTAATTATTAAACATAACAATGCCTGCGGTGTGGCGTCTGCCCCTTCGGCGCATCAGGCTTATGTAAATGCACTGGCTTGTGACCCCGTTTCGGCTTTTGGTGGTGTTATTATTACCAATGCCAACGTTGACCTTGCCACAGCAGAAGAATTGCATAAGCTGTTTTTCGAGATTTTAATTGCGCCATCGTTCGATGACGACGCGCTGGCCATACTAAAAAAGAAAAAAGACCGCCGATTGCTTATCAGAAAACCGGTTGAATTAAGTAAAAAACAATTCCGCACTTTGTTGAATGGTGTGTTAGAGCAAGACAAAGACAACGCCATTGAAACTGGTAAAGACTTTAAGGTAGCTACCGAAAAAGCGCCGACTGAAAGCGAGGTAAAAGCGCTAGAGTTTGCTTTGAAAATATGCAAACACCTGAAATCAAATAATGTGGTGCTGGCAAAAGACGGTCAGTTACTGGCATGTGGTGTGGGGCAAACTTCGCGCGTTGATGCCCTGAAGCAAGCCATTGACAAAGCCAAAACATTTGGATTTGATTTAACAGGGGCAGCAATGGCCTCTGAAGCCTTTTTCCCTTTCCCAGACTGTGTGGAGATTGCCCATGAAGCAGGCATAAATGCGGTAGTTCAGCCGGGAGGCTCTATCCGTGACCAGGATTCTATTGATTTCTGTAATAAAAATGGGGTGGCAATGGTATTAACCGGCGTGAGACACTTCCTACATTAATAAAACAATGGTGCCACGGCTGCGCTCATCAGAGCAAAACCGTGGCACAATATTTTTTTAAGTCTTCTTTATATTTCAAGAGGTTTCTGCTCTATCTTCAATTCATTTCTTACAAAACTTTCGTAGAGTTCTTCTGCTTTTTGCCACGAAGTCTCAATATCATCGTTCAGCAATATCACGTCAAAGCGGTTCTGAAACTCCATCTCAAACTTCATCTTATACAAGCGTCTAGAAATACTGTCTTCACTATCAGTACCTCTGTTTCTTAAACGCTTCTCCAGTTCTTCCATTGACGGCACCTTTACATAAATAGCCAGGGCATTATCACCAAAATACTTTTTCAGATTCAACCCACCTTTTACGTCTACATCAAAAATTACGTTTTTGCCTTCTGCCCACATCCGTTCAATCTCCGACTTCAAGGTGCCATAGTACGCACCCGGATACACCTCTTCCCATTCAATAAATGCTTCGTTGTCAATTTTTTCCTTAAAATCGTGTATTGTCAGGAAATAATAGTCTTTTCCGTTTTCTTCGTTTCTGCCGCGCTTATCTCTTGTGCAGGCCGAAATAGAAAACCCGAGGTTTGCGTATTTATCAAGCAGGTGCTTAACAATGGTAGTTTTTCCGGAGCCGGACGGAGCGCAAAAAATAATGGCTTTACCTTTCATTGAGAGTGTTTTTTACCTTGCCCAAACAAGGTGGGTAGCTGAAATGAATTATTAAAAAAGCCATCAGGCTTTTAAACCTGATGGCTGAATATTTTGCAAAGATAGCGAAATCATCAACTAAACAACAAATGATACAGTTTTACTTCGGCAAACAAAAACACTAATATCAATAATCCCAGTCCTACTTTTGCTCTTATATCTACAACCGTCGACTGCGGGCAGCATTTCTTTTCCATCTTTAATTGAAGTGCGTCTTTGATACTCTTCTCCAATTTATAACCCTCTATGCAGGGCATACAATCGTCCATGTGTAACTTAAAATGCTCTAGCTCAGCCTCTGATGCCGACCCATCAAGTACAGCCTGTATCATTTGCATACACTTCTGATGATTTTCACACCTATGTTTCATTGGTATAATGTTTAGGGGACTCCACTCTGCGCCCTCTCAATTAATGTTTTTTTTATTGTTTCAGGCCTTTGGCCATCCACACTAATTATCGATAGTTTCTAATTCTTGATAAAGTCTAATTCAAGACCGTCTGCTTAATCCTGCTCTGCCATTTCATCGGTCTTATAGCCCATAGATGAGGCGTAGCTTTTCAGCTTCTCTTTCAACAAATTCCTTGCTCTGTGTAATCTTGACCTAACCGTTCCGATAGGTATATCCAAAATTTTTGCCATTTCTTCATACGTAAACCCTTCAATATCGCAAAGGATAATTACCGTACGAAAATCAACGGGCAGGCTGTTTAATGCATTAGCCACCTCGTCGCCAATCATATCCTGAACAGTCTCGGTTCGCAGGTCGGTTGTGGCATCCATTTCGGCATCTTCTACCGAATTATAGGTAGTTTCAACGTCCTGATAATCAACTTTTGACGGCTCCTTGCTTTTCTTGCGGTAGTCGTTTATGAAACTGTTTTTCAGTATTCTAAACAACCATGCTTTTGCATTAGTTCCACGCTCAAATGAATTGATAAACCTGAATGCCTTCAGATAGGTATCCTGTACAAGGTCATTGGCATCGTCTTCGTCGTTGGTAAGTCTGAAGGCGAAATTGTACATCGAGTCAATATGAGGCATAAATTCCTTATCAAAGACCGCGTACTTTTCTTTTTCTGAATATCTTTCTATTTCAATTATTTCTTCTTCCATAAGCTTAATGGCTTTAAAAAAACCTACAAACAGCTATTTATAGGCATTGTACTAGCTCAAATGTATACTCCTCCATAATTTCGGTAAAGTTAAGAGTTTTAGCAAGAAAAAAATAATAATATTCCATGAAAACGAAAATTACGCCGATGGAAGATTTGACAGTACGAAAGGATATTTACAATGATAATTCACCTGCCGGCTTAGCACTCAGGCACATTGAATACCCGGAAAAATCAGGCAGAAACTTCAAGTTTATAGCCCTTCCCGTGAATACTCGTGATCCTGATGCTTTCATCTGCCTGCAGTTTTTTTCTTAGTTTAGAAACAAACACGTCCAGGCTTCTGCCCACTACATATACGCCTTCGTCTTCCCAAACTTCTTTTAAAAGTTTTTCTCTTTCAACCACCTGATTCTGGTTAGCAGCAAAAATGCTCAGCAGTCTGGCTTCTTTGTCTGATAGCTCCACCTCTTCTTTTCCTTTCACCAGCAAGGTTCTTTCCGGATAAAAGTAGAAACCGCCCACCATTACAAAGGGGCTGTCGGCCACTTTTGTATTTTTCTTAACCGACCGGAACAATCTTGCGCTGAAAATTGAAAAAAGTGTTCCACCTGTTAAAATAAACCCTACTGCCCACCATACATTCATGCCCAGGGTTTTCTGATAATCGCCTGTAAACTCAATCTGAATCTGGTAACAGTCGGTTGTTTGTCTACGTCCAAGGCAGGGCATTACGTCAGTTTGTTTGGCTCTTACCTCGTATCCGAATATAACATCAGGCTTATTGCAGCTGTAAACATTAACCATGTAATCAAGCGGTAGCTGGGCATTGGCCAGCCGCTCATGCACAATCTTTATGAGGGTATCCGGAACAAATGAAAATTTGCTCTGAAATTCGAGTTGAAAGACTCTTTCGCCTACCTTTTTAACAGGTAGTATGGTTGAGGTAGAGTCTCCGGCATGCAGCAAAAGCTTGTGGCCTATTTCGCGCACAACCAGTATGGCTCTCTTTTCAAGAAATCCACTTGAATCGTCAACAGACCATGTGCCTGCCGAAAGCGCTAAAGCCGCCAGTATGGCCAGGCAGGTGATGTATATTTTTGGTTTCATAATCAGACAAAAGTAGAGTAAAGATGAATCAGATTTAACAGAATTACATACAATTTACACTTTTTTACATTCATTTTACTTCTGCCTGTGGCCAGTAAGTTACATTTGGGTCAATATACATTCAAAAAAAACAATTATGAAAAAACTCTTTGCAACCGCATTCTTTTGTTGTGCACTGGCAGCAAGTGCATTTAGTCAGCAGATTTGCTCGGCAGCTTTTCTTGGCAATAAAATGGTGGTAGACCAGTATACCAAAACAGGCTATAAAAATGAAATAGCTATTGATGCCAAAGGAGAACTGACAGTGAATACCTTGAGCCTGTCGGCTACTGAAATTAAACCAGTAAACCCAATACCATTTAAGGTGGCCATTAAAGAAAAAGAAACACGGACCATCACCTTGTTTTCAAAAGAAGATTTTATGAAAGTAGATGTGCAGAAAGTATTATCAGGTTGCAAAAAAGGCGATCAGATAGTATTGCTGACACTAGACAAACAATATGCCTTGCCGCATAATGAAATATTGGTGAAATAAAAAAATAATAAAGCTGCTTAACCCGCAAATTGGTTAAGCCAAATTACCTGATACCTTTTATGTACTCTTTCTGGTACATAAAAGGTGTTTTACCGGTAATATCTTTAAATTGACGATTAAAGTTAGAAATGGTATTATAACCACTTTCATAAGCCACCTGTGTAATATTCAGGCTGCCTTCATGCAGCAACTTGCAGGCATGGCCTATACGGATTTCGGCTATGAAATCGAAGAAAGTTTTGTTAGTGCGGCTCTTAAAGTACCTGCAAAAGGCCGATTCGCTCATACTCACCAGCGAGGCAAGTTCGCTCAATCTTACTTCTTCCTTAAAGTGTTTCATTACATACTCATGCACTTTTTGCATGCGTTCGGTTTCCGAAACCTTATGTGTATTTACATATCCAAAACTGGCAATATAACTACACTCGTTAGACTGCGACAACTCGTGCAGCATCGCCAGAAACTTCAATACCCGCTCAAAGCCCTCATATTGGTGCAGGTTTTGCAGCTCATGCCTGATGTAATCTCGGGTACCCCCAAAAATATCAAGCCCGCGTTCTCCTTTTTCAAGCAATTGCTTCAGGGGGTGCATTTCGCTTTTTTCAAAGAAACCGTCGCCCAGAAAATCCTCGGTAAAATAAATTACTATACCATGCGTTTGTAAACCCGAGTTATGGTCAAAATACACCCGGTCGCTTTGCCAGAGATGCGGAATATTCGGCCCTAAAAAAACGGTATCGCCTGCTTCAAAATGGCGGATGTTATCACCAATAAATCTTGTACCGCTGCCTTCCAGCACAGTAAACAACTGATAATGCGGATGAAAATGCCAGTTGGGGTCAAAATGCGGCTCTACCAGTTCTTTTAAGGTAAAAGAATAAACAACACTGTCTACTGACTTTTTTAGGATTGGCTTCATTTTTAACTATTCTGAATTTTAGCATTAAATTTAACAATAAAAACAATTAATGTCAAAATACAGTCATCATTAGTAAAATTAGGCTCATTATTTTGTACTTTTTTAAGATAGTTTTGTAATGTGAAAAAATAAAAAAATCAGCATGAAGTTTGGGATGAATCTCCTTTTGTGGGGAACAGAAATAAACGAGAGTCTTTTTCCGGTATTGGAAGAAATAAAAACTTTGGGGTTTGATGGCGTTGAAGTACCCATTTTTGATACAGACCCATCGCACTGGTACACCTGGCGCGCAAAACTGGACGAGCTTGAACTGGACAGAATTGCGGTAACGATCTGTGGCCCGGACTTTAACCAGATAAGCCCCGACCCTGCCATGCGTAAAGCCACGCTTGAACGTAATAAAAGAGCTGTTGACTGTGCCATGGTTTTAGGCGCCAATTTGCTTAATGGGCCCTATCACTCCGCCCTCGGACAATTTACCGGCCAGCCACCAACCGAGCAGGAATGGCGCTGGGCAGTTGAAAACCTGCAAGAACTGGCCGATTATGCCGATAGCCTGGGCATTACCTTAGGCCTTGAGTACCTGAACAGGTTTGAAAGTTATCTGGTGTCATCAACCGACGAGCTAATTAAACTGGTTGAAGACGTAGACCACCCGGCCTGCAAAATAATGTTCGATACCTTCCATGCCAACATTGAAGAAAAAAATCTGGGCGATGCCATCAGAAAATTATCCAGGCACCTGGTGCATATACAGGTTTCAGAAAACGACCGAAGCACCGTAGGCAAAGGAAACGTAAACTGGGAAGAGGTTTTTATGGCGGTGGAAGAAATCAAGTATGACGGATGGCTGTCGGTAGAAGCCTTTAGCCAGAGACTGGCAGTGGCCAATATCTGGCGTAAAATGTTTGACTCAGAAACACAATTAATGAAAGATAGTCTTAGTTTTTTAAAAAATAGTATTGGCTGAAATCCCGTAAAGCGCGTGTGCCATGCACACTCAGAATGGATTTAACCCGAACCTAAAAACAATTAAACCATGTCAAAGAAAATCAATATTGCTATCGTCGGCCTTGGCTTTGGGGCTGAGTTCATCCCTATCTATCAGCGCCATCCGCATACCAATATGTATGCCATCTGCCAACGTAACGTAGAAAAACTGAATCAGATCGGAGATGCCTTCGGCATAGAAAAGCGCTACTCAGACTATGAGGAGCTACTGAAAGACCCGGATGTAGATGCAGTGCATATCAATTCGCCTATCCCTAATCACGCCGAGCAAAGCCTGAAAGCCCTGTATGCAGGCAAGCACGTCGCTTGTACAGTACCCATGGCTACTTCGGTAGAAGACTGTATGGCCATTGTGAAAGCAGTAAAAGAAACAGGCAAAAAATATATGATGATGGAAACCGTGGTTTATGCCCGCGAGTTTTTGTTTGTGAAAGAATTATACGAAAAAGGCGAACTGGGTAAAGTACAGTTCCTGAAAGCGAGCCACCAACAGGATATGGACGGCTGGCCAGATTACTGGCCCGGCTTACCCCCAATGCACTATGCTACCCACTGCGTAGGCCCGGTAGCTGGCTTGCTGAAACTGGAAGCCGAATATGTTTCTTGTTTTGGTTCAGGCACTATTCGTGAAGAACTGGCGCAAATTCACAATTCACCTTTTGCGGTTGAGTCAGCACATATCAAATTTAAAGACAGCGACCTGAGCGCGTATGTGTATCGTTCACTATTTGATGTTGCGCGTCAGTACCGCGAAAGCTTTGAGGTGTACGGCTCGAAAAAATCTTTTGAGTGGGCGCTGATTGAAGACGAACAACACGTAATACACACCGCTAAAAAACCTGAACACGAAATTCCGGAAAAAGTAACGGTGAAAGACTACGCAGAGTTATTGCCCGAAGGCATTCAGCAGTTTACAACCAAAGGTGTGTATGATCTGGGTGAAAACAACCACTTGTCGTTTACGCAGGGTTCCGGTCATGGAGGGTCACACCCGCACCTGGCTAATGAGTTTGTAATGGCGCTTGTTGAAGACCGTGAGCCGTTCCCGAATGCCGCACAGTCTGCCAACTGGACAAGCGTAGGTATTCTGGCACACGAGTCTGCCATGCAGGGTGGTAAAATTATGTACCTGCCAGACTTCACCAATGCTTAATTATATCATTCGGGGCAGGCTAATACTGCCCCGAACACTTGTAGGTCTATTCAATATTCATTGCCCTGCTTTATTTTTATACTTATGAAAAAAACACTCATATTCCTGATGTTTCTGCTTTGGCAAGGCGTTCAGGCACAAAAAGCCCGCCGACTGGAAATTCTTTTTCTGGGCGACAACGGGCATCATAAACCCATAGAAAGACTCCCTACGCTAATGGCCGCATTAGGCGCAAAAGGTGTTAATTTTACTTATACCGACCATCTGGAAGACATCAACCCGGCCAATCTGGCTAAGTATGATGCGCTGATGATTTACGCCAACTGGGACGAAATTACACCCGCTGCCGAAAAAGCCCTGTTAGACTACGTGGCTTCAGGCAAGGGTATTCTGCCTATCCATTGCGCCTCATTCTGTTTCCGTAATTCGCCTGAGTACGTTAAAATGGTAGGCGGGCAATTCTGGCGACACAAGATGGATACCATTCAGGTGCAGACAGTTTTACCTACGCATCTCATTGTAAAAGATTTACCGGCAATCAAGGCTTATGACGAAACCTACCTGCACAGCCATTTGCAACCAGACAACAACGTATTGCAGGTAAGAGAAATAAAGGCCGATCAAAAAAGCGACAGACCAGAAACCAATATTGAGCCTTATACCTGGACCCGCACTTATGGTAAAGGCCGTGTGTTTTATACTGCTTACGGGCACGATAACAACACCTGGAGCAACAGGGCTTTTCAGCAATTGCTTTATAATGCCATCGTATGGGCAGTTGACGAAAACGCCCGCTCAGCCCATGCGGCTCTGAACCCGAAACCTTTTGAATACAGAGAGGCCAATCTGCCAAACTATGAAAAACGCCCCGGTGTGCCAATGCAACAATTGCCCCTGCCGCCTGGCGAATCAATGAAGCACATTCAGGTGCCGGCCGATTTCACGCTGGATTTATTTGCCGCAGAACCCAATGTACAACACCCCATTGCGATGTCGTGGGATGAAAAAGGTCGTTTATATGTACTCATTACCAAAGATTACCCCAACGAAAGAAAAGATAGCGGCGGAAGCGACTACATTCTGATTTGTGAAGACACCGACAAAGATGGCAAGGCCGATAAATTTACGCGTTTTGCCGATGGCCTTAGTATTCCTACCGGGATGGTGTTTGCCAATGGTGGGCTGATCGTTTCTCAGGCGCCACATATGTTGTTTCTGAAAGATACCGACGGCGATGGAAAAGCCGACGAGAAAAAGATATTGTTCTCTGGTTTTGGAACCGGCGATACCCATGCCGGGCCATCTAACCTGCATTATGGTTTTGATAACTGGATTTGGGGTAGCGTAGGGTATTCGGGTTTTGCAGGTAAACCCGTTGCCAATAGCGATAGCGTAAAATTCTGGCAGGCATTGTTCAGATTTAAGCCTGATGGCTCAAAAATTGAATGGATGACCAGCACCTCAAACAATACCTGGGGTATGGGCTTTAATGAAGCCGGAGACGTTTTCGGGTCAACGGCTAATAACTCGCATGGTTGGTATATGGCTATCCCGCATCGTAACTTTCTCAATCCGGGTTTCAACTCAGACAACGGAAGCCGCTCAACAGATACGCACAAAGACATGAAGCCCATTACTGAAAAAGTAAGGCAGGTAGATGTTTTTGGTGGATTCACCGCCGCGGCAGGTCATAATTTTTATACGGCAAGGGCCTACCCTAAGAAATACTGGAACCAGATTGCCTTTGTAACCGAACCAACCGGCCACGTGGTGCATCAGAATCTGATGGAGAAAAAAGGGACTAACTATGACGACAAGGAATCGTTTAACCTGATGGCCGGTGCCGACGAATGGTTTGCGCCTGTATTTGCCGAAGTTGGCCCAGACGGCGCCGTTTGGGTAGCAGACTGGTATAGCTATATTATTCAGCATAACCCAACCCCTAAAGGCTTTGATAACGGGCCGGGTAACGCCTATGAAACCAACCTGCGTGATTTCACACATGGCCGTATATATAGAGTAGGCTGGAAAGACGCCCCTGCTTATACACCTTTGGCTTTAAGTAAAGACCGCCCTGACGAGCTGCTGGCAACGCTGAAAAACGATAATATGTTCTGGAGAAGCCATGCACAGAGATTATTGGTTGAACGCGGAAAAACAGATGTGGTTCCGGCTTTAATTGCCCTGGTAAAAGACCAGTCAGTAGATGAAATCGGCCTTAACACTGCGGCTATTCATGCCATCTGGACCTTGAAAGGCCTGGGTGCAATAGAAAGCAACCCGCAAGCGCTGCAAGCGGTTATCAGTGCATTGAAGCATCCGTCTTGGGCAGTGCAGAAAAATGCCATTCAGGTGTTACCAATTACCAAAAGCTCGGTTGATGTTATCTTACAAAATGACCTGCTAAACAGCAAAGAACCATTAGTGGTATTAAACGCCATTCTAGCACTTAGCGAAATGCCGCTTACGGCTGCTTCTGAACAAGCTTTGCTTAACCGTATGGAGCAAGCCACCGAAAGCACTGACCGCTGGCTGCCTGATGCTTTTGCAGTTGCATTAACAAGCCATAAATCGGCGTTAATGAAAAAACACCTGAATAAAATGGCTGGAGCCAAAACTGCAGCGCCTATGACCCATGACCACTCGGCCATGAACCATGGTACTTCAGCCCCAAAAGAAGCACCAAAAGCGCTTCCTGCTCCTTCAGCCGGTGTTGATTTGCTGATTTCAAATGTACGTACCGAACCGTCGTCTCCTTATGTGCGCGAAGGTATGCGTTACTTTGTAGAGGTGAAAAACAACGGAAAAGACTCAGTAAAGAAAGCCAACGTGGTAACACTTCGGATTGACATTGCCGGTATGGACCAGAAATTTACCGTATGGAGCATGGTGCATAACACCGGAATAGCCCCGGGCGAAACAGTAACCATTTCTAAAAACACGAATGGGCCCTGGTCTGGCGACTTCTATTTCTCTAATGATATCCCAGGTGATTATACCTTCAATATCATGGTTGACTATGAAAACAAAATAGAAGAAAACAATGAGAAAAATAATTATTACAGCAAGAAGATTACGGTGCAACAGGCACAGAAATTAGCCACATTTGCGCTTGAAAGAGCCGCCAGAAGTTATGCCTCGGTAATGCCTGCAGACACCCTGGCAAGCCTGTTGAAATACTATGATAAACTACCCGCTACCGAAAACGTTGCCTTGCTGAAAGGTATTTCGAACGGCTGGAACCCTCGCAGAAAAGGAACACTGAATGCAGAGAATGCCCGATTCATAGCCTCTTTGAACAGCAAACTGACCGAAACAAATGCAGAAAGGCTGAATAAGCTAATGGTAGCATGGGGACTGAAAAGTGCCAATGCCGACGACGATAAAGACGCCATTGTTATCAACATCAAGTCTGTAAAAGAAGAAATGAAGTTTGACAAAAAGGAATTTACCGTTAAAGCCGGTAAACCTGTGGTGCTGGTGTTTGAAAACCCTGATGCCATGCAACACAACATTGTAATTGGCAAGCAGAAAAGTATGGAGATAATTGGAAACGCAGCCGATAAAATGATTACCCAGAAAGACGGTGCCGAGAAAAACTATGTACCCGGCATACCGCAGGTAATTGCTGCAACACCATTGGTGAATCCGAACGAAACCTATCGTCTGAAATTCACAGCTCCGGCTGAAGCAGGTAACTACCCGTTTGTGTGTACATTCCCCGGCCACTGGCGATTAATGTTCGGAACAATGAAAGTAGTGAAGTAATAAAACTACTTAAACATAAAGAAACACGTACAATAGATTGTAATTACCTTCACAAACAGCTTCTCGATTGAGAAGCTGTTTTGTTTTAGGCAGCGGCAACCATTGAAATTAAATAATGCATTTCCTGAATAGCCTTTTTTATGTTATCTTAGGATGCAGTATTTGACCAGGTACAGGCCTTTTATATAAACAGAATGGTATTTAACTTCAACCTCAAAAGCACTTTATTATTTGTCTTTTTCTTTCATGGTCTGGTCTACACAGTTTTGTTACTATTGAAAGGCCTATTGAAAGAGAACAAATCAAACATTTGGCTAAGCGCTTTGGTATTTTTAAGCACATTGTATATTGTACCATTTATGTGTGGGTACGCCGGCTGGTATGGGCGTAACCCCTACCGCGAGTTTTTGTTCTACTTTCCGTTTCAGCAACTATTCTTACTCCCACCTGTTTTATATTTTTATACTAAGTCTTTGCTAGACACCTCCTTTAGTTTTTCTAAAAAAGATTACCTCCATTTTTTACCCGCCTCGCTTTATCTGGTCAACACGCTTTTTGTCTGGCTGGTTGATAAAATAGTTTTGCAAAACAACTATTTCCATCAGGATGGCCGCGACAAAGACTTTGCAGGCTGGTATCAGGCACTTGGGTTTCTGTCTATGTTCTTTTATCTGATTTTAAGTCTGCGTATATACAACCGTTATAAAACCCTTACGTATCAGACTGTGAGCTTTGCTGACAAAATCCTGTTTGCGTGGGTAAAACAATTCCTGTCGGCCATGCTGATTCTTGTGGTTTTAAGAACGTTATTTTTTGTCTTAAACCCCGAATGGAATAATTTTGGCAACAAATTCTGGTACTACCTTTGCTTTTCTATTCTGTTTTATTATATCTCAATTAGTGGCTACTCTAATTATTTCCAAAGTGTTACAGGGTTAAACCATTCCAATCTGTTTTATGAAGGCCAGGATGATACCCAACAGCAAAATGCCACAGACGGGCCTGATACCAAAGCGCAGTTAAATGCAGTTGACACAAAAGAATTTGAATTATTAAAAACTGAAATTGAGCGGGCCATGATAATTGACCACCTTTTCAAAAATCCTGAATTAACATTAACCGACCTGGCAAATCATCTGGGCATGCAAAGTAAGAGAGTATCGCAGATAATTAATCAGGGATTCGGGCTAAACTTCAATGACTTTGTAAATCATTATCGCACGCAGGAGGTAATCAGAATTTTGCAATCAGATAAACCCAGCCTCATCACTTTGTTGGGTATCGCATTAGACAGCGGCTTTAATTCAAAGTCAACTTTCAACAGAGCCTTTAAGAAGTACACCTCTTTAACACCCAAAGCCTATCTTGAAAAAATAAAGCAGCAAAATGGTATCAAATCATGATTTGAAGCGATACCTCTCAGATTTTAACAGACTTTTGCTAAAAAAACTCAATGAAAATCAAACGCTTATTACTGTTTTTTGTTTCTGTAGCAATTGCAGGTATTCAATTACAGGCACAGGAGGTCTCTCAGGCATCAATAAAGAAAGTGCTCGATTCCCTAGCCTTGCAAGACGTAGTACCAGGAGGCCCCGGTATCGCAACCGGCATTATAAAAAACGGAAAGATCATATACATTAAATACGCCGGCTACGCCAACCTCACCGACAGCCTCTTAATCGGCCCGCAATCACGTTTCAATATTGCCTCCAATGGTAAACAATTTACTGCATTGGCTATACATACCCTTGCCAAAGAGCAAAGGTTGAACCTAAAAGATGATATCAGAAAATACCTGCCAGAAATCTATAAAGACGCCGGGTTTACAATCAGTATAGAAAACCTGCTGAATCATAGCAGTGGCATCAGAGATGTGTACGACTTATGGTCCTTAAAAGGCATCACATGGTGGAAACAGACATTCAGTAACACAGATGCTTTGAACCTGATAAAAAATCAGAAAGAGTTGAACTTTGCGCCGGGAACCCAACATCTGTACAGCAATACAAACTATATTTTGCTGGCCGAAATAATCAGGCGGGTAACCCAAACGTCTTTCAGGCAATATACCGACACCCTGTTCCGGAAGTTAAAGATGCCCAATAGCGGCTTTAACGATGATTATAAAAATATTCAGGGGCCCGTTGCAAAGCCCTACTTTAATTTTAACACCTGGACAGGCTATGATTGGACCTGCGACATTGCCGGAGATGGTAACATCTTTACAACACTTGAAGACCAGTTGCAATGGGAGAAAATCATTCAAGAAAAACAAACCCGATATATTGCTGCCGATTTAATTTCAAAGAGCCAGCAACCCCTTGAGGGGTCAGCTATCCGTAACTATGGCTTTGGACTGGAATTCGGGAAATACAAAAATTTCGACTATAGTTTTCATGAAGGAGCCACCGGCGCATGGAAAGCCACCACCCTGCGTTTCCCTCAGGAAAACCTATCAATTGTAACACTCACCAACAGTGGCAAGGCAATACCAGCCATGCAAAGCAGGCAAATGGCAGATATTTTATTAGGTATTGAACCAGGCCATCAAAGTTATCTGACAAAACCGGCAAATACTGGAAAATACCTGACACAAGACGAAGTATTGGGAGCTTACCAGACAGATAACCATTTTACTTTCCGATTTGAGATGCGAGATACTTCGCTATTTTTACTAAGAGCAGGCCGAAACGATACCCGTTTGTTGAGGGAATCTGCCAACGTTTTCCATCAATGGAACGACCCCGCCTTTAAGCTGGAATTTAAACCCAATGCACAAAATGAAATGGAGGTTACCGCTTACTACACCACACATGCGCCTTATTCGCTTAAAAGAGTAAATGCAAACTGGAGTGGTTACAATTATGAAAAGCTAAACGGCATATTCTATAATGCAGAAACTGACGTTACCTTAACGCTTAAGCATCAAAAAGATAAAACGTACAATCTTTCGTTTGGAAAAAACAACCGGAGTGGTTTTCTGGTATCACCTACAAAATTATCAGCCGATAATTACAGCCTGGAATTGGCACAAGATGATCAAAAAATAGTTGAAGAACTTTTTATTGATTCAGACCGCCTCAGAAAAGTAAGATTCATTAGAGTGAGGTAACTTGCTAAATTATGTTGAATTAAAATTAGCTTCAAACTTATGATTAACAATCTCTTTGAAGCAAAAATTTTTAAACGATAATACCTTGCTGTGCTCCAAGGTATTATCGTGTTCTGGTACCACAACTTAATTACGCCAAAAGCAATTTTACAGTGGCTGAAATCGCCTTACCGTCGGCTAGTCCTGCCAATTCTTTGGTGGCGGCACCCATCACTTTACCCATGTCAGACGGGCCGGAAGCACCTACTTTGGCTATTATCTCCTGCAATTTAGCTTTCAGTTCGTCTTCCGATAATTGTTTCGGTAAAAACTCTTCTATAATGGCTAGCTCGGCCAGTTCTTTATCTAATAAATCCGGGCGGTTTTGCTGACGGTAAATATCTGCCGAATCTTTTCTTTGCTTGGCTGCTTTGGTTAATAATTTCAACTCTTCGTCCGGTGTCAACTCACCTGTCTTTCCCTCTTTGGTTTCTTCCAATAAAATAACTTTTTTAATGTCTCTCAATGCCATAAGTCTCACCTGGTCACGAGCAAGCATCGCTGCCTTAATCTGTGCGTCAATTTCTGTTTTTAGTGCCATTTTGCTGGTAGTTTATTGTATATTCAATACAATTACCTGATTATTGCAGAACAATCAGGCAATTGGTTTCGTTGCTGTTTACGTAATTAAACATTAAGCTTGTTAATTTTGGTTCTTTCGGGAACTCATTCTTAAATTTAATGAGTTATTTAATTTAAAATATCGCGGCAAACTATCCGGTTCTTCAAATTATTTTCTCCTAAAATAATCACCATGACAAAATTATCAGTAAATATCAATAAAATAGCAACTTTAAGAAATTCTCGTGGCGGAAATATGCCGAACGTAGTAAAAACAGCTATTGACTGCGAAAGATTCGGCGCACAAGGCATTACGGTACACCCCCGGCCAGACGAACGCCATATACGCTATCAGGACGTGTACGACTTAAAGGGAATTGTTACAACTGAATTTAACATTGAGGGGAATCCGACAGAGGCCAAATTTGTAGAACTGGTACTGGCCAACAAACCCACACAAGTTACGTTGGTACCTGATGCACTCAATGCCATAACATCAAACGCAGGTTGGGATACCATCACCCATCGTGAGCGCTTGAAAGACCTGGTGGCTACTTTTAAAAACCACGGCATACGGGTATCTGTTTTTGTTGACCCCATTGAGCGCATGGTAGAAGCAGCCGCCGAAACGGGCACAGACCGCATTGAGCTATACACAGAGCGTTATGCGGAGGTCTATCCGCACAACAGGGAAGAAGCTATCAAAGACTACGCAAAAGCCGCAAAAGTTGCCGGACAGGTAGGCCTGGGTGTAAATGCCGGCCATGACCTGAGCCTGGAAAACCTCATGTACTTTAAAAAGAATATTCCGAATCTGCTTGAGGTATCTATTGGCCATGCACTTATTTGTGATGCCCTCTATTACGGCCTTGAAAACACTATACAACTGTATCTCAGACAGTTACAATAGGATTTTTGTACTTTCATTAACAATTTTTAAGAAACTTTAACACCTAAAAAAGTATCACTTCACTATGTTTGTGCAACATTCGGCCTGATGCCATTGTCTTTACCTTAAAGTTTCTAAATAAAAAATTATGAAAGCTACATTCCGGAATTCTATCAAAGCAAGTTTTTTGGCTGCATTGGCCATCGCTTCGTTTGCGTCTTATGCACAAGACAAGAAAGAGAAAAAAAGCACTGTTCGTGTAAGAATCGAACAAGACATTGACGGTAAAACCAAAGTACATGAAAAAAACTTTGATGCAACCGGCCTGACCGACAAACAAAAAGAAGACCTGATTCAAACCTATCAGGATTCGGTAATGGCCAAAAACAAAGATAATGTGCGCGGCACCAAGGTTGAGGTAGAAAGCTTCAGCGATAATGAAAGAGAGAGATTATCAAGCGATGACGACCATTTTGAAAGACGTCTGGATTTTGATTCAGAAAAACCGCGTGTAAGAGCCTATAGCCGCGGCAGAAACGGGAATAATGAACACTTTGAATTCAGGGACGATGATGTTATCATCAGAGAAAAGCCGCGTACAAGAGTGTATCGCAACGACAGAGATAAAGATTTTGATACTCACTTTGACCTTGACATGAAAGGTCTTAACGAGAATCTTAATCAATTAGGCAAAGATTTGAAATTTGAGTTTAAAACTTTTCCTGATGTTTTTGATTTTGACGGCAGCGCATCAAGCAAAACCATTCGAGGTTTGAGCGTTTATCCTAACAATCCGAAAACAGAAATACTGAATCTTCGTTTCAGCAGCCAGCAAAAAGGTGATGTAAGCATAAAAGTGATGGATTTAAAAGGCAACGTAATTGCCAGGGACGAAGTCAGGGATTTCAGCGGCGAGTATGTAGGCCAGATTAACATCGGCAAACATAAAGGAGTGGTATTTGTGATGGTTACCCAGGGAGAGGATGGCACGGTAAAAAGAGTGAACCTTTCTGCCGATAAAGAATAAGATTTACTTCCAATTGTAAAAGGGCCATAAGGCCCTTTTTTATTACCTATGATCAACTATACCTGTCGTTCCGCCACGGATAGGCTGTATTAGAATAGCCTCTTTCTTCCCAGAAACCCAATTTGTTTTTAGGCAAAAACTGAATGCGCTTAATCCATTTAGAGCCCTTCCAGGCATATAACTGCGGGGTAATCATTCTTACAGGGCCACCGTGCTCTTTCGGCAAAGGCTCACCATAAACGGTATGTGCCAACAGCACGTCAGGTTTCAGCGCTTCTTCCATCGATACATTAGTGCTGTAGGTATCATATCCATAACACATAATATGTGTGGAGGTCTCTTTGGGTTGCACCAGTGCCGCCAAATCCATAAGCCTTACACCCTCCCAGACCATATCCATTTTAGACCAGGTGGTTACACAATGGAAATCGCTGGTGTCTTCTACCTGTGGTAAATCCATAAAGTCCTGCCAGGTAAGCACAACAGGGTTTTCAACTTCGCCATCAATAGTTAATCGCCAGCGGTCAAGTGTTATGCTGGGGTGATACCCAAGGTCTAGCACAGGCCATTTTTGGGTGACTGTTTGGCCCACAGGTAATAGCGGCATCCCGTGCCTGTTGATTCTCCCTGTCCCTAAAGGGCGGTTGTCGGCAACAGACGGTGTACTTTTCATTTTATCTTCAAAGCGAGCCTTCAGCTTCATTCTCGCTTCAATAATCTTATCCAGTTTGCTTACCTCTTCCATAATTTAAGGGGTTTATTTCACACAACAAACTTGCAAGGCTTTTAGTTAAAAGCAATGCCATATTTCTAAAAAGCATGATACAGTAAATAGATAACACAAACGGTAATAATACTTACCACACCTTGCAGACCCGTAAGAATAGTATGCGTTTTATAAGCATCGGCTTGTGTAAGACCTGTAAACTGAGACACCACCCAGAACCAGGCGTCGTTGGAATGAGAAACCGTCATGGCGCCGCTGCCAATGGCCATTACCAGTAGGGTCAAATCAAATGGTTCGGTAAAACCCATGGCAACCAGTAAAGGCGCCAGTATGCCAGACGTTAACACCATTGCAGTAGTGGTAGACCCCTGAGCGGTTTTAAAAAAGGCTGCCACCAGAAAGGCAATGAGCAGAAATACAATGCCCGAGGTTTGATTAGCCATTAACCAATCGCTTACAATGTCTTTGAGTGGGGTTTCTTTCAGCACCGCTCCAAAGGCCCCTCCTGCGCCCACCAGCACCAGTGTGGTGCCGCAATGTTCGATACCACTTTTGAAACAGGCAAATATCTTCTCGAATGGTTTTTCCGGAAACAGGCTGAACGAAAAAAATATGGCTATCAGAAAAGAAACCAAGGGACTTCCTAAGAAATTCAGCCACTTGGTTAATGATTCGTCAAGGTGAAGAATTTTGCCAAAAGATGCCACCGTGATTAATATAATGGGCAAAATAATTGGCATAAAGGCCTTCCAACCGGCAGGTAGTTTGCTTACATGAGCCACGTTCAGATTATCTTCTTTGTCTTCAATGATATTCAGATTCCGGGCATAGTTCTTTGCAAACCAGGTAGATAAAAACAAACTTGGTACAGAAACCACCAAACCTATTAGAATAACCAAGCCTACATGATGCGACAAATTAAGATTTCCGGCCGCCGACAATGGCCCCGGTGTTGGAGGTACTAGTGTATGTGTAGCAAAAAGACCACCAGATAGCGCAATGGCAATTGTGCCCAGCGGCCGGTTGGTCTTTTTAGCCACAATTTTGTTAAGCTTTGCCAGAATAATGAAGCCGGAATCGCAAAAGACCGGAATACCCACAATAGCCCCGATAACCGACATGGCTAATGCCGGGTATTTCTCGCCGAATAGTTTCAATATAATATCTGCCACCTTAATGGCTGCCCCCGATTTATCAAGAATAGCACCAATTACACAGCCGAGAATAACCATGAGGCCGATTTTCGACATCAATTCGCCAAAGCCCTTTCCGATAGTATCAGTCAGTTTATCAATAGGCAAGCCTGCAAATATACCCACACCCAGCGCAGCCAGTAACAAACCCAAAAGAGGGTGCAGCTTAAACCAGGTAGAAGACAGAATAATAAAAACAATGGCCAGAAAAACAACGGGTATAATCATGCAGTGGCTAGTTATACAATCTCAAAATATCTTTTTAATTCCCAATCTGTAACCACTTTGGCATATTGCCGCCACTCCCAGTTTCGGGTTTGCGTAAAATGGGCTACAAATTTTTCACCGAACAGCTCTTTAGCTATGGCAGAGTCTTTCATGGCCTTAGTGGCCTCGTCCAGATTCCCGGGCAATATACCGTTGCTGGTATCACGATAACCATTACCCAACGTAGCAGGCTGGTTTAGTTTCATTTGGTTACGAATACCATACAACCCGGCAGCCAGACAAGCCGCCAGCGCCAGATAAGGGTTGGTATCAGACCCTACTACCCGTGTTTCTATCCTGCATGATTTCTTACTGATAGGCAACGCCCTTAAAGCCACCGTGCGGTTATCAACCGCCCATGTAAGGGTGGTTGGCGCCCATGCGCCCTCTACAAGCCTCTTATAACTGTTAATGGTAGGCGCTACCATCGGCAATATATGTGGCAGGCAAAATAACTGCCCGGCCATATAACTCTGCATCAATTCGCTGATACGATTCGGGGAGGTCTCATCATAAAAAAGATTGGTTTTGGCTTCTGCATCCCAAAGGCTTTGGTGTACATGACCACTACAGCCCGGCAGGTTTTCATTGATTTTGGCCATAAATGTTGCCATAATACCCTGTTGATAAGCTATTTCTTTTACAGATGTCTTAAAAAGCAGTGCTCTGTCGGCCGCTGTCAGTACATCAGAATAAGTAATGGCAGCTTCATAAACCCCGGGGCCGGTCTCGGTATGCAGCCCCTCAAGAGGCACATCAAAACGGGACAGGTTATCAAACAAAGCCGTCATGTAATCGTTCTTAAGGGTGCTTCTTAAAATTGAATATCCGAACATCCCGGGCGTGAGAGGCTTCAGATTCTGGAACCCCTTCTCTTGTGCCGATACCGGCGTTTCTTCAAAATTAAACCATTCAAACTCCTGAGAAAAAAACGGTTTGAACCCCTCCTTTTCGGTCTCTGCAATTATTTTTTTTAATAAATTCCGCGGACATATCTCTGCCACTTCTTCTATAAACTCTCCAAGGAAAAACGGAATATCGTTTTCCCATGGAATCTTTCTGAACGTAGATAAATCAAGCTTCACTTTGGCATCGGGGTAGCCTGAATGCCAACCTGTAAAATCAACATTATCATAACAAACATCGGCCATGTCCCAGCCCAGCACTACGTCACAAAAGCCAAGGTCTCCATCAATTACTGACAGAAACTTCTGTTTGCTAATGTATTTGCCTCTTAAAATGCCATCAATATCGGCAACAGCCAGTTTTACTTTTCCTGATGGGTGTGAATTTACGTAATCAATAATTTCTTGTGTAGTCATATTAGTGTATAGGTTTGTCAGGTGCGGGTGCCGAGGCATGGTAGCCCAGGTTGTGAATCATTAAAGCATATTTATCCATCAGTGCTGTAACCCGTTCACGGTTTTCAGAACGTACAATTAATCCTACATGGTACGCTTCGTTCATTTTCCATACCACTTCCGGGTCATTAAATGGGGAATAATCAGGCCATTGGTGGGACGAAAGTGATATAATAATACCCGAATAATAGTCATCAACGGCGGGTAACTCGTAAACACCTCCGGTGGCTACGGCTGTTTCTATTCTGGCCCACTCGCGCCACAGGTTAATACCTGACGAGTACTCAACCATTTCGGCAAGGTTGGCGCCTCCTACCCTTGACGCCGTTTCCAGAAAATAGAATTTGCCATCTTCAAAGCATTTGATAACCTCTGTATGAGAGGCGCTGAATTTCATACCAAAGGCTTTCATTACCTGCTCGTTCACCTTCTTTAAGGCCTTCTCGTCTTTAGAACCATGCGTTACTGTTACCGAGCGAAAAATCCCTCCGCCATGTGCTACTTCAAAGGGAGTATTGAGGTACTGGCTGCACCTGCTGAAAATAACTTTACCATCAACCGAAAGCGCATCTACATGATATACGTCGCCGGGCTTGAATTGCTCTATCAGAAAATTATGTCTTTCTTCACCCAGGCTATGAATGGTGTCCCAGGCTTCCTGAAACGAATGCACTTTTTTAATACCGGCGGCCGACGCCTCTGAGCGTGGCTTGATAACCCAAGGGGCTGCCGTAGCCTGCAGGTATTCGGTTATATCAACATCATGAAAAAGCGGACTGAACGGAGGCACATTAATGCCACAATTTAAGGCCTGTATGCGCATAGCCAGTTTATCTCTGAAGTACCGGGCGGTGGTTTGCCCCATGCCGGGTATCCTGAAATGCTCACGTGCCAGCGCGGCCTTTTCCACATCAAAGTCGTCGAGGGCAACAATGCGGTCAATTTTTTTGGTTCGCATCAGGTAAGCCAGCCCCTGAATAATCTTGCTGTAAGTACCAAAGGTATTGTCAATGTTATCAAGGTAAAAAACCTCATCTATCGACTCCCCGGGCCAGGGTTTGTCTTCCAGCTTTTTGTTGGTAAGCAGATAAACGGTATTACCCTCGGCCTTACATGACTTCAGAAACTCTACACCCTTAAAGTAAGTGCAAATGCAAAGAAAATTCATAGGGAAGACAATCAGTTTAATTTTCGGTAATTGAATGGAATTCGATATTCGAAATTTTTTTCCACTTTGACAAGCCCCGCAACGCTAAATCTGAAAATTTGTACTCCGGAGCCTGTAAATGCAAAGAAGCCATCTGCTTTAAAAGGCAGATGGCTTCTTTAATTGTATTAAGCGCAACAATTACACTTTTTTCTTTCCTTTTGCTGAAGAGGCAGGAGCAGCAGCCGGAGATGCCGGTGCAGTTACTTCGCCTTTAATGGTAAGAATCACCGTTCCGTTTTCAGCATTGCTGGTAACATTGATGGTTTTTGTGAAAGCCCCCGGGCGACCAGAGGTGTTATAACCTACTTTAATTGTGCTTTTTGCACCTGGCATAATTGGGTCTCTTGGCCACTCAGGTGTAGTACAACCGCAAGACGCCGCCGCGTTAGAGATTACCACCGGGGCATTACCTGTGTTGGTTACTTCAAAGCTGTAAGTAGCCAGTGGGCCCTCTGAAACTTTACCGAAGTCGTGAACTTCTTTATTGAATTTCAATACGCCCTGTGCCTGCACAGAAGCTACAAATGCCATAACCACTGCAATTGTCGATAAGAATTTTTTCATTCGATTTAAACGATTAAAAGTGAGAAATAAATTTTGTGTTATTAGTAACGCTTCGTTTCGTCTTACAAATAAATACTAAACGCATCAGAAAATCCAAATTTTTAACAAGTCATTAACAAAACTCTTTTTTTGAAAAATGCAATATTTTATCTTAACTTTACAACATGATTAGTTAGTATGACAACTAATTTCAGCCTTGGCAGTTGGGTCAGACATAAATTTTTTTTTGTATGGAATGTTTCCCATATTAACCATTCAAAATTCACAGCATGACTGAAATATCAGATCTAATAACCTCAACAGATGTTCTCTTAACAAAAGAAGAAGTATTAAATGATTACCGCATTGCCTGCGAAAGCCGCGAAGTAAGTATAATTGGCCGGAAAGATGTATTTATGGGCCGGGCCAATTTTGGTGTGTTTGGTGATGGGAAAGAACTTGCGCAGCTAGCCATGGCGAAGGTGTTCAGAAAAGGAGATTTCCGTTCGGGTTATTACCGTGACCAGACATTTCTGGCTGCTGTAGGCGGGCTTACCTGGCAACAGTTCTTTGCGCAGTTATATGCGCACCCCGACATCAACCATGACCCTTTTTCGGCAGGGCGCTCAATGAACGCCCATTACGGCAACCGCTGGATAGATAAAAACGGCGACTGGCTTAACCAGACAGAGTTGTACAATACTGTCAGCGATGTTTCTTCTACTGCAGGGCAAATGCCCCGGGCTGTTGGGCTGGCCTATGCTTCAAAATTATACAGACAAAATCCTGATTTAAAATATCTTACCAAGTTTTCACGCAATGGAAACGAGGTTTGCTTTGCTACCATAGGAGATGCCTCAACCTCACAGGGCATGTTCTTCGAATCTGTTAATGCCGCCGGTGTGCTGCAGATACCCATCATTTTTTCAGTATGGGACGACGGCTACGGCATTTCGGTACCTATAGAATACCAGACAACCAAATCAAGTATATCAGAAGCGCTGGCGGGGTTTCAACGCAAAGATGGCAGCAATGGCATTGAAATAATTGTTGCCCGTGCCTGGAATTACCCCGAACTGGTTGAAGCCTACCAACGGGCCGCTGTGTTTGCCCGCGACGAACACGTACCCGTTCTGGTGCATGTAATAGAAGTAACACAACAGCTGGGGCATTCCACTTCAGGGTCGCATGAGAGGTACAAATCAAGAGACCGGCTCGATTTTGAAAAAGAGTTTGACTGTAACTTTCACCTGAGAGAATGGATTTTATCTAACGGTTTTGCTTCTGAAAAAGAAATTGATGCCATTGAGATAAAGGCGAAAGATGTTGCCAAGAAATCGCGCAATGCCGCTTGGGCAGCCTATCGCGAGTCTATTAAGCCTGATTTAGATTCAGCAATTGCTTTACTAAAAAAGGCTACGATAGAAAGTAAGCAATCGGCGGCCATAGCCAAACTGAGAGAAGAACTGGAGCATACCGAAAATCCGGTGCGCAGAGAAATCATTAGTCCGGTTAAAAAGGCATTGATTCTGATGCGTTCGGAGGAAAATACAGCTAAAAAAGCCCTGATTGACTGGCTGAAGACAGCCATGGCAGAAAACAAAGAAAGATTCAACACCCATTTGCTAAGTGAGTTTCCTACTTCGCCAATGCTGGTAAAAGGCGTAGCACCGAAGTATGACGAAAGAAGCACTAACGTAGACGGCCGCGAGATAGTAAATGCCTATTTTGACCAGTTATTCAGCCGGGATGCCCGCGTATTTGCCATTGGAGAAGACGTAGGCAAAATTGGCGACGTAAACCAGGGCTTTGCCGGTTTGCAGGAAAAATACGGTGAAATAAGAATAACAGATACGGGTATCAGAGAAACCACCATTATTGGGCAGGGTATTGGTGCAGCCATGCGCGGACTAAGACCCATCGTAGAAATTCAGTATTTCGACTACATCTACTACGCTCTGGCAACGCTTACCGACGACCTGGCCTCACTTCGTTACCGCACTGCCGGTGGCCAATTGGCGCCATTAATTGTACGCACGCGCGGGCACCGACTTGAAGGCATCTGGCATTCAGGGTCTCCTATGTCGGCCATGCTGGGCTCCCTGCGTGGGGTTCATGTGCTGGTGCCGCGCAATTATGTTCAGGCAGCTGGTTTCTATAACACTATTCTGAAAGGCGATGACCCGGCTCTTATAATTGAATGTCTCAATGGCTACCGTATAAAAGAAAAAATGCCTGCCAACCTCTCAGAAATCTGTACACCACTAGGTGTGCCTGAAATTCTGAGAGCCGGCAACGATTTAACCATTGTTACCTATGGCTCAATGTGCCGTATTGTAATGGAGGCAGCCAACCAGTTAGAACAGGCAGGTATTTTTGTAGAAGTAATTGATGTGCAATCGTTATTACCGTTTGATATCCATCATATAATTCTTGACTCAATAAAGAAAACAAACCGCGTAATTTTTGCCGATGAAGACGTACCCGGTGGTGCGTCGGCGTTTATGATGCAACAGGTGCTTGACGAACAACAGGCTTATAAATACCTGGATTCGGCACCAAAGGCTATTTCTGCACAGGCTCACAGACCGGCCTACGCCGCTGACGGAGATTATTTCTCAAAACCGAATGCTGAAACTATATTTGAGGCTGTGTATGACCTAATGCGTGAAGCCCGCCCGAAGGATTTTCCGGAATTATATAAATAAACGATATCAATCTGAATAATCAAGAACGCAGGCTTTCAGCTTGCGTTTTTTTGTTTACCCCCTAAAAAAGGCAAAGGGGGCAGAAACTGTCCCCCGATGAACCCAAAACAACTTTTGCTGTGACTAAAAAAGATTTTTTTTACTAAGTGTCCGATTCGCAAAAATCGACTTTATATAATTCACTTATTAAATTCTAAACAATAAAACCGAAATATTTCCCTTTAACTCAACGTCCCTTAAAACAATTTTTTATTTCGACCAGCAAAGTTAGAAAATTTTTTACTAACTCATGCAAATATCTGAATAAAAAATAAAAATCGTCCCGAATAATCGACAAAATGCATAAAAATCCGGTTAGATGACCCCTAGCTTTCTATAAACTGCAAACCGCTGTTTTATCAGGTGGCCTATTGTGTCTGTTTAGTTTTGCCAATATAAAACGTTCATTGCATTTTTTTTGTATGCACCTAATGTTTTTTTATTAGTCTACACAAGTAAGGCATAACTTCGGTGTTTTTAATTTTATTTTTACCTTTGACAAAAAATGCTACGCTGAATGAGTTTTCAGATACAACAAAAATATTATCCACTTATAATTTTAGCTCTTGGAGCTGCGTTTTTCTTTCCTTTTTTAGGCAATGTACACCTATTTGACTGGGACGAGATTAACTTTGCCGAATCGGCAAGAGAAATGCTACTTACGGGCAACTACAGCAAGGTACAAATTGATTATAAACCTTTTTGGGAGAAACCTCCTCTTTTTTTCTGGATGCAGGTGGTTTCCATGAAAATATGGGGAGTAAACGAATTCGCTGCCCGTTTTCCTAATGCAGTTATTGGCTGCGTTACCCTGCTGGTTATTTATTACATTGGCAAAAACATCAGAAATGCCAATTTCGGATTAATCTGGGCGCTTATTTACCTGGGATCTTTTACACCGCATTTATATTTCAAATCTGGTATTATTGACCCCACCTTTAACCTGTTTATTTTTCTGGGTATATACTTTTCTTTTAAGGCACAGTTTAATTCAGGGCAAATATTTCTTTCGGGTTTGTTTATTGGTTTGGCGGTTCTAACCAAAGGCCCGGTTGGGGGGCTTATCTGGGGCTTAACGGTGGTGTGCTATTGGGGATTTATCAAAAAATTCTCTAAGCTTTTTACATTTAAGCAACTGCTTATTTTTGCAATAACCTGTATCGCTGTTGCTTCTTTATGGTTTGCACAAGAACTGGTTACCAATGGGTTCTGGTTCTTCGAAGAATTTATCCGTTATCAGATCCGCCTTTTCAGCACGCCTGATGCAGGCCACGGGCAACCATTTTACTACCATTTTGTGGTAGTGCTGCTGGGTTGTTTTCCTATATCTGTTTTTTCTATTCCGGCGCTTGCATCCAGACAAGAGTATTTCGGAACCTGGATGAAAGTTACATTCTGGGTGGTAATGATTCTTTTCAGTGTGGTTACAACCAAAATTGTACATTATTCTTCAATGGCTTATTTCCCGGTTTCTTATCTGGCAGCCAATACCTTGTACAACTGGCTTGCCCACAAAAAGAACTGGAATAAATGGGTGAAATTCGGCTTGATATTTATTGGTTTGGTGTTATCGCTTGCCTTGGTGGCCGTACCGCTGATTGGCATGAACACCTCAGCCATTACACCATATATAAAAGACCAGTTTGCAGTCAGAAATTTCAATGCAGTGGTTGCATGGAGTGGTTTTGAAGTATTCATTGGTATTGCTTATTTTATTGTTCTGCTGGTGCTGGTTTTCATGAACAAAGCCACTACTCAGCGGAAATGGTTGTTTATTACAGTCCTGAGCCTGTCTACAGCCTTATGCCTGCTCATTTACGGCGCAACAGTGGTGCCTAAAATTGAAAGATTCACACAGGGTTCAGCGATAGACTTCTACCAGTCGAAACAGGGGCAGAATGTTTACGTGGGTGTGATAGGTTTTAAAAGCTATGCCCATTTGTTTTATTTTCAGAAAAAACCCAATACAGCACCTGCTTCTACTGCCAATATGACTCAGGAAGAATTTGGTAACTGGTTGTTAAACGGCAAGGTAGATAAGCCTGTATTTTTTGTAACCCGCATTGACCGGTATGATGAATTTAAGGAGCATCCGAATCTGGAATATATTAAAGAAGTAAACGGTTTTGTGTTTCTGAAACGTAAAAATTGATAGACCTATGAATCTCAATCAGTTAACCATACGTGTAAGTAACCTTGAGCAATCTTTAGCTTTTTATGAGCTTCTGGGGCTGAGGCTTATAGTAAAAGACACACATTATGCCCGCTTTGAATGTCCAACCGGAGACACTACTTTCTCTATCCACCAGGAAGGCATCACCTCCAAAGACCCGGGCGTCTGGATTTACTTTGAAGTGAACGACGTAGACGATAAGATAAGCGAACTGATACGCAAAGGAATCAGTATTGAACAGATTCCGGAAGATAAACCCTGGCTGTGGAGAGAAGCCCGCCTGCTTGACCCCGACAATAACCAGATAATTATTTACCATGCCGGAGATAATCGTAAAAACCCGCCATGGAGAATTAATTAATGTGGTGAAATTTTAGCTAAGTGCCTGATTTCTTTTGAAAAGTTTGAGAGACTGACAGGATTTTACAAACTTTGACCTACCAACCTAAAAATTTGCCTCTTGAACAACTTATTAGTGATAGATGTCGGAAACACCGATGCTGTTTTCGGAATTTTTGAAGATAAAAAACTACTCCATCAGTTCAGAATCAAATCGCTGAAAGACGAAAACTACGTCTTTTTTGAATATCGCTTCCGGCAATATTTCCTTGAAAACGCGCTGCGTTTTGCTGACATCAAAAAAGTGGTGCTTAGCAGTGTGGTGCCTCCCCTTACCCCTATCTTCAAACTTCTGGTAAACAATATGTTTGGCCTGGAGCCCATTGTTGTTAATGCGTATATCTTTCCATCATTAGAGATTTCAATCGACAACCCCAACGAGATAGGGAGCGACCTCGTAGCCAATGCCGTAGCAGCTTACACCAAATATAAAAGAAATTGTGTAATAGTTGATTTTGGCACCGCGCTTACATTCACTGTTGTTTCAGCCAAAGGCAAGGTTCTGGGGGTTTCTATAGCACCGGGTTTAAGAACATCAGTAAAGGCGCTTTTTTCAAATACAGCTCAGCTACCCGATGTTCCGCTGGAGCTGCCACAATCCGTTATTGGTAAAAATACAGTTCATGCCATT
This sequence comes from Emticicia sp. TH156, assembly GCF_002855535.1. Classification (NCBI taxonomy): domain Bacteria; kingdom Pseudomonadati; phylum Bacteroidota; class Cytophagia; order Cytophagales; family Leadbetterellaceae; genus Emticicia; species Emticicia sp. TH156. The sequence continues at coordinate 207,428 of NZ_PKRS01000011.1, forward strand.
CAGGCGGGTATATTATGGGGATACGAAGGCCTGGTAAGAAACATGATTCATAAAATAAGAGCCGAACTGAACGGCGACTGCATAGCCATTGCCACCGGAGGGCTTTCTTCTATTATATCTACCCTGCACGGAGAGTTTGTAGAAGTAAACCGTGAACTGACACTTGAAGGATTAAGAATAATAGGCGAGGCACATGCCTGAATAAACTGACTGGATTAAACACCTGAAAGGGTTAAAAAATATGGAGTTAAACAAAGACAAAATTAAGCAATTTATTGCAACCGCGCTGGCAGAAGATGTAGGTGATGGCGACCACACCTCACTTTCTACCATTCCGGCTGATGCTTTCGGAAAAGCAAAATTGTTGGTAAAAGACGAGGGCATTCTGGCCGGGGTAGAACTGGCAAAAATGATTTTTGAAGCAGTAGATAAAAACTTGCAGGTAGACGTGCTGATGAACGATGGCCAGCCTGTTCAATTTGGCGATATCGCATTTTACGTAACCGGCAAAGACCGTTCTATTTTAACAGCCGAGCGGCTGGTGCTCAACTGCATGCAGCGGATGAGTGGCATAGCCACTACCACGCATCAGGTGGTAAGCCTTTTAGAAGGCACCCAAACGAAAGTGCTGGACACCCGCAAAACAACGCCGGGATTCAGGATGATGGAAAAATGGGGCGTACAGATTGGCGGCGGGGTAAATCATCGTTTCGGGCTCTTTGATATGATTCTGATAAAAGATAATCATGTAGACTATGCCGGAGGAATAAAAAACGCTTTGGATGCAGCACATAATTATCTGAAAACCACCGGAAAAAACCTGCCAATAGAAATTGAAGTGAGAAACCTGGATGAATTGCAGCAGGTACTGGATATTGGCGGTGTAGTGCGCATTATGGTAGATAACTTTAGCTTCGATAAAATAAAAGAAGCCATTAAAATGGTGGCCGGGCGCTACCCCATTGAGGCGTCAGGAGGTATTACCCCTGCTAACGTAAGACAATATGCCGAATGTGGTGTTGACTACGTATCGCTGGGTTACCTTACCCACTCAGCCAGAAGCCTCGACCTAAGCCTGAAGGCAATGAAATAATCAGATGATACCGTTTAATTACAAGCTTTATACAAAACCCATTGTGTAAAGCTTTTTTTGTCTCAATACTCCCGTAAGTTTTAGGTGAGTTCAGATTTTATTTAATAAATTACAGATTCTTTAACCAATGCTGGTCTTTTTTTAAAAACCTATTTGACCTTTATGAAAAAAACTTCACTCTTTTTATGGCTCATTACAGCCATTACTATATTGCCCGGTTACCATCCGCCCAAAAGCACAATGGCCCGTACCTATAAAGCTGATGTTATTATATATGGTGGTACATCGGCTGCTATTATTGCGGCCGTTCAGGTTAAAAAAATGGGCAAGTCGGTTATAGTGGTTTCACCGGACATACATCTGGGTGGCCTTTCCTCAGGTGGGCTTGGATTTACCGACACCGGCAACAAAGAGGTAATAGGCGGCGTTTCACGCGAGTTCTACCAACGTCTTTATAACCATTATCAAAAGCAGGAATCATGGCAATGGCAAAAGAGAGAAGAGTACGGCAATAAAGGCCAGGGCACACCTGCATTAGATGGCAGCAACCGTACCATGTGGATATTTGAACCACATGCAGCAGAACAGGTATTTGAAGACTTTGCCAGTGAATATAAACTTACTATCTACCGCGACGAGTGGCTGGACCGTTCAAAAACCGGAGTTGTAAAAAAGGGTCTCAATATAAGCGCTTTCCGCACATTAAGCGGCCACGTATATGAAGGCAAAATGTTTATTGATGCCACCTATGAAGGCGACCTGATGGCCGCAGCTGGGGTATCCTACCATGTAGGGCGTGAGGCCAACAATGTTTATAACGAAAAATGGAACGGAGTGCAGGCCGGTGTTTTTCAACATGGCCACCACTTTAAAAGCAAAATTAGCCCATACAAAATAGCAGGTAACCCCGCAAGCGGTTTATTACCCGAAGTTTCTACTGACTTACCGGGGCCGAATGGTTCGGGCGACAACAAGATTCAGGCTTACTGTTTCAGAATGTGCCTGAGCAACCACCCTGATAACCGCATACCTTTTGCAAAGCCGGAAGGCTACGACCCCGCGCGATATGAACTGCTAGCCAGGGTATTTGCATCGGGCTGGAGAGAGACTTTCGACAAGTATGACCCGATTCCGAACCGCAAAACCGACACCAACAATCATGGGCCGTTCAGTACCGACTACATCGGCAAAAACTATGACTACCCCGATGCCAGCTATGAACGACGCCGGGAAATTATCAAAGAACATGAACTGTATCAGAAAGGCCTGATGTATTTCCTGCAGAACGACCCCAGTATTCCGGCCGATGTACAAGTAAAAATGAAACAATGGGGCCTACCCAAAGACGAATTTAAAGACAATGGTGGCTGGCCACATCAGCTTTACATACGCGAGGCACGACGAATGATAGGAGAATACGTAATGACAGAAACAGACGCTTTAGGAAAAACCCATGTACCCAATTCAGTAGGAATGGGCTCTTATGCTCTCGACTCGCATAATATCCAACGCTACGTAAAAGAAGACGGTTATGTACAAAACGAAGGAGACATAGGCGTGCACCCAGACCGACCCTATTCAATTGCGTATGGCTCTATATTGCCCAAAGCCACCGAGTGCACCAATTTGTTAGTACCGGTTTGTGTATCAAGCTCACATATTGCTTACGGTTCTATCAGAATGGAGCCAGTTTTTATGATTCTGGGGCAATCGGCAGCAACAGCGGCGGTGTTATCTATCAATAATAAAATGACCCCACAGGCTCTACCCTATGCCACATTGCAGGCGCAATTATTAAAAGACAAGCAACGATTAGAATATACAAAATAGACTTTTGGAAGAAAGACGAATTTAAGTTACTTTTGCACTCTCCACCAATTCGGGATGTAGCACAGCCTGGTAGTGTGCACGTCTGGGGGGCGTGAGGTCGCAGGTTCGAATCCTGTCATCCCGACAAATAACAATCCTCTTAGATTTAATTCTTAGAGGATTCTTTGTTTTTTAAGCATTTGTAATGTGCACGTCTGGGGGGCGTGTGGTCGCAGACGGTCGGCCGCTGCCGTTCGAATCCTGTCATCCCGACAAATAACAATCCTCTTAGATTTAATTCTTAGAGGATTCTTTGTTTTTTAAGCATTTGTGATGTGCACGTCTGGGGGGCGTGAGGTCGCAGACGGTCGGCCGCTGCCGTTCGAATCCTGTCATCCCGACTTTACAGGACAAGTCAAATTTATTTTTGATTTGTCCTTTTTTGTTTCCACCTAAATCGCTGTCTATCAGGTAAATAAGACTAACAGCTTCATTTATTCTGCCAGTTCGAAGTGAATTATTTTCAAAATGCAATTTTTCAGGAAACATCGAACTAATAACTTGTCGTTTCTTGTCTATATCTGCGGTTTCATAGATATAATCCAGTTTTAAAAGATTGTCAATCCCTTTATCAAGCAGGTTTTTAATATTCATATTATTATCAGAAAGTCCTCTGAGTTTGGCTTCCAACTTTTCAACTTTACTGCTGTAATCGGACTTCATTACTCTAAAATCTTCCGGCTCAATCTGTTTAGAGGATAATAAGTCTC
>NZ_PKRS01000012.1:0-190724 GCF_002855535.1 Emticicia sp. TH156
GACTACGATACCTGAAAATAGAAAATCCAATCTTTTACAGACTGGATTTCCTAAGCATCTCATCTTTTTGATGCAATTATCAAGGATGGCCTAATTACAGGCATAAGCCCATTCCTTGATTATAGGATTAGTTTGATAATTGACTTTCCATTCATCTTTAATCATATTGCCAGATGCATCAAAAGCAAACGTATGGGATTCCCAAAATATATCATTTTTGTAATAGGTCTTTTTCATAATCCTATTATTCTGGACTTCATACTCAGTTCGATCTAGTAGTACATTTTTACCATTATAATTTTTAACAATATAGTTTTCACCGTTGTACTCGGTAATTTTCTTGCTGTTCAACGCTCCATCAATTAAAGTATAAAACTGACCGGTTTCCTGGCCTTTGTCATTATACTCGTAATTAAGATACCCGTTTATGGTGTTGTTAATCTTTATAGTAATTTTGATAGGCAAATTTTTTGCATTATACTCAACCGTATGTTCCGTTGTCATATTATTGGGTGCAGGCAAATTCTGAATTGTTCTGGTGACTTTACCAACGGCATTGTATTCATTCTTAACGACAAGCCCATTTGGACCTTCCTCCAGTATACTAAGTCCTTGTTCATTATATTGAACTCTTGTATATAATCCTCCTACTATATGCAAATAATACTCCTTTTTACGTAATTTACCATTATTATGATATTCATATAATAGATAGTCCTCGGTTGATTTACCAGATGTAGGATCCAGCCATCTTCTTATCTCTTTAATCAACTGGTCATTACCATTATACAAGTACTCCTCCTCAGCCTCTTTGTTCATATTTGACAATCTGGACACGGTTTTTTTGATTCGTAGCCCTTTTGAATTATATTCATACTTTTCTAACATTTCCTGGCTCTTAAGTTCAATCAGTCTTTTGGCAGAATTATAACTGTACACATCATTGGCCGTAACTGTACCATAATAATTAGTTTCCTTGTATGATAGTAGCCTGCATTCAGTTTCATCAACTGGCACAATCTCTTCTGATTTTGGTTTGCAGGCAAACACAAAGTTAAGTAGTAATAAGACACTTATGATTTTTTTCATTTACGAAGCATTTTTATAGTCAGACAACGATTTTGATTGTTTTGGATAAATTTCGAAAATAAGAATAACAAGACTTTTCCAATCAGGAGTTACATGAATAAATAAAATTACAAATCTAATAGTTTTTGTTTTAATTCATTTAATTGTATTTTAAATTTGGATTAACTCTGAATAAATAAGCCTTTATAAAAGTGATTTGGCGTTGCCATTTTTTAACAAAATTCCCATAGTTAATTAATCAAAAATTTATCAATTTTTGGAAAGTGGACACTAACTATTGAAACCTTAAATTTGAAACCCAAAGAAAAGTAAGGCATGATTTCATTAAGGCATTAATTCCAAAATTAGAGTTAATTTATGGCATTGAGACCCCTATTGAAAAAATACCAACCTCAGTAGATAAACGCATTTTTAATTACAAACTTAACGAAGCGCTTTTCAGGAAATTAACTGATAAAAATCAGGTCAAATAGAGGCTATTGTTTTTTCCTCCTCCCCAAAATCCCCTTTATCACCTTCTCATAAGCATCTGCATATTTCATCATGCCTATATCGGTCGGGTGGGTGCCGTCTACGGTTGAGGCAGCATCGAAGCCTATTTCTTTGGCTGTGAGCAGGTGAATATTCTTTATGCCTTCTTTCTTCATGGCAGCAAAGGTTTTGTTCATTACTTCACTGCTCCATTTGTAGCGGTTAAAAAAGGTGGTATCTACGCCCACTTCCGGAACTCCACAGCTGTGTTCTACCAAAAGAATCGGCACATCCGGATGTTTGGCCTGCAGGCTTTTTACTGAAGTGCGTATCCGGTTTTCTATCTCTCCTCCTGAATATACTTTTTTATCTACCAGATTCGGCTGGCAATCAAGCACAAATAGCCTGGCATTGGTCTCATTCATTAAGTCGATAACAGGTGGCTCTAACCGGCCATTGCCTGAGAACCCCAGGTTAATAATCGGCACATTGAGTTTACGCCCCAGTATATTTGTCCATGCCAAACCGGGCCTGCTGGCGCAGGCGCCCTGCATAATAGAGGTTCCGTATAATACCAGTGGCTGTGCTTTACTCACCTCAATCGCTGTAAATGATTTTCCATCCGGCACACCTACCTGCATCCATTTCGGAATATTATATAGGGGCAAATACAGGCGAAACTCCTTGAAAGGTACAGTGCTTATAACATTGGTAAACTTATACTGAACGGTATCACCAAAGCTGTAGGCTCCCCGTATCCACTGCCAGTTATTGTTAGCATCCAGTCCATACAAATCAACGCCGCTAACGCCGGTGGCAGGCATGTGGTCCATGCTTTTGCTCTTTGTTACCTGATACCGAACCGTTATTTCAGTTGCATTGGTAGTGAATTTGATGTATTCACCGGCAGTATGCTGCCCTAGCGTCCATACCGCCTCTCTCACGGTTTTTTCTGCTTTGGCAGGCAGCCTGTCGTAAGGCCGAGCCAGGTTGGTATGCCATGCCCTACCTTCAATAACAGGGTAAGTAGCCTGCGCAGGATTCCACCATTTGATGGGTTGTGCTGATGACGAAAAACTAATCACCAACAACGAAAAGCAAAGGCTGAGAATATGTTTCATAGAAGTATCAGAGTTGAAATATTTAAACTACTCATTTAATAAATGCTTTGCCTGAGCAACCGTCTCCTCGGCACTTAGAGTCTCTAAATGCTTAATTTCAAATGTCTTTAGTGCGGCTTCCAGCTTATTAAGCTTGGCTGTTTGCTGTTTGCTTTGGTATTCTTTTTTTAGTAATTGAATCTTCTCAAAGTCCTGAATACCCTCAATAATTTTCTCGAAACGGATGGATGATAACGCCCCCGGATACACCTGAAAGGTATCTCCGGCAGGCCAGGCCGTAAAACGGCTGTCGGTCAAAGGCGCTTTGGGCCAACTGTTAAACGCCCACCGCAAATAGCCATCCATGCCCGTGGCAGCGGTGTACCACCCCATCCAGACCATTTCGTCGGGTGGTGAGAAAGTAAAAGCGTTCGGGTATTTCTCTGCACAGCAGGTGTACCATGTGCTTATTTTGTTTTGTTGTTTTCTGCTTTGCAGAACATCATCCGGGTACTTCCATCTGGATGCCACACAGTAATCAAAAATATCTTTTTCAATTTCAGGGTGATAATCTCCTGCCAAAGATACCTTCCAGCCTGTATCAATGCTTTTCAGCAATTTAATGACCGACTGCATGGCTGGCATCGGGCGCTCGTCCATCGCAATGGTGGTTATCTCAAACCAGCCTTTTTGTTTCAGGTGTGCTGTAAAATCTGTCAGCATTGTTTTCCAGAACTCATTATAGGCAGGGGTACCAATGGCCTGAGTAAAAACGGTTTCTTTACCTTTAGCCTCGTCATAATAGGTAAAAGCAATTTTCCATGGCACCATGCTGTAGCAGTTAATCTGCTTCTTAATGCCACAACTCATGACAAAGGCCACGTACTTATCAAACAGTGAGTAATCATAGACCCATTCGCCGTTTTTCTTTTTAGTCCATTTAATCAGGCTCGGGAAATCATCATAAGTCTGGTGCCCCCATGGCTCATTCACAATACTGGTAGTAATGATTTTTTGTCCGGCATCAGCCAGCATGTTATAATACTTTCGCATCATGGCAAAGTGCGCCTCGCCCCACGGTTGCAATTGATGTACGCGGGCAATGGCAAAAGGATGTTGCCAGAAATCAAGTCGGTAGCTCCATTCAGATGGGTGTGGCAGCTTTTTATCTACTACATTCAGATTAATAGTAAACGTATATTTCTTATCTGCCGATACCGTAACTGTCCCTGAATATATACCCGGCTGGCAATCGGCCGGAACTTTGATACTGAGCCATACAGGTTGCGTAGTATTTTTCTTCACCTGAATACTTTTCAAGTCGACATTGATAATATCTGCCACTTTAGATGAATCAAAGTCCTTAGGTTTCCTGTATCCGCAACCGTCTCTGAACTCGTCAGTCATTACATATTGCACAAATCCGGTTGAAATAGCACTCTTTTTTATCAGGCTTCCGCCGGTGCTTTTTAAGTCGCTTACACTAACTGTTACATTATTAACCTCTGTTTTTGCCCATAGCAAAAGCTGCGTATGTACTTTCTCTCCTTTCCATGCGCTGGCTGTCCATGTAGAATTTTGTTGGATTGCCGGAGGTAATTCCTGTGCAAAACGCTTGCTAGCTGAGGCAAAACTTACGTTGACACTTTTATTTACTTTTGCCCATTGTAATGAAAGTTGGGCCGGAGTAACATCTGGCTTTTTTTGAAGAGCGAGGCTTACATCTTGTGCGAAAGAAAAGTTTGTGAACAAACAACATGCCCACAGAAACAGGTTTTTCATGCGTAGGTATTTCTGGTTTATCTGGTTGAATAGAGGATTTAATTCTATTTCAAATTAAACAAAAATAATGAAGAGTTTTTAACGCTTTTGAAGAAGATTCGACAGTGCTTAGCAAGCGTATGATTTCTAAATGCAAAATGACGACAGAAAAACAGAAAACATTTTCAAAATGATTAACTTTACTTCACCTAAAACATTCAACCTCATGAAAAAACTAACCTTTGCTATCGTCCTGCTGGCGTTTTTCAGTTCGTTCAGCTTCAAAGAACTTTCGTGGGTGGCTATCGGCGACTCTATTACCTATCTGAACGACCATCAGAAAGAAACCGATAACCGCATTACAAAAGGCTATATGACGATGGTGGTTGAGAAGTTGCCACATATTAAGTATGTTAATCAGGGCCATAATGGCTGGACATCAGGCGGAATTGCCAATGCTATTGAAAAGCTTAACCTAACTAAAGCCGATGTTTATTCTATTTTTCTGGGTACTAATGACTGGTGGCAAGGCAGGCCACTGGGCCAACTGACTGATTATAAAAATAATACCGGCAATAATACTGTTTACGGCTCGTTCAGAATCATTGTCGATAAGTTACGCAGCCTCAATCCTGCCGCACCGATTATTCTGATAACGCCCATGCAGCGGGTAGATTTTGTGTATCTTTTCAATTTCAAGAACAATGCTTTCGGCTCTTACAAGCCTAAGAACGGACAAACGCTTGAGTCATTTGCCATGGCTATTGATTCAATAGGCAAATATGAGAAATTCCCGGTAGTTGATTTGTATCATACCAAAGGCTTGGAAATGGAAAATCTGGTAAAATTTAAACGCCTTAAAAATCCGCAGACAGGCGCCTACACCAACTATCGTTTCCCCGATTTCATCAATGTTCCCTTCAACCCTGAAACTGATGAATACCCGTATCCGGTAACATCAATAGATATGACTTATGATGGCTTGCATCCTTCTGACAAAGGCTATGAGTTAATAGCCAGGCCGTTGATAAAGATTATGAAGAGATATTAGATTGTGGGGCGAACTTTCAGTTCGCCTTTTTAATTGAATATTTTTCAGCTTTTATTAACTGATATTTTGGGGTTGGCCCCATCTTGACTCTTAAAACGCAAGGGTCCTAATTGTTTTATCGGCCCACAACTTTTAGACTTGAGCCGCAAAATGTTGTACCTATGTGTTACCAAAGAAAAAAGGCAGCTACATTTTTACGTGTAACTGCCTGATAATCAGAGTAGCGGGAACAGGACTCGAACCTGTGACCTTTGGGTTATGAGCCCAACGAGCTACCAACTGCTCCATCCCGCGATGTTGTTCCTAAATCGGACTGCAAAGGTACAGCTTTATTCGAAATAAAAAAACTATCTTTGCAAAAAAACAAATATTTTTTCTTGTGGACATCATTTCTCCGAATCATAAGGCCGGGTTTATCAGTATTGTCGGTAAGCCCAATGTGGGTAAATCTACCCTGATGAATATTCTGGTGGGCGAACGCCTCTCAATTATTACCTCTAAGGCGCAAACTACCCGCCACCGCATTATGGGTATAGTAAACGGTGTGCATCATGGCACCGATTTTCAGCTAGTGTATTCTGACACCCCCGGTATCATCAAACCCGTGTACGAGCTTCATAAATCAATGATGCACTTTGTGCATGGCTCTTTAGATGATGCCGACGTGATTTTGTTTGTAACCGATATTTTTGAGAAACACGATGAGAACGATGTGCTGGAGAAACTTCAGCGCATAGAATCGCCTATTCTGCTAATTATCAATAAAATAGATTTGGCAAAACCAGAGCAGATAGAAGAAAAAATTGCCTATTGGAAAGAAAACTTCAAAGCCACTGATGTAATTGCCATTTCGGCGCTGGAACAACAGAATGTAGAAGGACTGCTGGATAAAATTATTGATTTTCTGCCTAATCACCCGCCTTATTTCCCGAAAGATGAGTTGACAGACAAACCGGAGCGATTCTTTGCGGCAGAAATAATTCGTGAGAAAATCTTCACTAATTATACGAAAGAGATACCTTACAGCTGCGAGGTTGTCATAACGAGCTTCAAGGAAAAAGAAGATATGATTGTGGTAAGTGCCGAGATTTATGTTGAACGTACCACGCAACGAGCCATTCTGCTTGGCCACAAGGGCGAGCGAATAAAAAAAGTCGGAGTAGAGGCCAGACAGGAAATGGAAAAATTCTTTGGCAAAAAGATTTTTCTGGAACAGTACATAAAAGTTGAACCAGACTGGAGAAACAAGCGCAATAAATTAGAAAAATTTGGTTACGAATAATTCAGGCAGAAGTTTTAAACCCGGCTACCAATGTTATACCTTATCTTAAGTATTGTTTTTTCGGTCTTGTTGCTGATTAATTTCCGGATTTACCCGAAATACCAAATCAGCACTTTTCAGGCTATTGCTTTCAATTATCCGGTCTGTTTTTTAACAGGACTGGCTTTGATGCCCGAAGGGCAGCACTTCGAACTGAATTTTACTGAGGACTGGCCGCTATACGCCCTGCTGCTGGGTGTGGGGTTTATTATCACTTTTATTCTGTCTGGTGTTTCTACCCAAAAAATGGGTATTACGGTAACCTCACTGGCCAATAATATTTCGTTGGTTATTCCGGTTCTTTTCAGCCTTTTTGTGTTAAAAAATACTGGTCGCGCCTTCGACTGGCTCAATTATCTGGGCCTGGCTCTGGCTGTTGTGGCCGTAGGGTTAAGTACCTATAAACCCAACAAGGAAAAGATTTCAGGCAAAGGGCTGGATTTCCTGCTGCCCATTGCTGTGTTTTTGCTATATGGCGTTACCAATACGGCTATCAATTACCTGAACATGCAATACATCACCTCTACCGACCGCACTGTACCCGTTACGCTTGTAATGGTGCTGGGGGCAGTAATAGCCGGGGCGGTATCGTTACTGATTCAGGTTGTCAGAGGCAAAGAAAAACTAGCCGGTAAAAACCTGCTTGCCAGTATTACATTGGGAGTACCCAATTTTTTATCGTTCTATTTCCTGATACTTACACTCTCGGCCTATGGTAACAGTGGTGCATTTGTTTACCCTATTTACAACATTGGCGTAATACTGGTTTCGGCCACGGTTGCCTGGTTGTTTTTTAAAGAAAAGCTGACGGATCTCAACAAAGCAGGGCTTATGCTTGCCATTGTGGCCATTGCTTTGATTTCCTGGCAGGATATTCGGGGAATTTTTTAGGTATACGTGAACCCAAAGCCATAGTACTGTGTTGATAATCAACAGAATTCCCTCTGTTTTCCCTATCTTTGTTCCCCCAATTATGGCAAATACCCAAAGAGACTCACAGACCTCTCTCTTTGAAGGTGTTTGAAATTTTGTTTTTTTTTAGTTCAGAGGTCTTCATTTATAATTTATACCCGCTTAAGGGTTAGGGGTTTATGGCAAATATTGTTGCAATTGTAGGCCGGCCGAACGTCGGTAAATCTACACTTTTTAATCGTTTAATTGAGAGCCGTGTGGCTATCACCGATAATATGCCGGGTGTTACCCGCGACCGCCACTATGGACATGCCGTATGGACAGAGAAATATTTCACAGTAATTGATACCGGCGGATACGTGGTGGGTTCGGAAGATACTTTTGAAGAAGCCATCCGTGATCAGGTAGAAATTGCTATTGAGGAATCGAGTGTTATTTTGTTTGTGGTAGACACCATGACCGGATTAACCGATTTGGATAAAGATTTTGCCAACGTTCTGCGTCGCTCAAAGAAACCTGTTTTTGTGGTGGCCAACAAAGCCGAAACTTTTGAGCGCCAGCAAACGGCATCAGAGTTTTATGAGATGGGCTTAAGTAACGAAATCTTTGCTATTTCGGCAGCAGACGGAGGCGGAACTGGTGATTTGCTGGATGCCGTGGTAAAAGAATTTGAAGACGATGGTATCGAAAACCCGAATGAGGGTATACCTAGAATTGCAATTCTGGGTCGGCCAAACGTGGGTAAGTCATCTTTTCTGAATGCCCTAACCGGTAAAGACCGCAGCATTGTAACCGATATTGCCGGCACTACCCGAGATGCCATTGATACCCACTACAAACTTTATGGCAAAGATTTTATTCTGACCGATACAGCCGGTATCCGTAAAAAAGCGAAAGTACACGAAAACATTGAGTTTTATTCGGTTTTGCGTTCTATTAAAGCCCTTGAGGACTCTGACGTATGTATTATTCTGCTCGATGCCAGCAAAGGAATTGAGGCGCAGGATATCAGCATTATCGCCAACGCACATAATTCTAAAAAGGGTATTGTGCTGATGATTAATAAATGGGATCTGGTAGAAAAAGACTCAAAAACTGCTGATACCATGAAAAAAGAGATGCTTGAACGCATTGCGCCCATGAATTACATGCCCGTGATATTTGCCTCGGTTATAGAAAAACAACGTATTTTTCAGGTAATTGAAAAGGCCATGGAGGTTTTTGAAAACAAAACCAAAAAAATTACCACTTCAAAATTGAATGAGGTAATGCTGCCAATTATAGAGAACACGCCACCGCCGATGTTGAAAGGGAAGCAAATCAAGATTAAGTATTGTATTCAGCTGCCAACGCCGTCGCCTACGTTTGTTTTCTTCTGTAACTTACCGCAGTATGTTAAAGAAGCCTATGAGCGATTCTTACAAAACAAGATACGTGAGCATTTTGGGTTTGATGGTGTACCTATCACTGTGTTTTTCAGAAATAAATAAAAACAGCTTTAAAAGCGAAGAAGCCCCGTTTGTTGACAGGGCTTCTTCGCTTTTAAACTAACTCTATTGCAATTTTTTATATTTAATACGCTTAGGTGTTACATCGGTACCCAGGCGTTTCTTTCTGTTTTCTTCGTACTCAGAGAAGTTACCTTCAAACCAATACACCTGCGAGTCTCCTTCAAAAGCCAGAATATGCGTCGCAATTCTATCGAGGAACCAACGGTCATGGGAGATAACCACCGCACAACCTGCAAAGTTTTCAAGACCTTCTTCCAATGCACGTAGCGTATTTACGTCCAAATCGTTGGTAGGTTCATCTAATAGTAGTAAGTTACCGCCTTCTTTCAGCATCATGGCTAAATGCACGCGGTTTCTTTCACCGCCAGATAGATTGCCTATTTTCTTTTCCTGGTCTGCACCCTGAAAGTTAAAACGGCTCACATAGCCACGGGCATTTACCTGTTTGTTACCCAGCATCACCCAGTCGTTACCACCTGATATCATTTCATAAACAGACTTGCTGCCATCCAACTGGTTATGTTCCTGGTCTACATAAGATAGTTTCACGGTATCACCTACCTCAAAGCTGCCCTCAAGTGGCTGCAGTTGCCCGGTTATGAGTTTAAACAAAGTGGTTTTACCAGCACCATTAGGCCCGATAATACCTACGATACCGTTTTGCGGCAGGCTAAAATTCAGGTCTTCATACAACAGCCTGTCGCCAAAGCCCATTTTCACACCTTTGGCTTCAATTACCTTGTTGCCCAGACGCGGCCCCGGTGGTATAAACAGCTCCAGTTTATCTTCTCTTTCTTTACTATCTTCATTCACCATGCGGTCGTAGGCAGCCAGACGGGCTTTTGATTTAGCCTGACGAGCCTTGGGCGCCATGCGCACCCATTCCAACTCACGTTGCAGGGTTTTCTGGCGTTTAGATTCCGACTTCTCTTCTTTTTCCAGACGGTTCTGCTTTTGTTCCAACCATGAAGAGTAGTTGCCTTTCCACGGAATACCCTCTCCTCTGTCCAGTTCAAGAATCCATCCGGCCACATTATCAAGAAAATACCTGTCGTGGGTAACGGCAATTACCGTTCCTTTGTACTGGCGCAGGTGTTCTTCCAACCATAATACCGACTCGGCATCCAGGTGGTTGGTAGGCTCATCGAGTAGCAACACATCCGGTTGTTTCAGCAGAAGGCGGCAAAGTGCCACACGGCGCTTCTCCCCACCAGACAAGGTCTCAATCCTGGCATCTTCCGGCGGGCAACGCAGGGCATCCATTGCGCGCTCCAGGCGGGTGTCCAGTTCCCAGGCATCCAGTTGGTCCAGCTTCTCCTGCACCACTCCTTGTCTTTCAAGAAGTTTATCAAAGTCGGCATCGGGTTCACCAAAGGCATTGTTAATATCATCAAACTCTTTCAGCAAATCCACAATTTCCTGTACGCCCTCTTCCACTACTTCTCTCACGGTTTTGTTCGCGTCCAGTTGTGGTTCTTGTTCTAAAAGACCTACTGTATAGCCGGGCGAAAAAACCACATCGCCATTGATGTTCTTATCTAAGCCGGCAATTACTTTTAGCAAGGTAGATTTACCCGAGCCGTTGAGCCCAAGTACGCCGATTTTGGCTCCATAAAAAAAAGACAGATAGATATTTTTGAGAATCTGGCGATTGGGAGGTATGATTTTACTCACCCGCTCCATAGAAAAAATTATTTGCTCACTCATCTTTAAATGTGGTTTCTAAGAAAGATTAGTTGTTTTAAGTTAAATTATTTGAATAATAAAGGGAAAATCTGTTTTTTTTCTCCAAATAATAAAATTTTGTTTCAAATATCGTCATTCAAGTTTGCATTATACAAAAAAACTGCGAATTTTACCTTTTCAAACCACAACCCTTGACTCACAAGCCATGTGATTTTAATTATGGACGGCGCAACATTAGAAAACGAATACGCTTACATCAAAGACGGTAAGGTATTCTTAAAGGGCTATTTAGATATGCCCGACCGACAAATTGGCGAAGTAAAACGCACAGAAGAAGAAGCTTTCCAGTATTTCATTAACCGTTACCAGATTGCGGTAAATAAGGTTAATCAACTTGAAACAGAAATCGCTGAAGCCCAGAATAAGGGCTCCTTCTTAACGAAACTCACGCAACTTCGCAAGCGACTGCTGAACTTCGACGGTATCGGCGATTTCATTCCATTGCTCAACAAGTTAGATGAGCAAGAGGATTATCTTCGTGGGCTTATTGTTGGCAACCAGGCAAACAACCTTACTATTAAGCAAGCGTTGATAGCTGAAGCTAAAGAAGCCAAAGAAGATGTTGACTGGGGTATTGTAGCTGAAAAGCTGCAGGACATTAAAACCCGCTGGATCAGAACGGGCCCGGTTGACAAACCTTATCAGGATGATATTGAAACCGAGTTCCGCGAAGTACTGGATGAGTTCTATCAGCGTAGAAAAGCTTTCTACGAAGAGCAGAACAGAATCATTGCCGAGCGGATGGAAAAATATAACGAGCTGGTTAAAGGCGCCGAGCAGTTGTTCCGCATGGGTAATTGGGAGTTATCTTTTGCCGAATTGAAAAGATTGCAGAACGAATGGAAAAACGTGGGGGATGTGCCTCCGAAACGTTTGAAGTTTGAATTCCGCCGATTCAAGAAACTTACCACCACGTATTATGAAAAATACTGCGCGGCTAAGGGCATTCAGATTAAAACCCGTGTTGACCCTCGCGTAGAGGCACAACAAAAAATGATGGAGGAAGCCGAAAGACTGGCAGAAGCGAAGGATATTTTTGCATCAACAGAAAGAGCGAAAGTATTGTTGAACGACTGGAAAAACATCAAGGTTCCTTCTCATCTGGCTGTTCGGAACGTAGCAGAGCGCTTCAGAGCTGCCTGCGACAAGATTTTTGAATTGAGCTACCTGATGAAGGTAATCACCAGAAAATTGCCGAACTATAATTATCTGAGCGAAAGACAACAGGTACTGACCAAGTATCGTGAAATGGAAACGATTGTTACCCGTGCCAGAGGTGAGTTGAAACAGCTCATTGAAAGCTATGACGGTGTGGCACGTAACCCTGACATGGACAAAATCATGACATCGAACATTCAGACACAGCGACGCAAGTTGTTGATGAAAGAAGTGATTCTTGAAGAATTGAGACGTGCCGCTCAGAATGTGCAATAAGGTATAAAACTGTAACATAACAGATAGCCCTGCTTACGTACAAGCAGGGCTTTTATTTTTAAGAAACACCTATACCTAAACGTAAATAAAAAACAGCGTTGCGGAAAATGACCACAACGCTGTCTGATTACCCTAAACTAAATACTAATGATCTATTATTTTACTTCTACAGTTCTGTAATCAGTTGGTTTCGGAGAGTTCGTTTGCACGCTTACTTCTTTCACCACGGTATCTTTACCATTTGTAATTTCAAAACGATAAGCACCGTCTTCCAGGCCTTCCAAATTAAATTTCTTGGCAAACTGAGTTGCTTTTCTGTTTACCACCTCAACATAGATGGTTTCATTTTTAGCATTTTTTACACGAATCTCCACCCAGTTACCTTGCTCTTTGGCAATCATAACATTGATTTTCATGGTGTTCAACACACGATACATACCCACATCAAAAGTTTTGCCTTCAGGCAATTCAGTAGCAAATACTGATGAGATAGTGAACAAACCAGCTACAAGAGCTAAAGCGAAATTTTTTACAGACTTTTTCATAATTGTAATTTTTTAAAATTTAAATGTTAGCTTTTTCAATTTAATAGATGCACTTAAAAAACTTTTGTATCAGCATTTAAGTTAATCGGCAAAATAACCTGATGAGCGGTTAAATGCTTAGTAGCTTAAAGAACCGGTACCTTTTAATATTTCTTTGGTAATGATGCGGTCGCCGTTTTTCAACTCAACATAATATTTACCAGGTTTCATGTTACTCATATCGAAACACAATTTGTATGCGGTAACTTTTTTACCGAGTACTTCTTCGTGTAACAGGCTTCCGTCAGCATCCATTAATTTGATAGTGGCCGAAACCCCTTTATCTTTAGTAAGATTCATGTTCAGTTTCATTGAATTAGTATAACCGGCTTCGTACATCCCTACGTTAAGGTTACTACTTTTATATTCAATTTTTTTATCATCAGCATTGGCGTTGAATGCGATTGATGTTGCTAATAAAGCGATGGCGATGGTTGATTTTAACGTTTTCATAATTTTATTTTTTAAGATTTTATTTAATAATTTTTGATGATTTAAAATTAGTCGAGCTTTAGTTGTCAGTTTGGCTTTTGTGATGAATACCTGATTTTTTGTTCTCAATCTTCATTTTATTATGCCTCTGTTTTTTTGCCTCAACCGGTACTTGTTTTTCTTTGTTGATTCAAAGTTATGTGTTTTACTTGGTACTATGCTATACAAACTACTTGAATGGTTATTTTAAAAGGATAAACGGTTAGTAGATTTGATAGTCTTAATTGTCATTGAAATCAGAATTTTATTTTGTCAATTTTTAATTATTTTACTCATTCGCAACAAAAACAAAATTTTATTCTGCAAAAAGTTAAATATTGTTAAAATCTCTAATTTTTACTTTTACTGCTCTTTTGTTTTTATTGCTGCTTTGACGATTCAAATCTAGAGTGTCTTTTTCAATTAGTTAACTCCAAATTTATGAGCGGTCAAAGCTAATTCATGAACGGTTAAAGATTGATGTGTCATTGGCTTGATTCACTAGTTTTGCAAAATTTTATTCTATCTGTATATACTTTACTTTAAAAAAAAGGTTACAAACAAAATAATATTCCGGCAAAATCGTTTTCGAGCCTCTTCCTTCATCCCTTCGTTATATATATATGACAAACTCGTGCCAAAAAAATTTAAAATTTACTAAAAACCACATAAAACACTTATAATCAACAACTTAAATACATTTTTGTGTGCCAAAAAAAAACAACAGCTACCAAAATTTGTCCGTTATCGTACGTTTATATTCCATTTTCGTACACCCCACACTTTATTCGCGGGGATTTTTCATACATAATTATTGACCAAAAGCGCGTGCAGAGGCTATTTAAAAGAGAAAAAAAGAATAAATTTTATAATTTTTTTGAAGCATTCTTTTTAAAAAACTTGTAGCTTGCAAAGAAATCTATGCCTGCTAAAGGCAGATACAGTAACATTCAACCTTATATATTCAAGATGAAAAAAATACAGATTCTAGCTGGTTCTTTTGCCATTGCACTTTTAGCCAGTTGTAACACCTACGCCCAGAACGGATACCCGTCTAACCCTCCGGAGGTTTCGCCTATGCCCATGAAACCTGAAATGACAGAAATCTGGAATCCTGAGGTAGTAGTGGTTACACCAGGTAAAACCAATGCCGATGCCCCGTCTGATGCCATTGTGCTTTTTGACGGCAAAGACTTGTCGCAATGGGTGAGCGCTAAAGACGGCAGCCCTGCAAAATGGAAAATCGTAAACGGCATATTGGAGGTAGTTCCAAGATCGGGCGACATTAAAACCAAATTGAAATTCGGCGACTGCCAACTGCATATTGAATGGAGCGCCCCGGATGAAGTAGCAAGCGCAGGCCAGGGCCGTGGTAACAGCGGGGTTTTCTTCCAGGACCGTTATGAGCTACAGGTATTAGACTCTTACCAGAACCGCACTTATCGTAACGGTCAGGCGGGTAGTATATATAAAGACGCCGCTCCATTAGTAAACGCCATGCGTGGACCATTAGAGTGGAACACCTATGATGTAATCTATACCGCACCTCGTTTTAAACCAGATGGCCGCCTGGATTACCCTGCCCGCATTACAGTATTGCATAACGGTGTGCTTATTCAGAACAACACAACTATTCTGGGTCTGACCAACTACATCGGCCTGCACTTGTATCCTGAGGCACATGGTGATGACGTAATTCACCTGCAAGATCACGGTAACAAAACGCAGTTCAGAAACATCTGGATAAGAAAGCTGTAATCTTAATAGCTTACATATAAAGTTAAACACAAATGCCGCCTCCCCAAAAGAGCGGCATTTATGTTTGATACCTTACTAATGCCACTAGAAATATTAAATTGTTTGAATGTGCTATTAAGCAAAAACCAAACCGCTGCGCCTGTTGTTGATATACAGGCAGGTGTTTATAATTGTGGCCTGTTTTCTGCCTGCAACGCACTATTTTCTTACACTTCAAATAGATGACAATGAAACAAAGTAAACTCGGGAATCAGGGGCTGGTAGCCTCGCAGATGGGTCTTGGCTGCATGGGCATGTCAGAATTTTATGGTAATAGTGATGACACGGAATCTTTGCGCACCATTAACCACGCTATTGATGCAGGTATAAATTTACTTGATACTTCAGATATTTACGGCCCTTTTAAAAATGAAGTACTGCTTGGCAAGGTTTTAAAAGAACGACGCCACGAAGTGGTGCTTGCCACCAAATTTGGTATTGTAAGAAGTGCGACAGACCCTACCGTAAGGGGTTTTAACGGCACGCCCGAATATTGTAAAAAAGCCTGTGACCACAGTCTGGAAAGGCTGGGTATTGACACCATAGACCTGTATTACCTGCACAGGGTAGACCCGAACGTACCCATTGAAGAAACGGTAGGCGCAATGGCCGACCTAGTGAAAGAAGGCAAGGTAAGATACATTGGTTTATCAGAGGCAGCTCCTGCCACGCTGCGCAGGGCATTTAAGGTGCATCCGGTGTCTGCTTTGCAAACTGAGTATTCGTTGTGGTCAAGAGAACCTGAAGATGAGATTATACCTACCTGCCGTGAACTAGGCATTGGTTTTGTGCCTTACAGCCCGCTGGGAAGGGGTTTTCTGACAGGAGAAATTAAAAGTTTTGATGATTTGGCCGCGGACGATTTCAGAAGATTCTCACCACGTTTTCAGGGAGAAAACTTCAACAAAAACCTGGTTCTGGTAGATAAAATAAAACAACTGGCTGCACAAAAGGGCTGCACGGCCTCTCAGTTGGCATTGGCATGGGTAATGGCTCAGGGAGACGACATCTTCCCGATTCCAGGTACCAGACGCATCAAATATCTGGCCGAAAACATGGCTGCTGCCGATATTAAATTAACTGCAGCAGAACTAACTGAAATAAATAGCATAGCCCCAAAGAACATTGCTGTGGGCGACCGCTATCCGGCTGCCAGTATGCAATTCTTAAATGGCTAAGGTTTAAATGCGTAGAGCCACTTTTGAAGTGGCTCTATACAATTCTTAAGACAAACTCAGAAATCAATACCTTACAACCCCCTCTCTTGGTGCAGGAGGTGCTTTAGGAGCGGCTGCAGGTTGAGGGACACGTCTTATCGGCGATTTTGGAACAATGGGGGCGTCTAACGGTGCCGGTGGCACAGGTGGCAAAACCCCGGCCCTGCCAATCAGGTGTGGCTTGGGTGGCACAGGAGGAAGGGCTTTACCGAAGTAATGATTGATGTTTCCGCCATTAGCATAAGTACTGAAATTAATACTTTCACCTTTTACTTCTATCCTGAAATCTTTATCTTTCAAGCCTCTCATTTGGCTGCCCCAGTTTTTATTAACCAGGTTCCATACTTTATCATAAACTGCCTGTGGCTGTGGTTCCATATTTATCAGCAGCTTTTCGCCTTTCAGCCGTATCTCGTAGTCTTTCTTGTCTTTAATTAATCCTGCCTTATAGAGCGACTCCGTAAAATCGGCAAACTCTTTCCTGAAACGGGCTTCTTCTTCATTGGCCAGCTTTTCTATTATGCGGCCTTTTTCTTCCATCAGGTGGCTAAGGCTGTCCATTGGTTTGTCATAACGCTCTACTAGCCTTTGCATGCTGTCCATAGGAGCATTCAGTTGTTCCATTTTTTGCTGAACAGACATCATTTCCTGCTCTACCTTCTTCATTTCCTGTTCAACCAGGCGCATCTGATTTTCTAGCTCCCGCTCTTTTTTCTGTAAAGCCTTCACCTTTTGTTCGGCATCTGCCGGCATTTTTGAACTACGATACTGGTTTTCAAGTTTTCTTATCGCAAGGTCAACTTCCTGCATTTCTATGGATATGTTCTCTATCTTTCTGTGTGGCACTTCCATTTTAGCTGATATCAAATCCATTTCTTTGCTATGCTTCTCCATCTGCTTACTATATTTATCCTCTATTTTTTGCCAGTGTTTTTCTCTTAGCTGGTTGTATTTCTCCATCTCTTTATTTAACAGTTCCATCTCATTCTCTACCCGCTGCAATCTTGTAGTATCGGCAGTATAGCCTCCGTGCTCAAAAAACTGTTGCCTTACTGCATCCATTTCAGATTCATTAATACCTGGCACTATTGCAAAATTTGCGTTTTTTGACCTCAGAAAATCAATAGCAAAAAGCTTCATATTATCAAACTCCTGGCCTTCAAGTACTTTACCTTCTTCTATAATTTTTACTATTTCACCTTTTTTATTCTTATAAACACCCACATCCTTTTTATCTTTTTCAAAAAAGTAGAAGTCCATTTCTTCTCTGGTTTTATCTGGCCTGGCACTGCTTCGGGTTGTTTTATCAATTGTGGCTATTCTTTCCTGCCCATAAGCTACCCCAACTGCAATAATCATAACCAATCCTACAAAAACAGCCCAGTTGCCGTAGCTCATTGGTTTGGCGTCGTTAATGCCCACAATGCGCTTGATTCTGTCCATAAAAGTTTGTCTTTTGGCGCCAAAGGCCATAGCCAGATGTGGCTGCTGCTGAAAAGTAGCCACTTGTGTTAATGCTTTAGCAAGGGCCAGTCTGTCACCGCAGATGTTTACGGCGTAGTCATCACAGCAGTTTTCTCTTTCGTCACGTACCTGTGCCGAAATGAACCAGGTGGCCGGATGATAAAAAAACAGGATTTCTATAAAACTCTGGAATATATTAACGAGGTAGTCGTAACGTTTGATATGCGCCAGTTCATGTGCCAACACGGCCTCCAGTTGTGATACAGTAAGACCTGACATAATACCTGCCGGTAGCAGAACGATAGGTTTTATCCAGCCGATGGTCATAGGTACAACCGCTTTGGCAGACTCAAATAATCTGATAGGTATGTTTAATTGCATTTTGGCCTGTAGGTCTTCCATCATGCCCAGTATTTCATCTTTTACCGGATTAATAGATTGTACTTTCAGTTGTTGAACATACACAAAGCCTACAATTAGGCGCAACAAAAGCAGGTTAGCGCCAATGAACCAGAACAAAACGAAGGTGTCAAGATTGGTGCGGACGAATAGTTCTGCCTGTTGAATAAGAGATAAGCGGGTGGCTGAGCCAAAAACCGATACGCTGTCGAGATTTGTGGTGGCATTCTGAATAAAAAATGCCGTGAATCTTTTTTTACCTTCAACCAGATTTTCGGCTGGTTCGTACACAACAAAAAATGTTACAACAGCACTAATAAATTGTAGGCTTAATGCGCCTATGCCCTGCCAGTAGCGTGCATGAGATGCTTTGAAAACCTGACGTAAAATGCCGAATGCAACTACAATAACAATGCCCTGCCATAACGAATGAAAGAGGGTCCAGCCCAGTGCAGAACTGATGTTTTCGGGGATACCCGTAGTAAAGTCAAATAGCTTTTTCATAATTTGTTAAGTATTTGTATTGTACGTTTAGTAATAGGTTACTTTGCTTTTTCGATAGAATCAATCAGTTTTTTGATTTCATCCAGTTCTGCTTTGCTCACTTGTTGGTTACCCAAAGCCTGCATTACCATGCGGGTAGCAGAGCCCCGAAACGCGGTGTCAATGAATTTATCGAGAAGCATACCCTGGGTTGACTCCTCACCTACTGCGGCTTCATAGACATGGTAGCGGCCTTCGTCGGTACGGCTTACCAGCTGCTTCTCAAACATAATCTGCATCAGTTTGAGTGTTGTAGTATAGCCCACTTCTCTGGTTTTAGACAGCTCGTCGTTCACCTGCCGAACTGTGGCTTTACCTAATGCCCAGAGTATCTGCAATATTTCCAGTTCCGACTCTGTGGGTTTAATCTTGATTGGCTTTTCCATAATTATCTGTTTCCTTAATTTGTTTTCTTCTTTCGGATCGAAGAAAATCATCTACGAATTACTTCGTAACAAATGTAGTATAAAAGGAATTACACTTCCAAACTTTATTACGAATATTTTCGTAGACAGATTGGAATTAGGATTTTTTAACAGAACAGGCTAACTAAAAGCCTGTTGATGAATAGATTAAAACAGAACTGCCCAGCGAAATGGTTTTTCAGGTTGGTGTTTCAAAAAGAAAAGTTAAAAATATTATTTGGCAGAAAATCAATTTGAAACAGCCACTTAGGTTAGATAAACTTCACTTCTTTTTAAACTCAATGTCCATCGTGGCAGCAGGCATTTCAACAGAGACCCGGTCGAAGTCACCTTTGGCATTCATCAGGAATTTGAATTTAATACCCTCCCAATCGCCCTGGCCTTCAAAAATATCGTAATGGTAATGGCGCAACGCTATTTTTTCTGTGTGGTAATCGGCCTTCAGTGCGTCACCATCCATGGTCAATGTAAGCGTTCCGTAAGCCGGATGTTCATAAATACCTGCATAGCTGCCGAGCGTGTGTGTAGGTTTGGTATCCTTGCGGCGTTGGGTTTCGTTATCTAGCTTTGCTTTGGCCGATTTCTCTTTGGCATCAGTGAAATCTTTTCTCAAACGGCTGTTCCAGTCTATAACGTTTTTTTCAAGGTATGTATCTACAATGTAATTGGTAACGGTGTTTACCAAGTTGTAGCCCACTGCACCGGTGTTGGTGGTGATGAACACCGCCATATTATCGTTCGGGAGAACGGTCATTAAAGACCGGTAACCTTCTATAGAACCACCATGCTGCCGACGCAAATGCCCGCGATAGGTGTTGATGTTCCAGCCCATGCCATAGGTGCCAAAACCCACTTCAGGATATTTTGCTTCGGCAGGCTGCACAACCGCCCATGGAGTGTGGTTTTCGTTCAGGTTTTTCTCTGATACGATTACCTTACCATCGGCTTTTCCTTTATTAAGTTGCAGCATAAGCCAGTTGCTCATTTCGGTTACGTTTGCTTTTACTGCCCCAGCAGGGCCAATGCCGTCTACATTGCTATCAAAGCCTGCTTCTTTGGTGGGGTTTTTCTCGTCATCATAAGAAAGGGAGTAATCACTACTTTTCAGCATTTCGGGGTAGGTCAATACTGTGGTTTTCATGCCCAGGGGGTCAAGGATTTTCTCCTGCATATACGCTTCCCAGGTTTTACCCGACAGGCGTTCTATCAACACACCTGCTGCCATGTACATCAGGTTATTGTATTGATACTGGGCATATATGGGTTTATTGAGGGACAGATATTTGAGCCTGTCGAACATCTCTTTTCTATTTAACGGAGCCGATACCCATACGTAATCATGGCGAGGCAGTCCTGAACGGTGTGAAACCAAGTCTCGCGCTGTAATGGTGCGAGTGGCGTATTCATCATTTAGCTGAAAATCTGGCATGTATTCTTTCACGGGCTTATTCCAGTCCAGCTTACCTTCATCAGCCAGAATAGCCAGGCAGGCCGCCGTAAAAGACTTAGAGCATGAGGCAATGCCGAAAAGCGTATGTGCAGTTACCGGGGCTTTAGTCTTAACATCTTTAACCCCGTATCCTTTGGCATATAGCAGTTTACCGTCTTTCACTATGCACAAAGCCGCACCTGGCACACTCCATTCAGTGAGCATTTTATTTACAAATACATCCAATTGTTGCAGTGTATCGGGAGCGACAGGTGCCTTTGCTTTTTTCTTTTGAGCAAAGGCAGGAGAAAGTACAAAAAGGAGAAGAAAGAGAGAAATGTTTTTCATCAGATTTTGTTTAGGTAGTGGTCAAATTTAAACAAAATCTGATGAAAATTACGTTTTAGCTAAGCTGAAATTACAGCCCTCTCAGCCAGGTGGTCAACAACCTTACACCATAGGCAGTGGCCGACTTCATAGAGCCGTATTCAGAGTCTGCAAAGGCCATACCGGCGATATCTAAATGCGCCCATTTGCTGTGGCCGTCAATGAAAATCTCCAGGAATTTGGCCGCCGTAATGGCACCTGCAATGGGCAGGGAAGAAAGGTTCTTTATATCGGCAATGTCAGACTTCATCATGTCTTTGTAATCATCCCACAAAGGCAGGCGCCAGAGTTTCTCGCCACTCAATTGCCCGGTTGCCAATAGTTGCTCTGCCAGTTCATCGTTATTAGATAACAGCCCGGCAGCATTATACCCCAGTGCCGCAATGCAATTGCCAGTAAGCGTTGCTAAATCTATGATTATCTCAGGCTCATATACTTTTTTGATATAAGACAGACCATCAGCCAGAATAATGCGACCCTCGGCATCTGTATCTATTACCTCAATAGTTTTGCCTGAATACGTATTGATTACATCACTGGGTTTTAAAGCATTGCCATCCACACAGTTTTCTGTTACAGGAATCACCCCAATCAGATGTACCGGAAGTTTTAACTTAGCAGCCAGTTCAATGGTACCTAATACGGCCCCAGCCCCGCCCATGTCAGACTTCATGTAGCTCATGCTACCCGAACCTTTGATGGAAACCCCTCCGGTATCAAAAGTTACACCTTTACCAACCAGACCGATTTTTCTGAGGGGTTTTTCAGCCAGTGCTGACAGGTTATATTCAAGCACTATGAATCGCGGCGGGTTTTCGGTGCTGCCTTTGCCAACTGCCAGTAAGGCCCCGAGGCCAAGGCCCTCACATTCTTTTTCGTCAAATACCTTTACATCAAAGCCATACAATTCGCCTGCCCGCAGGGCGTATTCAGCCATTTTTTGCGGATATTTGATATTGGCCGGGGCATCTACCAGGCTCATAATCCTGATTTGCGTTTTGGCGGTTTCTTCTCCTGCTTTTGCAGATATTGCGGCATTTTCAAGCCCTTTTTCAGAAATGCAGATGGTTAGTTCTGAATCGGCTGAAAAGAAATCGTTCTCTGCTTTTTTGTCTGTTTTAAAAACTCCGATTTCGTATTCGGCCAGACAAACACCGTTGATTATATACTCGATGCTGGTTTCCAGCTTGCTTGCATTCAGGTCTACACCTACCGCCAACGGCAGCCATTTTTTATGCTTATAAAAGAACGAACGAAAAACTTTGATGAAATCAGCCTGTTTAGGCTCTTTGCCAAGCCCAATAAGATAAATCTTTTGGAGGTCTTTTTTGGCTGTGTAAAGTGGTAGAATCTCTTTCAGCCCAGCTTTAAAATCTTGTTGCAATGCGTCTGCACTGAGCCCGGCCTCACCGGCAATTTTAGCCAGATTAGCTGATAGCTCTTCGTTATCTAACAATGGATAAACAATAGCCTGCGGGCTGTTTATTTGAGAAGAGATATTAATTTTCATAAGCTTTGTGTTCAGTAATAAGACCTGTACAATAAATGCACCATTGCCAATGGCTTAATAAAGCAGTAGTTAAAAAAAATAAATTAGCTTCATGGCATTAATAAAACAGCCATTCAAGGGCTTTCGGGAACTCTTCCCCCCATCTTTTTTCGTCATGCCCGCCTTTCGGGTCTTGAGAAATCTTTATTTCCAGTTTTTCCCGGCTCCAGCCCTGTGCCTCCATGGTCTGCTTTAGTTTTTTCAAGTCTGGTATCATAGGAGTACCTTCCTTGCCGCCACCATAAAGGTATATTTTACTGCTAACGGGACTGAAGAATTCGCCGATATCAAAATAAATCTTGCCTGATACCCACAAAGAAGGCGAAAATACCATTAACCGACCGAAGGTCTCCGGGTACATCAAACCCGCGTATAAACTGATTAACCCGCCCATTGAACTACCACCAATACCCGTTGCGGCAGCCTCTGGTTGGGTACGGTAGTTTTTATCAATATAAGGTTTCAGTGTGCGAACTACAAAATTGGCATATTTCATGCCCAACCCTTTGCCTTTTGAGGGCACGGTGTAGGGCGAGTATTCTGTAAACCGGTCTTTGCCTCCATGGTTTATGGCTACAATAATAACATCGCTTTTCTTTTGCCTGGCAAGTAATGACAAGCGTTTATCTATTTCCCAGTTACCATAGTCAGAGCCCTCACCGAAAAGGTTCTGGGCATCCTGCATATATAATACCGGATAATGCTTTTCTGTGTTTGTTTTATAGTCATGCGGTAAAAGCACGTGTATGGCACGGGATGTTGCCAATTGCGGAATGGCAAAGCTATCGGAGACCAGTTCAACCGCGGGCATCAGATTAGCAATAAATGCGGTAGAGCCTTCTAGCCGCCAGTAAGGCACAAAGTCTTTTACACTGCCCTGTTTTCTGTTGATAATCCGGTTGGCAGGAGAATTGCCGTAATCATCCAGTTCTACGTGGTCCCATCCGCCTCTGGTATATTTGTATTCTATTTTTTCGGGAAGCGGCCCTTCTGGCGAAAAATTAAACTTATATTTTCCTTTTGCTACCTTCTGCATTTCAAACTCTGCCATATCCGGATACCAGTTACAGAAATTTCCGGTAAGGTAAACAGGTCTATCGTCGTCGGTGGGTGTTGTTAACTCTAAACTTAACAGCGTGCGATTGCTCATTTTTTACTTTTTGTATCCTGATTAACTGTCAAACTTACCTAACAAAACCGTCTTTTATAAGATTGGGTTCAAAAAAACAATCAATTTTTTACTTACAAACAACTGATTTTCAGCTGCTTGTACACACAACAAAAACACCCCTTCTTTAAAAAATTATATTTTTTGGTATTGTTGGGTATAAACCAACCCTTGCCGGTAGCGCTTGTCAGACCAGGGCATCCCATAGAATTTCTACCGGATGAAGGGCTTTTCTGCCAGTGCCATCATGTATCTGGTGGCGACAACTGGTACCGGGGGCGGCAATAATTACTTCTGCGGGTTGTTTTCTTACCGTCGGGAAAAGCACCAACTCACCTATTTTCATTGATATATCAAAGTGTTCTTCTTCATAGCCGAATGAACCCGCCATACCGCAACAACCCGATGGAATGAGATGGACCTCATAATTGGCCGGGAACGACAGCATTTTTTTAGTGGGTGTAAGCGATGCCACCGCTTTTTGCTGGCAATGCCCGTGCAGTTTTATTAATTTTTTGTCGTCAGTAAAACTGGTTTTGCTGATATTTCCTTTATCTATTTCCCGGGCAATAAACTCATCTACCATCAGGGCATTTTTAGCCAGTTCGCGGGCGGCATCAATCAACTCTGCATCAACCAGGTCAGGATATTCATCTCTGAACGTTAAAATGGCTGACGGCTCAATGCCTATCAAAGGTGTATTTTCATTAATGATGCCCTTCAGGAGATTAACATTCTTATTGGCCAGCTTTTGAGCATCTTTCAGCATACCTTTAGACAGAAACGCCCGGCCTGCATCTGTGTGCTCGGGGATAACAACCTGATACCCCAGCTTTTGCAGCAGGAATACCGTCTTTTTGCCAATCTCAACATCATTAAAATTGGTAAACTCATCACAAAACAGATAAACCTTCTTTTCAGAACTTTTGTCGTTTGTTCTGGCTACGTTTTTATCGTACCAGCTTTTAAGGGTGTCTTTCTGTAAAAGGGGCATGGTGCGCTCCGGATGGAAGCCCACTAATTTATTTGCTATTTTACGTAAAGGTGCGTTGTCGAAAACCAGATTATAGGCCCAGGGCACATAAGACGCTATCTTGCTCATTTTTGAGTAATTACCCACCAGCCATGAGCGCACCGGCACGCCGTGTTCGTCATGGTAATGTTGCAAAAACTCCATTTTCAGCTTGGCCATGTCTACGTTTGACGGGCATTCCGTCTTACAGCCTTTACAAACCAGGCACAAATCCATCACCTCTTTTACCTCTTTGCTATCAAAGCGATTGAGCTTGTCAGAGCGTGTCAGGGTTTCTCTCAGTATATTGGCTCTGGCGCGGGTAGTATCTTTTTCGTTGCGGGTAGCCATATAGCTGGGGCACATAGTTCCGCCACTTAACTCTGTTTTACGGCAGTCGCCTGAGCCATTGCATTGCTCGGCGTGCTGCAAAATATCCTGATTATGAAACCTGAACACCGTTTTAAATGCTGGTGTTTGCTGGCCGGCCTCATAACGCAAGAACTTATCCATTGGCGGGGTATCTACAATCTTGTTCGGATTGAAGATATGCTGTGGGTCCCAGACCTGCTTTAGTTCTTTAATTAAATCGTAGTTCTTATCCCCAATTTGCTGACGGATAAATTCTCCTCTCAAACGTCCGTCGCCATGCTCACCAGAAAGCGAGCCTTTATATTTTTTTACAAGGGTTGAAATCTCTTCAGCAATTAATCTGAATTGCTGATGCCCCTCCTGCGTTTTGAGGTTAATAATGGGGCGAAGGTGGATCTCCCCTGACCCTGCATGGGCATAATGCACCGCCGACATACCCTGTTGCGCCAGTATTTTGTTGAAATCTATGATAAACTCGGGCAGGTCGTTTACATCAACTGCCGTGTCTTCAATCACAGCTACGGCTTTTTCATCCCCAGGCAGATTCGACAATAAACCCAATCCTGCTTTTCTCAAAGTCCAGATTTTCTTGGTATCTTCTCCGAACAATACCGGGAAATGATAGCCCAGCCCGGCGGCACGCATTTCGGCTTCCATGGCAGCTGCCAGTTGCTGAATTTCTTCTATGCTGTCTCTTGATAACTCTACTACCAGTATCGCCCCGGGGTCGCCCTGTACAAAGAAGCGGTTCTGCCGCTGCTCTTTATTTTCTTTGGTACATTCTAAAATGTAATGGTCTATCAACTCTACGGCCGATGGCTTGTATTGAAGTGCAATCAGGTTGGCACGCAGCGACTCGTCTACCGAATTGAAATGCACGCATACCAGTCCTGAAAATTTGGGTGGTAGCGGATTTACATGCAGCTTGATTTCAGTAATGAAAATCAGCGTCCCTTCTGAACCTGCTATCAGCTTACAAAAGTTGAAAGGCTCTGTTGAATTTGGGGTAAACACTTCTGTTTCCAGCAGCTCGTCAATGGCGTAGCCTGTATTGCGGCGTTCAATGGTTCGCTTCGGAAACTCATTTCTTATTTCCTGTTGATTTTGCTGATTGCTCAATATCTGGTTGACATGCCTGTAAATTCTGGTTTCCAGACTATCATCAGCTGAACCGGCCTTTTTCTTAAATTCATCAATACTTAAATCCTTAAACTCTACATAACTGCCATCGCTGAGGTATCCTTTTACTTCCATCAGGTGGTTACGGGTAGAACCATACACTACCGAGTTAGAACCACATGAGTTATTACCTACCATGCCGCCAATCATAGCTCTGTTGGCGGTTGAGGTCTCAGGGCCAAAGAACAGCCCGTGCTGCTTCAGGAACATGTTCAGCTCGTCGCGTACTACGCCGGGTTGTACCCTTACCCAGCTTTCTTCGCGGTTTAGCTCCAGTATTTGGGTGAAGGTTCTTGATACGTCAACCACAATGCCGTTCCCTACTACCTGCCCGGCCAGTGATGTACCTGCCGTGCGGGGTATCAGCGACGTGTTGTTGGCTCTGGCAAAAGATATGAGTTTTTTTAAATCAGATTCATTTTTTGGTATGGCAACGGCCAATGGCATTTCTCTATACGCCGATGCATCGGTGGCATAGAGTGTGCGCATCACTTTATCAAAATGGAGTTCTCCTTCTAATGTTCGGGCAAGCTGGTTAAGTTCGGTATCAAGCATTCTTTCGGTGGTCATTTATCTTTCCTGTACGCGTTTTCAAGACCTCAAAATTACTGATTATGAAGCTAAATAATTTAAAAAGTATAAAAGAATTATTCGGCATGCCACTGTCAGAAAGTGGAAGCCGATATATAATTTACCCCAAAAAGCCTTTCACCTAAAACCCTGCCTGTCAATTTTTTGTGCTTTGCTTTATTAAAATACCCCTATCTGGTGCTAATTATAATTATCGTCTGGCTCTTCAATAGCAATAATATTCCATTTCTATTGTTAATTTTACATGCTTATATTTTCATGATGACCAAATCACTGCTTTATTGTTTTATTCTCATTTCACTGTTTTCGTGTAAGGAAAGTACGCAGGAGTACCTGTTTGAAGCACTGGATGCTTCTCAAACAGGCATTGACTTCACGAACAAGATTGTAGATACCCCCGAAATGAATATCATTAACTACCGTAATTTTTATAACGGGGCAGGGGTTGCCATTGGCGATGTAAACAACGATGGCTTTGCTGATATTTATCTTACGGCTAATCAGGGTGACAATAAACTGTATCTGAATAAAGGCGCTCAAAAAGATGGTTCTTTCCGGTTTGAAGACATCACTCAACTCGCTGGGGTTGAAGGTACCAAGGCATGGAGCACCGGCGTAACCTTTGCCGACGTAAACGGTGATGGCCTGATGGATATTTACGTTTGTAACTCTGGTGAACTGAAAAATGATACCCGGGGAAATGAGCTGTTTATTAATCAGGGCGTAGGACGGAACGGTGTTCCGTCTTTCAAAGAAATGGCCAAGGAATATGGCCTTTTTGATGGGGGATACTCAACCCATGCCGCTTTTTTTGATTATGACCGCGACGGCGACCTGGATATGTATCTGCTCAATAACAGTTTTATACAAGTCAATAAACTGCAATACCAGAACCTGCGCGGCCAGCGCGACCCTTTTGGCGGGCATAAATTATTCAGAAACGATAACAATCATTTTGTAGATGTAAGCCAACAGGCAGGTATTTACGGAAGCCTGATAGGTTTCGGCCTTGGTATTACCGTAGGAGATGTGAATAACGACAACTGGCTGGACATCTACATTTCAAACGATTTCTACGAACGCGACTACCTGTATATTAACCAGAAAAACGGCACCTTTAAAGAAGCCGTTGAAGAATCGATGGGGCATACAAGCCTTAACTCGATGGGGGCTGATATCGGTGACATCAATAACGACGGCCAGCCGGATATCTTTGTTACAGACATGCTGCCCCATGACGATTACCGCCTGAAAACTACCGCCAGCTTTGAGGCGTATGAATTAGAGCAAATCAAGTTAAACCGGGACTTCTATCATCAATATACGCGCAATACCCTGCAATTGAACAGTGGCTATAACCGTGACGGTCTCCCGGTTTTCAGCGAAATAGCTGCTTTGTCAGGCTTATATGCCACCGACTGGAGCTGGGGCGCTTTAATTTTTGACATGGATAATGACGGCCGGAAAGACATCTTCGTAGCCAATGGCATAGTACATGACCTGACCGACCAGGATTTTATCAGCTTTCTGGCTGATAAAAATACGGTTCCACAAATGCTAGACAAGAACGGGCAGCTCAACATCAATAAAATGGTAGAGAAAATGCCTTCTCAGCCAATTGCCAATTATGCGTTTCGTAATCTGGGTGGTCTAACCTTTGAAAACAGAGCAGCAGCATGGGGGCTGGGCGAGCCGGGCTTCTCAAACGGTGCTGCCTATGGCGATTTAGATAATGACGGAGACCTTGACCTGGTAGTTAATAACAACAATATGCCGGTATCTATTTACAGAAACCATACGGTTGAAAAACTTAAAAAACACTTTTTGAGAATAAATCTGAAAGGTAAGAATAAAAATACGCTGGGTATAGGAGCCAAAGTTTATGTGTATCAGCAAGGCAAAATACAGTTTCTACAGGCCATACCCAATCACGGGTTTCAGTCATCAAGCGACCATATCTTAATCTTTGGGCTTGACAATAACCCAACCATTGACTCGCTGACGGTTATCTGGCAAAATGACAGAAAGCAAACCATAAAAAACCCTAAAGCTGATGCCGATTTAGTTTTAGAACAAAGAAATGCAAATCAGGCTGCCATTCAGACACCCGCAACACAAACCAGATATTTTACCGATATTACTGCACAATCGGGTTTAAACTATCAACATATAGAAAACGATTTTGTTGACTATAACCGTGATGCAACCCTGAAGCAGATGTTTTCAAGAGAAGGGCCTGCTTTGGCGGCAGGAGATGTAAACGGTGACGGCCTGGAAGATGTGTATGTTGGCGCTGCTGCCAATACAGTAGGTCAGCTGTTCTTACAAACCCCAGCCGGGGCTTTCAAAGTATCCGGGCAATTGTTCGCCAGTACTCATGCCGATGAGGTAGCCGCTACGTTTTTTGATGCAGACGGCGACAAAGATTTGGATTTATACATTGCCACAGGCGGTAATGAATTTCTGAATGGTAGCCCGCTACTGAAAGACAACCTGTTTATTAACGATGGCAAGGGGAATTTCACGCCCGGAGTTTTACCTGCTCTTTACCAGAATGCTTCTTGTGTAGTGGCGGCCGACTTTGACAAAGATGGAGACCAGGACTTATTTGTGGGTTCAAGAATGATAAGCGCCCAGTATGGCAAAAGCCCCAAAAGCCATATATTAAGAAATAACGGCAAAGGACAATTTACTACCGAAGACCTTGGAGAATTGGGCATGATAACGGATGCGTCATGGGCTGACATTGATAACGACGGCTGGCAAGACCTGATATTGGCCGGAGACTGGATGCCGGTTACGATTCTCAAAAATCAGAAAGGAAAACTTATGCCAGAACCTGTGGCAAACACGCAAGGCTGGTGGAATGCCATAAAAGTGGCGGACATTGATAACGACGGAGACCCCGACCTGATTGTGGGTAATCTGGGCCTTAACTCTAAGCTCAGAGCCTCTAAAGAACAACCTGCCATGCTTTATGTGAACGACTTTGATAAAAACGGCTCGGTAGAACAACTCATTTGCGTGTATAACGGCGGCAAGCTGGTACCTATGATGCAAAAGCCTGACCTACAAAGAGCCATCCCGTCTATCAAAGAACGGTTTGTGTATCATAAAGACTACGCCAATAAATCGGTGGATGAAATATTTACCGGCGCTCAAAAAGAGGGCATGATTGAGAAATCGGTTGTGCAACCGCAGACTTCTTTCTTTATCAACGACGGCAAAGGAAATTTCAGTGTTTTGCCCTTACCCATTGAAGTACAGTTTTCTCCGGTTTATGGCATAGAAACCTGCGATTTCGACCATGACAATCAGCTTGATATTATCATTACAGGCAATTTCTATGATGTACTACCTGAAATAGGGCGTTATGATAGTAACCGCGGATTAGTACTTCACGGTACCGGACAGGGTAAATTTGAAGTAATGAAACCAAACGCCACAGGCTTTTTCAGTACCGGACAGGTGCGGCGTATGAAAATTGTAAAAGGGTCAAAGAAAAATATGCTAATTTTGGCAAAAAATAACGACAAGGTTCAGGTAATCAGATTCTGAGCGGGACACTCCCCTTCAATTAAAACATGAGCGTAGTAAAAAAATTAGCAAGTGATACGGCCCTCTATGGTATCAGCAGTATTGCCGGTAGATTTCTGAATTGGCTTCTGGTGGCCGTACACACAAGGGTTTTTCCTGAACAGAGCTTACTTGCCGACAACAACCAGCTTTATATTTATGCTGTGCTGTTAAACATTGTGTATACCTACGGCATGGAAACTGCTTTCTTCCGCTATGGCAGTAAACAAGAAAACCGCCAGGAATACTATAATCTGATATTATCAAACGTTATCCTAACCAGTGTAGTTTTTTCTGGTATAATCTATTTTGCAGCTACCCCAATCATAAACCTGATGGGTTTCCCCGGTAAAGAGAGGCTCATTGTCTGGTTTGCTATTATTCTGGCCACCGATGCCGTGGCCGCCATTGCTTTTGTTAAACTACGCGCCGAAAACCGAGCCAAAAAATTTGTAGCCATACGGCTGGTTAACATATTTGTCAATATAGGTCTGAACGTCTTTTACCTGACCTTCTGTAAATACATTCATGAGGGCTTCATGCTGCCAGACTGGAAACCCTTTGCTGATTTCTTCTATAACCCGAAAATAGGGCCGGATTACATCGTTTGGGCAAACTTTATTGCAAGCCTTGTTACATTGTTGTTACTCTGGCGCGAGTTTGTCGGTTTCAGGTTTACTATCGATTTCCAGAAATTCAAACCGGTTCTTATCTATGCTTACCCACTGTTAATTATGGGTCTGGCAGGTGCTACCAATCAGTTAGCTGACAGACTGATGTTCAGAAGCATTTTACCGGAGGGTTTCTACGAGGGCCTTTCTACCGATGCCGCTTTTAGTATTTATGCCAATGTATATAAGCTGTCTATTTTTATGCTGCTGGTTGTGCAGGCGTACCGGTATGCGGCAGACCCTTTCTTTTTCTCTAAGGCAGAAGACAAAAACTCTCCGGCTATGATCGCCAAAGCTACCAAATGGTTTACCATTGCCTGTATTATTATCTGGGTTGGGGTAAGCCTCAATATAGATTTAATTAGCCTGTTGCTTGGCAAAAATTACCGGTTCGGGCTTGAAGTTGTACCCATACTGCTATTGGCCAATTTGTTTATAGGTGTGTATCAGAACATGTCTATCTGGTTTAAGCTAAGCAATAAAACCCATTTTGGCACCATTCTTACTTTTATAGGCGTTTTTATTTCAGTGGTCATGAACCTCATCCTCATTCCTCAGATGGGCTATGTTGGTTGTGCGCTAACCTTTGCCACCTCTTCTTTTGTAATGATGGCCCTTTGCTATTGGTTCGGCCAAAAATACTACCCCATACCCTATGAGCTAAGCAGCGTTACAGCTTATCTTACAGCGGCAGGTGTTCTGATTTTTGCCGTATGGCAAATCAAAATAAACAATCTCTACTATTCTATTCCATTCCGCCTTGCGCTGAGCCTCTTATTTATACTCATTATTGCTTTTCTTGAGCGAAAGAGTCTGGGGCTTACCCGGTATTTTCGCTTCTGACATAACCAGTCGGGCAGAAATGATGTTCTAATAGCACAGTTTGGTTTAAGAATTACATCAGGCATACATGAAAACAATAAGCATTATAGGTTGTGGATGGTTGGGGCTGCCTTTGGGCGCCTATCTGTCAGAAAAAAACTATCTGGTAAAAGGCAGTACTACCACCCCTGAGAAACTAAGCAAGTTGCAGCAAAACGGCATAGAACCTTTTGTTCTCAAGCTTAATCCAGAACCGGAAGGCGGGCAGTTGGATAAGCTACTGGATAGCGAAATCCTGATTATCAACATCCCTCCACGCATCAGCAAGCAAAAAACAGATGCGCACGTTGAGCAGGTAGCACATTTGCTAAAGGCAGTGCGAATGTCTGCCGTTAAAAAAATTATTTACATCAGTTCTACCTCTGTCTATCCCGAACTCAATCGCGAAGTTGTGGAAGCCGACGTGCAAACTCCCGGGGAATCGGCCAGCCCTACTATGGTAAAAGCCGAAAACCTGCTGAAAGATTTTATACCCGGCGTTACCATTCTAAGAGCAGCCGGGTTGATGGGCTACGACCGCATTCCGGCTAAATATTTTGCCGGTTGGGAAGGACTTACCACCGGCGGCATTCCGGTAAACTATATTCATCGCGATGACATCATCAGAATTATTGAAACTATAATAGAACAAGATATCTGGGGAGAAACTTTCAATGTAGTTTCTCCTGAGCATCCAGTCCGGCGGGAAGTGTACCTAAGAAATTGCGAAGAGTTTGGTTTTGATGTACCCGAATTTTCAGAACCGGCAACACCACAACCTTTTAAAGTAATAAACCCTGATAAGTGGCTTGAGCGGTCCGGGTATCGTTTCCTGTTCAAAAACCCATTAGATTTTTTCTATCAATTGCCAGATACCACCGAGCCGGATACAGTTATTTAGTTTCAATAGTACCAACCGCCATTTTTCCGTTTGCATTATTACCACTTGTAAATCCGGCACAGATTTCATAGATTGCTGAAAAGCTCCCCAGGATTGAATACATGGTTTTTGTATTATCAGATAATTTAGAGAACTTTGAATACCGGCTATCAGGCAACTTGTAAACCGGGCAATATTATGGCATTAGGGGCGTTAAAGTACCTACAAACTTTGATTAATGAAAATATCAAGCATCATATATTGGGCGTTGTTACTGCTACCTTTTGCAGGTACGGCACAGAAAACTAAAAAAGTTGATGTCGGAACCATCTCTGAAAAGGAACTGCAGGCAGAGGCCATTTTTACCGACGGCATGAAGTTTTTCATTGCCGAAACTTACGATAAAGCCCTTACACATTTTAAAAAAGCAGCAGAAATGAATCCGGCCAGCCCCGGTGCCACTTTCATGATTGCCAAGAGTTACCTTGCCACCAACGACATTACCAATGCTACAGTCTACAGCGAAAAAGCCACAAAACTTGACGAAGAAAACAAGTTTTACCGGAAATTCCTGGCAGAAATATACATTAAGCAGAAACGCTTTAAAGAAGCTGCTGCGGTATATGAAAAACTGGCAGATAAATTCCCCAGAGATATTGATAACTACCTGGAGTTATCTAATGCCTACATTGCTCAGGAGAAATACTCAGACGCCATAGATGTGTATAATAAGATTGAGAAAACTATCGGGATGAGCGAAGAAATTACGCATCAGAAACAGCTGATTTACCTGAAACAAAACAAGCTTGAAAAAGCCATTGAAGAAGGAGACAAACTGATTGCCTCAGAGCCAACCGAACCAGAATATGTAGTGCAGCAGGCACAAATACTGATTTCTAACCAGCGGTATGACCAGGCCCTGAAGATGCTTGAAACTACACTAAAACACAATCCGGATTTTGCTGAGGCACACATTCTGCTGGCTGAAATATACCGAAAAAAAGGTGATCTAGATAAAACCAGTCAGGAACTCCAGGTTGCGTTCTCTAATAAAAACCTTTCGTCTGATGTAAAGTTCAAGATATTGTCAAGCTATATGCTGATGATGGAAGACGACAAGAACGAGAAAACAACAGAAAACCTCATCAACCTTACCAGAGCGTTAATCAAACAGGCGCCTGACGAAGCCAAAGCCTATGTTGTATTGGGCGATTTGTTAATGAAAAAAGGCGATTTAGCCAGTGCCCGCGACAGCTATGTAAAATCAACCGGATTGGAAAAATCAATTATTGAAGTTTGGATGGCCATTGTAGAAATTGATTCGAGACTGAACGAGACCGATAATCTGGCCAGACATTCAGAAGAAGCCATAGAATATTTCCCAAATCAGGCGCTGTTCTGGTACCACAACGGGGTGGCTAATTTTGCAAAGAAAGACTATGATAAAGCCATTACGTCGTTGGAAGAAGCCCGTAATCTGGCTCTTGATAATAAAGAACTTGTAAAATTTGTAAATGGCTTGCTGGGCGATGCCTACAATGAGGTAAAGAAATACAGCAAGTCTGACGACGCCTATGAAGCCGCACTGAAAATTGACCCGAATGATGAACACGTATTGAATAACTATGCCTATTACCTGTCGCTCAGAAAAGACAAACTGAACCGGGCACTGGAGATGTCTACAAGGTTAATTGAAAAGGCCGGCAACAATGCCACTTATCTTGATACGCATGCATGGGTGTTGTATGTGATGAAAGACTTCCGGAAATCGCGGGAGATATTAGAACGTGCCATAAAGCAAAACAATGAGGTGAGTGGCACTATAATTGAACACTATGGCGACGTGCTATACCAGTTGGGCGAAAAAGATAAAGCCATAGAACAATGGAAAAAAGCCCGCCAATTGGGTGAAAACAGCGCGAACATAGACAAGAAAATACAATCAGGACAGTTGATTGAGTAATTGCTTACCTTAATAAAACCTTGATACACCAGCTTTAAAAAGATTTTTACTCTGAATTTTTCGTTTAAAAAACCTGTATCAATTCAATAAACCCGCACTTGCATGCTTAATCGTTATATAGTTCTTACATTTTCGTGCCTGGTAATAATATTTACGTCGGCTTGTAAGCGTCATAAAATATATAAAACAGAAACCAGCGACTCCACCAATGTAGCAATAGCTCAGGCAGGTGCCCCGGCCCAAATTGACAGTGTGGCTCCTTCGGTTAATCTGGCTAAAATAAACGTAACCCCGGCCGAAGTTGATTTCAGATTTCTGAAAATACGGTCTAAAATTAATTACACCTCGGGTACCGAGTCTCAGTCGTTCCCCGTAACGGTGCACGTTGAAAAAGACAATAAAATATGGTTATCTATAGCCGTAGGGCTTGAAGTAGCCAGGGGTATTATTACCCAGGACTCCGTTATTTTTATTGACAGGCTACACCGCACCTATTACAAATACGATTTTGCTTCTCTTAGCCGCCGGTTTAAATTCAATCTTAATTATAATCTGGTGCAGTCTATTCTCATTGGCAATATGCCTTTGCTCAAGCGCGAAACTGATGATATAACCAGGCAAGATGGCAACTTTGTGATCAGACAACTGGAAAACGGCATAGCCATTGAAAACTTCATTGCCGAGAGCAACCTGAAACTGCTGAAGCTGACAGCGGCCGAGTCAACCAGCGGCAACAGAATGCAGATTGACTACAGCAATTTTCTGGAAATCAACAATTTTTTGTTCCCCCAGGAAATCATTACCAAGATTGATACCCCAAAAGATGATAAAACAACACAGACTTTCATAAATTTGCAGCATAATAGAGTCGAATTTTTAAATGAAAGTCCAGGGTTCTCGTTTAGCATACCCAGAGGATACTCGTCTAATTAGCCCGGCAAAGCCACCTTTAATACCTGATGTCTTTGAAGCATAAAACATATTTCTTACTTACCTGCTTTGTTTCCTTATTGTTGTTAGGCCAACCGGCGTTTGCGCAGCGGATGCGGAAAACACGCGTACAACTAGAGGCAGAAAAAAGAAGAAATTTAGAAAAAATTGCCGAAACCAGAAAAGCGCTTGAAACTGCACGAGCTAAAAAAGAAGTAACCGTTGGCAATATCAAGGCATTAAAAGAGCAGATTTCGTCTCAGGAAGAGCAAATAAGCCTGATGGAGCAGGATATTGAACTGATTGACATGGAAATGCAGGATATTATCAGCGCCAAAGGAACACTGGAAAACAGACTGACTAAACTGCAACAAGAATACGCCGCCATGCTTTACGCTGCCTCAAAGCATAGCGGGCAGCTTAATAAGCTAAGTTTTTTATTCTCAGCCTCGTCTTTTAACGAATTGCTGATGCGCTACAAGTATTTGCAGCAATATACCGAAAACCGAAAGGCACAGGTTCTACAAATGAACAAGGTTACTGCCTTGCTCCGCGAGCGGCAAACCAACCTGGAAGGCAAACGTACCGACAAGAAAAAGATAATAACGGCCAAAGTAGTAGAAACAAAAAACCTGGAGGTGCTTAAAACCAAACAGACCCTGATGGTGGGCGAGCTATCTAAAAAAGAGAAAGATTTAAGGAGAGAAATTGAAGCAACCAGACAATCAGTTACCAAACTGGATAACCTCATTGCCGGCATTGTTTCAAGAGAGATTTCAAGAAAAAACAAAGAAACTGAGTTAAAGCAGGATAACGACGCTAAATTGAAAAATATAGCGCCACCCAAAAAGAATAACAAAGCAATAATTGAACTGGACGCAACCGAAACTACCCTGGGGCGTTCTTTTGGGGCTTCACGCGCGCGCCTTCCCTGGCCGGTGCAAAAAGGATTTATTTCAGACCGGTTCGGTGTAAAAGAACATCCGGTGCTGCATGGAGTAATGATAAACAATAACGGTATAGATATACAGACGCCCTCAAATGCCACAGTGCGTGCCGTTTATGCCGGGGTAGTTAAAGACATTACCTCTATACCCGGGCTTGGCAAAGTAGTGGCTATTCAGCACGGCGACTACTTTACGGTTTATGCGAATCTGAGCCAGGTATTTGCCGTTGTTGGCCAGAAAATAAGTACCAAAGAAACCATTGGCACTGC
This sequence comes from Emticicia sp. TH156, assembly GCF_002855535.1. Lineage (NCBI taxonomy): Bacteria > Pseudomonadati > Bacteroidota > Cytophagia > Cytophagales > Leadbetterellaceae > Emticicia > Emticicia sp. TH156. The sequence goes on from NZ_PKRS01000012.1 coordinate 37,081, forward strand.
AGGCGAGTCAGGCGGAGCCACCGAGATTAACTTTCAGATATGGCATAATACGGCACGGTTGAACCCCGAAAACTGGCTGGCACCGAAATAGCCCGGGGTTTCTTAATGCTATGAAAGAACTAAAAACACACAGAAACGTTATAGGAAAATCTGCATATACGCATAATTAAACGAGTGTAAGTGTTATTCGCTAATTCGCTCAATCACTAATTCACAATTTTTGACATGTCTACTCATTCTGAAATAAAACGCATTACCACTCATACCTTACAGGAAATGAAGCGTAAAGGCGACAAAATAGCCTGCCTTACATCTTACGACTACTCAATGGCCAAAATCATTGATGGTGGCGGTGTAGAGTTAATTCTGGTAGGTGATTCTGCCTCAAACGTCATGGCAGGTCATGAAACAACTCTGCCAATTACGGTTGATAACATGATTTATCATGCACAAGCTGTGGTAAAAGCCGTTAAAAGAGCCCTGGTAGTGGTTGATTTACCCTTTGGTTCGTACCAGGGTAATTCGTCAGAAGCGCTTCGCTCGGCCATCAGAATCATGAAAGAATCAGGCGGGCATGCAGTGAAACTGGAAGGCGGCATTGAGGTGAAAGAATCGATTGTTCGTATTCTTAGTGCGGGTATTCCGGTAATGGGACATCTGGGGCTTACCCCCCAGTCAATCTATAAATTCGGCACCTATGCCGTGAGAGCTAAGGAAGAAGAAGAGGCCGGACAACTGATAGAAAATGCTAAAATGCTGGACGAAATCGGCTGTTTTGGTGTGGTGTTAGAGAAGATTCCGGCACAATTGGCTAAACAGGTAACAGAGAGTATCAGCATACCTACCATTGGTATCGGGGCTGGCCCGCATTGTGACGGACAGATTCTGGTGGTACACGATATGCTGGGCATTAACAAAGAATTCTCACCGCGGTTTTTACGTCGATATGCCGATTTACATACTATAATGACAGAGGCTGTTATTAACTACACAAAAGACGTTAAATCATCAGATTTCCCGAACGAGAGAGAGTCTTATTAAAGCATTTGTGGGGCGAACTTCAAGTTAGCGTTTATTAAAAAAGCACGAAATACGTGTTCTCCCCACATTATAGCAACGCCTCATACAATATCTCCGCCGGATGCTTGGCAATGCGGCCGGTTCCATCTTTTATCTGATGTCGGCAACTAGTTCCCGGGGCAGCTATTATCACTTCTTCAGGCTGTTTTCTTACTGTCGGGAAAAGCACCAGCTCCCCTATTTGCATAGATACTTCATAGTGTTCAGCCTCATACCCAAACGAGCCAGCCATACCACAACAACCTGATGGAATGAGATGTACCTCATAATTGATTGGTAATGATAAGCTTTTTTTGCTGGGCGTAAGCGATGACAATGCCTTCTGATGGCAATGCCCATGCAGTTTAATCAATCGCTTTTCAGTTGTAAATGCTTCTTTGCTGATGTTCCCTCTGTCTATTTCCGAAGCAAACCATTCATCAAAAATATAAGTATGCGCGGCAATCTGTTGGGCTGCCTCTCTCAGATTTTCAGGCACCAACTCCAGATATTCATCTTTCAGTGTCAGAATGGCCGAGGGTTCTACGCCTATAATGGGTATCTCTGCTGTCACTACATCTTTCAACAGATTCACATTCTGTATGGCTATCTTTTGTGCCTCACGTATCATGCCTTTCGACAGATACGTTCTGCCACTTTCTACATGATTCGGTATCAATACCTGATACCCCAGCTTTTGTAAAAGCATAATCAGTTTTTTGCCTACTTCTACATCATTAAAGTCAGTAAACTCATCACAGAATAACAGTACTTTATTATCAGACCTGAAACCCTTTGCCTGCTTATCATTCTTAAACCAGTTCCTCAAAGTCTGACTATGCAGCGCAGGCATACTACGGTCGGGGTGGAAACCTACAATTCGGTTGGCTATACGACGTGTGAAATCAGTCTTGAAAATGAAATTATAAGCCCAGGGAACCACTCCTGCCAGCCGCATCTGTCTGGTAAAATTACCTATCAGTCTGGCCCGAAACGGAACACCGTTTTTATCATAATATTGTTGCAAAAACTCGCCTTTCATCTTGGCTATGTCCACACTTGACGGACATTCTGACTTGCAGGCTTTGCATGACAAACAAAGATCGAGAATCTCTTTGGTTTCTTCTTCACCCGCTACTTCTCTTTCTTCAGAGGCAGTAACATACTGCCGTAATATATTGGCTCTTGCCCGGGTGGTGTCTCTTTCGCTTCGGGTAGCCATGTAACTGGGGCACATGGTGCCTCCGGTTATTTCGGTTTTCCGGCAATCGCCAGAGCCACTACATTTCTCTGCCAGGCGAAGCATACTTTCCTGCCTCGAAAAATCATATACCGTTTTTTGTTGGGGTGCAGGTTTATCGGCTTCATAACGCAGAAACTCGTTCATTGGTGGAGTATCCACAATTTTACCTTTATTAAAAACACCGGCAGGGTCAAAAATCTGCTTCACCTTTTTAAAGAGCGCATAGTTTTTATCGCCCATCATAAAAGGTATAAACTCTCCCCTCAGCCTGCCGTCGCCATGTTCTCCTGAAAGCGAGCCACCATATTTTTTCACCAATGCTGCCGTTTCTGCCAGAATAGTACGGAAAAGCGCTCTGCCCTCAGTGGATTTCAGGTTCACCATAGGTTCAACGTGCAGCTCCCCTGCCCCGGCATGCGCATACATAGAGTATTGCACCTCATGCTTTTTCAGCAATGCTTCCAGTTCGTCTATATAGGCAGGCAGGTCTTCTACTGCTACTGCGCAATCTTCTATCAGATTAACGGGTTGCGTATCGCCGGGCAGGTTTCTTAATAAGCCAAGCCCCCCTTTCCGTACATCCCAGGCCTTTCTGGCATCATCGCCCAAAAGTATCGGGTAGGCATATCCCAGATTATTTTCTTTAAGCGCTGCAATCAGCTTTTCTGCCTTATCCTGCAAATCGGCAGGGGTATCAGTAAAAAACTCTACCATAAGAATCGCCTTGGGGCTGCCTTCTATAAAAAACCTGTTTTTTGATTGCTCAATATTGGTTTTGGTGAACTCCATAATAAAATCATCCACCAATTCAGAAGCCGAACACCCGTGCTTCAGGGCAATCAGATTGGCCAAAAGCGCTTCATGTAGCGTAGAAGTATGAACAGCTACCATACCTGCCACAGCAGGTGGCCGGTCTATCAGCTTTAGTCTGGCTTCTGTTACAAAACACAGCGTACCTTCAGACCCGGCAATCAGGCTGCTCAGGTTAAACAGGCGGTCATCCTCAAATGCAGCCATTTCTTCCAGCACATCTAAAGCATAGCCTGTATTTCTGCGGGTAACACTTTTTTTCGGGAATCCCGCTCTGATCGCCTCTCTGTTTTCTGCATCTGTTACCAGCGCCAGTATTTCTCTGTAAATTCGGCCCTCAGTATTCTGCAGCTCGCATTTTTTCTCCAGTTCTTCAGTTGTCAGCGCTCCAAAAACGGCCTCACTACCATCAGACAACAAAGCCTTTACTTCCAGCAGGTTGTCTCTGGTTGTGCCCCATATAATTGAATGCAACCCGCATGAATTATTACCAATCATACCGCCTATCATGGCCCGGCTTGAGGTTGAAGTTTCCGGGCCAAACATCAGCCCGTAAGGTTTCAGATATGCATTCAGATCGTCACGAATCACCCCCGGCTGCACGCGCACCCATTTCTCTTCTCTGTTTATTTCCAGAATACCGGTAAAGTTTTTGGAGATATCAACTACCAGCCCTTTGCCTACTACCTGCCCTGCCAGTGAGGTTCCGGCTGCACGTGGTATAATGGTGAGCTGTCTGGTACTGGCCAGGTTGATCAGGCCGCGGATATCATTTACACTTTTAGGCAAGGCAACGGCCATGGGTTTTTCCTGATACACTGAAGCATCGGTGGCATAAACGGTTCTAATGGCGTCGTCAACAACGGTATTTCTGAAGTACAATTCTCCCTCAAAATCTCTCTGCAATGATTCAAACATCGGGTACTGTTTTTTAAATCCAAAATTGAAGAAGAAAAGGCAGAATTGCTACGTATCTAAAAAGAAAAAGTATTAAATAAAGTTTAAAATTTTACCGTTCACCCCATTTCATGGACAGATATTAACAATATTCCTCTATTTTTGTGGTTATTAAACTGTCATAAAACCTTAAATTTGCAGCCTTTCATTCAGAAACGGTTTGCAATCAGCCATTTAATAATTGACAAAATGGCAGGTTTACCCGCTTTGGAGAGGTATTTGACGGGTAATATTTTTTATACATCAGAAATTAACGAACAAGATATACAAATGTTGAATTTTTTAACCAAGGGAATCACCCAGATTTTTGGAACAAAGTCTGATAGAGATAATAAGGAGTTACAGCCTTATGTAGGACAGACAAACGAAGAGTTTGCCAGGTTACAAAATCTTTCCCATGATGAGTTTCGTCAGAAAACAGTAGAGTTACAAAATTATATTGCCCAGAAACTGGCTCATATCGACGACCAAATCAATCAATTGAGAACAAGTATCAGCGAAAACCCTGATATGGAGGTGGATGAAAAAGAGGCTGTTTTCAAAAAAATTGATTCGCTTAAACTCGACCGCAATAAAGAACTGGAAGAAGTTCTGATTGAAATACTACCAAAGGCTTTTGCCATTGTAAAAGAAACAGCCCGCCGTTTTACTGAAAATAACGAAATTGTTGTTACCGCCACACATCTTGACCGCGAACTGGCCATGAAGAAAGGGCATATCAAAATTGAAGGCGATAAGGCTATCTGGCAAAACCAATGGCTGGCAGCAGGTAACATGATAACCTGGAACATGGTGCACTACGATGTACAGATTATTGGAGGTGCAGCGCTTCATAAAGGTAAAATTGCTGAAATGGCAACCGGCGAAGGTAAAACCCTTGTGGCTACTTTCCCTGCGTTTCTGAATGCACTGGCCGGTAAAGGTGTACACATTGTAACCGTGAACGACTACCTGGCCCGCCGTGACTCGGAGTGGATGGCACCTATTTTTGAGTTTAACGGTATCACCTGCGACTGTATCGATAAATACCCTGCCAACTCGTCGGCTCGCAGAGCAGCCTACCAGGCAGGTATTACCTATGGTACCAATAATGAGTTCGGGTTTGATTACCTGCGCGATAACATGGTAAATGACCCGGAAGAACTGGTGCAACGCGAACACCACTATGCTATGGTGGATGAGGTTGACTCAGTTTTGATTGACGATGCCCGTACGCCTTTGATTATCAGTGGGCCAATGTCCCGCACCGGTGATGAGGAGTTGTTCCTATCGCTCAAGCCGCGTATCCAACGCATTGTTGAGGCACAGAAAACCCTTACCAACAGCTACCTGAACGAAGCTAAAAAACTGATAGCAGCCGGCAATAAAAAAGAGGGTGGCCTGGCCTTGTTCCGTGCTTTCAGAGGTTTACCTAAAAGCAAACCGTTGATTAAGTTCTTGTCTGAGCAAGGCATGAGACAGATTCTGCATGAAACAGAGGCTACTTACCTGGCAGAAAACCAGAAACTGATGCCGGAAGCCGATGCTCCGTTGTACTTTACCATTGAAGAAAAAAATAACTCTATTGAGTTAACAGATAAAGGTCTTGATTTTATATCCAGCGAAGGCGAAGAGCAAAACTTCTTCCTGATGCCGGATTTGGGTGTTGACCTGAACGCCATTGAGAAATCTGATTTAAGCGAGCAGGAGAAAATTGTTAAAAAAGACGAGCTGATTCGTGATTACTCAACCAAAGCCGAGCGTATTCATGCCGTTAACCAATTATTGAAAGCCTATACCCTGTTTGAGAAAGACGTAGAATATGTTGTACTAGACAACAAGGTAATGATTGTTGACGAGCAGACAGGTCGTATCATGGATGGACGCCGTTGGTCAGATGGCTTGCATCAGGCAGTTGAAGCCAAAGAAAACGTAAAGGTTGAAGATTCAACCCAGACCTACGCTACCATTACGCTTCAGAACTATTTCCGTATGTACCATAAGCTGGCCGGTATGACCGGTACGGCCGAAACAGAAGCAGGAGAGTTCTGGAAAATCTATAAGCTGGACGTAGTGAGTATCCCTACCAACAGAGCCGTTGTTCGCCGAGACGAAGAAGATAAAGTGTATAAAACCGTTCGTGAAAAATATAATGCAGTAGTTGAAGAAATTGAACAACTGGTAAAAATTGGTCGCCCGGTGCTTGTTGGTACAACTTCGGTTGAGAACTCGGAAATATTGAGTAAAAAGCTGACACTTCTGAAGGTTCCGCATCAGGTATTGAACGCCAAGCAACATGCCCGTGAGGCAGATATTGTAGCAGAGGCCGGCAAACCAGGTACAGTTACTATTGCTACCAACATGGCGGGTCGGGGTACGGATATTAAACTGACTCCTGAAAGTAAAGCTGCCGGTGGATTGGCCATTATTGGTACCGAACGCCACGATTCGCGCCGTGTTGACCGTCAGTTGAGAGGGCGTGCAGGTCGTCAGGGAGACCCGGGCACATCGCAGTTCTTTGTGTCGCTGGAAGACCAGCTGATGCGTTTGTTCGGTTCTGACCGCATAGCCAAAGTAATGGACAGAATGGGTATGGAAGAAGGCGAGGTGATTCAGCACTCTATGATTACCAACTCTATTGAAAGAGCACAGAAAAAAGTAGAAGAAAATAACTTTGGTACCCGTAAACGTTTGATTGAGTATGACGACGTAATGAATATCCAGCGTGATACTATCTATAAACGCCGTAAAAATGCGCTTTTTGGTGACCGCCTTTCTTTAGACATCGCCAATATTCTTTACGATACCTGTAATGATATTGTGATGAACGCAGAGGGCAATTATGATGAGTTTGAGCTGCGCTGCATTCAGAAGTTAAGCATAAAGCCTGAAATTGAGCGTCATGAGTTCACTAAGGGAAACAGCAAACTTGTAGACCGGTTGTATCAGCAGGCTGAAAGAACCTACAAAGCCAAGAATGATGCCATCCGTAAAAACATGGTGCCAGTACTGGCTGATGTGCTGAAAGACCGCCGTGCGATGGTTGATGAGCCGTTTATTGCCATTATTGGTGACGGCACCCAAAATATAGGCTTATACTGCAACCTGAAAAGCGCCGTAGATAGTGATGGCCGTGAGCTGATTAAAGAAATTGAAAAGAATATTTCGCTGACGGTAATTGACCAGGAATGGAAAGAACACCTGCGTGACATGGACGACCTGAAACAATCGGTTCAGAATGCCTCTTATGAGCAAAAAGACCCCTTGTTAATCTATAAATTTGAGGCGGTAGAGTTGTTTAAGAATTTCCTGAACAAGGTTAATACAGATACCGTGAGTTTCTTGATGAAAGCCAATGTGGTAGAGCTTCGTTTCCAACAAATGGCGGCTCCTCAGAAAGAAGACAAACCGAAATTGCAAACCAATAAGGCCGACGAGGGCGATGGTGGTTCTGATTCTTCTGTACGCGCCACCCCGGCCCGCCAGCAGAAAATTGCCGATAGAAACCAACGTGTAAGCGTGCAGTACAAAGATGGTACCATAAAACGTGATGTAAAATATAAACACGTGGAAGAAGACGTAATAAGCGGAAAAGCCGTTTTGATTGACTAACCTGTGTTTTACATACAATACTCAACAAAGTCGCTAAAAAAATCAGCGACTTTGTTGTTTAATAAGCCTATATTCAGGTAAAATTCAACCGGAATGATTTACATAAGGCATTATCAATCTCCATTAGGAGCATTAGAAATAATCGCTACTGATACACACCTTACCCATGTGCTGTTTCGGGTGGCTCAAAAAAAGCCCAGCAGGCAGCTCGAAGAAACGCCGGAAGGTTCTCCTATTATTGATGAGTGTATCAGGCAATTGGATGCCTATTTTAAGGGAGAATTAAAAGACTTTGATTTGCCACTATTACCCGCAGGAACCGACTTCCAGAAACTGGTCTGGGAAACACTCAAAAGCATCCCCTATGGCAAGACCATCTCTTATCTTGAGCTATCACGTCGGTTGGGTAATGAAAAGGCTATCAGAGCTGTGGGCGTAGCCAATGGCAACAATCCTTTAACTATCATCTTACCCTGCCACCGGGTAATAGGTTCTGATAAAACACTGGTGGGCTATGGCGGAGATTTATGGCGTAAAGAATGGCTTCTTCGCCATGAAGGCAGCCTGCCAAAACAAGAGCAACTCAACCTCTTCTAAAACAAAAACAGCAAAAGATTATCTGAATAACCTTTTACTGCTTTATATATTAACCCGCTGATTTTCTTATTGCCCACTTACTACCATTTTGCTTTCAGAAGGCATCAGTATTGAATCTACCACATAGGTTATACCGTTACTCTGGTATATTGGCTTAGATGTAATAGATGCCATTGCGCCGCTTTCGTCAGTAACAACTATGCTATCTCCGCTGGTTGTAAACTTCAGATACCCACCTTGCATAGTCTTTACTGATACCGAACCACCGTTTCCATTCAAGGCGGCTCTTATACTGTTTGAATCCCAGGTACCATCTATTACGTGGTATAACAAAACCTTGTTTAACGCCGATTTAGATTGTCTTGAAGCAATTCTGGCAAAGGCGTCATTTGTAGGCGCTAAAACAGTAAATGGCCCTGGCCCTTGCAGCGTATTGGATAAACCTGCCGCTTTAACCGCCGAAATAAACTTGGTATGGTCTTTCGAATTCTGTAGATTCGTAACTACATTCTTATAAGAACTCATCTCTGCGCCGCCAACTGATACCTTTCCTGCGTCAGACTCCTGCGCAAGTGTCGCAAATGAAATGAAAGCAGACACTAATAACAATGATATAGTTTTCATGCTTTTATTGGTTTATGTGAAAATTAGTTATGGAGCCTGCCAGGCTCTGTATTAACTATAAAGAAAACATTCCACACCTTTTATCTACCTTTTTACTAGCCCAAAAAGGTAAAAATACCCCATTTGTTGTAGATTTTGTTCCTACAAAAAATAAAACTTCCAACTTAAGATAATGCTGATTAGGTTTATAACCCCAATAAAAAACAAACTCCTCCCCACCAAAAGGCAGGGAGGAGTTCTTATAGCTGAGTGATTCAATACTCCGAATCACCGTTTTTTTTTATACATATTCTCTGCGTTGTTTAGCAGCTTCCTGAGAGCGACGCTTTTCAGCGGCGGCCTCCAGTTCAGCTTTGCTACCAACCAGAATGTTCTGGTATTTACGGTTACCGGTTCCGGCAGGAATCAGGTGCCCTACGATAACGTTTTCTTTCAAACCTTCAAGCATATCACGCTTACCTCTTACAGCAGCCTCTGACAATACTTTGGTGGTTTCCTGGAACGATGCCGCAGAAATGAATGACTCTGTACCTAACGAAGCAGTGGTGATACCTTGCAAGGTAGGACGAGAAACGGCAGGCATGGCATCACGCACCTGAATCTGCGCCAAGTCAGCACGTTTTAAACGGCTGTTTTCATCACGCATTTCGCGGGCGGTGATAATCTGACCAGGCTTAAACTTGTCAGAGGCACCAGCATCCATTACTACTTTTTTATCCATAATCTTGTCATTCGCTAAACGAACCACCCATTTATCTACCATCTGGTATTCAAGGAATAAAGTATCACCTGAATCAACGATTTCAACTTTCTGCATCATCTGACGTACAATTACCTCGATGTGCTTATCTGAAATCTTCACCCCTTGTTGGCGGTAAACGGCCTGTACTTCGTTAACGAGGTATTCCTGAACGGCGGTAGGCCCTTTGATACGTAGAATATCAGCCGGAGTAATGGCGCCATCAGATAGTGGGTCACCAGCTAAAACGAAATCACCATCCTGTACCAGAATCAGTTTCGACAGAGGCACCATGTATTTCATTTTAACACCGTCTTTTGCTTCTACAAAAATCTCACGGTTACCACGTTTAACATTACCGTACTGAACGATACCGTCAATCTCAGAAACAACGGCAGGGTTCGATGGGTTACGAGCCTCAAATAACTCGGTTACACGAGGCAAACCACCGGTGATGTCGCGGTTCATATTAATAGCGCGAGGAATCTTGGCCAGAACCTGACCTGCTTTGATAGACTGACCGTTTTCTACAGTCAAACGTGCCATTACAGGTAAGTTATATGCTTTTTCGTCTTCGCCGCTGGCGGTTCTGATAATAATGGCCGGGTTTTTAGAACGGTCTTTCGACTCAATAATAACCTTATCACGGAAACCGGTCTGTTCGTCAGCCTCTTCTTTAAAGGTAATATTTTCTTCGATGGCTTCGTACTCAATGGTACCATCCAACTCAGAAAGGATCACGGCATTGAACTGATCCCAGTGACAAAGCGAGTCACCTTTCTTCACAACATCGCCATCTTTTACTTCTAAGGTTGCACCGTAAGGTACGTTATTGGTAATCAGGATATTGTTAGTACCCGGCTCAACAATACGAATCTCCCCACGACGACCCAACACGATGGTAATTTCGTTACCTTCACGGTCAGACGATTGTACGGTACGCATCTCTTCCAGTTGAACAACCCCACCGAATTTGGCTTTGATGCTGGCATCAGAAGCAACGTTCTGGGCAGTACCCCCTGTGTGGAACGTACGAAGTGTAAGCTGTGTACCAGGCTCACCGATTGACTGCGAGGCAATAACACCCACAGCTTCACCGATGTCGGCCATGCGGCCGGTTGCCAGGTTACGTCCGTAACATTTCGAACACACACCTGTTTGCGTTTCGCAAGTCAATGCCGAACGAATCTCTACTGTTTCAATGGCTGTTTCGTCAATTTCAGCAGCAATTTCTTCAGTAATTTCCTCACCTGACTTGATAATCAGTTTTTTGGTAAGTGGGTCAATGATATCATAAACTGATGTACGGCCCAGGATACGTTCTGATAACGGCTCTACGATATCTTCGTTGTCTTTCAATGCAGAAACCTGAATACCACGTAGTGTACCGCAGTCTACTTCATTTACGACCACGTCCTGAGCAACGTCATGCAAACGACGTGTCAGATAACCCGCATCGGCTGTTTTCAAGGCTGTATCGGCCAAACCTTTACGGGCACCGTGGGTAGAGATAAAGTACTCTAGTACGTCAAGGCCTTCTTTGAAGTTTGACAAAATCGGGTTCTCGATAATTTCCCCTACTGACCCCTGAATATTTTTCTGTGGTTTCGCCATCAATCCACGCATACCGCCCAACTGACGCACCTGCTCTTGCGAACCACGTGCACCCGAGTGCATCATCATATAGATTGGGTTGAAACCTTTCTGGTCTGCTTCTAATTGTCTCAACAATACCTCACGGATACGTGTGTTTACACGGCCCCAGATATCAATAATCTGGTTGTAACGCTCACGCTCGGTAATGATACCAAACATATAGTTGTTTTGTACCTCTTCTACCTCTGCTTTGGCATCGGTGATCAATTTTGTTTTTTCTTCCGGTATAATGATGTTATCCAAACCGATAGACAAACCACCTCTGAAGGCCGTCTGATAACCCAGTTCTTTAATATCATCAAGGAATTTTGCTGTACGGGCGTATCCGGCTTCTTTAAATACGCGACCAATCAGCTGTTGTAGTTTTTTCTTGGTCAACAATTCGTCAAGATAACCTACTTCTTCAGGCACACACTGGTTGAACAGAATACGACCTGCCACTGTATTTACTATTTTCAATACCAACTGGCCGTTTTCATCTTTCACTTTCACACGGCATTTAATGTGCGCGTGCTTAGAGATTCTACCTTCGTTCAAGGCAATAATTACCTCTTCAGGCGAATAGAATGTCATTCCATCACCCGGAACCGGATCATCGTCGGTCGATACACGTCCTTTAGTTACGTAGTAAAGACCCAACACCATGTCTTGCGATGGTACCGTAATTGGCGCACCATTGGCAGGGTTCAGGATGTTGTGCGAAGCCAGCATCAGGATAGATGCCTCCATGATGGCTTCCTGGCCAAGCGGCACGTGTACCGCCATCTGGTCACCGTCAAAGTCGGCGTTGAAAGCCGTACAAACTAACGGGTGCAACTGGATAGCCTTACCCTCTACCAATTTAGGCTGGAAAGCCTGAATACCCAAGCGGTGAAGCGTAGGGGCACGGTTTAGCAGAACCGGGTGGCCTTTCAATACGTTTTCAAGAATATCCCAAACTACTGCGTCTTTTCTGTCAACAATTTTCTTGGCAGATTTCACTGTTTTCACAATTCCGCGTTCAATCAGTTTTCTGATAATAAACGGTTTAAACAGCTCTGCTGCCATATCTTTTGGCAAACCGCACTCGTGTAGTTTCAATTCAGGACCTACCACAATTACCGAACGACCCGAGTAGTCGACACGTTTACCCAAAAGGTTCTGGCGGAAACGGCCTTGCTTACCTTTCAACATATCTGAAAGTGATTTCAAAGCACGGTTACCTTCAGAACGAACGGCGTTTACTTTACGAGAGTTGTCAAATAGTGAATCGACAGCCTCTTGCAACATCCGTTTTTCATTACGGAGAATTACCTCAGGTGCTTTGATTTCCAACAGACGTTTCAAACGGTTGTTACGGATAATCACACGGCGGTAAAGGTCATTCAGGTCAGAAGTTGCAAAACGCCCGCCATCAAGAGGTACAAGCGGACGCAATTCTGGTGGAATAACCGGCACCATGCGGATAACCATCCACTCAGGTTTGTTTTCAATACGTGTATTGGCGTCACGCAATGCCTCTACTACTTTCAGACGTTTCAAAGCCTCAGCTTTACGTTGTTGAGAAGTATCAGTAGCGGCGGCGTGGCGTAAGTCATAAGACAATTCATCCAGCTTGATACGAGAAAGCATCATTTCTAATGCTTCTGCACCCATTTTGGCGATAAATTTGTTCGGGTCTTTATCGTCAAGCATCTGGTTTTCTCTTGGCAGTTTATCAACAATGTCAAGATATTCTTCTTCAGTCAGGAAGTCGTTGGCAGAGATACCATCTTCTGCCTTGATACCCGGCTGAACAACCACGTAGCGTTCATAATAAATAATTTGGTCAAGCTTCTTCGACGACATTCCTAACAAATACCCGATTTTGTTAGGTAAACTGCGGAAGTACCAGATGTGTGCTACAGGAACCACCAGCTCGATGTGCCCCATGCGCTCGCGGCGCACTTTCTTTTCGGTTACCTCTACACCACAACGGTCGCAGATAATGCCTTTGTAACGAATACGCTTATATTTACCACAATGGCACTCCCAGTCTTTCACAGGTCCGAAAATACGCTCGCAAAACAAACCACCCATTTCGGGTTTGTATGTACGATAGTTGATAGTTTCCGGCTGTGTAACTTCTCCAAACGAGCTTTCCAGGATTGACTCAGGTGAAGCCAAGCTGATGGTTATGCTGTTGAAGTCGCTGTTAAGTTTTTTATTTTTCTTTAAAGACATTTTCCTTATGATTGATGTGAAAATGATTTTTTAAAATCTGATGCGTGTTTCCCGAAAGAAACACGCTGGTAATTTGCTTATTGCAGGGTAATTTCAAGCGCAAGGCCTCTCAACTCGTGCACCAGTACGTTAAATGACTCTGGGATGTTGGCTTTCGGAAGGTTTTCTCCTTTAACGATAGCCTCGTATGCTTTCGCACGGCCCACCACGTCGTCAGACTTAACAGTCAGAATCTCCTGCAGGATATGAGACGCACCAAAGGCCTCAAGCGCCCACACCTCCATCTCTCCGAAACGCTGACCACCAAACTGTGCTTTACCACCCAGTGGTTGTTGCGTAATAAGAGAGTATGGTCCGATAGAACGGGCGTGCATTTTATCATCAACCAAGTGGCCCAGTTTCATCATGTACATGATACCCACTGTAACTTTCTGGTCGAATGGCTCACCTGAAAGACCGTTGTATAATTGCGAACGACCAAATGGTGGTAAACCTGCTTCTGCCAACTCTGCCGATACCTGTTGTTCGGTAGCGCCGTCAAAGATTGGAGTAGCATATTTACGACCTAACTTACGACCCGCAAGACCCAATACAACTTCATACAGCTGACCGATGTTCATACGAGAAGGTACCCCAAGTGGGTTCAGCACGATATCCATTGTTGTGCCGTCTTCCAGGAATGGCATGTCTTCGTCACGCACAATTCTGGCAACAACCCCTTTGTTTCCGTGGCGACCCGCCATTTTATCACCTACTTTCAGTTTACGTTTTTTAGCAATGTAAACTTTAGCAAGTTTCACGATACCAGCCGGTAGCTCATCACCTACTTCAAGAACGAATCTTTCACGTTTGAAACGGCCGATTACCTCGCTACGGCGAGCCAGGTAGTTTTTACAAAGTGCTACTACCAGTTTGTTGGTGTCTAACTCGTCTGTCCAACCATCCAGAATCACGTCTCCCAAAAGGTTAACCTCTTCAGGCACGTTATACTGGCTTTCGTCAACATAATTGTTTTTATCCGGAAACAAGTTGTTGGCAATATTCGAACGGTTGAATTTCACGCCTTTCGATATCAGCTCATCACCAAATTTATGTTTCACGCCCGCCGAAGTTTTACCGTCAAGCAATTCCACAATTTTATCAAGCATTCTCTCACGCAATTCAATCAAAGCTCTGCTGTGTTTTTTCATCAGGGCTTTCAGCTCGTCTTTGTGTTTCGAACGCTCTTCTTTACTTGGGCGAGAGAATAATTTTGTATCAATAATCACACCGTCCATTGATGGTGGCGCTTTCTTCGAAGCATCTTTCACATCGCCTGCTTTGTCACCAAAGATGGCACGTAAAAGTTTTTCTTCAGGTGTTGGGTCAGACTCACCCTTTGGTGTAATTTTACCAATCAGAATATCTCCTTCTTTTACTCTTGTACCAATGCGTACAATACCGTTTTCGTCAAGGTTTTTAACGGTTTCTTCTGAAACGTTCGGTATCTCAGCAGTTAGTTCCTCTTCACCACGTTTGGTGTCACGTACTTCCAGTTCATATTCTTCAATATGGATAGAAGTAAAGATATCTTCACGTACTACTCTTTCAGAAATTACGATGGCATCCTCAAAGTTATATCCCTGCCAAGGCATGAAAGCAACCAACAGGTTACGACCCAATGCAAGTTCTCCACCCTGAGTAGCATATCCTTCTACCAGAATCTGGCCTTTTTTCACTTCCTGTCCTTTTAATACAATCGGACGGATGTTGATACAGGTATCCTGGTTGGTACGACGATGCTTAATCAAATCATAGGTAGTAACGTTGGTATCGAAACTAACCAGATTCTGCTCTTTGGTCCAGTTATAACGTACTTTAATTACGTTAGCATCTACAAACTCAATCACACCATCTTCCTCAGCCACTACAAGGGTACGTGAGTCACGAGCCAGGCGGCCTTCAAGTCCTGTACCTACAATTGGCGCTTCAGGGCGTAACAATGGTACGGCCTGACGTTGCATGTTTGAACCCATCAGGGCACGGTTGGCGTCATCATGTTCTATAAACGGAATCAACGATGCAGCTACCGATACAATCTGGTTAGAGGCAATGTCCATGTAGTCAATTGAATCAGGAGTCTTCATCGGGAAGTCACCCTCATAACGACATTTCAAGGTATCTACCAGGAAGTTACCCTCTTTATCTACATCGGCTGTAGCCATGGCTATGTTTTTACCATCTTCTTCTTCGGCTGTCAGATAAACCAGTTCGCTGGTAAGTTTACCATTCTCAATTTTCAGGTATGGGGTTTCAATGAAGCCCATGCTGTTGATTTTAGCATACGTACAAAGCGATGAAATAAGACCGATGTTCGGTCCCTCTGGCGTTTCGATAGTACACAAACGACCATAGTGGGTATAGTGAACGTCACGAACCTCGAAACCGGCACGCTCGCGGCTCAAACCTCCCGGCCCAAGGGCAGACATACGACGTTTGTGCGTAATTTCGGCCAGTGGGTTGGTTTGGTCCATAAACTGCGACAGCTGGTTGGTACCGAAGAATGAGTTAATAACCGACGAAAGCGTACGGGCATTAATCAGGTCAACCGGTTTGAAATCTTCGTTATCACGAACGTTCATACGTTCTTTGATGGTACGTGCCATACGCGCCAGACCTACGCCAAACTGGGCATAAAGCTGCTCGCCTACTGTACGTACACGACGATTGGAAAGGTGATCGATATCATCGACTACCGCCTTAGAGTTAATAAGGCTGATTAAGAACTTAACAATCTCAACAATGTCTTCAGTTGTTAATACACCTGTTTCCAGAGGAGTAGTTAAATTCAATTTAGTGTTTACACGGTAACGCCCTACCTCTCCTAAATCATAACGTTTGTCAGAGAAGAACAAGCCCTGGATAATCTCACGGGCAGTTGCCTCATCAGGAGCTTCGGTGTTACGCAACTGGCGATAAATCTGCTCAACGGCCTCTTTTTCAGAGTTTGAGCTATCGCGTTGCAAAGTGTTATAAATAATGTTGAATTCTGAAACGTTGGCGTCTTCGCGGTGTAAAATAACCGACTTCTGCTCTGTGCTCAGGATAATATCAATGTCACCTTCCGAAATGATAGAGTCACGTTCTAAAATCACTTCGTTACGGTCAATTGATACCACCTCACCTGTATCCTCGTCTACAAAGTCCTCAGTCCAGGTTCTCAGAACACGTGCAGCTAAGCGACGGCCGATAGCTTTGGTTAAGGCCTCTTTAGAACCAGGAATTTCTTCTGAAAGACCAAACAGGTTCAGGATTTCTTTATCAGAACCAAAACCGATGGCACGAAGAAGTGTAGTAACCGGGAATTTCTTCTTACGGTCAATGTAAGCATACATAACGTTGTTTACGTCTGTAGAGAACTCTATCCATGAACCTTTCATCGGAATCACACGGGCAGAGTAAAGCTTAGTTCCGTTTGTATGCTTGCTCATAGAGAAGAATACACCCGGAGAACGGTGCAGCTGAGAAACGATAACACGCTCGGCACCGTTGATAACGAAAGAACCTCTTTCGTTCATATAAGGAATGTTGCCCAGGAATACTTCCTGCTCAATCGTCTCGAAATCCTCATTATCGGCGTCATTACAAATCAAACGTAATTTCGCTTTTAAAGGTACTGCGTAAGTAAGACCTCTGTCGATACACTCATCTACCGAATACTTCGGTGGGTCAATTGTATAATCAACAAACTCCAATACGTAGTTCTCGCGTGAATCGGCGATTGGGAAGTTTTCAGCAAACACATTGTAAAGCCCTTCTTTTTTGCGGCTTTCGGCTGGTGTGTCAATCTGGAAGAAATCCTGAAACGATCTTACCTGCACATCCAGAAAATCTGGATAATCAATAGCAGGAAAAACCGTTGCAAAACTTTTTCTACCGGTTACTGTAAGACTCAAGGCTTTGAAAGTTTTAAGTTTATAATTTTTTAAACTACATGCTGTTTCATAATAGCAACAAGCTTATGACAGACTCTTAAGAGTGAAGTACTTATGCTTATAAAATCAGCTGAAAATATATATTTCGTAGTGAAGAAGATAATTGCCCCTGTTCAACTGCCCTACGTGAAACAAGTTGTGTATCGGACAAAAATCTCATGAATGATAAGCGTTTTTTAAGAGAGCACTGCTAAATAGGGTGCGAAGTTATAAAATATTAACTTAAATAACAAATTCTTATTGAACAAATGTTTGTATTATTTGAAATTTTTGTTTATTTGCTGATTTTTGGCATTAAATACCGCACCATCAGCTTATAATTAGGGTTCTTTACTCTGGCTCAGGCCTTCTGAACAGGGTTTTTACCTGAACCAGTATTTATGCTGAAAACCGAACGCCTTCGAAAAATACACCCCTGTATTTCCGCATCCCACAAAAAAGCCTGAACTTTGTGCTTTTTATAAACAGATATTGATTAATGAAATACCATAGAGTATTGGTTGAGGCCATTGTGTACGCGTTGCAACAAATTTTTATTGAAAACCGGCAGGCCGACAAAGTAATAGAATATGTGCTGAAATCGAACAAAAAATGGGGCAGCCGCGACAGAGCCTTTATTGCCGAAAACACTTATGAGATTGTACGCTGGTGGCGATTACTGAAATTTGTAACTCAGCTCTCTGGCTCTAAAGTTACAGAGGCGGCTCAATTCTGGCAGATATTCGGTGCCTGGCGCGTCTTGCAGGGAGATAAACTACCCGACTGGCAGGAGTTTGCAGGTCTGAATCTAAAAAATATTACTGCCCGTTTTGAGGAAGCCCAGCACACCAGAAAAATAAAAGAATCGGTGCCGGACTGGATAGATGAAACCGGTGAAAAAGAATTGGGTGAACAATGGAACGCCGAACTGCAGGCCATGAACCACCAGGCTCCGGTTGTGTTACGCACCAATACCTTAAAAACCAGTGTAGCTGAACTACAAAAGAAACTAAACGAAGCCGGTATTGAAACAGCAACTCTGCCTGACGCCCATGAGGCATTGGTATTAAAAAAGAGGGCTAATGTATTTGCCACTGAGGCATTTAAAAACGGACTCTTTGAAGTGCAGGATGCCGGCAGCCAGTTGATAGCGCCGTTTCTGGATGTTCAGCCGGGTATGCGTGTTATAGACGCCTGCGCCGGTGCAGGAGGCAAAACATTGCATCTGGCTACGCTGATGGAAAACAAAGGCCGCATTATAGCTATGGATGTAGAAGATTATAAACTGCAGGAACTACAAAGACGTGCCCGCCGCAATGGTATTGGTAATGTAGAGACTAAACTGATAGAGGCCAAGACCATTAAAAGACTCAAAGAAAGTGCCGACAGACTGCTATTAGATGTGCCGTGTTCCGGCCTGGGTGTTTTAAGACGAAACCCCGACGCGAAGTGGAAACTAAAGCCTGAGTTTCTGGATAACATCAGAAAAACCCAGACCGAAATTATAAGTAACTACTCAAAAATGCTGAAACCCGGCGGCAAAATGGTTTATGCCACCTGTAGTATACTGCCCTCTGAAAGCGAAGCGCAGGTGAAGCAGTTTCTGGCAACCCATGCAGGTTTTGAACTCATTGGCGAGCAGCGCACTTCGCCTGCCAAAGAGGGGTATGATGGTTTCTATATGGCACTACTGCAAAAACAGTAAAACCCGATTGCCTGTGAACGAAAAAGAGGAACTCCCGCCCCTCTTTTTCGTTAATATCTTACAAGCACTGCCATCAGCCTGCTATTATACTTTTCTTTTAGCAGCGGCACGCTTTGCCGTATTCAGCAACTGGGGGGCTTCGGTATATCCTAAAACCGACTGCACCACTTTCCCGTTGGTTGGGTCAATAAAAAACAAGGTTGGGTAGGCCTGTACATCATAAATGCCAGACAACTTCACGCCCTCGCCTTCTTCCATGTCGATAGCTACATTCACAAAGTTCTGGTTAAAGAATTCGCCCAATTGCTTATCAGGGAATACTTTTGCCTGAAGCGCCTTGCATGGGCCACACCAGGTAGTGTAGGCATCCATAAAAATCAGCTTTTTCTCTGCTTTGGCCTTTTTAATTATTTCTTTCCATGAAGTTTTCTCTTCAAACTTAATACCTGTGGCAGATGAATGCTGAGCAAAGGTTGACCAACTCAAAAACAGCCCTAGAGTTGCCAGAAACAATCTTTTATTCATTTCTAAATCGATTTAAAATTTTTGCAAGAATAACGATAAAAATCGGAGTTTTAGTTTGTTACGCCAAAAAAACATGATAATCGTTTGACACCCGGTTTACCTCTTATAAAGTTTTACTTTGAGATATAACCAGACAGACCGACATTTAGCCTGTTAAACCAATACCTCATGAAAAAAATACTATTTCTTCTGCTACTTTCATTTTCTGCTACCGGGCAATCAAACCAAAAAAAAATTGATTCAGTAAGGGTGCTGGTCGAGAACGCATTCAACGAAAAAAATCCGGCTAATCTCTTTCAACTGACCGGAGAAGTGTTCAGAAAGCAACTGCCCGAAACTGAACTAAAAAATGTAATAACGCAGCTTCATAACCAACTGGGTATATGGAAATCTTCAGTTTTTGTAAAAAGCGTTGATGGTGTGGCTTTCTACAAAGGTATTTTTGAAAAAGCAACTCAGGACGTTTATTTAGCATTAGACGCATCAGATAAAATATCTACGCTACTTTTCAGACCTAATACCGATAATAAACCTAAAAAAGATTATCTGGTTGCAACCGATAACAAGATGCAGACCGTCGTAGATGTTAAGGTTGATAGTATAGTAAGGCCATATATCCAGTTAAAACATACCACAGGGCTGGCTTTGGCCATTGTTACTGATGGCAAGGTATATACCTATAATTATGGCGAAACCAAAAGAGGAAACCACCAATTACCAGACCCAGACAAAACGTTGTTCGAGATAGGCTCTATCAGTAAAACCTTTACTGCTATTCTATTGGCTGATGAGGTAGTAAAAGGCAAAATGGCGCTCGATGACCCAATTAACAAGTATCTTCCCGACTCTATTCCTACAATGGCATTCAAGGGTGTACCGCTTACGCTTAAAAGTTTGTCAAACCACAGTTCGGGGCTTCCGAGGCTGCCCATTAACCTTTACAAAAAAGGAGACCCCATAGATGACCCCTACAAAAATTATGATACCGAACGGATGTACACCTATCTGAAACACTTTAAGCCGTTCCGTGAGGTAGGCCTCAACTATGAATATTCTAATTTTGCCGTGGGATTGTTAGGTAATATTTTAGCTGTACAAAACCACACCACCTACGAAAAACTTCTGGCTGATAAAATTACCGGCCCTCTGGATATGAAGCATACATTCATCACTATTCCCGCAAAACAGGCAGGCAACTTTGCGCAGGGCTACAACGAAAAAGGTGAAGCCACCTCTCCCTGGGACCTGAACAGCCTGGCAGGGGCGGGCGGCATACGGTCGACAATTAACGACATGGTTAAGTACATACAAGCCAACATGAACAAGGCACCTGCAAATCTGCAAAAAGCAATAGACCTGACCCACACCATTACATTTGAACAAGGCCAACAGATTATTGGTCTGGGCTGGCATTTAACTAAAAATAGAAACATTTATCAACATTCGGGAGGAACAGGGGGATTCAGGACTTTGGTTGCTTTTGATAAAACCAAAAAAACAGCGGTTGTGGTTTTGTCTAACTCAGCCGAAGAAGTAGCTCCTATAGGTTTTGAACTATTAAAAATAAACAAATAAAAACCCCAGGTTTGGCTGATTGGATTATAACCAATGTGGATATTAAACAACAATAACAGTTTGTTTTAAAGAAAATACAGCGCTTAAAACAGGTTGGCTGCATTGATACAAAACAAAACCCCGGATACACATACTGCGTAGCCGGGGTTTATTTATTGCTTTAATACTTAGCTCTTATTTCAACTGGAACTCAATACGAGTGTTGGTTTTCTTGCCATCCGGAGTTGTATAAGGAGTTGAAGGATCTTCGTCTCCTTTTCCTTCGTAGGTCATGCGTGCTTTGCTGATACATTTCTTTTTCAAGAAGTAAGCATAAACAGCGCAGGCACGCAATTTAGCAGCACGAAGGTTGGCGGCTGTGCTTGGGCCATCGTTGTATGCCACTACAGTAAGCATACTATCTGGGCATCTTTGCAACAATGTACAAACGCGGTCAAGTTTTTTGTAGGATGTTGGTTTCAGTTTGTTGGTTCCGCTGTAGAATTCAATTCCCTGAGCTGCTGCGCTTAGTTCATCCAATTCTTCTTTGGTAATCATACATCCGCTTAGCGTTCTGTAACCCGGAGCCATACCATTTACGTAACCTTCAGGACAACCATCGTTTGACGCAAGACCAGGCAGGTCAGGACATTTATCTTTATCGTCAGCTACACCGTCATTGTCGCGGTCTGGGCAACCTTTAGCAGCTACAGAACCGGCAACTCTAGGGCAAGCATCATCTTTATCAGGAATACCGTCGCCGTCTGTATCAGGACAACCTTTCAATGAAGCCGGACCAGGCTCGTTAGGACAAGCATCTTCTTTATCTGTAATACCGTCACCGTCTGTGTCAGGGCAACCATTCAAGGCTTTCAAACCAGGCACGTCAGGACAAGCGTCATCTTTATCAGCTACGCCGTCTTTGTCGCGGTCTGGGCAACCCTGCAAAGAAGCAGGACCCGCTAAAGTTGGGCAGGCATCATCTTTATCTGCTACCCCGTCACCATCTGTGTCAGGACAACCATTCAAGGCCATTGGACCAGCCTGAGTAGGGCAGGCATCATCTTTATCAGGGATACCGTCACCGTCTGTATCAGGACAACCCTGGAATTTACGAAGCCCTTTTTCATTAACACAGGCGTCGCAACGATCAACAACACCGTCTTTATCTGTGTCTTTATCGCCAAAACGGTAAGATACCAGTAAATTACCTACCGCATAACCATCATTATAAGCTTTATTAGACACAAGGCTTGTAGTAGCGCGGCTTGTTCCATCAAGATAATCAGAGAATGCGTAGCGGTAACCCACTTCAAGACCCAATGTCCATCTTTCTGCTACATTATATTTTACACCTAACCCAAACGGAATTGCAAGCGCACCTTTTTTAAGATTTGCTTTGTCTTCATCCATCCATGATTGCAACGGAGGGGCAGTAGCACCCGACTGAACCGTTACTGTAGGATTAGTGAAAACACCTGCAAGACCACCATATAGATAAGGTGTCAGGTTTCTTTTAAAGCCTCCGTCACAGAAATACTTGCGCTCGCCGAAAGGATATACTTCAGCCAGTAAGGATAATTCTGAAAGAGGTGAGGTAAATTTCAGACGACGATAATTCCATCTTCCGTTAGGGTTATCCAAATCGTTTCCGGCTAAACCACCAAAGAAGACCTGACCTCTTACCGCAAAATAGTTACCCAGATGACGACGAACAAATGCGCCGAACATAGGACGGTTTTGTGAAAGATAAGATGCATCTTCTTGCATGTCTCCATAGTTCTGGTTAACTCCAAGCAGGAGGCCTGCCTCCCATTTGTATGGCTTGCAAACTTTACAGGTGTCTTGAGCTTGCGTTGTCAGAGCAAAGACGAATAACGACGCAAATACTAGTATTGCCTTCTTCATGTTGGGGAATTTTTTGTTAATTCAAAAATAAAATGTTGTAAAAAAATTGGACTAAATAAAATATTAAGGTCACAATCTGTTCGGAATATGGTGGCAAATAAAAAACAAATAGTTAGAAATTTAAAAAAAACGGGCTCATTTTTTTTGAAAATATGATTAATTGGTAAAAACACCCGGATAAACCCGCATTTAGCCCTGAATATTTCTGAACTACACCTGCCTATCAAAATTTCAATGTAAGGCATTGGCTAAATCGAGCATAAAAACATACTCTTTCGCTATCAGCTTCAGAGAAGAAAAACGACCTGATGCGCCCCCATGCCCTGCCTCCATGTCTGTGTACAATAACAGCAGGTTTTGGTCGGTTTTTCTGGTGCGTAATCGGGCCACCCATTTTGCGGGCTCAAAATACTGCACCTGTGAATCATGTAAACCGGTAGTTATCAACATATTAGGATAATCCATAGCGTCGATATTGTCGTAAGGTGAATAAGACAGCATATAGTCATAAGACGCTTTGTTTTTGGGGTTACCCCATTCTTCAAACTCTCCGGTAGTTAGCGGTATGCTTTCATCAAGCATGGTAGTTACAACATCTACAAATGGTACGGCTGCTACTATGCCTTTGTATAAATCAGGTTGCAAATTAGTAATGGCACCCATCAGTAACCCACCTGCGCTACCCCCCATGGCAAACAATTTGCCGGGGCTGCAGTACTGGTTAGCAATTAGGAACCGCGAACAGTCAATGAAGTCATAAAATGTATTTTTCTTATTAAACATTTTGCCGCCGTCATACCATTCGCGGCCCATTTCCTGCCCCCCGCGTATGTGAGCAATGGCATATACAAACCCCCTGTCGAGGAGGCTTAAACGTACTGAACTAAAGGTGGCATCGGTTGAGTATCCGTAAGAACCATAAGAATACTGTAACAAAGGGGCCGTGCCGTTTAGTAATGTTTCTTTACGATAAACAATTGATACAGGCACCTTTACTCCGTCGCGAGCTGTTACAAAAACCCGTTCAGATACATAATTGTTTTTATTGAAGTCGCCCAAAACGGCTTGCTGTTTTTTCAGTTCTACCTCACGGGTATCGAGGTTATAGTCAAATGTAGAGCCAGGCGTTGTGAGCGATGTATAAATGTATCTGAGTACATGGGTGTTAAAGTCTGGATTAGCGCCAATGTAGGCATCATAGGCGGGTTCGCCGAACTCAATATAATGGTCATTGCCGTTGGACTGATTAATTACCCGCAATTGAATAAGCCCCTCTCTCCTTTCCTGCAATACCAGATGGTTGGTGAATACCTCCATCGACTCCAGAAAAACATCTTTTCTGTGGGCAATTACCTCTTTCCATTTTGTTTTATCGGCTGCTTCATTTTCCTTTACCTCTAATAGTTTAAAGTTAGCGGCCTTGTTCTGATTAGTGCGGATATAAAATTTTTCATGCAAATGCTCAATTACATATTCATGCCCGCGTTCTCTTTCGGCAAATACTTTAAATTCGCCCAATGGCTTTGCAGCCTCTAACAACCTGTATTCGGTAGATACGCCGTTGTGGTCGCAACTGATGGCAATGTATTTTTTTGATTTCATTCTATAAAGCCCCATGTAAAACTGGTTGTCTTTTTCTTCATATACCAGTACGTCGGTCTTTACATCGGTACCTAATTCGTGGCGCCATACCTGATACCCCAGCAGCGTTTGCTGGTCGCGGCGGATATAAAAAAATGTTTTGTTATCTGCCGCCCAGGCATAGCAGCCACCCTCGGTATTTTTTATCTGTTCCTTATATAATTTACCTGTTTTCAAGTTTTTGAATCTGACGGTATAGTTGCGTCTGCTAACGGTATCTATTCCATAGGCCATCACCTCATCGTTATCGGTAATTTCGTATCCACCAATATTAAAGTAAGGTTTACCTTTCCCCAGCTTATTGCCGTCAAGCAATATTTCTTCAGGTGCTTCTAAACTTTCTTTTTTACGACAATAAATAGGATATTCTCCCCCCTCTATGTAACGGAAATAAAAAAAGTACGCCCCATCTTTAACCGGTACCGATTCGTCTCGTTCCTGAATACGGCTTTTCATTTCCTGAAATAGCTTTTCTTCAAAATCCTTTACCGGAGCCATCACCTGCTCAAGGTAGGCATTTTCAGCATTCAGATATGCTATAACCTCGGGATTTTCTCTTTCATTAAGCCAATAGTATTCATCTATGCGGGTGTGGCCGTGTACTGATAATTCTTTGAGTTGCGGTTTTGCTACGGGCGGGGTAATCCCATCGTGTTTCATTAGTTGTACTGTACTCATATTGTTATTTTTAGGAATTTTCTTTCTGAATTAAGGTAATATATGAATTTTAAACCGGCTTACCTTCGCCGGCTTTTGGTTTTTATATTAACCGTTAATAAACGGTTTTTTGTTCAACAAAGAAATAATTACGATTTTTATACCTAATATTACGGGTATAAACTAAATGAAATTAAAATAAATACAGTGTAGATGAGAAAGAGAATTTTACTTTTGACAGTTGTTGTAAGCGTCTCGTTGTTTTCTGCTTTTACTTTACCCAAAGACGAGTTGGAAGAAGTTTTCGGAAAAATCAATGATGATGTCCTGAATCGCGGCCGTGCTTATGAAACGCTGGGTGAAGCCACCTCAAGCATCGGGCATCGCCTTACAGGAAGCCCGAATGGTAAAAAAGCTGAGGATTTTGCCTATAACTTGTTGAAGGAATACGGTTTTGCCGACGTAAAATATATGCCTTTTGAGGTTGAATCGTGGGCAAGAGACACCGTTAGCCTGGCTATTGTACCCAAAGGCAGTGATAATTTCAGAGATGTTGAGGTTGTGGCACTGGCGCATTCGCCGGTTTCGTCGCACATCAAAGGCCCGATTGTAGATTGTGGCGACGGTGTAGAGGCTGACTTTGAAAAAGTAAAAGATCAGGTTAAAGGTAAAATTGCGTTGTTCAATATCAACCTGCAATCGCCGGAAAACAAAGGCAAGAAAAACCTGCATCGCTCTGAAAAAACGGCATTGGCCATTAAGTACGGCGCAGCAGGGGTAATTATTGCCAACGCGGTTGAAGGAGGCGTACTCCTTACAGGAACCGCCTCTGTTACCGGCGCGCTGATTCCGATTCCTGCTGTTTGTGTTTCGGTTGAAAGTGGCAAGCAGATTCGGAAATGGATGAACGACGAGCCTAATCTGCTGGCTGTAATTGATATGCAGAATTTCAGCCGCCCTATTAAAGCCAGAAACGTGATAGCTACCCTTCCCGGAAGCTCTAAAAAACTTAAAGATGACAAAATTGTAATTGGCGGACACCTGGACTCGTGGGACCTGGCAACAGGTGCAATGGATAACGGTATTGGCTCTTTTACAGTTTTAGACGTAGCACGGGTGTTTCAGGCATTGAAACTGAAAACCAAAAGAACTATTGAGTTTGTGATGTTTATGGGCGAAGAACAAGGCCTGCTGGGCTCTAAGGCCATGGTGAAAAAATATCTGGATGAGGGGAAACTGGATAAGGTTCAGTTAATGATGAATCTGGACATGGTAAACAATGCCCGCGGGTTTAATGCAATGGGGCGCCCTGAACTGAGGGCTTTCTTTGATGAAGTAGGCAATAAAATCAGAAAAATTGATTCCAGCTATACCAACACCAATCCGAACGGAGCCGGTTTGCACTCAGACCACCAGCCGTTTATGATACAGGGGGTGCCGGTTTGCTCGCCGTCGGGCAGTTTCCCGGTAAAAGCCTACAACTGTTATCATGCCAACTGCGACCGCTTTGATTTAATTGATAAAAAACAAATTAACAATAATGTTCGATTCACAGCCATGATGCTTTATGCCCTGGCCAATGCTGATGCACTGCCAACAAAGAAAATGAATGATGAAGAAACCAAAGAGTTTTTGATCAAGCAGAATCTGAAAAACGAGCTGATAATTGGCAAAGACTGGCGTTGGAAAGAATAAGATTTTTTACCGGGGCTCTCATGAAAATGAGAGCCTTTTTTATGGATGATTAATGCTGGTGGCTATGGCAGGCTCTTTTATGAAAATACCAGTTTAAACCATAAGCAAGGGCCATCAACAGGCCGCCACTTACATTAAGAATGGTTTCGTAGGCGTTAGAAACAAAAAAGATACCCAGCATATTAAATGCCAATGCCAAAGTTAGCAGAGCAAGGGGAAGTGAATTACGATGATTTTTGTAATCTTTTAACAAAAGATAAACCGCCAGGCAGGCACTTATGGCAATCAGAAAAAACTCTGATTTTTCGCTGATGGAATTTTTACTCAGATAAGGTAATGAGGTAATTATAAAAGGCATAGCCAGACAATGCACCATGCAGAGTATAGAAAGCCACAGACCTACTTTATTGAGATTATGATAATGAGTGAATATTTTCCGCATACTCCATGTAAAATTGTATCACAGAAACCGTGACACAAAGATAGAACAAATATGCAACATCATTGCAATTGTTTTAGTTCAATCTTATCTGTTCTTTCGGTTTTCCTGATTCGGTTGTGCGGGGCTGTGCTGATTAATCAATATTCGTGGGGCTGTTTCAGGTTATTTGCTTTGCAAAAAAAGGGCTGGCTTCTTAGTCGGCCAACCCTTAATTATATTAAAAACCCTCTTTTTCTGCTTCTTCTTTCTTTTTCTTTTCTTCTTTTTTCTGCGTTGCCTCTTTGGGCGCGTCTGCCAGCTTCTTGGGGTCAACTTTGGTTCCTTTAGGTGGTTCTTTCAGGCCTCGGTAGGTTTCCAGGAACATCTTCCTGAAGAGAATGGCCTCTGAGTGGTCGACGGCTATAACCTGATACCCACGGTCTTTTCTGCGCTCTCCTTTAGTTACCAGCGCATTGAAGGCATCATCAGAAGATATAATACCCATTTCATTTTCTTTATACCCCATATAATACCAGCTTTCTGGCGATAACTCCAGAAAAACATAGACCTCGTCGCCGGTAACTGGGTTTTTCCGTATTTCTACATACCCGTTTATTTTGGCATTGATATCTGTCTCGCCAATGTTTGATACTCCCAGCTTGCCCACGCTTCTGTAGGCGTTCTGTTTAGGCTCCCAGACCAACTGTAGGTCGCTGAATACGATGGTATTGATAAAGCGGGGCGAAAACCTGAATAACGGCACATATTCTTTAGCAGACCGCAGCTTGTAGTCTTCAATGTCTTTTTCGCCTACGATATACGAGATTTTTGAAATTAACTCAGGCGAATTAAGCTCAATGGCGGCTTCGTTTACACCCAGGTCAAGGTTAGTTTTTACAATTTTAGTAGCCATATTAGCCAGTATAGGCTGTGCCACCGGGAAGTTTAACAGCATCATGGTATTAAACTGATGCCTTGATGAATCGAGTCTTAAAGTAGCAAATCCTGTGGTTTGCATATACTGTGCCAGTTCTTTACCCAACAGGTTGTATTTGCCTTCCAGGTTAATAATACCCTTGTCTTCAATCAGTTCATATTTATTAACAGCCGTGGCTTTGGGGTCATCAGGCTTTATACTGAACAGCCTGTTAGTTTCGTCTCGGCGCAAGACACCGTTTACCACAAAAACATCCTGGTCTTCTTCGGTTTCTTTGGCAGACAAAAACGTAGGGTACAATCCATTGGTAGAAGTTGTAGTTCTGAAATGCAACCCGGCAAACAGCGGTTCTTCATCACTTTTCAGGTTTTTATCAACTGTAATAACCACTTCTTCAGATTTTTCTCCTTTGTATGGTATCCAGTAACCACCCAGTTTAGGATATTTTTTAAGTACCGGCAATACGAAACCATCCATAGCCAGGGTTTTAACAGGCGCCCACATAGAAATTTCTCCCTGATAGATGATTTTTGGTGACAGATACACGCTATCGCGGTCTCTGACGGTGGCATGAGCATAAGTAGAATACCCCTTCTCTTTCGTTTTCCTGCCGTCAGGTCCTGCCGGGAGCTTTACCTCTCTTAACTCAAAGTCACCCATTTTTATATTGAAAGTATCTTTTCTGGCATTCACAAACTGATAGGAGGCATCGCCGGTAAATCTGCTTTTGGAAAGAATCTGTATGTTACCATTGCTCAGGTTATGGAAGCCATTCAGGGTGTCAATTGTCAGTCGGGCGTTTTTAAAAGGCAGCATTTCGGCGTCTTTTCTGAT
Organism: Emticicia sp. TH156; assembly: GCF_002855535.1. Taxonomy (NCBI): domain Bacteria; kingdom Pseudomonadati; phylum Bacteroidota; class Cytophagia; order Cytophagales; family Leadbetterellaceae; genus Emticicia; species Emticicia sp. TH156. Next base: position 66,389 of record NZ_PKRS01000012.1, read on the forward strand.
AGCCACCTGCCCTTTGTTAGGCATGATTCTGGCATCTGCCGATTGAATGTATGGCACTCCGCCGATATTCAAGGTTAATTGCTCAATATCATAAACTGCCGAACTTCCTTTGAAAGCCAGCCCTTCCTGAGCAGAATTAGTTGATGCAAATAGTGTAGAGGCTAAATCGCCTTTCATGCTTATCTGTTTTTTCTTAATATTCCACTCTGCTTTGTCTATATTGGTTTTATAGGCTGCATAAGGAAACTCCAAAGAGGTCTGCCTTGTGGTATCATTAAAGCTATTGCCTTCATTACCCACAATATTTACCAGACTTTTGGTGATATTGAAATTAATATCTACGTTTTTTGCCAACAATACAGCTTTGGTTAAGGGAGAACTGGCCTTGATTTTAAACTGCGAGTTATCGGCAAAAAAGCCCTCTTTATTAAACTTGAATTGTTCAGAGCTGGTCTCTGAATCGTTACGAACCAGGTTACCTGCACCAAATAATCCGGTTTTTCTTAATAGTATTTTCCCTTTTAAAGATGAAGATGCCAGATAAAAATCAAACCCTTCAGTAGAGGCAATCAGCATTGAATCTGCTTTGGGTACCCATTTCAGGGTGTAGTCTTTTACATCTACTTTAGGGTAATAAGCCCCACCGGGCCTGGCGGTTTCCAGCACTTTACCCAACTTGCCTTTGGCTGTTAATGAGTCGGTAAAAAAGAAGATTTCGTCAGATGTTAAAGTGGCAGCCAGATGATTAATGTCTCCTGTGGTATGCAGGCCTTTGTCGTCCATCACCAGCTCAGAGGCAAACTTAACAGAGGTTTCGCTGCCATATATAGGATACTTACCACCGGGCACTTTATGCGAAAAGCCAATGGTGGTATCTGTCAGAATTTTTAGCTTTTCTTTAAACGGTTTAAATATATTGCCCGAATAGAAGGTGCCACTAAACTCCAAAGGTTTTACGTTCAGGCTGTCAAAGTCTATTTTCGGCACCTCAAATCGCACTTCACGGTTAAATGCCCGGTTGCCTCTGTAGGCATCATCAAAATAAACAATTACACCCTTATCTATTTTCAGGATAGGATACTGCGGCAAATGCATCCGGCCGGACTTGTTATCAGGTTTGTTGAGATACACCACGCCTGCGTTATCATATTTAAATTTACTGCCTATCTCTTTGGTAGCGCCTTTGGCATAGGCATCAGGGGGTGTAAAGGTAATTGAATCTATCCTGGGCAAAGAGAGCGAGTACTTCTCGTAATCGAGTACCAGTTCTTTACCAGAAAAACGAAAGTTTTTTGCCTTTAGCTGACCATCAAAGGCAAAGGTTCTGTTTTTACCTACTTTTACGATACCATCATAAGGCAATACATACGCTTCCAGCGAATCGCTCAGGTTAAAACGCTTCACACCCCTTATCAACAGTGATTTGTCTGTCAGGTTTAGGGAAGCATTAGCGGTAGAGTCTTTACTGCTGCCATAAACAGAAGGTATGAGCAGGTCGTCAAAATCTTTTTTACCAGTGTTGGCTGCCAGATAATGCTGGCCTTTTCTGGTAATGCTGTAGAGGTCTGTTATGGGGTTATAGTATAAAAAACCTTGCTGCTCGGCCAGCATAAAGCCAGATTTCAGGTTCTGGGTCGATACCCGGTTATTATTAAAAGCGCCTACCTCCTGCACACTGAAAGAAGATTTGTTGTTTTTCTGCACAAAATTAGAGGCCACAAGCAACGGATTAAAACTGCCACCACCGCTGAGCCTGCCTAACCTTTGGGCGTCAAAGAAATCGAGCGATTCAAACAAGGCTGGCACCTGCGTTTTGCCGGATACAATATAGAAATCCATTTTGCCTTCTGCCAGATTCCACCGCATGGCATCGCACTTGATACCCAACTGATGGTACGAATCTATAAACAGGGCATCTCTGTAACTGCCGGCTTCTATTTTATTCAATTTCAGCAGGCCGTCGGCAGGTATGTAATTGAGTTTTACGGCCGGATGATAGATGGAGTCCTGGCCGATGTAGGTTACAAAACTGGCCAATTGCGCATTGATGAAAGCATCATTAATTTCGAAGCGCGTACTACTGGTTTTAAAAACCGTTTTGCCATCTTGTTTTACTGTAATGTATGCATAACTATTGGTGGCAGATGAAGAAAAGATTCTTTTGCCGATAATAGAAAACCCACCTTTGTACTCAATACTTTTATCGATATTCTTGATGAAGGCGTCGCTCTGGTAAGACATAAAACGCGGATACAATGCCGGTACATTTTTGGCGCGCTTTTCGCCTTTAAACTCCAGCACTCCTTTTACCGGGGCTGTCAGGCGGTCGGGATAGGTAAAAGTAACATCTTCTGCTGTAAAACGCGGGTTTCTGACTTCAAAGGTATAGTCGGCCAGGGTTGCTGAAATCTGAGGTAGTCCGAGATTAGCCCAGGTGATTGTGCCGCCCTTACCTACAAAAATACCGTCTTTCAACGCTATGGTGCCTGAAGTTTGGCTAATAGCCACTGAGTCGCTGGCGGTGGCCATAACCAGGTCGGCATTGCTGAACTCAACAGCCACACCAGACAACACCGGCATGGGTTTCTTAGTCAACTCCGGTAACCCATTGCCAGCAGAAGGCGGCGGTGTTACTGGTACGGGGGAGTCCCATCCATCAAATAATTTTGATTCTTCTTCAGGGGCAGAAGCTGCAGTTGAGGCAGGTGGAGCAGATTTTGCTGTTTCGGGCATTTTACCAGAGAACGTGAAATCGAATGTACCCCCAAGTACATATAACCGGTTAAAGCCCGAGGCATAGATTCTGCGCTTCTCCAGAAAATCCTTGAAGGTTTCAAAAACACGGGTAGCTGTTTTTAGGTCATATTGCTCAACCGTCTTTTGCGCCACCCCCAGAAAATTATCAAGGCGTGTATTGTTATAGTTTTCTTGTGTTATCAGTTTATCAATCAGCAGAAAGAGGTAATAAAACTGTGCCATTTTATGCCCTTTCAGCCCCATCCGCCTGGTTGTATTCATCAATACCGTTTTCTGGCTGTCGGTAAAGCGGGTTGTCCAGTAAACCTCAAACTTATCGCCCATGGCAATGGCTATTGCATTTTTTTCTGCGCCCATTACCGTCTTAATCTCACTGATAAAGGTCTGTGGGTTTTCCGACAACCTGATTGATTGTGCCCTTGCCCCAACCGACAAAAGAATACCACAACAGAAGATAATAGTTAGGTGCCGCATATGAAAAGAACTGCGATTGTAATCGCCCTTTTAAATTACTTATATTTAAAAACGACTGCCGCCCAGTTATTCTTGCTTAGATGAGCCAGTTTTTTTAGCCCCACCGACTCGGCAACTGTTTGAATATCAGCGATATCTTTTTCATAAAACCCACTTACTATCAGTTCGGCGCCCGGAGCCATGAATTTAACATAAGCCGGTATCTGGCTGATAAGGATATTCCGGTTAATATTGGCCAGTACAATTTCGTAAACGTCTTGCGGCTGGTCTTCTATGGTTCCCTGCCTTACACTTACGTTTGTTACATTATTCAGCCGTATGTTTTCTATGGTATTTTCAACAGACCACTCGTCAATATCAAAAGCACTAATATGGCTTGCTTGCAGTTTTGACGCCAAAACAGCCAGAATACCGGTACCTGTGCCAACATCAAGCACTTTTTTGCCCGTATGGTCAATGTTAAGCTGATGCTCCATTACCATAGAGGTGGTTTCATGATGCCCCGTACCGAACGACATCTTGGGTGTAATAATGATTTCATAAGGAAACCCGGGCCTGGGTTCGTGAAAATCAGCCCGAACAAAAATCTGTTCACCAATCTGAATCGGCTGAAAATTCTTCTCCCATTCTGCGTTCCAGTTCTGCCTTACTATCTTTTTAAACTGATACGAAATACCCGTGCGCGCTGCGTAGCTTTCCAGCATTTGCTTCACGGCCATATCATTGAAAATTTCTTCCTGAATGTAGGCCTCCAGCCCGTCTTCGGTTTCAACGAACGATTCAAAACCTAACTCGGCCAATTCTGCCATCAGAATTTCCACAAAATCGGCATCTGCCTGTAACGTTAATTCTATATAATCCATGCTGTAAAGTTCGGAAATTCTTCTTACTTACAAAGTATTTATCTTAAAGTGTAACAGGTACTTTTACCTCGCTGTTCTCCCAAAGCAAAACCATGTTTGCTCCCCCGGCCATTGCAGCAAAGTCTATTTTAAATTGCTCTACGGTTCCGGTGGTTTTGCCGGCTGGCACATCTACCCTTAGTACATCTTGCAACTCGTCATATTTGGTACCCCACTGCCCGGTTTGTCTGTTCAGCACTATAGTCCATACATCCGCATTGGGTACTGTCCATAAAGTATATGTTCCGGCTTTTAGTGGTTTGCCTGCAATTTTTACATCTTGCTTTACCGTAAAGAGCGTGGCCTCGTTAGCACCAGTTCTCCAGACTTTGCCATAAGGCACCAACTGGCCAAAAACCACACGGTCTTTTTTGTAAGGGCGGCAGTAATCTACCTGAACCGATAAGCCATTCTGATTAAACGATGCGGTATCAGCAGGGCTTTTGCTTTTGGTATATGCCCTTACGCCAAAAAAAGCCAGAGCTAATACAGCCACCCCGGCAAGAAGTATTCCTATCTTTTTGTTCATACGAGAAAAATTTAAAGTGATTGATTAAAGCTGAGCCACTATTTAAAGACGCTGCTTTTTTATAAGAACTCATCTCTGAGGTGGTTCGTTTGAAGAGCCACTAAAATTAAATAAAGTTTTTTTCTGTTTTCATTTTAGAAAACGTCAATTTTGCGGTGCAAATGCTTTGTACTTTTTTTGAAAACCAATAAGTGTAAAATTGTAAGCGGCCCTGAGCAAGTGTAAGCCTTTGGGGTTGAATTTATTTGCAAGACAGGAACAATTTGGTTTAAAATTAAGGTTAATTAGATAATTAAAAACAGTTAAGAGGGCAAAAATACATACAAATGCTAGATATTATTCATTTACTACCTGATTCGATTGCCAATCAGATTGCGGCGGGAGAAGTTGTGCAAAGACCGGCTTCAGTAGTAAAAGAATTATTGGAGAATTCGATAGACGCCCAGGCCCAGACCATACAACTGATTGTAAAAGATGCCGGCAGAACCCTGATACAGGTAATTGACGACGGCGTGGGGATGTCGGCCACTGATGCACGCATGAGTTTTGAACGGCACGCTACCTCAAAAATTAAAACAGCCGATGATTTGTTTGCCATCCGTACCATGGGGTTCAGGGGCGAAGCGCTGGCTTCAATAGCCGCGGTGGCTCAGGTAGAATTACGTACACGCCGACAAAATGACGAGGTGGGAACGATGATTAGAATTGAAGGCTCTGAATTAAAAAGTCAGGAGTCTGTATCGTGTACCAAGGGTACAAATTTTCAGGTAAAAAATCTGTTTTTTAACGTACCTGCCAGAAGAAACTTCCTGAAGTCGAACCCGGTTGAAATGAAGCATGTGCTGGACGAGTTTCAGCGTGTAGCACTGGCACACCCCGAAATTCAGTTTACGCTTTACCATAACGATGTGGAGGTTTATAACCTGCCGGCCGGAAAACTAAGCCGCAGGATTATTGATATTTTTGGCAAGAACTACCGCGAGCAATTAGCTAATTGCGAAGAAGAAACACCTTTTGTAAATGTAGAAGGCTTTGTGGGTAAGCCGGAGTCGGCCAAGAAAGGGCGCGGTGAGCAGTTTTTCTTTGTCAATAAACGGTTTATCAAGCATAATTACCTGCATCATGCCGTGTTAAGTGCCTTTGAGGCCACAATACCCGAAGGCAGCAGCCCGTTTTACGTATTATTTCTTGAGATTGACCCATCACATATAGACATTAACATTCATCCGACCAAAACGGAGATAAAATTTGATGACGAAAGAGCCGTGTATGCCATCATCAGGTCGGCAGTAAGACGGGCCATTGGCGTATATAACCTGACACCTACTATTGATTTTGAATCTGATATCAATTTTGGCAATATCACTTCAACCGGCAGGTTCAGCGACACACCAACGCCCATCAGCCAGTCCATTTCAGATTTTGAAAAACCACGAAGAGGTCTTGAGTCGCTAGCCTCAATGAGTGATTCATTACGAGACAGAGGAAATACCGAAAACTGGCGTAAACTGTTTGAAGGTATGGAGAGTTTCAAGCCCAATAACCAGAGTACGCTGGGTTTTCAGAGTGCCGCCGCTCCTGCCGATGCGCCCATAACACTGGGCAGCAAAGCCAATGATATTATTCTTGACGAAAGCAAAAGACTGGCCGAAATAAAAGAAATAACGGCTATTCAGGTTCAGAACAGGTTTATTGTGGCGCAGGCCAAAAGCGGTTTGATGCTTATTGACCAGAGAGCCGCTTATGAGCGTATTCTTTACGAAAAGTATCATAACAACCTGAAAAATAAAAACTCTTTTACGCAACAACTGCTTTTCCCGAAAACAGTGGACCTCCATCCTGCTGATTTTCAACTGGTGCTTGAGATACAGGATGAGATTAAGGCATTGGGTTTTTCTTTTGAAGAATTCGGGCAGAACACCATCAAAATAAGCGGTGTACCACCAGAGGTGCAGGAAGAAAACGAAAAAGAGATTTTTGAGGGGTTATTACAACAATATAAAACCAACCAAAGCGATTTACATCTGGATGTGATTGAGAATGTGGCGCGCTCGTTCTCAAAAAAATCTTCTGCCAAATATATTGGCGAACTTTCGAAAATTGAAATAAATTTACTGATTCATCAACTTTTTGAAACGGCTGTTCCGGGTTATACTCCGAGTGGAGAACCGATCATGACCATTTTATCGGTAGAACGCCTGGCCGAACTCATTATTAAAAAATAAATCAAAAGATATGTTTTATTTAAGCCCTGTTGCCCGTAATTTACTGATAATAAATGTTGTAGTATTTTTTCTGTCGCGTTTTCTCAATGATGATTACATTACACAACAATTTGCGTTCTATAATCCGATTCTGCCTGGCGAATCGATGCTACTGAACCCGAATTTTAAGATATGGCAGCCCGTTACTTATATGTTTATGCACGCCAACCTTAACCACTTAATAAGTAATATGTTTGCTTTACTTATTTTTGGCTCGGGCATTGAAACATTTTTGGGTTCGAAACGTTTTTTAATATACTATTTAATAACGGGGGTCGGAGCTAGCTTTATTTACACTTTTGTAAATATTTACGATATGCTACAGTTCTCGCCGGAGTCAGATGCATACGCTTTACTGGCCTTAACGCCAATGGTGGGGGCATCGGGCGCGATTTTCGGTATTCTGATAGCATACGCTTATCTGTTCCCGAATAACGAGCTGATTATTTTCCCGCTCCCGATACCCATTAAGGCCAAGTATCTGGTCGCTTTTTATGGTATCTATGAGTTATACTCTGGGGTTCATGGCTCATCAATGGGAGTAGCTCATTTTGCACACGTAGGCGGCCTGCTGGTAGGCTTCATTCTGTTAAGATATTTCGGTTTCGGAAAAATGCGGTATTAATTTTTTATTTAAATTTGTTTAAGGAAAACGGAGAAGTTGGCAAATTTCTTAGAAGACATAAAAAGACCTTTTCGTCGTGGGAACACATTGGTGCAACTAATGCTCATCAATGCGGTGGTTTTCTTGTCTTTAATTCTGGCAGGCTTTATATTGTCTTTTGTTCCCGGCGGCAGTGTTATTGAAAGAGCCATCAATAACAACATTATATTGGTTGCGCCTTTAAGGGAGCTTGTGATGCAACCCTGGACCCTCCTTACCTACGGTTTTACGCATTACAGTTTCTGGCACCTGCTCTTTAATATGATGACCCTGTTCTGGTTTGGTACGCTGGTACAGGAGTTTATAGGCAGTCGTAAACTGTTAAGTATTTATATTCTCGGGGCGGTTCTCAGTGGCATTATTTACGTGGGTATTTATAACCTGCTTTTATTGGCGCCTCAGGTTAACAACATCAATTCAACAATACTTGGGGCCTCTGCAGCGGTGTGTGCGGTTATGTTTGCGGCCGTAACGCTTTTGCCTGAATACGAATTTTATTTTTTCGGGCTTTTTCTTATTAAAATAAAATACATTGCCTGGTTTTTTCTGCTACTTTCTTTTATAGTGCCCAGCAGTGGTATTTCTCATCTGGGTGGTGCTTTGGCAGGCTATTCTTACATTTATTTATTGCGCAAAGGGGTTAACCTGGGCAGCCCTATTGAAGCCGTTGCTGACTGGTGGAGTGATTTCTGGAGACCCAAGCCCAAAATGAAAATACCGCAAAGAAGATACAGTGAGTCTACGGTATCTAACAAAGGTATGAGCAGCTCAGGCCTGGACCCCAATTATTTTCCGGACCAGGATGAAGTAGATGCAATTCTGGACAAAATTGGAAAATCAGGCTATGAAAGCCTTACCAAAGAAGAAAAGCATAAGCTTTATCGTGCCAGCCAAAAGAAAGATTAGTTCAAGTAAATTCTGTTATTTTTTATACCTTTGTTGGCTTCATTTAACTTCATACTTCAAAATTAAGTATGGTTGGCAAACTGTTTGGGCGAAAATGTAAATTTTTACAATGAAAATAAACATTTTATAATTTCTTTAGTTTAAGCAGAACAATCGACTTGTAATTTGTTATAAAGATATGCTCATCACACCCGGCGAACTTCTGGAAAATATTGAAGAACCTTACGATCTAAGAAAACTTGACCGCTCAAAACTTCCGCAGGTTGCCGACGAACTCCGACAGTTTATTATAGATATTGTGTCTGTTTATGGTGGGCATTTTGGTGCAAGCCTTGGTGTGGTTGAGCTAACTGTAGCCCTGCATTACGTATTCAATACGCCGGATGACCAGCTCGTTTGGGATGTGGGGCATCAGGCCTATGGCCATAAGATTCTTACCGGCCGCAGAAAACAGTTTCATACTAACCGCTTTTATGGCGGTATTTCTGGTTTCCCGAAACGAAAAGAGAGTATATACGATACATTTGGTGTTGGGCATTCTTCTACCTCAATATCAGCTGCACTGGGTATGGCGGTTGGCTCGCTGCAAAACGGCAACAAAAAACGCCAGCACATTGCCGTAATCGGCGATGGCTCCATGACAGCCGGAATGGCCTTTGAAGCAATGAACCATGCCGGCGATGTAAAAGATGCCAATCTGCTGATTATTCTGAACGATAATTGCATGGCTATTGACCCCAACGTTGGGGCGCTGAAGCAGTATCTGACCGACATTACCACATCACAGACCTACAATAAGGCCAAAGATGATGTCTGGAATCTTCTGGGTAAAATGAGCACCTTTGGCAAAAGTGCCAGAGAAATTGTGCAAAAGGTAGAAAACGCCATGAAAGGCGCCTTGCTTAGCCAGAGTAATTTATTTGAAGCGTTGAATCTCCGTTATTTTGGCCCCATTGATGGTCATGACCTTGACCACATGGTAAGTGTAATGGAAGACCTGAAGAATATTCCGGGCCCGAAAATCTTGCACTGTCTTACAGTAAAAGGTAAAGGATATGCCCCGGCAGAAAAAGACCAGACCAAATGGCACGCCCCCGGGCTTTTTGATAAAGTTACCGGCGAAATAAAGAAAAAAGTCTATGACAAGCCAATGCCTCCAAAGTATCAGGATGTATTTGGCCATACCATTGTTGAGCTGGCCGAAGTAAACCCTAAAATTATTGGTGTTACACCTGCCATGCCCTCAGGGTCATCATTAAATATAATGATGAAAGCCATACCAGACAGGGCATTTGATGTAGGCATTGCCGAACAACATGCCGTTACGTTCTCTGCCGGAATGGCCACTCAGGGAATGGTAGTTTATTGCAATATCTATTCAACTTTTATGCAGCGCGCCTACGACCAGGTAATTCATGATGTGTGCATACAAGAGCTACCGGTTATCTTTTGCCTCGACAGAGCGGGATTTGCCGGTGCCGACGGCCCTACGCATCATGGCGCTTATGATATTGCCTACATGCGCTGCATACCGAATATGGTAATAGCCGCCCCTATGAATGAAGAAGAGCTGCGGAATATGATGTACACTTTCCAGCTGGATGAGTCGCAAAAGCTGAAAACAGCCTTTACGATACGGTATCCGCGTGGCGAGGGAGTTTTACCTGACTGGAGACGACCGCTCAGAAAAATGACCATCGGCAAAGGGCAAAAAATAAAAGATGGCGCAGACATTGCCATTCTAACTATTGGCCACATAGGCAATTATGCAGTAGAGGCCTGCCAAATGTTAGAGGCCGAGGGTATAAGCGCAGCACACTACGATTTAAGATTTGTAAAACCACTGGACGAAGCTCTTTTGCATGAGGTGTTCAGACAATTTGATAAAGTAATAACCGTAGAAGACGGTTGCCTGAAAGGTGGTATGGGAAGTGCCGTACTAGAGTTTATGGCCGACAATGAATATACCGCCAAGGTAAAACGCCTGGGTATTCCGGACCGTATAGTGGAACATGGAGAGCAGATTGAGCTGCACCGTGAGTGTGGTTTTGACCCTGAAGGTATAGCTGAAGCGGCCCGGGAGATGATTAATAACAGGATTCTGGTGTACTAAGAAATCTGTACATGTCTGATACTGAAATTAAGCGGCTATGGCCGCTTAATTAGTTTTAAACAGGAACCACAAGCCCCTGTTTTTCGTTAGTTTTAAATAATCTGCCTTATACTAGTGAGCGAAAAACAATTGAACGACATCGACCTTACCGGCTTTGACCAGATAGAGGTTTTAGGTGCCCGAGAACATAATCTAAAAAATATTGACGTCAACATTCCCCGTAACAAGCTTGTAGTTATTACAGGTATTTCGGGTAGTGGTAAATCTTCACTGGCTTTCGATACCATCTATGCCGAAGGCCAGAGACGATACATGGAGAGCTTCTCTTCTTATGCACGAAGTTTCATCGGCGACATGGAACGGCCGGATGTAGATAAAATCAATGGTTTGTCGCCGGTTATCTCAATCGAGCAAAAAACTACTTCAAAAAATCCCCGCTCTACAGTGGGTACAACCACCGAAATTTACGATTTCCTTCGCCTGCTATTTGCGCGTGCCAGTGAGGCATTCAGCTATGTATCCGGCGATAAAATGGTAAAGCAAACGCAGGACCAGATTATTGACCAGATTCTGCAACAGCACGAAAACCAGAAAATCACTTTACTGGCGCCATTGGTAAAAGGCCGGAAAGGGCACTATCGGGAATTGTTTGTTCAGATAGCAAAAATGGGCTATAATAAAGTGCGGGTAGATGGCGAAATAGCAGACATAACACCAAAAATGCAGCTGGACCGCTACAAGATACATGATATTGAAGTGGTTATTGACAGAATAGTACCCAAATCTGAAGACCGATATCGTTTAAACCAGTCTGTCAGCACGGCCTTGAAGCAAGGCAAGGGGTCTATGATGCTGGTAGACGCACAAGACAAAGCACAGTATTTTTCGCAGAACCTGACCGACCCTAAATCGGGTATTTCTTACGAAGACCCGTCGCCCAACAGTTTTTCGTTCAACTCGCCTTATGGCGCCTGCCCTACCTGTAATGGTTTGGGCACGATTGAAGAAATAACCGAAGAATCAATTATTCCTGATAAATCGCTGAGCATTAGCCGCGGTGGTATTGCACCACTGGGCGAATACCGCGATTTGTGGATTTTCAAGCAGATAGAAATTATACTGAAAAGTTTTAAGGCCAATATCTCAACGCCAATTGATAAACTACCACCCGAGGCACTGAAGACCATTCTTTATGGCAGTGAAGAGCCGGTGGCCGTGCCATCAAAAAAATATCCTGGCACTGAATGGAACACCAATTTTGAAGGGGTTATTACCTTTCTGAAACGCCAGCAGGACTCTGACAACGATAAAATACAGGATTGGGTACGCGACTTTCTGGTAATAAGAACCTGCCCTGATTGTAATGGCTTGCGGTTAAAAAAAGAATCGCTGCATTTTAGAATAGACAAAAAAAATATTGCCGAACTGGCAGAATTGGATATCAGTGAAATTGCTGCCTGGTTTGAAAATCTGGAAAGCAGGTTGTCTGACCGCCAGAATATTATTGCCAAAGAGATATTAAAAGAGATACGAAAGAGGCTTGGGTTTCTACTGGGTATAGGCTTAGACTACCTGACACTGAACAGGCCTTTAAGAACGCTTTCAGGGGGAGAATCGCAGCGGATTCGTCTTGCCACGCAAATTGGCACACAGCTGGTGGGCGTATTGTATATCATGGACGAACCCAGCATTGGCCTGCACCAGAGAGACAACGTAAAACTGATACAGGCCCTGAAAGACCTGCGAGATTTGGGCAATACGGTTCTTGTAGTAGAGCACGACAAAGATATGATGCTGGAGTCAGACTATATCTTAGACATTGGCCCCGGAGCCGGCCGACATGGCGGAAACATTGTAGCCAAAGGTACACCACAGGAGTTTCTGGCAAACAAAAGTACCACCTCTGACTACCTAAGTGGCCGTATAAATATTGACATACCTAAAGAACGTAGAAAAGGCAACGATAAAGCGCTGGTAATTAAAGGAGCTACCGGACACAACCTGAAAAACGTTACACTGAGAATACCTTTAGGTAAAATGGTTTCTATTACCGGCGTAAGTGGTAGCGGCAAATCTTCGTTGATTCATGAAACCCTGTTCCCGATTCTGAACCGTCATTTCTATAATTCTAAAAGAGAGCCACTACCGTATAAATCGGTTGAGGGGCTGGAAGCTATTGATAAAGTAATTGAGGTAGACCAAAGCCCGATTGGACGTACGCCCAGAAGTAACCCTGCCACGTACACAGGTATGTTTTCTGACATACGTACTTTGTTTGCCGAATTACCGGAAGCCAAAATAAGAGGGTATAAGCCTGGTCGGTTCTCGTTTAACGTAAAAGGCGGCCGTTGTGAAGCCTGCGAAGGCGCAGGAATGAAAAAGATTGAGATGGAGTTTCTGCCTGATGTACACATAGCCTGCGAGACCTGCAAAGGCAAACGTTTTAACCGTGAAACCCTGGAAGTACGCTTTAAAGGCAAATCAATAGCAGATGTGCTTGACATGACGGTTGAACAGGCACTTGATTTTTTTGAGTTTCAGCCTAAAATTTTCAGAAAGGTACAAACACTTTTTGATGTAGGCCTGGGCTATATTACCCTTGGCCAGCATGCCACAACGTTGTCTGGCGGTGAGGCACAGCGCGTAAAACTGGCCGAAGAGTTATCTAAGAAAGATACAGGTAAAACACTGTATATATTAGACGAGCCTACAACAGGTCTGCATTTTCAGGATATTAAAAAGCTATTGGAGGTACTTCAAAAGCTGGCAGATAAGGGTAATTCGGTATTGATTATTGAACATAATCTGGATGTAATCAAGGTATCTGACCATCTGATTGACCTGGGGCCGGAAGGCGGCACCAAAGGAGGGCAGATTATTGCCGAAGGCACACCTGAGCAGGTTGCCAAAGTAAAAGGCAGCTATACGGGGTATTTTCTGAAAGAAGAATTAAAATAACAAGCCTCATCAAGAAAAAAGAGCAATAAACGGTGTTTATTGCTCTTTTTATAACTGAAAACCTAATATTCATCTTCGTTGAAGAAAAAGTCATCTTTGGTCGGATAATCAGGCCAAATTTCTTCGATGCTTTCGTACGGTTGCCCGTCGTCTTCTAATTCTTGTAAATTTTCAATAACTTCAATGGGTGCTCCTGAACGAATCGAAAAATCTATCAACTCATCTTTTGTAGCGGGCCACGGAGCGTCTTCAAGGTATGACGCAAGTTCGAGTGTCCAATACATAGTTTATTCCTTATTTAATGTTACAAAAAATTTGTGGCTGCAAAAGTATAACAATTTTTAATTTGTCAAGTATTTTGTTGCTAAAATGTACTAATTGTCAAACGTTTTTTTTCTAAAATATTATATAAACGTCAAAAAAAACTACATTTTTTAGATAAGCCTACTGACTATCAATCTATTACAAAAATAAAAAAAACTCCTTTTTATCAAAATAAAAAGGAGTTTTTTTGTTCCGGGCTACTCCGTGTTTATGTTACTCACGGGTAATTTTACTTGCGCCGCTGGTATGAGAAGAGTTCAGTGCTCTTACTTTGCCCAGCCTTATGCTACTTGCCCCGCTTGCGTCCGCATCAACCTGGTCAATTGCCATGTTGCGGGCATTCACCTGGCACGCACCTGAGGCATCAACATCCACCTTCTCTGCCGAGCCGCGCAAGTAAGCATTAGAAGCGCCTGTGGCATCCAAGTCTATCTTACGGGCATCTACATCAACTGCCAGTTTTACTGCACCAGACAATTCAATCTTAATGTCCTGAGTTTTGTCTTTAAAGCCTATTACTTTAACGCTTGATGCGCCCGACAAGTCAAGACCCTCTAGTTTTGGCATCGTAATATTAATGTGCGTTCTTTCATTCCGGCGGCTGAAACTGAATTTATCTCTGTACTCTATTTCAAGGGTTCCACCATTTACATTTACATCCAGATCATCAATATTATCCTGGCTGTCTGAATTAGCCTCAACACTAAAGGTTTCTCCCTGCCGTACCGTTACAACAAATGCGCCACCAACTTCAATTTCTTTAAAATTGCGGACATCAAACTTTTTGTCAAACTGCCCTTTGCCTTCAAAGACCTCGGTATCGAACGATACTTCATCGTCGTTATAGTCGTCTCTGTTTCTTAAGGCTTCGCGTTCTTCATTGCTTAGTTTCGGGCAATCGCGGCAAACCATACCAGAATCCCTCTTCATTACAAAGGTATATTGGTCTATGTCGTCATCGTTCACATCAAATTCATTATTCCAACGACTAAACACCTCATAATAGAATCTTCTAGTTAGCTTAAAATCTTTGTTGTAAGGTATGTAAAGTGTCATATCAAGGTCTTGGCCGCGGAAACGCGCCTTTTCACCCAAGAGCATTTCCTCATTAAACACAAGCACCGAGTCACGCTGTTTTACTTCATACAGTACATTTCTGGCGTTTTGCTCTGCGTCTGCTTTTGTGCGACCCTTTGCTTCAAAGCGTTGTTCCAGTTTCAGGTCTGTGCCTTCATAGCCTTTTAGCTCTACGCTCACCTGATTTTTAACTTCTATTCCGTCAAACTCATCATCATGGTTGTCATAAGAATCAATAACCAGGGTCTGGGTTGGTAAAGGGAAGTTTTTAGTTACTTCAACCCTGCCGGTTTTCTTGAAATTCAAGGCATATTTAGTTGCCAGAATACCAGTTCCCATCAACCCGGCCAGCCATAGACCGAGTAAAGAAACCCAGAAATTACGGGTACCGATACGGCGGTTGGTTATTAAGATTAAACCAACCATTAAAAGAGCAAGAAAAGGGGTAAACATAGCCAAAAAGGCAAACAGACCGGCAGTTGGATGAATGTCATCTGCAAACACCCTGAACGGGCTGTTATCAAAAAACTCTGTACCTTCTATGCCGCTGGCTACTCCGAAAAACGCAGCCACAGAGCCTACCACCGCTACTAAAGCAACCAATGCAAAACACATCACCACTATACCCGCTAGAATTCTTACTACAGGCCCCAGATTCTTTAATACATCTCCGATACCCTTGATAACAACAGCTATTAAACGGAATGGGAATAACAATATCTTGGTCAATGCATTTTCAGGGGCACTCTTGTCTACTTTAAGACCCTCTTTAATATTGGTTTCAATATTAGAAAGTGTAACGGGCTCACCTTTCATTTCCATCTTTTGGGTAAGGGTTTGTGCTTTAGGGGCCACAATCCAGAGAATAACATAGGTTATACCACCAATAAACACAATAGGCACACCAATAACGAACAATAAGCGGATAACCGTAACGTCGACTCCGAAATAAGCCGCCAGACCACTGGCTACCCCACCCAGCACCTTGTTGTCGTTGTCTCTATAAAATTTCTTGATTTTCTCGTCTTCTACAAGGTTGGCATTGGGTGGAAACACTACCCAGCAAACAAAGTAGCCAAGAAAAACAAAAGCAGAAATTGATGCCAGGTCATCAATCAAAGGCGGAATGCCCAGAAATAAAAACAAGTATATGATTCGTACCCAAACCACATCCATATTGAAATAATGCGCCAGACCCGAGAGTACACCTCCGAGTGCTTTGCGTTTTACATCACGATACAGACGTTTAGGGGCTGCAGGCTGGGCTGCCTGACCGGCAGAGGTGGTATCCTGAGCAGAAGCCCCTGATGGTTCAGAACCTGCCGCGGTACTTTCTGCTTTGGCATTAGCTCTGCTTTTAAGGTCTTCTTCTTCCTGAAATGCCTCAAAGTCGGCCACACTGCCCATCGACTGGATGAGGTCGTTCACACCGTCAAGGGTTATTACCTGCGCCACGGTGTCTGACTTGCCCTTGATCCAGAATTTTTCGGCTATGCGGGCTTCAATGTCAGAAACTATTTCCTGGCTGCCCTCATAGGAAGAAAAATACTGCTGGATAGAACGCAGATAGTTACTTAATTTGTCGTAGGCATCTTCTTCAATATTAAAAACTACGCCTGCTATATTTATCTGTATTGTCTTTTTCATTGTCTTAAACTGTAAATACCACAGGAAATTGCCGCTGTGGCTTATTTAAAAGAAAGGTAAGTCTTCAGTATTGTAAGATTATTTGGTTTTCTTGCTGATAATGGTACTTACCGATTCTGACAGCTCATTCCAGGTACCATTAAGGTTGTCGAGAAACATTTGCCCTGTTTCGGTTAATACATAATATTTTCTTGGCGGCCCCGAGGTTGACTCAACCCATTTGTAATCTAAAAGACCAGAGTTTTTAAGGCGTGTCAACAGTGGATAGAGCGTACCCTCAACTACCATTATTCTGGCATTGATAAGTTCGTCCAGAATTTCGGAGGCATAAATCTCACCCCTCGAAATGATGTGTAAGATGCAGTACTCCAGTATCCCCTTCCGCATCTGCACTTGAGCATTTTCTAAATCCATATTATCTATATCGTTTAAAGCAGTATCTGCTCGATTTAACATGACAAAGATAATAAAAGGTACTATGCAATGCAAGATACTTGGTCTAAAAAATTATGCGTTTGGGATGAACGGCTAAAAAACATGAGCAAATCAGTTTTTTTAAGGACGAATTTAATTGGTTTTTAAATTCTATTTCTGCTTTCATTTTGTACTTTTGGGCTTTGAACCAATTTTTGTGAAAACGCCTGATTTCGAAGTATTTATTGGCATCACAAAACTGATGCAGGCTTTAGGCTTACCCAATCCGTATTCGTCTGATTTCCAGCTATACAGGTTTGAAGAAGCCATGAAAACAAGACCTGCCCTTAGCCCTGTTTACAGAAGCGACTGCTACATTTTTGCCCTTATAACAAGCGGACGGCTGGCGTTTAAAGTTGGTATTTCAGACTTTATGATGCAGGCCGGCACGCTGTATTTCTTAAGCCCCTGGCATTTGCAGCAATACCACCGGCTGGAAGACCTGACGGGATACATTTGCTTTTTCAACGAGCATTTCTTTGCCTCTACCCCGGAAGGCCTGCAGTGCGTAAAAGACCTGCCCATGTATCAGTTGGAAGGCAGGGCTGTTTTTGACCTGACAGCCGACCAGCAACAGCCCTTTATAGACCTGTTTGAGCTCATGCTGAAAGAAGCAGGTAATACGGGGGCGTCTCGCTGGGACATCCTGCGCCATCTGATGCAAATCTTTTTTATTAAGGCACAGGAAACCTACCAGGCACATACCAATCAAACCGCTGGTGATTCAAAAAACCAACGACTAACCAGCGCTTTTGAACGCCTGCTGGAAGAACACTTTCTGCTGCTTTCAAAAGGCAGAACAGGAAAGGTATTTTCGGTGAACGAATTTGCCGAGCAACTGAATGTACACCCAAATCACCTGAGCAATATGCTACGCCGTGAGCTGGGGAAGTCGGCCAAACAGCTGATTAATGAACGACTGGCCTTTGAGGCCAAATCTTTGCTGCATACAACAGAACTCTCTGTAACAGAGATTGCCTACCGGCTACGCTTTGACGAGCCAACTAACTTTACCAAATTCTTTAAAAAATCAACAGGAATGCTACCCCGCGAATACCGCATGCAAACCGCCTGAAAGTACACCATAAGAGAACGGCTATGATTTGCCAATTAAACTAAATCTTGCTTTAATTATATAATATGTAGATTTTGGGTGTCCTCATCTTCGATTTTTACCATTCTTCATGCAATACTTACCGTGTATGACAGGCTTTGTAAACTGAACTTTGTGGCCTATTTTCAATTATAGTATTCATGGATATACTTACCAAACAGTACACCATCGGCAAATCGCTGGTTATAAACCGGATTGGCCTGGGTACCATGCGTGCTACAACCGGGGCGGGGTTGTGGGGTGAACCCACCGACCGCCAGGCGGTTATCAGAGTGATACGGAAGGCCTACGAACTGGGTGTCAATTTTTTTGATACTTCAGATGCCTACGGCCCGGGTTGTTCTGAACTGATTTTAGCCGAGGCCATAGAGCCTTTCAGGCATGAAGTAATAGTAGCTACCAAAGGTGGGTCGGTTAAATATGCTCCCGGCAAGATATTTGCCAGTGGTAAGCCCGGTTATCTGAAAACCGCTGTTGAAGCCAGCCTGAAACGCCTGAATGTGGAAGCCATTGATTTGTATCAGCTGGATGATGTAGACCCCGAAGTACCCATTGAGGAATCGGTTTGGATGCTGGCAACACTAAAGAAACAGGGGAAAATCAAAGAGATTGGCTTATCTAATGTAAAACCGGCGCAGTTAAGGCTGGCGCAGGGCATTACAGAAATAGTTTCGGTACAAAATTCGCTCAGCATTACTAACCAGACACATCTGGACTTTGCCAAAGCCTGTGCCGCCGAAAACATTGCGTTTATTGCCTATTGCCCCACAGCAATGATTGACACCGATAAAGCACCGAAATACCGGAAGAAAGCCGCAGAGCTGGGTATTACCCTGCCTCAACTTTCGTTACTCTGGCTTTTGAGAAAGTCATCAAATATTATTCCCATTCCGGGAACATCATCTGAAAAACATTTGCAGGAAAATCTGGCTGTATGGCAACTGGAGCCCTCGGTTCTTAGTTAATCTGCCGGTCTGATAGTTATAATTAAAACCTAAATCTTTACTTATGTGGATTGTTCGATTAGCCCTTAATCGCCCCTATACCATTGCTGTCATGGCATTTTTGATGATGCTCGGGGGCATTATGGCAATCCGTTCGATGCAAACGGATATTTTCCCGAAAATTGATATACCTGTTGTTAACATCGTTTGGGCATATCCGGGTCTTTCAGCCCAGGATATGGAGCGCCGGGTTGTTATTAATAACGAAAGGGGTATTTCCTCTCAGGTACAGGGGGTGTCGCGTATTGAGTCTAGCTCTATTCCGGGTATTGGCTTGTTACGGGTGTATTTTCAACCCGGCACAGACCTGGGCCAGGCGCTGGCACAAATCTCGGCGGTATCATCCACAGCACTCCGGCAGATGCCTCCGGGTATGCAGCCACCTGTTTTACTCCCTTATAATGCCTCTAACCTGCCGGTGTTACACATGATTATTTCAAGTAACACCATGGGCGAAGATGCTGTGGCCGACTACACCAATAACTTTCTGCGTTTGCGTTTATTTACTATTCCGGGCTTGCAGACACCCGGTGTTTATGGGGGGAAGCAACGCCAGATTAATATTGACATAGACCCTGCCCAGCTAACAGCCAAAGGGTTGTCGGCCGCCGATGTTATTTCTGCCCTGCAGAACTCAAACGTTATTCTGCCGGCAGGAACAGCCCGTATGGGCGAAACCGAATATAACATAGCTCTGAACGCCAGCCCGAGTACGGTTGACCAGTTTTATGATATTCCGGTAAAGGTAATTAACGGCCAGACCATTAAAATTGAAGACATCGGTAAGATATCCGACTCATTTGCCGACCCAACCAATATTGTACGCATTAACGGCAAGCACGCCAGCTATCTTACCATATTGCGTAAATCAAGCGCTTCTACCCTTACCATTGTGGAATCATCAAAAAACATGATTCCTAAAATAAAAGAAGTGGCGCCAGAGGGACTGGAAATAACGACCGATTTCGACCAGAGTATATTTGTAAGTGCTGCCATAGATAACGTATTGCACGAGATGATTCTGGCCATATTTCTGGTAGGTTTGATGATATTCGGATTTCTGGGTAACTGGCGTAACGTATTCATTGTTATCACGTCTATCCCGTTGGCAATCCTGACAGCCATTATTGTTTTAGACCTGACGGGTAACTCGCTGAACATCATGACACTCGGCGGCTTGTCATTAGCCGTAGGTATGCTGGTTGACGACGCCACCGTGGCCATTGAGAGTATCC
This sequence comes from Emticicia sp. TH156, assembly GCF_002855535.1. Lineage (NCBI taxonomy): Bacteria > Pseudomonadati > Bacteroidota > Cytophagia > Cytophagales > Leadbetterellaceae > Emticicia > Emticicia sp. TH156. The sequence continues at coordinate 86,831 of NZ_PKRS01000012.1, forward strand.
ACCGTCAGTTAGGCATGGGTAAATCGCTCGTTCGGGCCATATTAGACGGGGCAGCCGAAATTGCTACGCCTGCTTTGGTTGCTACGCTATCTATCTGTATTGTGTTTATTCCGGTTTTGTTCATTACTGGCCCGGCAGGGTTTCTGTTTGTGCCAATGGCCTTGTCGGTAGTAGTGGCCATGCTTACCTCTTACGTGCTATCGCGCACACTCGTGCCGCTGCTTTCAAGATTAATGCTTTCGGCAGGGGCACATGAAGCACATGGCAGCCGATTTGACCGCTGGAGAGACCGCCAGTTTGAACGTCTGCAGAATACCTACGCCAGCCGCCTGGGCAAAATGCTGAAACAGAAGGGCTTGCTATTGACAGGCTCGCTTGTTCTGGTAGTGTTAACGGTTGTACTCATAACCCCAATGGTAGGTACCGACTTCTTCCCCACTACAGATACGGGCTTTATGAAACTGCATTTCAGAGCGCCTTTTGGCACGCGTATTGAAGAAACAGAAAAATATGTAGAAAGAATTGAAGAAGCAGTAAGGAAGATTGTTCCTCCGGAAGAATTAAGTACTATCAGCGCCAATATCGGTGTGCCTATTTTCTTTAACCTGGCCTATGTGCAGTCTGACAACGTAAACGGTATGGACGCCGAAATTATGATTGCCCTGAAGAAAGAACACAAACCAACCGAGATATACAGAAACAAGATAAGAGAGGTTCTGAATAACGAGTTTCCCGGAACACAGTCGTATTTTCAGACAGCCGACATGGTGGGGCAGGTATTGAACTTCGGCTTGAGTTCGCCGATTGATTTGCAGATAGAAGTAACCGACTATAACAAAGGCTATGAAATGGCCAAAGTATTGCGGGATTCACTGAGAAAAGTAGCCGGCTTAAAAGATGTTACTATTAAACAAGTACTAGACTACCCTACCCTGAAAGTAGACGTTGACCGCATCAGGGCAGCACAGGTGGGCCTTAGCCAGAGAGACGTGGCCAGTAATTTATTGGTAAACCTGTCGTCGAGTGGTTTGTTTGCACCTTCTTATTTTCTGAACCCGGCCAATAATGTAAACTATACAGTAGTGGTAAAAACACCAAGCAGCAAGATTCAGTCGGTAAGTGACCTGATGAATCTGCCGCTTACCACCAGCGCTACGGCCAATGCCTTAAGCAGTAACTCGACATTGCAGCCGACAGACGTGCCCAGGCAGATAGCCCAGACGGTGCGTAATGTATCAGAAATTACCCCCGGGGTTATGCCAAGCCAGATAAACCATGAGAATATCCAGCGTGTACTCAATGTATCGGCCAATGTAGAAGACCGCGACTTAGGCTCAGTGTCAGCAGATATTGAGCGCGTCATAAAAAACATGGGGCAGTTACCTAAGGGATTCAGCATTAACGTACGCGGACAAGGCCAGGTAATGAACGAGTCATTTACTAATATGGCTCAGGGTCTGGTGCTGGCCATATTGCTGGTATATGTACTAATGGTAGTTTTGTTTCAGTCATTGAAAGACCCGCTTATTGTACTGGTATCAATCCCGGGTGCATTGATGGGCATCATCCTGTTTCTTTTTGCCACAGGCACTACCATCAATGTAGTATCGCTGATGGGCTCAATTATGGCAGTGGGTATTGCGGCTTCTAACGCAACCTTATTGGTGAGCTATGCCAATGACTTGCGGGCAGAAGGTTATACCGTGTTACAAGCCGTTACAGAGGCAGGAAAGGTACGTATGCGCCCTATTCTGATGACAGCCCTGGCCATGGTGTTGGGGATGATTCCGATGGCGATTGGCCTGGGCGAAGGCTCAGAACAAAATGCACCATTGGCACGTGCCGTTATAGGCGGCCTGATTGTTGCCACGCTGTTTACGCTTTTTGTAGTTCCGGCCGTGTATGCCGGTTTATATAAAGGTAAAGCCAAAGCAACCATAAGCCTGCTGGACGACCAGGATGCCAAAAGCCAATCAGAAGCCTGATAAAACAAAACCCTTGAAACAAACAGACATTTAAAACAAGTAAGTAATATGAAAAATCAACAAAATCTTCGCCGGATCGGATTATTGACCATCATTGTGGTGGCTATAGGGGTTGGGATTTTTGTGATAAACCGGGCTGATTCTGCCGAACCTCCGGTTTCTAAAACAGCCGATGCTACCTCTGTAAGCACCATTACCATCAGCAGGCAAAAGTCAGAAAGAACCCTGATGTTATCGGCAGAGGCGCGTCCTTACCAATCGGTTACACTTTTTGCTAAAATAAGTGGTTATCTGCAAAAATTATATGTAGACAAAGGGCAGAACGTAAAAGCAGGCCAGACCATAGCTGTGATAGAGTCTCCGGACCTGGAACAGGAAAAACTGGCTTTGGAGGCTGATTTGAAACAAAAACAAAGCTACCTGCACAGGCTAGAGTCTTTGCTTTCAAAAAAATATGTAACCGAGCAGGAAACCGACAGAGCTCGTGCTGATGTTGAAATGGCCAAAGCCCGTCTGGACGCCCAGAAAGAGAAGTTATCTTACACCATCATCAGAGCTCCTTTTGCGGGTAATGTTTCAGCACGTTATGCCGACGTAGGCGCTTTGTTACAGGCCGCCACTTCATCTCAAACCAGTGCCTTGCCTGTGGTTACGGTGTCGCAGGTAAATCGTTTAAGGATTACAATATTTATAGAGCAGGCAGATGCCGCCTCTATCCGCCCGGGCACACCGGTTGATATTCTTGTGCCGGGTTCTGCCGATACACTACATGCAAACATTACACGCATGACGCACGAACTTGATAATCGTACCCGCATGATGCTTGCCGAGATTGAATACAACAATGCCAACAACCAGATACTGGCAGGCAGTTTTCTGAAAGTGCTGATTCACCTGCCTGCACAGGAGTTTCTGAGCATGCCTGCTCAGGCATTGGTGGTGAAAGGTGATAAGTATTTTGCACCTGTTATTAAAGACAAACGTGTGTTTTACAGACCCATCAAAATAGGTGCAGGAGACGGGCTTCATTACCGGGTTTATGCAGGTCTGAACCAAGGAGACGTGGTGGCCCTGAACGTAGGAAACTCATTAATAGATAGCACACTGGTAAAAGTGGTTAATAAACCGGCAACTAAATAATGAAAAGAGTCATATTGATTTTATGTATCTGGGGCTGTGGATTCACTCTTTCGGCACAGGTAAAAACATTAAGTTTTCAGGAAACGCTGCAAATGGCCATGCAGCAGAATGTGGGCATTAAAAAAGCACAGAATAGCGTTGAATCGGCCAGTTGGGATGTTTACGGAAGCAAGAACCTCTTCCTGCCTAATGCTACATTTAACGGCGGCTTCAATTTCCAGTCGGGCAGTAACCTGCTTACCGTGGCTACGCCTTCTCTGGTAGCCAGTACTTATACAGGGTTAAACCTGCAGGCCAACAGTAACTATGTGTTGGCCGATGGCGCTGCCCGTAGGTATCAGGTGCTGGTATCAGAAAAAACAGAAGAAGCGGCAACCACTCAGCTTAAATTTACTCGTCAGCAGCTGACCAATGACTTGAGCCTGGCTTTTCTTCAATTATCGCTCGATCGCCGGTTAATTGAGATTGCCGACCAGAACTGGCAACTGTCTAAAGAACGTGATACCGTGCTGACAGGCCTGGTAAAAGCCGGCCTTAGATTACCCAATGAACTTTACCAGCAACAGGCACAAACCCGACTGGACGAACAACAGGTAATTGCTGCCAGAAACCTGCTACAGAACCACAAGATATTCTTAATACGCAGGTTAAACCTGCCAGCCGGGGAATACGATTTTCAGGATTTACCCGACGAGAGCCTGCCTGGTTATTCAACGCAGGAGGCAATCAGTTCAGCTTATAACAGAAGAAATGATTTATTGACACTGAAGCAGCAACGTGAGGCCATTGCCTTGAGAACCCCGATTATTAAGGCCAATTTAAAACCCCAACTGGTTGCTACGGGAGGTTTAACCACCGCAGGCAGGTACCTTTTCCAGCAGAATATCAATGGTAATGATGTATTGAGCAGCATTGAGCAACGCAATATGCTGCGCCAGTTAGGCAATCAGGTAAACGTATATGCAGGGTTAAATCTGGTTTGGAATATATTTGACCGCAACCAGACCAAAACGGCTGTTGCCAAAAACCGCATAGAAGAAATGAACCGCCAACTGGATATTCAGGACAGGCAAGACCAGATCAGAGCAGAAATTAAACAAGCCTTAACCGACTACGAAACCGCACAACAACAGTACACCACCGCAAAGGCGCAGTTATCAGCAGCACAAGCCGCTTTTGAGTTACAGCAAGGCCGCTTTCAGAATGGTCTGGCTACCTTAATAGATTTATTTACGGCACAAAACTCGCTGGCATCAGCCAAAGTAAATGTGGCCCGGGCCACTATTCAGGTACGCTACCAGCAAAAACTGCTGCAGTTTTATACGGGTGATGTGCAGGAGTAAACGCCAACAAAAAAGAGAAGCATTGAATGTTTCTCTTTTTTGTTGGTTGAGCATTTGTCAAAGTTACCAATTTTTGGTATTTTTGTTTAGGTAACAATTAATACCATGAGCAAAAATACATCTATATCCATTGGGTCTCATTTTGACTCCTTCATTCAAAGACAGATTGAAGCAGGCCGTTACGCATCAACCAGTGAGGTGGTTAGAGCCGGATTACGTTTACTAGAGCAGGAAGAAGAAAAACTAAAGCTTTTGAAACAGGCATTGAGAGATGGCGAGCAGAGCGGGTTTGTTGAAGGTTTTAATCCTCAGGAATTTCAGGAAAAGTTAAGACGAAAATCTGTAGGTTGATATATGTCTGAATACAGAATTTCGCAACTTGCACAACAGGATTTAGAGGATATTTGGGGCTATACAATTCAAGAATGGTCATGTGAACAAGCCGATAAATATATTGGAGGCATACTGGCATCTTTCAACTCAATAGCAAATGGACATATAATTGGGAAACCTATTGATTATGTGTTACCCGGCTACAAAAAAGCACTATATGGTAAGCACTACATTTTCTACAGAATATCTTCTGAGGGTATAACAGAAATAATCCGTATATTACATGTACGCATGGATGTAAAAAACCGTCTTTAACATGATGCGATTTGCTGTTTAGTGCCTAAACTCCCTTTATACAAAAATCCACTAATACTTTGAAATCCCCGCTTTCCGGTTTAGCTTTAAATCAGAATACTGATACTCCCTGACAGTTCTGTAAATCCACGACTCTCCTAAAAAAGAAACCATTCAATCTTATAAACCGATGAAAAGAATTTTCTTTGCTCTGTGGCTTTTGTCAACATGCGTTGTGGCGCAAAAAGCGGCCTCTTCTAAGGCGCAACTACCCTCTCCTGTAACTTTTACCGACCAACAGGACCATGAAAACATGATGCGGCAACTGGGTATTAAACGCCTGAGACCCGGCCCGAGTGGTAATGAATCTGCCCCGAATCATGCCAATTATGATGAGGCAATGGCGAATCCGTGTCCGGCACTACCCGATGCACTAACCCTCAAAAACGGGAAAAAGGTAAGCACACCCGAAGATTGGTGGAACAAGCGCCGCCCCGAACTGATAGAAGACCTGGAACGTGAGGTGTACGGCCGACTACCTAAAAAAATACCTGCCGTAACCTGGACAGTAAAAATAACCGACAAAGAACTGATAGGACGCATACCTGTGGTAGCGAAACAGCTAATAGGCCATGTAGACAATAGTGAATACCCGCTCATCAATGTCGACATCAATATGATGTTGGTGGTACCTGCCAATGTAAAAGGCCCCGTACCGGTTTTGATGATGTTCGGCAGGCCGTCGTTCCCTGCCCCGGCACAACCCAGCCCGGAGCACATGGAGAAAATCAACGCCGCTTTTAAAGACATGATGATTAAGCATGACCCTTCTCTGAAGGCTGTTTTTGACCAATACCCTGCGTACTTGCCTATTACCCGCTTACCGGGGCCTAACTTCTTTGCGCCACCGGTAAACGGCGAGTCGCCCTCTACCGAGCAACTGCTGGCCGCAGGCTGGGGCTATGCCACCATTGACCCTGCCAGTATACAGGCTGATAACGGTGCAGGCATAACCCGTGGTATTATAGGCCTGGTCAATAAAGGCCAGCCCCGCAAACCTGATGACTGGGGAGCCTTGAGAGCATGGGCCTGGGGTGCCGCAAGAGGCCTTGATTATTTAGAGACCGACCCCGCCGTAGACGCCAAACGGGTAGGTATTGAGGGCGTTTCACGCTATGGTAAAGCAGCTTTGGTTACACTGGCTTTTGAAACCCGTTTCGCTATCGGTCTGATTGGCTCTTCCGGCAAAGGGGGTGCTACGCTTCACCGCCGGGTGTTTGGCGAAGCCGTTGAAAGCCTTACAGGCGGAGAATACTACTGGATGGCCGGTAATTATATGAAATACGGCGCGGAAGAAGCCTCTTTTGGCAGAAAAACCGGATGTGACTTACCCGTTGACTCGCACGAATTGATTGCCTTATGTGCGCCAAGACCCACGTTTATCAGTTACGGCATACCAGAGAAAGGAGACGCCCGCTGGCTGGACCAGCAGGGCAGTTATATGGCAACCATAGCCGCAGGAGAAGTATTCAGGCTATTAGGTGCAAAAGACCTGGGGGTATCGAACGATTACACCAAAGAAAAGATGCCGCCTGTAAACAAAGATATGCTGGATGGGCATCTTGCCTGGCGACAACACGACGGAGGCCATACCGATTGGCCGAATATGCAGCACTTTATACCATGGGCCAGCAGGGTTTTGAAGTATCAGAAGTAAAGCGCGGCGCCACAATTATTTTGCTTTCAGTAATAAGGCGCGGAATTTATTCTATTTAGCTGATTGGCAATAAAATAATTTTCTCACTGACCCATTATAAGTGCATAATTATTTACTTTAGCAAAGCCAAAACAACTAGCTTTGCTTCAGACCTTAATACCTAAAAACGTAATCATTCAATCCTTTTATACAGCGTTTTAAACATGAAAGAAAAATCAAGTGAATCCCGGAGAGAATTCATTAAAAAAGGAGCCATTGCGTCTTCTTTTTTTATAGTTCCCCGGAACGTGCTCGGTGGTGTAGGGTTTATTTCTCCCAGCGACCAGCTTAACATTGCTGCTATCGGTGCCGGAGGTAAAGGCCGCAGCGACATCACCAATGCTTCAGTAAAAGGCAGAGAACGAATTGTGGCACTTTGCGATGTCGACTTTTCAGGCTCAGCCAAAGAAACTGTCAAGCTATTCCCCAATGCCAAGCTTTTTGCCGACTACCGCGAAATGCTGGATAAGCAAAAAGACATTGATGCTGTAACTATTTCTACGCCTGACCACGTACATGGGCCTGCAGCAGCTTTTGCCATGGAACGCGGCAAACACGTGTATGTGCAAAAGCCAATGACGCACAATATCCGCGAGGCACGTATGCTAACCGAAATGGCCAGAAAGCATAAAATTGTGAGCCAGATGGGTAATCAGGGGGCATCTAACCCTTTGCTTAAAACCGTACAGGCTTGGGTAGACTCTGGCAAGCTGGGTAAAATTGCCAAAGTACAGATATGGACCAACCGCCCGGTATGGCCACAAGGAAATGCTATGCCAAAACCAGACGACAGCCTGAAACCAAAAGACTTAGACTGGAACCTGTGGCTGGGGCCCAATGAATATAAACCGTATATACCTAATCTGCATCCATTTGGCTGGAGAGGCTGGTGGGATTATGGTACTGGTGCCTTGGGCGATGTGGGCTGTCACCTGATAGACATTCCGTTCAGAACGCTGGGTTTAAAATACCCTACTGATGCTGAATGTAGTGTGGCCTCGGTTTACACAAAAATGTGGACACCTGAATACAATCCTGAGGGTTGCCCTGCTTCTTCGTTTATTACCCTTCATTTTGGTGCTACTGACAAGAGCAAGTCGCCTATTGAAATGACATGGATGGACGGCGGTATCAGACCGGCTCACCCGGATATTATTCCGGCTAATGAGGATATTGGCGGCACCAACAGCAGCAACGGTGTAATGATTATTGGTGAAAAGGGCATTATAACCACGAACATCAATGACAGCTCGCCAATGATGCCTAAATTGTTCCTGAATGATGGCACTAAAGAATTAGGCCCTGATTTGCCTAAGGACATAGAACCTGAATACGGACATCAACGCAGATGGGTAGATGCCTGTAAAGCAGGTTTTAACAGCAAAGAGCACAAAGGCCTTACATCATCTTTTGATTATGCAGGACCAATGACCGAAACTGTTTTAATGGGTAACCTGGCTATTAGAAGCTATCTGCTTAAGAGAGAAAACAGCAAAGGGCAGGCGGAATTCTACGCACGCAAAAAACTACTTTGGGATGGAGAGAACATGAGAATTACGAACCTGGAAGAAGCCAACCAGTTTGTAGGAAGAACTTCTTACCGCGATGGCTGGAAAGTTTAGTAAATTTGATTTTCAGAGATAATCAGGAAGGCTGTCATTGAGTTTTGAGCAATCAAAATCAAGAACAGCCTTCTCTTTTTAGGCAAATTTCAATCATCAGCCCGCCCAGCTTTCTCTGTCCAGACTTCTGAACTGAATGGCTTCTGCCAGATGCTCAATCCTTATTTCTTCCGACTCTGCCAGATCGGCAATGGTGCGCGATACTTTCAGAATCCGGTCGTAAGCTCTGGCCGATAAACCCAGCCGCTCCATGGCTTTTTTCAGAAGCGCCTTTCCGGCATCACCTATTTCACATATTTCTTTCACCATTTCGGGCGGCATCATAGCATTAGAATGAATATCCGGGTATTTTTCAAACCTATTTGTTTGTATCTCACGGGCTTTTATTACTCTTTCTCTGATAACGGCCGATGACTCATTCTTACGGGTAGATGATATCTGGTCGAAACTTACCGGTGTAACCTCAACGTGCAAATCAATCCTGTCGAGCAAGGGGCCTGAAATCCGGTTCAGATATTTGCCAACGGTTCCGGGCGGGCAGGTACATTCTTTTTCCGGATGATTATAAAATCCGCAGGGGCATGGGTTCATGCTGGCAATGAGCATAAAATTGGCCGGAAACTCAACCGCCTGTCTTGTTCTTGATATCACCACCTTCCGTTCTTCCAGTGGCTGGCGCATTACTTCCAGTACGGTGCGTTTAAACTCGGGCAATTCATCCAGAAATAAAACCCCGTTATGCGCCAGCGAAATTTCACCGGGTTGCGGAAACCCTCCCCCTCCTACCAAAGCCGCATCTGAAATAGTATGATGTGGCGCCCTGAAAGGCCGTCGGGCAATTAATGAGGCCTTCACGCCCAGTTTTCCGGCTACCGAATGAATCTTGGTTGTCTCAAGCGCTTCATGCAGTGTCAGCGGAGGTAAGATAGACGGAATACGTTTGGCCAGCATGGTTTTACCTGCCCCCGGCGGGCCTATCATAATTACATTATGCCCGCCGGCTGCGGCAATTTCCATGGCCCGTTTGATATTCTCCTGCCCCTGCACATGAGAGAAATCTGCTTCATATTCGTTAATCGAGTTATAGAAAATATCACGTGTATCTGTTACCAGCGGTTCTATTTCTTTCTCACCGATTATAAAATCAATGGCTTCTGTTAAGGTTTTTACCCCTATAATATCCAGGTTATTAACAATAGAGGCCTCCATGGCATTTTCAGCCGGCAGAATAAAACCTTTCAGCTTTGACCTCCGCGCTTCTATAGCAATCGGCAGCACGCCCTTAATGGGCCGAAGGGTACCATCAAGGGCCAGTTCGCCCAGAATCACATATTCTTCCAGATTTTTAACCGGGCTGATTAACTCTCCGGCTGTCAGAATACCCACAGCCATCGGCAAATCATAAGCCGACCCTTCCTTCCGGATATCGGCCGGAGCCAGATTAATAACCGTTTTTTGTCTGGAAATCTGATAATTGCAGTTTTTTAGCGCAGCATCAATACGTTGTTGACTTTCTTTCACAGCACCATCAGGCAGCCCTACTATAGACATCCCGATGCCTTGTACTACACTTACTTCAACTGTTATCAAGGTGGCATTTACTCCATATACAGCAGCCCCAAAGGTTTTTGATAACATATAATCGGTTTTTTCTGTCAAATTAAACCATCATTTTAATACTAAACAAATTCTGCTTTCAATCAGGCAAACTTCGGCTTGTAAGGCCTATTGTTTTGGCTGACCCGGGAAACTATTTCAGTATGAATGAGATTTTGCGTAAGTAAAAATTGTTATTGCATTAAAGATACAAAAGTAGCAATATCTTTGCAGCTAAAACCAGTAAAGGTTTTGCGTTTTATTGACAGTTTTTACAAATAGAATGAAGATGGTAAAGGAAAATATTGATTATGTTGCTGAAATAGCACGACTGAAGAAAGAAAAGAATGCCGTTATTCTGGTTCATTATTATCAGGTAGCTGAAATTCAGGACATTGCCGATTACATAGGCGACAGCCTGGGGCTTTCTCAGCAGGCAGCTAAAACAGATGCCGACATGATTGTTTTTGCCGGTGTGCGCTTCATGGCAGAAACAGCAAAGATATTGTCGCCGCAAAAGAAAGTGGTGCTTCCGGATATGAACGCCGGGTGTTCTTTGGAGGAGTCAGCCCCGGCCGATGAATTTGCGGCGTTTAAAGCACAACACCCGGACCACATTGTGATATCTTATGTAAACTGCTCTGCAGCTCTGAAAACCCTGACAGACGTGGTTTGCACCAGCAGCAATGCGGTAAAGATTGTGGAGAGTTTCCCGAAAGACCAGAAGATAATTTTTGCCCCTGATAAAAACCTGGGCGGATACATTAACAGAGTAACAGGCCGGAACATGGTTTTGTGGGACGGCGCCTGTATGGTGCATGAGACCTTCTCTGGTAAAATGATTCAGGATTTAAAAGCCAAACACCCTGCCGCGCTGGTTGTGGCGCACCCAGAAAGCGAAGAATCTGTTTTGCAACTGGCCGACTATATCGGATCTACAACCGGATTATTAAAATACGTAATTAACAGCCCTGAGAAAGAATTTATTGTGGCTACTGAGTCGGGCATTTTGCATCAGATGCGCAAAGCCGTGCCTGACAAGAAGTTCATAGTGGCGCCTACGTCTAAGAATGGTCATGCTTGCCAGGCTTGTTCAGACTGCCCGCACATGAAGCTCAACACACTCGAGAAACTTTATTTGTGCCTGAGAGATGAAGCGCCGGAGATAACTTTAACGCCTGAAATTATTGCTGAGGCCCGCAAACCCATTGAAAGGATGCTGGAGTTATCGGCGAAGTTTGGGTTGTGAGAATACCTTTGTAAAATTAAATTAGCTATACTTTTTCTATTACGACTGAGAGTAAGTAAGGAATAAGAAACAACAATATTATTCCTGAAACAAAGAAGATAATGACAGTTCTTTTTTTCTGAAACGTAGTTGATTCTTCAATGTCAATTGTATCCAAGGGAGGAAGTAATCTATGAATGAGATATAATAAAATCAAAAATGGAGCAAATAATACGATTCCATTCAAGATTAGGGAGTATATATCTTTTCTCATCACTACAATCGCAAATTTCAGTTTGAATTGTAAGGTAGCGACAACTGTTAAGAATATCATATAATATAAACATAAAATGCCTCCAAACACATATTTGTATTCTCTTTTGGCGTAAGTTTCGCCATGTTTTTTAAGCAAAAAACTATAGAGGAAATCGCGAAGAAGTAAAAGGAATTTCAAATGTTGTTTGATTATACAGGATACTTTTCCAGCCAAATAAGTCTATATTATCACTACTAATATAATATTTTTTTCGGTTACTCAAAATGCTTATCTGGAGATTGTATATCTGATTTTGAATAAAAAGAAAATAAGAACAAAAACCACAATAACTTCTGCAAGTATTAATGTAACACAAAATATCCTATTCTTTTGGTAGCCTGAATCATGCAAATCATTATATGGATATTTGGCTAGCTTTTCAAAAAGTTTGTTAAATAAATATCTATATGCTATGTAAAAAATCACTGATAGTGGAACAAGAATATAAAAATTATTGATGCCTATTTTACTTGGATTATTTAAAAATATGCTAAAAAACCATCCGATTATGCCAATAATTAAAATTACAGGTGGTAGAAAGTACAAAGAAAAGCGCATCCTAAAATCATTAAAATTACTAATTTCAGAATCATTTGGATATAATTGATGTGTATAAAACCAGCACTTATCTCTAATTTTTAATAGAAATGATATCATAATGGTTGAAATGAAAAATGAATTATTTAATCTTAAATACAATAAACGATATATTTCTAACTTTAATAATACTGGACAACCAATAGAAGTAGAGTAAAAATTAATCTTTTAAGTAGTATAATAGCCTATTTGTATAAACTTAAATAAGCTATTATATTCATATTTAAAACTCTATTGGCATATCGATTGATTATCAGTAGTTTGGGAATAAACTGAAATGCCAATTGTAACAGCACCAGCTACAACAGCAATCCATCCCCCTGCAGCCAATCCTACAATACCAAGCCCTAATTGTATGGCATTAAGTCCATCTTCTTCGAAAGTAAAATTCCCGTCCCATACTCCTATGCCTAATTGCACAGTGTCAATGACGATGCCAGCTATACCAACTCCATTTATCAAACCTTTATAATCAGCTAAACTGCCCCCTACTGCTCTTGCAATTGCATCTGCTTTATCTAAGGAAAATCCTGTTACATTAGCCGCTAATCCGGTAGCAAATATTGCATCTTCAATCTGACTATTCAAAGTACTTCTTTCTGATCCACCTCGACATGCAGCTCTATGTATATTATAACTTCGTATGGGATATTGCTCTACATAATAATAAGTTGTACTACTGCCATCTCCTCCTCCAGAAGTATAATTGCCAAAATTAGAGGGATAATCAGAAGCAGGGGTATCGTTGGGACATACTAGTTCACTTACAGTATGTAATGTAACCGTTATTTCAGCACAATTAACCCCACAAGAAGTCCCGGAAACTGTTTGATAAGTAATAGTCACTTGGTTGCACTTCTTTACTCTGGAATTAGATGTTCCACCAACATTAAACGTTTGCCTTGGCTTACCATTTTTATAAAATACACCTTCTCTTAAAGCATCATTCCAATCTGTTTTTAAAATCCACCCGTCAAAATTTTCACTTCTTAAAATAGATTCTTTCGGGTCTATTTTAAATCTATCGTATGCAATTTGAGCCAACTCGTATTTTATCTTATTTTTTTCTTTATAGACTACAAAGAATTCAACAATTGGATGAACAAATTCTTTAGGCATTTTCTCTCTATACGATGTTTTTTCATCGTAGTAAATGATTCCTGGCCTATTTTCATCTTCATACTCCATTGGTATTGAAATAAACGACTTCTTGGATTTGTCCATTAGATTCATTGCATTATCCCAATTCACCTTTCTCAAATAATTCCTCTTTCCTGTCTCTTTTTTTTCTCGTAAAGCAGACAAATTAAATTCAGATTGGCTATAAAACCATTTTTTTGCCTCTTCTATTGATAGAGTTTCTAACTCTTTATCTAACAGAATTTTCCTCTATTAAAGATTTTTCACAGGATAATGCACTAATTCCACCAGAAATTAGCAACAAATTTTGGATAAATTTTCCTCTTTTCATTGAATTAAAATTTAAAAGTCAAGCAATAAATATTTATGAGTTTATTAAAAACACCTTAGTTAGATTGGCTTATTATGTTCTTCAAGTTCAGAGAGTAGAAATCTTAACTGTAAAAATTTTAGTCCTTATTAGACAAAATATTTATCAGTAACTAAAGCAGAATTCCACAGCAAAATACAAGGCAATTATATTATACTTTTTATTGAAGACTATATAGGAATAATAAAAATTCACATAATCTTAATATGATTTGGGCTAAACTCTAAATCTGAAAAAAAATGACAGTTAAACAATTAATAAACTATGTTAAAATCGGTGCTTAATTTTTGACAGATTATCTTTGCGCATTGTACCATTAACCATTTACCAATTTGGGTCTCTCTTATCCGCTATACTCGCACGAATACTTTATGGCTAAGGCATTGGATTTAGCCATCCAATCAGGCGAAGCCGGGGAAATTCCGGTGGGTGCAATTGTAGTAGCAGGCGGCAGCAAAATTATAGGCAAAGGCACCAACCAGACCGAACAACTGAACGACGTAACAGCACATGCCGAGATAATTGCCATTACGGCTGCTTCACAATTTCTGGGCGCCAAATACCTGAAAGACTGCACTTTATATGTAACGCTTGAACCTTGTGTGATGTGCGCCGGGGCGTTGGGGTGGTCGCAGATTGACCGGATTGTATATGGGGCATCTGACCCGAAACGTGGTTTTTCCAGGGTTTCTCCCAATATTCTTCATCCTAAAACTACGCTCGTAAAAGGCATTCTGGAAAAGGATTGCGAAACACTAATGAAGAATTTTTTCAGAAATTTGCGAACATAATTTTAGCGCTTCGCGTTAAACTAATAGCTACGGCGTTACATTCAACACTAAGTTATTTGATAATCACAATTAAAACTTTCTTTAAGATATGGCATACACACTCGATCCGCTCCCTTACGCAAGTGACGCACTGGAGCCTCATTTTGATAAGGCAACAATGGAAATCCACCATGACCGTCATCACCAAACCTATGTAACTAATCTCAACAATGCCATTGCAGGTACTGAATTAGAAGGTTTAAGTTTAAAAGAATTGCTAACAAATATCAGCAAATACCCTGCTCCGGTAAGAAACAACGGTGGTGGCCATTTCAACCATGATTTATTCTGGAACATTTTGTCTCCTAATGGTGGCGGTGCCCCTACCGGCGACCTGGGCAAAGCAATTGATGAGGCTTTTGGCTCTTTTGATACTTTCAAAGATGAGTTTAAAAAAGCGGCTCTTGGACGTTTCGGTTCGGGTTGGGCATGGTTAGCAGCCGATGCCGATGGTAAGTTATTTATTACGTCTACTCCTAATCAGGATAATCCTTTGATGGACGTGGCAGATAAAAAAGGAACACCGATTCTGGGTCTTGATGTTTGGGAACACGCCTATTATCTGAAATTCCAGAACAAACGCCCTGACTACGTAGATACATTCTGGAATGTAGTGAGCTGGGATGCAGTAGCGAAATTGTATTCAGGTAAATAAAATTATTCTCGTTCTATTGATATATAAAAGCCGGCTCAAATCAGATTTTGAGTCGGCTTTTATATATCAATCTGTCTTTCAATTTCTTTGTTCTTTCAGTATTTTGGTTTATTGAGTGTTTACTCCGGAGGTGCTGTAAGCCACTTCAGCTAAAGTGCATACCTGTATATACATTGGCATTTTGTGTTTTTTTTGGATTTAGTAATGTATTTTATAGACATCCGGTCTAATCAGCAATAAAAATAATTCTTCCATTTGTATCTGTTTTGCTTTTACTTATATTCGCAAACACTCAATTCCTAAACTACTGAATCAATGAACTCACGCCGGCACTTCATCCGCAGTGTATCTGCGCTCACCGGAGCATCGCTCTTACCCACATTAAAGGCGCTTTCAGCCGACGAGCTCGTAACCATCGGCTCATTTAAAACCAATAAATCAGCGTTGGAACTGGCATCTGACGAAGACTACTGGTATCAGATTCAGCAGGCTTATACAGTATCGCCGCAAATTATTAATCTGAATAACGGTGGCGTAAGCCCTGCACCCCTGGTGGTACAAAATGCCGTAGAACGTTATGGAAAATTTGCCAACGAAGCGCCGAGTTACTTTATGTGGCGCATATTAGACCAGGGAAGAGAACCACTGAGAGAGAATCTGGCAAAATATGCGGGGGTATCGCCGGAAGAAATTGCTATCAACCGTAATGCAACCGAGGCCTTGGATACGGTGATTCTGGGTTTGCCCTTACAAAGAGGTGATGAAGTAGTAATGACCCGCTACGATTACCCGAATATGCTACATGCCTGGCGGATGCGAGAAATGCGTGATGGACTGAAAATCAACTATGTTGATTTAGACCTGCCGTTAGAAGACAACGACCTGATTGTGAAGAAATTTGTGGAGAAAATGACACCCCGAACCAAAGTGGTGCATATTACCCATATTGTAAATTGGAACGGGCAAATTTTACCTGCCAAACGCATAGCAGACGAAGCCCACAAAAGAGGCATTGAAGTACTGATAGACGGTGCTCATTCTTTTGCGCATCTGGAATATAAAATACCTGATTTAGGAGGTGATTACTACGGCACCAGCCTGCATAAATGGCTGTCGGCACCGATAGGCTCGGGTATGTTATGGATAAAGAAAGAGAAAATCAGCAAGGTGTTTCCGTTGATACCTAACGATAAGCCCACCTCTGACAATATCCGTAAATTTGAGAACCTCGGTACCAGACCTTTTATGATAGAGCAAGCCATAGGGCAGGCACTTAATTTCCAGTTGGCTATTGGCAATGCCCGTAAAGAAGCCCGGTTGCGGTATCTGAAAAACTACTGGGCCAAAGAGGCTTCAGGTATTACAAAGTTTAAGCTGAATACGCCTTTAAAAGCCGAATACTCGGGTGCATTGGCGCATTTTGGCATAGAAGGCCTGGAAGCAGGCAAAATTGAAGGCGAATTGCTCGGGAAATTCAAAATACATACTTCGCCCGTTAAATGGGAAAAGTTAGATGGCGTGCGGGTAACACCTCATGTGTACACTACTCTTAACGATTTAGACAGGTTACTGGATGGCATAAAGCACATTGCTAAAACATAAAAAAAGGTGGAGATTGCTCCACCTTTTCTGTATCTGTTTAATCAGCATTTACTTTGCTACTTCAACATTTACAAGCAACAGGAACTCGTCCATTTCAATTTCACTGGCTTGTTCAACCGAATCGCTTAAAACCAGCGAAAGCGCCTGCACTTCCTGGCAGATATAATCTTTATTGGCCTGAACTGCCGCTACCAACGTTTCATTATTGTTGGCTAACGATATCCTGATTTTATCGGTTACTTCAAAACCATTATCTTTTCTGTAGTTCTGAATACGGTTTACAAAATCGCGGGCGATACCTTCATAACGGAGTTCTTCAGAAATGGTCATATCCAGCGCAACTGTTAGCCCACCTTCGCTGGCTACTAACCAGCCCGGTACGTCTTCTGTCAGAATCTCAACGTCTTCCAGTTTCAGATGTGTAAACGCTGCCAGTGCTGACTGCGTGGCCAGTTCGCCGGTTTTTTCCAGTTCTTTCAGTTGTTCTGCTGTTATAACATTTATAAAGCTGCCCACCTCTTTCATGTCCTTGCCGTATTTAGGGCCCAGTACTTTAAAGTTTGGCTTCACTTTCTTTTTCAGGATACCCGAGTCATCATCCAGATATTCCACAGCCTTAATGTTTACTTCCGACTTAATGATTTCTTCCACATGACGAATCTTCTCACGCGTACTTTCAGAAAGCACCGGAATCAGGATTCTTTGCAATGGCTGACGAACCTTAATTTTATGTATTTTACGCAATGAGTGCACCAGCGATGATATTCTCTGGGCTAAATCCATCGATTCTTCCAAATCAGCATCTACCAGTGTTTCGTCATATTTATGCCATTCAGTAAAGTGCACCGACTCATGCAAGAAACGGGTTTTGCTGGCTTTAGCTTCCTCACGGATGCAATCAGTCATGTTTCTATACAACCAGTCTCCATAGAAAGGAGCAATCGGCGACATCAACTGCGAAACCGCAACCAGACAGTGCTGTAGTGTTTCATAAGCTGCCTTTTTGTTCTCGGTCATTTCGCCTTGCCAGAAACGACGGCGGCACAAACGCACATACCAGTTAGAGAGTTGGTCGCATACAAAATCCTGTATCAAACGCCCTGCTTTAGTAGGGTTGTAGGTCTCGTATTGCTCTTCAACCTCTTTGATAAGCGTATATAATTTAGACAAAATCCAACGGTCCATTTCAGGCAAACGCTCATAAGGCACACGGTCGGCCTCTGTCATTTTATAATTATCCAAATTGGCATACAGCGCAAAGAAATTGTAAGTGTTGGTAAGTGTACCAAAAAACTTACGTTGCACTTCTGTGATACCATCCATGTTAAACTTGAGGTTGTCCCAAGGCTCGGCGTTGGTAATCATATACCAGCGGGTTGGGTCGGCACCATATTGAGATAGCGTCTCAAACGGATTGACAGCATTACCCAGGCGTTTAGACATCTTGTTGCCGTTTTTGTCAAGCACCAACCCTGTCGACACCACGTTTTTAAAGGCAATAGAGTCGTACAACATACCAGATATGGCATGCAGGGTAAAGAACCACCCACGTGTCTGGTCTACACCCTCCGAAATAAAATCAGCCGGATAATTATTTTCAAAAATCTCTTTGTTCTCAAACGGATAATGCCACTGTGCAAACGGCATAGCGCCAGAGTCAAACCATACGTCAATCAGGTCGGTTTCGCGTTGCATTACTTTACCGCTGGTAGATACCAGATACACCTCATCTACATAAGGGCGGTGCAGGTCTTCTTTGTTATCGGCCAGCAATGCAAGAAAATACTCGTTCTTCTGCTTTTGTTCGGCAGATAGTGCCTCATCTTTCAGGGCATGCAGAATACCGTTTTTCAGTTCTTCCAATGAGCCAATGCAAACCTCTTCACCGTCTTCGCTCCGCCAGATAGGTAGCGGAGTGCCCCAGTAACGGCTGCGAGACAGGTTCCAGTCTACGGCGTTTTCAAGCCAGTTGCCGAAACGACCCGTCCCGGTGCTTTCAGGCTGCCAGTTAATGGTCTTATTCAAGGCCACCAGCCTGTCTTTCATGGCCGTGGTGCGAATAAACCAGCTATCAAGCGGATAATACAACACAGGCTTATCAGTACGCCAGCAGTGTGGGTAAGGGTGGTCAAACTTCTGAACATTGAACGCTTTATTCTCAGTTTTCAGTTTGATACCGATGCGCTCATCTACCGACAGATATTTGTCTCGGCCCTGTTTCTGGCGTTCTGTTTCTTTTTCGTCGTCTGTCAGATATGCCTCTTTAACATACTCCAGGGCAAAGTCAGAAATTTCTTTTACAAAGCGGCCACGCTTATCAACAATAGGCACCTCTTTGCCGTTTTCGTCTTTCACCATTATCGGCGGAATACCATTTTGCTGTGCAACCCGGAAGTCGTCAGCACCGAAGGTTGGTGAAGTATGTACAACCCCTGTGCCGTCTTCAGTAGTAACAAAGTCGCCTATAATAACTCTGAAAGCAGCTGCATCCGGCTGAACATAGGGCAATAACTGATGATACTCAATACCCTCTAATGTAGCGCCTTTAAATTCTGTAAGGATTGTCCACGGAATCAGTTTTTTGTCTGACGCAGCAAAGCCGTCAAAATCACCGTCCAGCCCTTTCTCAGAGAAATATTTACTCACCAACACTTTTGCCAAAACCACATTTACTGGCAGGTAGGTGTACGGATTAAACGTTTTTACCAATACGTAGTCAATGTTTTTACCTACCGTAAGCGCTGAGTTGGCAGGGAGTGTCCACGGGGTGGTTGTCCAGGCCAATATGTACACCTCATTGCCTTGGGCTGCTTCAAACAAAAAGTCAGACTTGTCTGATTTCTTCACCTTAAACTGCGCCGTAAGAGAAGTATCTTTCACTTCTTTGTAAGTGCCGGGCATGTTTAACTCATGAGACGAAAGCCCCGTTCCTGCAGCAGGCGAGTATGGCTGAATGGTATACCCTTTATAGAGCAGGCCTTTTTTGTAGAACTCTTTAATCAGATACCAGATAGACTCTATATATTCGTTTTTGTAGGTAATGTACGGGTTATCAAGGTCTACCCAGTAACCCATTTTTTCGGTCAGGTCATTCCATTGGTCGGTAAAGCGCATCACCGTTTCACGGCATTTCCGGTTATACTCTTCAACCGATATCTTAATCCCAATGTCTTCTTTGGTAATACCCAGTTCTTTCTCCACTTGCAGTTCAACCGGCAGGCCGTGGGTATCCCAACCACCTTTACGTTTTACCTGAAAGCCTTTCAGGGTTTTGTACCGGCAGAAAATATCTTTAATTGTACGAGCCATTACGTGGTGGATACCCGGCGCTCCGTTAGCAGACGGAGGCCCCTCATAGAATGTAAAAGCAGGTGCGCCTTCTCTTACCTCTACCGATTGCTCAAATACTTTATTCTTTTTCCAGAACTCCAGAATTTCGTCAGCGATGGCTGCGTAGTTAACAGATTTATATTCTTTATAATGCATATGTAAAAGCGAATATCGGCAGGCTTTACAAATCCTGCCTGAAACAGAGTGCAAAGATAACGATTTTTAGCCCATAGAAATAATTGAAATAAACAGATTTAAGGTTTTAATCAAATTCAAAACCTGGTTTATCCGGGTTTAAGATTAAAATTTTGAGATTAAATCATTCAGAATTAAACCGACAAACTGTATTGTTATCTAACACTGCACACATAAATAACAAGCCGTGTTACAAAAGCAAACCCAGCACTTGTTCTGGAGAGCGGGATTCGGAGCGCCACTCTCAACCATAAAAGAGGCCAAACACCATTCTGCCAAAAGAATTTTCAAGAGGCTCCTGAAAGATTCAGAATCTTTCAGCCCTATCGAAGTGGTGAAGCCCCCGGATACGACAGATACCTTTTCTAAATCAAAAGACAAAACAGACCTAACGCGCCTAAAAGAAAAGCAACTTGAAATTGAGAAGCAAAGAAAGGAAGACCAAACCAGACTTAATATTGCCTGGATTGAAAAAATGAGTTCGGGCAAAGAGGTTCTGAGAGAAAAAATGGCATTTTACTGGCATGGGCATCTGGTATCCAGAAGTCAGGATGCCTATTATTCGCAAAGCTATGTAAATACCCTTCGTAAATATGCTTTGGGGAAGTTCGGAGATTTGCTGCTTGCGGTTTCTAAAGAACCATCAATGCTACAGTTTTTGAATAACAGGCAGAACCGAAAAAAAAGTCCGAATGAAAACTTTGCCAGAGAATTGATGGAGTTGTTTACACTTGGCAGAGGCAACTACACCGAAAAAGACATTAAACAGGTAGCCAGAGCTTTTACAGGATGGGACTTTGACACAAACGGCCAGTTTGTATTTAAAGAAAAACAACATGACGACGGCGATAAAACCATTTTTGGCAAAACCGGAAACTTTAAGGGAGAAGACGTTATCTCTATGATTCTTGAAAAAAAAGAAACTGCCGTTTTTGTAACAGAAAAAATTTACAGGCAGCTTGTGAATGAAGATACCGCCAACCCCTGGCATACTGAAAAAATACTCAAACTTGCTGAACGGTTTTATGAATCGGGTTATGAAATTTCGCTTTTGCTTCAACATATTTTTACTTCCGACTGGTTCTTCGATGCGCGCAACATCGGGTCGCATATTAAGTCACCTATAGAATTACTGGTAGGCATGAAAAGAACCATGCAAATACATTTTGATGACCCGGAGGCGCCTTTGCTTATTGAGCGGCTGTTAGGTCAGATATTACTGTATCCGCCCAATGTAGCGGGGTGGCCTGGAGGAAAAAACTGGATCGACAGCTCCAGTCTTTTGTTCAGAATGCAGCTTCCGTCTCTTATTTTTACAGACAGGCAACCCGAAATAAGTGCTAAAAGCGATGGCGACATCAATACGGAGTACCAGACACGTAAAAGAGGGTTCAGTGGTGAATCTGACTGGCAAAAATTAGCGCCATATTTTGCAGGCAAAAAAACTAACCTGCTGGAAGAAATGACAAATTATTTGCTTCAGGCAATGCCCGATGAAAGTATAATGAAAGAAATTGAGAGCCGCGTTAAGGCCGGGCCACAGGCTGATGCCATGAAAAAAACAACCATGTATTTATGGATGCTCCCTGAATACCAACTATGCTAGGCATAACCTGTTAGACTTTTTTATTTACATTTAAACGGACTTATCAATAATGGCATCAAGAAGAGATTTTATCAAGCAATCGGCATTGGCAACCATAGGCGGTATGCTGGTTCCTCATTTTCTGAAAGCCTACGAAACACAACACCCGGGTGTAGAGCCGGTGAACGGCAAGGTTTTGGTTGTTGTTCAGTTGTCAGGAGGTAATGACGGCCTAAACACGGTAATTCCATACACAAACGATATTTATTATAAAGCCCGGCCCAATATTGGTATTGCGCCCGACAAAGTACTAAAACTAAACGACGAACTTGGCCTTAACCCTGCCATGGACGGCCTCAGACGATTATATGACGATGGCCTGGTGAGTATCATTAATAATGTTGGTTACCCAAACCCTGACCGTTCTCATTTCCGCTCTATGGATATTTGGCATACCGCCAGTGAATCAACCGAATACCTGAATACCGGATGGCTGGGACGATACCTGGATGCCAACTGCGCCGGGCATTGTACACCTTATCAGGCATTGGAAATTGACGACACCTTAAGTTTGTCAGTGAAAGGCGAAAATGTAAAGGCATTGGCAGTAAAAGATACCGAAAAATTATACCGGCTGGTAAGCCGTCCGTTTATTAGTAAGGTTGCAGGTGTTGCGCCGGTGTCAGCCAATCAGAATCTGTCATATATGTATAAAACCCTTGCTGAAACATCGTCATCAGCCGAGTTCTTACATACTCAATCAAAAATTTATAAATCTTCGGCCACTTATCCGGTCGGAGAACTGGGCCAGCGCCTGAAAACTATTGCAGAACTTATTATATCAGACCTGCCCACCAGAGTATATTATGTAAGCGTTTCTGGTTTCGACACCCACTTTAATCAGCTAAATCAGCAGGAAAGGCTTCTACAGAACTACTCTTCGGCCATACAGGTATTCGTTAATGACCTGCAAAAAAACAATAAAATTAACGATGTGGTGATTATGACTTTCTCAGAATTTGGCAGAAGAGTAAAAGAAAATGCCAGTGCCGGTACAGACCACGGTACAGCTAATAATTTATTTTTAATAGGCGGTAGCCTCAAACGCCCTGAAATATTGAATGAAGCCCCTGATTTAACCAATCTGGATGAGGGCGATTTGAAATTTTCAGTTGATTTCAGAGATATTTATGAATCGTTGCTAAATGACTGGCTGCACTCTGACGCAAAAAAAATACTGGGACGTGCATCAGGAAATTTAAAACTCGTCTAATTTTAAAAATTTCCGGCTTCAAGCTTCATGTAAAAAACCACTTAGTTTGTATTATCTTCTTTTTTTATGTCTATAAACTATTGTTTTCGACCTGAAAACATAGAATTTTCTGCCAGAGTTGTAGGCTAAATTCGCTTATATTTCTGTTATTTTGTGCCCTGACTTTCAAAATTAACCTTTTTGCCTATACCTTAATTTATCTTACTTCAACTAAGATAATTAGCATTACAACCTCTAAAGACTGATATATTCTGGCATACTGGCGGATAATAGGTCAAATGCCCAGCTTAAATCTATGATTTTCAGCTTTATGGAAGGCAAATAGCAATATCCGTCAGAAACATTTACGGCTTTTTTCTAAACCCTAATCATACTTAATTGAAAAACTTATCGGTAATACTGCAACTTGATGCTAATTATTTTGATGAATCTCGGCAGAAACAGAATAATCAGGAGCTTAGAGCACTTTATCCGTTTTATGCTGAAAGCGGGTTATTAAAAGAATATGTAAAAGAAATTGGATGGAAAGAAACAATGCTGGTACAATCTGATATGTTTAAATATAATTTCAAGGTTTATCCAATTATATTTAATTACATAAACGAAAAAAAAATGATAAATCCATTAGGTTTTTCTCCTCTGATAGCCAGATTAGATACGTCAAAAATCAGACATGAAAGCGGGAAGCACAAAGTTGAACCTATTAAACTTGATAACCTAAAGCTAAAGGCTCTCTCTCGGGCATGTAATCAATCAATGTGCGAAATTCAATGTAAAACTTTATATCGTTTTCCCGCCGAATTTCAAAAACATCTATTACCACAAAGTTTATAGCGATAAACTAAAAGCATTCGTTTCTGCCCAAAAAACCCCGGCCAGAGTTATTGATATGAGCAATGTATCTAAGTTAGCAGACTTACAACAACCTGATAAATGGAAAGACGAAACCCACCTGAATAATGCAGGTGCCCTGTTGTTCTCGGCATACCTTAACGATAGCCTCAAAGAAAATATAAACAGAAAGACTGTCTTAAAGTTTAATTAAGGGCATTTGATATAATAACCCCTAATGCCCGATTCATTTTGCAGGCTACGGTATCTTTGCTATATTGCAATGAATAATTTTGCCAGGAAGACTATAAATGCTATTGAGAGAAAAACGACTGCTCATGATTATTGTGAATTAAATGTTAATTGTTAAGAATCAGCACGGTTAAACCCACTTTTTAATTTCATCTTTAATTAGATAGCCTGAGGATGAATAATTGGATTATGACTTCGTAAATTGCAGCAACCCAAATTTTTTAAAAGATATTTTTTTGCTAAAGCCCTATATATGAGTTTTTTTTACAGAACTGGTATTTTAATATTTCTTTCGATATCTTTTGCTTTTAGCCAGAACCGTACCAATGGCACAAAGCTTCATATCGAAAGCGGAGTCTTTGCGTCCAGTTCAGGCAAAACACCATTTTTGATACGTTCTAATCAGTATGGTACTGTTCCGATTGAAAACCCCATCTTTACCCTAAGGGCAGGGCTTATCAAAGAATATGATTCTACCAAAACATCATCAAGCCATAAACTAAGAAAATTCTCTTACGGATACGGCATCAACGCCGTAGCTAATGTGGGCAAAGCCAATCAGTTTTTACTTCCTGAAGCTTATCTTAAAGTAAGGTATGGCGCTTTTGAATTATACAGCGGCCGAAGAAAAGAAATTACAGGCCTGGTAGATACCACTCTTACCATGGGTTCGTACATCTGGTCCGGCAATGCCCTTCCTATTCCTAAAGTACAAATTGGCCTGCCCAACTATGTTTCTATTCTTGGAAAAGGTCTATTTTCTGTGAAAGGGGCTTTTGCCCATGGTTGGTTTGAGAACGGCCCTGTTCAGAACTTTTTTTTGCATCAGAAGCACCTGTATTTAAGAATCGGGAAACCCAGCTGGCGTGTAAAATTATATGCCGGTGGTAACCATCAGGTCCAATGGGGGGGGCGACCAGCTGAGCCATTTATTGACAAAAAATCAGGTGCACTTATCACAACCTATCCTTCAGATTTTGCTACATACCTAAAGATAATTTCAGGTTTAAGTATCAATAAAGGAGAGAGCAGCCTAAACTCAAACATACCAATAAATGAAGCCTGGAACAGACCCGGAAACCATCTCGGCAGTTTTGATATTGCAGCAGAAATTAACACCCGCCTGTTTGATGTGTTTTTGTACCGGCAAAGCATTTATGAAGACGGTTCACTGTTTTACCTCAATAATATAACCGATGGACTACTTGGCGTATCTTTAAGGCGTAAATTAGTAGAGAAAGGTATAACAAGAGTTACCTTCGAATATCTGGATACCAGAAGCCAGGGAGGACCAACCGGAAGTGAAAACACAGTTCCAGAACTAAGAGGGATGGATAATTACTTCCAGAATGGTACTTATACAAGGGGTTGGACTTACTATGGTTATACGCTAGGCACACCTTTACTTGTGCCCATGTGGACAGTGAATAAGGAGGGGTTGCCGGCAGAACTTCAGATGCAGGAAGACACCTATATGCTGAACAGGGTACAGGCTTTTTCTTTAGGCGTTAGTGGAAAAACTAAAAACATGGATTATTATACCAAAGCACTTTATAACATAAATACAGGTACTTACCCGTTTGTGCTAGATCGCCGGCAATTTGCCTTGCTGTGCCAGGTAAGGTATAAGCTGCCGAAATTTTCTATTGTTTCTTCTGTATCATTTGATGAGGGTAATCTGTTCACAAGCACCTTAGGGGGTTACCTAGGGATACAAAGAACTTTCTTCTAACTCATCAAAGTCAAGATTTTCGTAAACTGAATTATTGCTGATAAACTCCGGAATCAGTTTTTTCATTTCTGATACAATGCGGGTATTATTAAGCGATGCAATAGTGGTTTCCAGATGGGCAATTGCCACTTTCAGCAAGTCATAGTCTACAGGTACAACTTTGGCTATCATAATTTTTGAATGATAGGTGGGTTGTGTATTTTCGTTACTATTCAGTAGTTCTTCATACAGTTTTTCACCCGGCCTGAGTTGCGTTATTTTTATTTCAATATCTTTATCGAGCTCCAGACCAGACAACTGAATCATTTTCTTGGCGAGGTCAAATATTTTCACAGGCTTGCCCATATCAAAAACATATATCTCGCCGCCTTTCCCCATTGTACCCGCTTCAAGCACCAACTGGCATGCCTCCGGGATAGTCATAAAATATCTGATAATTTCTTTATGCGTTACCGTAACGGGGCCGCCGTTCTCTATCTGTTTTTTGAATAGCGGTATAACCGAACCATTAGACCCAAGCACGTTGCCAAATCTGGTAATTATAAACCTTGTTCTGTTGCGGTGGTGGCTATCCAATGCCTGCACGTACATTTCTGCCAGGCGTTTGGAAGCACCCATTACATTGGTGGGATTCACGGCCTTATCGGTAGAAATCATTACAAATTTTTCAGCCTCATACTTTGAAGCAAGTTCTGCTATAATTTTTGTACCATGCACATTTACTCTTACAGCCTGATACGGACTTTTTTCCATGAGGGGAACATGCTTATATGCCGCAGCATGAAAAATTACCTGAGGTCTTTCTTCATTAAAAAGGTGGTCCATTAACCCTTCATTGGTTACATCGTACACCTCTACACGTATGTCGGGCAACTGGGTTTTATCAACATTTGAGGTTCTGAGTATCTCACTTTCTAAGTCATAAAGCGCCGACTCTGCCTGGTCAATCAAAACAATTCTTCCCGGCGAAAACTTAAGCAGTTGCCGTACGAGCTCACTGCCTATTGACCCGGCCGCGCCGGTTACTAATACTTTTTTATCTTTTATAAACCTTTCTACAAAACGGTTATTAATAAATATCGGGTCACGCTCAAGCAAATCGTCTATTTCAATATTTTGTATTTGCTTGGTAGTTAATTCCCCGTTTATCCACTTATCAATAGGCGGAATTGACTTAAGTATAATGCCCAGAGCAAGAAAATCTTCAGCAATTTTAGCTTTTGCTAAAGGCGTTATTTTTTCTATGGCAAAAACAACTTCCAGATCTTCTTCTGTAGACCTTGGATTAGTAATATACTTTTCAATTGCGTCTTTTCTTGATAAAACCCTAATTCCTTCAATAGTTTTATTGGTTTTTTGTGGGTTATCATCTATAAAGCATAAAATTTTATAGCTTTTGGTTTTATCGTTAAGTAGACTGTTTTTAGTTATACGGCCCAGGTCTCCGGTTCCATAAATAATAATGGGGCTGATAGCCTTAATGTTTCTGTAAAATGTTTCATAAAGGCTTTTTACAAGAAATCTGCTGAAAATAAGCGCAAAAAGGGTAACAAAATAACTAATAATAGTTATACGCGGTGGTATACACAAATAAATGATGTTATGATAACACCCAAAATTTGACAGGAAGAATATAAATATGCTGCTTAATGAAACGACCTTCACCAACAGTGTAATATCTTCTGTACTGGTGTGCCTTACTATGCCCTCATACGACTTGAAAATAATGAAAAAGAGGCCGTTAATAAGCAAAACAAAAAACAAATG
Source organism: Emticicia sp. TH156 (assembly GCF_002855535.1). Classification (NCBI taxonomy): domain Bacteria; kingdom Pseudomonadati; phylum Bacteroidota; class Cytophagia; order Cytophagales; family Leadbetterellaceae; genus Emticicia; species Emticicia sp. TH156. The sequence goes on from NZ_PKRS01000012.1 coordinate 114,603, forward strand.
ATATTTATAAAACTGAGGCTCTACGTAAGTAAGTTCGAAATCAAAGTGAACAAAAATGGCAAGTGTAAAAGTTATGGAACATATAATAAGATCAACTAAAAAAATCAGCCATTTAGAGGCGAATTTCTCAGAATATTTTCGTGTAGAAATCGTCATAGACTCTTAATCATTAATTTTATAAATCGGAAAGCACAGCAAATTTATTATTTATCATTTAAGACACAATCAAAAAACACTTTTTAACGCCGAAAACTTTTTAAACGGATAACCTTTTACAACCTGTTTTAATGATAGCGCATGTTTGATTGGTTTTATACTATCAGAATGCAATAACTAATAGAATCAATAAATTATAAGAGAAGACTTAGGGTGTTATAAAAAAGTCAAAACTAACGGCACTCCAATACAGAAGTTCATACACGGAAGGAAAAACTGATACTTAGTACATTATTAAATCTTTCTTCTAAGCACAAAACTTCAGTTGCCAGATAAAAGCCTGCACTTGGTACACTCAAAAGCCCTGTTCTTATATTTTGGACATAGAAAAAGGGAGCTACTTTTAAAACGGCAACTCCCTAAAAAAACTCGGAATTATTTATTAGAAACCGCCTTTTTTAGTTGCTCATTTTCCAACTTCAAGGCTTTTACTTCTTTATTTAATTCAATCATATACAGCGTAAGCTCTTCTATCTTCTCCATTAATTTGGCGCTTGTTTTAGATACATCAAGGCCATTTTTATGAAATTCTTCTGCTGACTGAACATTAGGCAGGTGCTTGTTCTCTTTTATGAAAGATTCAACTTTATCAAGAGGCATTAATTCATAAGAAGGCTCAAATACATAATCGGCCCAGTCTTTAGAGCTTTTCAAGGCAACTTTTACTTTTTCAGTAATGATTCCGTCCTGAACAATAAGGCGATACTCATTGTTGGTCGGCATGGGGAATTCAGCATCAAAATTACCAACGGCAAGAAATCCCAGAGAGCTCGACTTCGAAGAACCCAGGTTTATTCTGACATTTTTATTGTCAAATTCTCCTTTAATAAGAGGGCTAAGGTTATCTAAGCTCATACCTTTCCATTCGCTACCATTATAGTAGTAAAACCCTGAAATCAAATCAGTTTGATAGACCATCAACCCATTGGCAGGATTCTGAATGGAATTACGTTGCTGCAATGACATACGAGGTATAAGAAGACCCTGGCTTGAAGACTTAATATCTAAAACGGCAGATTCATGCGGTAATGTTGTACCAATACCCACGTTACTTCTTTCTTTTTGAGCAAAGCCCACCAAAGTACTTGCAGAAAACATGGCAAGTATGCAAAATGATTTGGTAAAGATTGTTTTCATACGTGGCAAATTAAAGTTTCGACTTGATTACGCGCTAATATATACAGGTTTTTACGTCAAAAAAAATATTATTTATTTTTTTTATTGATTGGAGGCTATTTTTTTAATTATAGATAAAAATACCCTTAACTGCCTGATGTTTAACTTCTTTGAAAAAACAAATTGAAACAAAGCAAGCATATATGGTTTAAAAGTGTATCTAAGTTTGAATGTATAAGAGCAATTAATTATTCTTGAATACATTTCTTTATCTCTGAAACAATCCTTTCCAGTTCAGATGCACTCAGGTTAGAGCCAGAGGGCAAACATAAACCCCTGTTAAACAATACTTCCGAGACCCCTGACCCATAAAAAGGGGCATCAGTAAAAACAGGCTGAAGATGCATGGGTTTCCATAAGGGCCGTGATTCTATATTGTGTTTTTCCAGATGAAGTCTGATTTTTTCTCTTTTTTCATAATTCTCAAACAATATACAGGTCAACCATCTGTTTGAGAAATAATCAGAAGTAGGCTCATCAAGAAACGTTATTTCACTATTACCTTCCAACTCGTTTTTGTAATAAGTATAGTTGGCTCTTCTTTGACTTACCCTGTCGTTCAACACCAACATCTGACCTCTGCCAATACCCGCACAAACATTGCTCATACGATAATTATACCCTATAGCCGAATGCTGATAATGAGGTGCATTATCACGCGCCTGTGTAGCCAGATATCTGGAGCGGTCAATCATATCTTTCTCATCAGATACCAATGCCCCCCCACCCGAAGTGGTAATAATTTTGTTGCCATTGAAAGAGTAGATGCCAAATTTACCATAAGTACCCAAACTTTTGCCTTTAAAAAAAGAACCCAGAGCCTCTGCGGCGTCTTCAATCAGTGGAATATCATATTTATTCGCAATAGAAAGTATCTTGTCTAACTGCGCTGGCATTCCATACAAATGCACCAGAATAATAGCTTTTGGTTTTTTACCAATGGCCAACCGCTCTTTAATTGCGGTTTCCAGTGCTTCGGGGTCCATATTCCAGGTTAACTCTTCAGAATCAATGAAAACTGGGGTAGCTCCCTGATAAACGATTGGGTTACAGGTAGCTGAAAAAGTAAAACTTGAGCAAAGCACTTCGTCTCCGCTGCCAACGTTGAGTAAAATTAAAGCCAGGTGAATAGCCGCTGTTCCTGAACTTAAAGCTGCTGTGTGCGCAATGCCTGTATAATTACAGATATCTTGCTCAAAGCCATTCACGTTAGGACCTAGAGGGGCAATCCAATTTGATTCAAAAGCCTCAGTTACAAATTTTATCTCCTTATCTCCCATATGAGGAGATGACAACCATATTTTGTTTTCAGACATCAATTTACTTAATTTTCTTTGCGGAACTACCTTTCATAATTATAATGAAATATTTAAACAATAATTCTGTTCTTGATTTTAAATTGTCATTCGCTTACGATAAAACAATTATTAATTTCAAAAAACCTGTAAAACTCTTTTTTTAAGCATTCAAATCCTCATTTTAAGATTTTTGGTTTTAAAATATGGAATAATTTTACTCTAATTATACCCTAAAGATATTTGAAACCATAAATTTCAGTCTCAATTTAATCAAATCTTTAGTTTTCATTCTATTTTTATATTTCAACCATTCATAATATCAATTGATTAAGCGAAGTTCATCGTTTAGATAACCAATTTATCAAAGCCTTTTATCAATTATCTCTTTATCAAGCTGGCCTTTTACATCATAAATTACTCCGGTAAAATCTCTCAGAGAATTTTGAATGACAGACCCATTGAACTGATAATGATTTACAGCCAGTATTATGCCGTCATAATCTTTAAAATTCAAATCTTCTTTTAATTCAATTGCATAAGCCGCCTTTACTTCGTCTGCCACTGCCCAGGGGTCAAAAACATCAGTAGAAATGCCATAGTCTGTCAGTTCATTTATTACATCTAACACCCTTGTATCACGGATATCCGGACAATTCTCTTTAAAGGTAATACCTAAAATCAGTACCTTTGCTTTACTTACAATTACGTTATTTTTTATCAGAAGTTTTACCGTCTCTACCGCTACATGCTTGCCCATGTAGTCATTAATCTTCCTGCCGGCAAGTATCACCTGTGGATGATACCCCAATGCCTCTGCCTTATATGCCAGATAATACGGATTGACCCCTATACAATGACCACCAACAAGGCCAGGCCTGAACGGCAGAAAATTCCACTTTGTTCCGGCTGCTTCAAGCACAGAAAGCGTATCAAGCTCCATTTTATCAAAAATAAGTGCCAGCTCATTCATAAAAGCTATATTGATATCTCTCTGGCAGTTTTCAATCAGCTTGGCAGCCTCAGCCACCTTAATTGATGCAGCTTTAAAAGTACCGGCCTCAATTATAGTAGCATAAAGTTTATCAACAAAATCTGCAATTTCGGGGGTGCTTCCTGCGGTAACTTTCTTAATTTTTGTGAGTGTATGCAGTTTATCTCCAGGGTTAATCCGCTCAGGTGAATAACCACAGTAAAAGTCCTGATTATAGCGCAGGTTGCTGTACCCCTCTAAAACCGGCACGCAATCTTCTTCTGTGCAACCGGGGTACACAGTACTTTCATAAATGACAACATCGCCTTTTGACAATACCCTGCCAACCGATTGAGATGCCGCCAGCAGGTATTTTAAATCAGGCCTTTTAAAGCTGTCTATCGGTGTTGGAACAGTGATTATGTATACATTTTGCCTGCCTGGTTTTATCTCATCGGTAACCAGTGAAGAAGAGAATGCAAGCTTGTCGGCAGACTCCAAATCTTTACTGCTTAGTTCTTTTGTTCTGTCATATCCATTCTGAAGCTCACGGATACGATCGATATTTATATCAAAGCCTATAGTCGGAAACTTCTTCCCGAATTCCACAGCAAGCGGTAAGCCAACATATCCCAGACCCACTATTGTAATTTGTATATCGTTAAAGCGCATGATGATGAAATGGCTTGCATGTATTGATTCTATTGGCTATTCAGAATTTCAGTTCACCTCTAATTAAAATTCTATTCGTTAGAACTGGCATTAAAGCCGATTGATTACAAACGCAGCGACAGAGAGTAGAAAAAACAGGGTGAACCTTTTAGCACACCCCTGAAAATTTTATTGTACGAGGCGTTTCTTTAATGTAGCATTAGTTATCTGCTGCTATATTATACATTAAAACACCCCTTGGTATTTAACACCAAGTATTATTGCAACCAACACCATAGCTAAAGGCTGCCTTAGCTATTTATAACTTTTGAGTAATTGTTATTTCTTATCAAAGCGGCTATCAGGGCAATTAAGCCGCCTATAAATACTGCTACTAATAGAATTAAACTTTTTCTTGGTTCACTTTTTCTGGTAGGCACTGTTGGGGGTTCTAAAACCTTAAAAACGGGTGTTTCCTGCTGAACTTTAATTTTTGCTTCCTCATATTTTTTTAAAAGTTCATTATAAAAAGTAGAAGCCATACGGTATTCTGACTCTATTCTTTCACGTTGAATATCAGCCGATTGTAACCTCATGGTTGACTCCTGAAACTGGTCGCTGTACTGTGCCTTTTTTGTTTGGTTAAAGTAATATTTGCCCTTGGCTACATTTACCCTTTCTTCTAAAAAATCAAGGTCTTTCTGTGCCTTATCTACCCTGTAGCGCGTTACATATTGCGTAAGATAATTCATAGCAAAATTTGCTACCTCAGCTGCCACATAAGGGTCGGGCATTTTAACAGATATATTAATAACCCCACTTTTTTTGTCAATAACGCCTACAATTCTTGCTTTCAAGGCCTGGATTCTTTGTTCGTATTTTTTACCAATTACAAGAACGCCGTTTTGATTATGTGGCGCCTTGACAGTATCTTTCTGTTTCTCGTCAGTTTTTTTTTCAAATTCGCCCTCATAAAACTGTTCAAAGGTTATCTTTCGGTTATCTCTGGTTACAACAGGCTGCTTGAAAAGCTCCAGAAAGAAAGGAGTACTCTTAAGAATATCCGGATACAAATCAGGCCTTACCGCCTCGGTGCCATCTGCACTACCTATGTCTACACCGGCAAGGCTTGCAATACCCGCTAAATTACCAAGACGTAACCCCCCTCTGCCCAGCATCTCGGGCAGTATTTTTCCCTGAGCAGTAAATTGCTCTTTTTGTGAAAAGCCATACCAGAGACCTATACCTGCCGAAGCCAGTATGATTAAAAAAATAAGAATTTTTTCTTTCCAGATAACCTGAAAAAGAGCCTTGAAATTAAGACTAACTGTATTATTTGTTGATTCCTTCATTGGGTAATCCTTATGCTTTCTATTTAACTTCCACTTTCTACGGCAACAACTATTGGGGCGTTCAATCAAAAAATATCTATATAAGCCTGATGAGCGTTAGCAACACGGCAGATAAAGAAACTAAGCCCGTACTCAATGCTATTCGCTCGGCGGTGGTCATTCTAACCCTGTTTCTTTTTGGCACCATTACGGTCATACCTGACTTCACCTTCGGATACGCCTTTATACCTAAAAAGCTTCTGGTTCTGTCTGTGCTACCGTTAGCGTATATTACGTAGGTTTTTCTTACAAAAGCGCTGTCGGTAAAGCCCCCTGCTTGTGCTATGTAATCTCTGAAAACAAAACCCGGCTGATAAGCCACACTGGTAGGATTAAGCACCTGCCCTGCAATAGTAACCGTTTGCCTTTCTTTAGGAATCTCTATTCTGTCTCCGTTTTCCAGAAAAAGATTTGATGGAGTATTTCTGTTTTTAAGTGCCTTCTCAAAATCTACAAAAACCAGTCGGTTATCTCTGTAAAGTTTAGCGCTGGTAATATCTGATTCCTTTCTTAGTCCACCTGCCCGGTCAATAATATCTACAATGCGGTCGCTTTTATTTTCTATGGCATAACTACCCGGATAATTTACCTCACCAACTATCTGTACCGTCGGCTGGTCGTCATAATTAGGCAGATTCCGAATAAACACCTTATCGAAAGGCTTTAGTTTGGTCAAATTTTCGTTTCCTTGTACCGAGCTTAAACTGAAATTAATAATTTCAGTTGTTTTATCGTTCGATTCGTCATTATATAACCTTCTTGCAATTTCAACGCGCTTTGAGGTGGCTCCGTCAGATAACCCTCCGGCCAGAAGAATCAGGTCTTTTACTTCCATGTTTTCTGCAAATTCATAAAAGCCCGGAATATTAACGGCCCCTTCAATATAAACCAGCCTATCTTCTCTGATTTCGCCGATAGATTTTATCAGCAACTGGTCTTCCCTCTTCAATTCTATATCACTTATTTCTCCATTCAGCAATTTTCTTAAGTTAATTGCCTGGTATTCAGAATCAAAATTATCTTTTTTTCTTACTAAAATGGCACGGTCGGGGTAAGCATCTTCACGCAAACCCTTGGCGAACTCAATCAGTTGCCTGACGGTTTTTATTTGACCGCCCAAGGCAAACTCGCCCGGTCTCATTACTGCTCCTTTAATTCCTACTTTATTTTCGAAACGGTCAAGTATAGTGCCGATTAGGAATTGGTCACCGTTTTGGGTAACAAACTCCGGATTGGCCTGAGGGTCGAAAGTCAGGATTTTCTTCTCGCTCTGGGTATTTCTTGTTACGTTCACTGTGGCTGTGTAGGCCTTATCTGTGAAGCCTCCGGCATATTCAAGCAGGGTTTTGAAGTTGTCATTCTCTTTCAGCTCAAAAATACCTTCTTTGTTTACCTGCCCTGTAATTCTGACACGGTTCTGAACTACCGGCACCAGAATGACATCCTGGTCTGTCAGGTTCATGTCATCTTCGCGGGTTCCTTTAAGCAGAAAGTTATACACATCTATTTTTTTGATAACAGCGTTGTCGCGTATTATCTGAATATTTCTTAAAGACCCTTTTTCTGTGGGGCCGCCAGATAGATACAATGCGTTAAAAGCAGTTGCCAACGAAGAGAGCGAATAAGTACCCGGGTTTTGTACTTCTCCGACAACCGTTATTTTTATAGTTCTTACATCGCCCAGTGTAACATCTACATTCAGCGTGCCGTTTCTTAAGCCTGCAAAGATAGTTTTAAGCCGGGCAACAATTTTGCCCTTTGCCTGCTCAATTGTATTGCCGTTTACATAAATTGGCTGGAGATTTTCAATTTTTATGGTGCCTTCTGGCGACACCGTAGTGCTGTAATGCTGATACGCATAGCCGGTAATATCAATTCTTAGCTCATCGTCAGGCCCGAGAATATAGTTTTTGGGTGTTGGCAGCCTCAGGTTCGGCTCAAAAGTAAGGTTTTTGTTGTTGAAGAGCTGGCTCCCGAATATGACAGGTTTCTTTGCAACTGAATCTTTTCTATTAACTATTTCCGGCCTAGACTCGGCAGATAAATCTTTTACATCAACGTCTCCTAATTGCTCACGGCCGCCGGTTTCTCTTTTTCTGTTCGAATCATCTGATTTCCTTGTTTTATCAACACCGGTTTTATCGTTGGTCGATTTGTTATTGAGGCGGTTTATTCTTTCTTTTACTTTGGCTATGTCCTGAGCGCTATATCCGTTAGCAATAGCCATTGCCTCTATTTGTGCATCAGACAGTCCTCTTTTTTCTGCGGCTTTAATAAGTGCTTCCAGCTGCTTGTCGGTTAGTTTATCAACATTTTCGGGCATTTGTTGGGTAACCTGAGAATACGCTACTTCTGAAATAAAAAGCATTAATACCAGAACCTTAAAAATAGTTTTAAGTGAAGCCATGATTTGAATGATACGTAGGAATCTTAAATTAGGGTAAAATTAAAAAACAACAATTACGGCAAACCCATTAGCAGGCGCCCATTTTACATTTCTGATAAAACCCAATATCAGCCATTGCAATCACCTATTATTCCATCCATGTGCCGGAGAATCATTAAATATCTCCGATATATTTTCTATTCACAGTCAGGTTGTGTTGTCAAAGCAGAAAGATATTTTGGTTAGGCGCAGAATCATTTTCCATTAAAGAAAAACGCTGCCTGTTTTCTTTTTAGAGAATTTCAGGAACAACAAAATATACGAATATCAGATTAGATTCAATAAATACTGACCATACCCGCTTTTAACAAGGGGCTTGGCTATGGTTTCAAGCTGGCCTGCATCTATGAAGCCCATTCTGTATGCCACCTCTTCAATACAACCAATTTTAAGGCCTTGTCTTTCTTCTATAACCTGTACAAACTGGGCGGCTTGCATTAAAGAAACAAATGTGCCGGTATCGAGCCAGGCAGTACCTCGGTTCATAATACCTACACTAAGTCTGCCACTTTCAAGATAAACTTTGTTGATATCGGTAATCTCCAGTTCGCCACGCGGTGATGGTTTTATGTTTCTGGCGATTTCTACCACGTTGTTATCATAGAAGTATAAACCCGGCACGGCAAAGTTTGACTTAGGCTTTTGAGGTTTTTCTTCAATAGAAATGGCCTTACGGTTATCGTCAAACTCAATAACACCGTATCTTTCCGGGTCATGCACCTGGTAGGCAAACACAATGCCGCCGTCGGGGTTGGTGCTGCTCTGCAATAATTTGCTTAAACCGCTACCATAAAATATATTGTCGCCTAATACCAATGCCACACTGTCGTTACCGATAAAATCGGCACCTATGATAAAAGCCTGCGCCAGGCCGTCAGGCGATGGTTGTTCGGCATAGCTGAACTCACAACCTATTCTGCTCCCATCGCCCAATAACTTTTTAAAGTGAGGTAAATCATGAGGAGTAGAGATAATCAGAATCTCGCGGATTCCTGCCAGCATAAGTATCGACAACGGGTAGTAAATCATTGGCTTATCATAGACTGGCATTAACTGTTTACTCACAGCAAGTGTAAGCGGATGTAAACGGGTTCCAGAGCCTCCGGCGAGAATAATTCCTTTCATATGTTTATAATAAAGTAATACGAAACTTTAAGATTTCGTGTCAGGTTAACTTAAACTGCAACGTAATCAAGAAGATACTTTGACGGAAAGTTAAATCTTTCTTACGTAATGGTATAGTAAATTTATAGAAAATTTATAAATAACCAGTAATTGAAAAATACAGATTGAAGGATTAACGGGGTATCGAATACCCTGTTTGCCAGCTCAAATAAATTTCTTATGATTCGATTGACTGCAACGGAGTGCCGGCTTTTAAGTCGGTATAGCTGATTTTGCCTAGCAGCCCTTCATAGTACTTAGGCGGTAGACCGTCTCCCGGGCGAATTACCCTTAAGTTTTCTTCAGTAAATGCCTCGCCCGATTTGATATCTTTTACTACATAAATTGAGCGTTTAAACAAAAGGCTTTTCTTTTCTGATTCCTGAACACCATACTGAATAACCCCCAACGACTGCCAGGCTCTTTCGGTTTCAATCACTAACGATTTCAGTTCGTCAGGTTCTAACGAAAAAGCTGAATCTACTCCGCCCTCGGCACGACTCAGGCAAAAGTGCTTTTCTATAACGGTTGCCCCCAATGTTACTGCTGCACATGGTACGCCAATGCCCATGGTGTGGTCGCTCAGGCCTACTTCGCACTGAAACAAATCGCGCAGGTGTGGAATAGTACGAACATTAGAGTTTTCAGGACTGGCCGGATAGTTGCTTGTGCATTTCAGCAGCACCAGGTCTTTACAACCATTAGCCCGTAAAACAGCTACGGCTTCATCAAGGTTGGCCAGTGTACTGGCACCTGTTGACATAATGACGGGCATCCCCGTCTTGGCAACCTTTTTCAACAGCGGGAAATGGTTGTTTTCAAAAGAAGCTATTTTATGCGCCGGTGTGCCCAGGTTTTCAAGAAAATCTACAGCCGTATCATCAAATGGGGTAGAAAAACAGATAATGTTATTGTCGGCGGCACATTTAAACATGGCTTCGTGCCATTCCCAGGGGGTGTGCGCTTCTTCATACAATTCGTAAAGATTCCGGTTTTTCCAGAGCGAAGTATCGTCTTTGATATCAAAAAGCCCGCCTCTTTGGTTGATAGTTATGGTATCGGCTGTATAAGTCTGTAATTTAATGGCATCGGCCCCACATTCAGCGGCTGTCTTAATTATTTTCAGGGCTCTTTCTAATGACTGATTATGATTGCCGCTCATTTCGGCAATTATAAATGGCTTATGGTTTTGCCCTATGCTGTAATTCGCTATTTTCATTGATTCCTCCTTGTATATAATACAGTTTCAAAGCCCTGATAATCTAAGTTTTTAGTAAACAAAAAGCCGGCATTTTTAAATGCGCCTATTGACCCTTTATTTTCGGTTTTTATATACGCCTCAATGGTGTATCCGGGGTTTTCTCTTAAAAAATACCGCACAGCCCTTGTTAGCAATTGCCCAGCCAGCCCTTTCCCTCTGAATGATTTATCAATCGATACACCAACAATGCTATTTTGCTTATCGGGGTTGTTTTCAAATCTTACCTGCCCTATTGGCTGTTGGCGGGCATCTTCAAAAACAAGCATCAGGCAGTTGGGGTCTTTTATTTTTTTAAGAAACCACTGCCGGTGATTTTCAAGTACCACCGGTTGGCTGTTAAAAGATTGTTTCCGTACCTCTTCGTCATTAGTCCAGTTAAAATAACGCATCAAATCGGTTTCACTGGCTGTTCTGATATTGATATCATTAAACTTTGAATGAATAAGCACATCAATAAATTTACCTTCAAATAAGCAATGGCCTGGCAATGTGGCTTCTAACTGGTAATTACTTTTTTCAATAGCCACATACAAATGAGGCCTCAAATTAAAGGCATAAGTAAATATTTTATGCAGATTCAGCTCTTCAAAAGCAACTTTTTCAATTAAAGAAAGATAAGTACGCCAGTGAAATTCGAAAAAATCTTTTTCGAGGCTGGTTTTCATGATAAACGATATCTCAGCATGCCTGTCTGTCCAGTTAATATGTACCAATCCACCATAGCCAATGCAGGTGTCATTTTCAAGATAAGAGAAAAGCAACTGAGCTGGTTTGGCTGTTTCAAACAATTGAGCCACCACCTTATCGAAATACCATTCCTGCTGCTGAGTAGTAAGCGGGGCGGCCTGCCTTAAATGATAAATCTGCTCATTCCGCCACTGCATTATGTCATATTTATCCTGGTCTCGCAGAGGCACAATGGCATATTTTTCAGAACCAAATATCTGTTGCGTCAGGCAGGCATATTTTCTCATGAATTCATCAGTCTAAATTTCAATTCAGCCAGTTTCCAGTCGGTTTCATTGTCAATGTCTTGTCCTTCAAGCTCGCTTATTTCAACCGCTCCTGAATTAGAGGTAATCAGTTTCTGGCTTTTCAGAAAAGAACTTACATGAAAGAAATAGAATTGCCCCGCATCATGATAGGTCTGGGGTAAATCCTGAGAGCGGGTAAGGGCATGTTGTGGCTCTACCCAACTGATTTGGTCTTGTTCTTTATAAAAAGCACGCTGAATTGGAAACGAAAAACGCTGAACAGGCAAAACCGTATCAAACCCATTGGCATTAAGCAGCGCATAAGCCTCCTTTAGCTTTTGAACAGAGGTAAAGGGGGCAGTTGGGTAGATGCAACACCCGTACTGATAGCTTTTTTTTATAGTTTGGTATTGGGTTAGCACCTCTGTTAATACCGCGGCGGTTGTGGCAAAGTCATTGGAGTTTGCTGCCGACCGGAGAAAAGGGACACTGGCGCCCAATTGCCGGCTGACAGAGGCAATTTCGCTATCATCGGTAGATACCATCACTTCATCAAACAAACCACTTTTTAATGCCGCCTTTATGGAATAGGCAATAATAGGCTCTCCGCAAAAGTCTTTTACGTTTTTCCGAGGAATCCGCTTGCTTCCTCCTCTTGCCGGAATAATAGCTATATTGCCCATGTGCCTGTTAGTCCTTTTTCTGCATTAAAAACCAGGTGATGTCATCCTGAGGGAACGCCGGGTCTCTTCTATAAACAAAGCCGTAATCTACCAGGCTTAAATCAGTGTATTTCTCGAGCATTTCTCCGGCAAAATCTCGTTTGAAGAGCCTGTCGGTATGCCCGCGGTAATTAATTGAGACCGGAGACGGGTTGTAATATTCACAAATGAGAATGTATCTGCCCGAGGTATCATAGAGTTTCTGGTAAATGACAGGCAGCACCTCAGGGTTGATATGAATCAAGACTCCTTTTATTAGCGCAACCTCATATTTTTTTACCGGCTCATACTCAAGAATAGAACCTTGAAAGACGTTCTCAGAACCTATAACTTTTCTTAATTCACCCGCAGCTTCTTCATTAATTTCAATACCTCCTAAATCAATGCCCGGATACAAAGCCTTGATGGCTCTAAGGTTCATACCGATATTAGCGCCAAACTCTATAAGAGATTTGGGTTTGCCCGCCTGATGCAAAGCTTTTACAAAGAAGTTGAGGTTAGACGCCAGATACTCCTGACTTTGATTACGCTGAATGTACTCATTACCAAAGCTGCCCGCCCAAAACTCTTCCTGCGGTGTGATATAATTCTTTTCTATCATGGTTGGGTGTTCAGAAAATTAAGGATGGAATCTATAACAAAGTTTTGCTCGTCGGTAGTAAGGGTATGGTACATCGGAATACTCAAACAGCGCTTGTAATATGCTTCTGCCATAGGTCTGTCGCCTTCTTTCCAGCCTAAATCAAGATAATATGGCATGATATGCGAGGGTACGTAGTGTATCTGAGCCATAATATTATGCGCGTGCAGATGGTTATACAAGCCCAGGCGGTTGTCTACCTCTATTACATACAGATGATAGGCATGGCCTTCTACAACACCCGAATGCCCCTTAATGAAAGGACAATCTCTGAAGGCCGCATCATACCGGGCTGCAATGGCTCTTCTGCTGGCCAGATTGTGGTCAATTCTTTGTAACTGACTGCTGCCTAAAGCTGCCTGGAAATCGGTAATTCTGTAATTATAGCCAAGCGACTGCATTTCCATATACCAGCCGGGGTAGGTGCCGGCTCCGCCCGCCAGCTCAATGCTGTTGGTGTATAAGTTGGTATCGCGCACAATACCGTGTGTTCTTAACTGAAGCAGTTTTTTGTACAATTCTTCGTCATTGGTGGTTATCATGCCCCCTTCTCCGCAGGCAATGTGTTTAACCGGGTGAAACGAGAAAACTGCCAGGTCGGCAAAATTACCATTTCCACAATATTGATTTACACCGTTTGAATCTTTGAAAAATCCACCCGGCGCATGGCAGGCGTCTTCAATTATCCAGAGGTTATATTCATCGGCCAGTTTCCGGAAGGCTTCCATGTTAACGGCTCTTCCGGCAAAATCGACCGGGATAATTCCGGTATATGTTCCTTCAGGCGCGTTTTCCAGTAATGCTCTTACAGCGTTGATATCGAGCAGATAGGTTTCAGGGTCAATATCACCAAACACAATCTCGCCGCCACAATATCTTACACAATTAGACGACGCCACAAAAGTAATGGGTGTGGCAATAACCTTTTGCCCTTCTTTTACACCCAATGCCAAAGTACATAAGTGCAGAGCTGCTGTGCCGTTTGAAACCGCCACGGCATAACGTGCGCCAATAAACCGGGCAAAGTTATCTTCAAACTCTTTTATTTTAGGCCCCTGTGTCAGATACGGACTTTTAAGGGTTTCAATAACAACGGCTATATCTTCTTCAGTTATATGTTGTTTTCCATAGGGAATGACATTCATTTATACACTAAAGTTTGAGTCTACATGTTCTTTAATCAAATTTCTCAGGCTCTCAACTGTTTCCCATTCTGTGTTTTCAGCAGATGTGTACCTGAAGCCCACCGGTACCTTTTGCGCATTAAACCCGGCCGTAAAATCTTCAATTTTCCATTTATGCATAGAAGGCAGAATGGTAAAGTACTTACCCAGATCGTAGGTCAGGAACGAGTCTGACTCGGTAATCATTTCTTCATGAATTTTCTCGCCGGGTCTTATTCCAACAATTTTTGTTTCGCATTCAGGCGCTATGGCCTCAGCCACATCCAGAATACGGTATGAAGGAATCTTCGGTATAAAAATTTCGCCTCCCCAGGCGTGTTCCAACGCATGCATGACCATGTCTACACCACCTTGCAGAGAGATATTGAAGCGGGTCATGTTGGGGTCTGTAATAGGAATAATTCCTTCTTTACGCTTATTCATAAAGAAGGGAATAACCGAACCGTTTGACCCCATTACGTTGCCATAACGAACTACCGAAAACCGGATGGGGTTCCAGCCTTTTATGTTATTGGCTGCCACAAATAGTTTGTCTGATGCCAGCTTGGTGGCTCCGTAAAGATTGATAGGTGCACAGGCTTTGTCTGTCGATAAAGCCACTACCCTTTCTACATCTGTTTCCAGGCAGGCATTGATAACGTTCTCTGCACCTAAAACATTGGTTTTTACACATTCCATCGGGTTATACTCTGCAATGTGCACGTGTTTCATGGCTGCGGCATGAATTACGAAATCAACCCCACGTAAGGCTCGTTTCAGGCGTTCAAAATCACGTACATCGCCTATAAAGTACCTCATTTGCGGATACTTGCTGTCGGGGTATTCCTGCGCCATCTGAAATTGTTTTTGCTCATCTCTGGAAAAGATGATTAATTTCTTTATTTCAGGATGCCTGCTTAATATATGCTTAGTAAGAGCTTTACCTAACGAGCCTGTTCCTCCGGTAATAAGGATTGATTTATCTTTCAGCGTAAATGACATAGAATGTTTAAGTTTGGCTCAAAAAATATCAATGGTAAATTTATGATATAACCACGACGATATTTTTTAACAGTTCACTAACCCATGAGTGCATGAAGGCACAAAATTAGTTAAGATTGAACGAAAAAAGAACAGAACAGCCAACTACTTCTATTGATACACGGTATTGGCTGAGGATTTGATACAATAATCAGAAACTGGCATCATAAAACATATAAAGCATTTTGTAAAAACCCATTACGGCTTTTACCCTGTGCTATAAACAAAAAGCAGTAGCAATTTTTGAATTACTACTGCTTTTTGAAATACTATCTGATTGCAAGAGCCTGATTGATATCTGTTGGCGCCCTGGTACTATTCTAAAGAAACGCCATAACAAACCGTGCGTGATATGCTTTGGTAAGTACCGCAAATCAGTACGCCATCGTCTCCATTTTCTTTTGCGCTCTTGATGGCTTCTTTAAATTCACTGACCGATTTAATTTTGCGCTCTCCTACTTTCAAAACAATAAATCCTTCACGCATTTCGGTATAATCGGCAATATCGCCATCATAAATTCTTTTTACTACTACACCACCCTGAACACCGAGTTTTTGTTTTTCTGCCGGCGTTAGGTCAGACAGCTCTACCCCTAGTTTTTCAAAAGCTCTGTCGGCTTCAACAGCTTCTTTTTTCAGAATGTCGCGTCCGCCGTCTCTGTTACGTAGCACTACATCGAAATCTTTTGGTTTGCCGTCGCGTATTACGGTAACCATTGCTGATTCACCCGGACGTTTACGACCAATCATTTCCTGTAATCTTGGGCCGCTTTTGGTTTCAACACCATCCACTTTCACAATTACGTCGCCTTTTTTGATACCGGCGGCTTTGGCAGCGCCGTTTTCAATTACGTCAGCTACATAGATACCCGATGTTTCTTTTGAACCAACTTCTTCTGCTCTTTTGCTGTCAAGCTCCAACAGGTTAATGCCTAAGTATCCGCGTTGAACATTACCGTATTTCACGATGTCGGCAGTTACTTTTTTCACAATGCTTGAGGGCACCGCAAATGCATAACCTGCATAAGCGCCGTTAGGGCTGGCTATGGCAGTATTAATACCTATTAACTCTCCTTTCAGGTTCACCAGAGCCCCACCACTGTTGCCGGGATTCACTGCGGCATCAGTCTGAATAAATGATTCAATGGCATCTGATGTTCTTTGCTGGCGGTCGTCGCTGTTACGTCTGAACATTTGTTGTTTTTGCGCCAGAATACCAATATTGCGGCCTTTGGCACTTACAATACCTGCAGTTACTGTTGACTCAAGATTGAAAGGGTTACCTACGGCCAATACCCACTCGCCAACTTTTACGTTATCTGAGTTAGCAAACGACATGGCAGGAAAACCAGTGCCATCTATTTTAATAACAGCGATGTCTGTTGAAGGGTCAGTACCCAGCACTTTGGCTTTGTAGGTTTTGTGGTCTGAAGTAATAACCTCCAGCTCGTCTGCTCCTTCTACTACGTGGTTATTTGTGGCAATGTAGCCATCTGCCGCTATAATTACTCCAGAACCTGAAGATTCCTGTTGCTGGCTTCCGCCCCGGGGGATTCCGAAACCGAATGGGGAATCATCGCCAAATAAATCATCAAACATAGAGCGTTGCTGACGCACCATACGAGACGACTTGGCCTTAATGTGTACTACTGATGGCGTTGAAAGTTCTGCTGCATAGGTAAAGTCGCCGGGAACGGCCGCTCCGCCTGAATAGTTAGCTAGTCTGTTGATAGCAGGAGTTGAAGATGACTCATTAAAAATAACATCTTTTCCTTCAAGACCCAACATACGATAACCACCTATGGTAACGATACTACTTGCAATAGCAATACCGATTGTTTTTAATGTGTTGTTCATAGTTCTGGAAGCTAATTTAAAACTGAATTGTTCTGATTACACTGACCGGAAACCGGCCATTAGTAAAATATTATCAAATCCTGTCTTCTTTCTTTTAGGGTACAAATAAAATTATACTATTGCTTTGTACAAATTTAACGCAAAAGTATTTATGATAATTCGTAGCCGGCGGTATTTTTAACAAATTTTAACTAGGGGTATTGCGGTATGCAACAAAAGGCAAGAAACCTTTCAGAATCTTGCCTTTGTTGTAAATATTACTTTAATTAAGCTATTTCAATCAGGCGAGGCTCTTTTGGTTTTGCCTCTTCTTTTTTGGGCAGTTCAAGTGCTAAAACGCCATCATTATATGCTGCTGCAATTTTTTCGCTGTCTACAGTTTTCGGTAATGTAAACGAACGCTTGAATGAAGAGTAGTTAAACTCTTTGCGTGTGTACTTACCGTTGTTCTGGGTTTGTTCTGTTTCACTTTTTTGTTCAACTGAAATGGTCAATACATTTTCATGAACATTGATTTTGAAATCTTCTTTTTTTAATCCCGGAGCAGCCAGTTCTAGTTTATATAAGTTTTCGTTCTCCAGGACATTAACAGCCGGGAATGAATGTTGATGTGTTGGCGCAACGCGCTCAAAGTCGTTCAAAAAGTTTTCTAATAATGAAGGGAATGCAGGTGCGAAACTTCTAACTAATGTTGCCATGGTTTTATAAATTTAATATTGTTTAACATTTTTATTTGCCACTCCGTTGTGGCTACGTATTCATAATATACAATTTGTGTACCACCAGCAAAATAATGACAAAGTGGCTGCAAACCACATTTTACACGTTATTTTTCATGTCAATTTGACACGCGCCCTGTTTTGAACCCTGCTAAAACGGCATAAAAAAATAGTGGAACCGGTCTGTGACCAATTCCACTATGCCAAATGTTTTTTTACCTGACTTATTACGTTTATTATCTCATTTAAGAAAGTACTTAAAACAAACTGGTTTGCATAAATTCCGGATAGGTGTATGGCTTTAGTACAGCGGGTGTATCAGAGTTTTTTTCTGTGATATGCCTGCCAATGGTGTAGGCATCCATTTTATGCGCATCAAAGGGCTTCATAAATACCTGAATGGAGGTAGCATCAAATCCGCCGGTGAGCCAGGCATTCTCTGTTTCTTCGGTTAATATTACCGGCATTCTTTGTTTCAGATTATGGATTCCGGCCACCAGCGGATTGGCCTCGGTAGTAAGAATAGAAAACGTGTCTTTGGTGGCTCCGGTGTCATGGTCTGTCCAGGTATCCCATATTCCGGCCATACTAAAAACTTCACCGCTTTTGAGATAAATAAAATACGGGTATTTTTTTCCTTTAATGTCCTGCCATTCAAAATAACCTGTAGCTGGTATCAGACAATGTCTTCTGCGGGCTGCGTCTTCAAAAGATGGTTTTTCAAATATACTTTCAATGCGGGCATTTATGGTATTTTTCTTTAGTTTGTCTGCCTGCAAGTTGCTTCTGGCCCATGATGGAATCAGCCCCCAATGCATCAACTGTAGTGCATCTGGCTCAATACCAGTAATAACCGGCCAAACCTGGTAGTTATAAGCATTGTTATGATACACCGGTAGCAGCTCATTTATTTTTTGCCAACTCTGAAGCCGGTACCTTTCGGCAATTACCTGTGGTTTTTGATTAAGCGATAAATGACTGCACATAGCTACATTTAAATAAATAAGGCCTGAATACAAAGGGCGCCAGTAAATCAATTATGAAGGCCGGGCTTTCAAACCGCCCTGTAAATACAAAAGGCACCCGTTAAGTGCCTTTTTTGTTTTGAGATGCCTTGCAGGCAGAGGTATAAAGCGCCGCCCTGCACATATTTAAATAGACTTAGGTGGTTGAGAGAACCTAATCTCCAAACCTCTGTCTAACTTGTTTTTAACAACTTTAATGCTCACCTGCCCTGCAGGTTTGATGGCCCATACCAGACTAGGATTCTCAGAAACCGGTTTTCCGTACCTGACCGTAAATAAGTCAGACAGCTCCCGTTTGAGTTTTTCATTGGTGTCGTCGGTATTCATGTAAATATCAAGACCAATACCCGAAACGCGATTCTGGCTGTTTTTTTCATACAGTATATCTACCGTTTCAAGGTTTTCGGTGTCAAAAGAATAACCCAGATGAGATTCATCCTCTTCAAAGAGCTCAACAGTTTCTTTTTTCCTGACATCTTCAATTGAGTCGCCGAATTTTACACCTCTAAGCAATCCTTCGCCAGTACCCATAATTGTACGCGCCAGATTCTGAACATTAGTGGTTGCAGGCGCATCTGTTGGTTGCACTTCTTTTGATTCCACTTTTTGGTTTTCTTGGGGGTTACTACAAGCAAGGATGAACAAAATTAATACAAAAATGTAGACTTTCATGGATTTGTTTGAATTATAACAATATTTATTGTTCCGTATTTAAAAATCTCTGGTTACTGCAAAAAACACTCTTCTCTCTCCTAAACCATTTAATGAATAATTTACCCGCCCCACCACGTTATAAAACGTTACAACATCAAGGCCAATGCCTGCTCCGGTTATCAGTTTATTGGCCAATCGGCTATTATTGAGCGCTGAATAACGGTTTCTAACGTACCCAACGTCGATAAATGAATTTAAGTATGCCGCGAGTGGAAAAGTATTAAATTGCTTTATCTTAAGGTATCGTTTCAGGTCAAAGGTACGATTAAACAGGTTGTACTTCAAGTTAGTTTTCAGAAGACCGTATTGCTGGCCGTCAATTACGTACAGCTCGTAGCCCCGTACAAGGTCATTTCGGTAGCCCAACCCCAGTGTTTGCAAAAACGGTTGTTTCTGAGGTAAAGACATCCGCCCTCTCAGGCTGTAATTGGCATAAAATTTCTTACCTAGTGGAATATACTGCGTATAAGCAGCCGCAAGACTAAACAGATTAACATTATCGGTAGGCAACAAACCATATTTGGCTGCCGAAAAACTTATCAGGTACCCGTCGAGTGCATATTGGCGGTTATCGCGTTTATCATAAATATAAGCATAACTAGCCAGAAAGTAACTCTGTTTTTGCCTGGCATGAAGAAAATAATCAGGGTTAAGCGCTGCTATGGTATCTCCAATCTGGACCTGCGTATAACTCAATTCTAATTGCTGGCTCTGATAAAAGCCTTTTCTCTGGCTGAAGACAGAATACAGATACAGCCGCTCACGCTGCCGGGCTTCGCTCTGAAAAAACTGCAGCTTATCTTGCCAGGTGCGGTAGGCCATTGTTTTGTTCATTACATACAAGGCCCCCAGCGAAATACGTTTGGTAAGTTCTTTGTCCAGATAAGGCGTTGAGTACGCCACTTCAAAATTAGGCACAAATCCAAATTCGGCCCTTAGTTTCAGTTGGTCATTATTGCCCGTCAGGTTTGAGTGCCTGCTGTAAACGCCAAAAATGGTTCGGCTTAAATCGCGGCGACGTTCATACCACCACTCGTTTATGTTGCGGTCGGCCAGATAAAAAACCGGATACGCCACAAAATAGAGCCTCTCTTTTACTTCAATCTCAACATCAATTACTGTGCTGCTTACTTCGGCAACGGCAATATTCACTGTAATAAACAGATTCGTGTTAACAATCTTCCGGCGGTCGGTTTCAAGCACATCTGTCAGCGTTGCTTTGTTAAGACTGTCTCCTTCTCTTACAGCCACCTCGCGCATAATAATTTTGGCTTTGGTGCGTGTATTGCCCTTAATTAATATCTGCCTCACATAAACGGAGTCCTGCGCATAGCCGAGACAGCCGAAATGTGTCAGCAAACCAAACAGAAAAAAAAGGCTGAATTTACTCATTCAATGCAGGCAGATAGGAAATTTTGTTTCAGAACAGAAAGGCGGAATCAATTTCTAAAATCCAAAATTAAGGTATTTTCTACGAATAATCTTAAAATTTCAGAAATCAATACAGGAAAACTAAATTATTACCATATTTACGCATTCAACCTAAAAACCATGTTGTATGGAGCGCCTTTTCATTACCGATAAAATAAGCAAACTATTACCCAGCATTAAAGAATTTGTTGTCAATGAATTATATCCGCTGGAAACTACTGAAAATCTGACGCATAATTTCTCATACATAGAGCCTGTTCTTCAACAAAAGCGGGAACTTGTAAAAAAGGCGGGGCTATGGGGCTTGCATTTGCCTAAAGCTGACGGGGGACTTGAATTAAGCCTTTGCGAATTTGGACAGATTAGCGAAATACTGGCCATGACGCCCTTTGGCCATTTTGTGTTTAACACCCAGGCACCCGATATTGGCAATACCGAGCTGATGCACAAATATGCCCCAGCACATTTGAAAGACCAGTACCTGAAACCCCTGATGGACGGGGCTATCAGAAGTTGTTTTTCTATGACAGAGCCAGAATTTGCAGGCTCTAACCCTACCCGCATGGGAACCACTGCCGTAAAAGACGGAAACGATTATGTAATTAACGGGCACAAATGGTTTACGTCATCGGCTGATGGCGCCGCTTTTGCTATTGTAATGGCGGTAACGAGTCCGGATGCTGCGCCGCACAAAAGAGCCAGCCAGATACTGGTACCTACTGATGCCCCGGGCTTTACCCTTGTAAGAAACATACCGATTATGGGCCATGCCGGCGACAGCTGGGCAAGCCATGCCGAAGTTACGTATGAAAACGTGCGTGTGCCGCAGGCCAACCTCATTGGGGCAGAGGGTAGCGGTTTCTTACTGGCACAGGAAAGACTAGGACCCGGAAGAATACACCACTGTATGCGTTTTATTGGTATAGCCGAAAGAAGTTTTGAGCTGATGTGCCAATACGCCGTTTCAAGAGAGATGGAAGAAGGGATTGTTTTGGGCGAAAAACAGTTTATTCAGGGCTTTATTGCCGAAAGCCGTGCTGAGATTGATGCCGCCCGACTGCTGGTTTTAAGAACAGCCAAAAATATAGACGAGCAGGGTGCCGCAGCCGTGCGCGATGAGATATCTATGATAAAATTCTTTACGGCCAACATGATGCTGAGGGTAATTGACAGAGCAATACAGACGCACGGAGCGTTGGGCATGACCAACGACATACTGCTGGCACACTGGTACTCGCACGAAAGGGCTGCCCGTATTTATGATGGTGCCGATGAGGTGCACAAAGCCGCACTTGCCCGCGGTATTCTGAAAGGCTATGGGCTTGAAGTAAGAAAGAAATAACTTGAAGCTAGGCCTCATGCAGCACAATTCTGAAAGTAGTGCCTTTATCTGTTTGCGTTTCTTTCACAAAAAGTTTACCATCATGGTAGTTTTCAATAATACGCTTGGCAAGTGTTAAGCCAAGCCCCCAGCCTCTTTTTTTGGTACTGAACCCCGGCTTAAATATTTTACGCAGATTGGCCGGGGTAATACCCTTACCTGTATCGCGGACATCAATGGCTATCCTGCTTTTTGTTAAGGGCATAAGGCTTACAAATAATTCTCCTTTGCCGCTCATGGCATCAACTGCATTTTTGCAGAGGTTTTCTATTACCCATTCAAATAAATGCCGGTTTACTTCCACTCTGGTTTCGGCAGGTATGCGGCTTTCAAAATGAACTTTTACCTTGGTAGAAATTCTTCTTTCAAGATATTTCAACGACTGCTCAACCATTTCGGGCAATGTTTCCTGACTCATTTGCGGCACAGACCCGATATTTGAAAAACGGGTGGTGATAGTCTCCAGGCGTTTTACGTCTTTCTCCATTTCATCGCCAATAGACGTATCAAAATCAGGATTCGACCGCAATACCTCAACCCATGCCATCAAGGCCGAAATCGGAGTACCCAGCTGATGCGCTGTTTCTTTAGCCAACCCGACCCAGACACGGTTTTGTTCTGCCTTACGAGACGAACTGTAAGCAATATAAGCCATTGAACCAAAGACCAGAAACGTTGCCAGCAATATGTATGGGAAGTATCGTAATTGTTTTACTACTACCGAGTTGCTGTAATAAACATAGCCAATGTCTCTGCCTACCACAAACTGTATAGGCGGATGCTCCTGCCCCATAGCAGCTACCATTTTATACTTAAAATCCATTTTATCCTCTGCTGTCCATTTCTTTTTCTTGTCTTCCAGCTCGGGTATATTCTGCGAATACTCAGACGGCACACCGTTCAGAACTATTATCATAGGCACGGTTTCATTGGCTTCGAGCATTTCCTGTACGTAGGTATACTGGCAATCTTTTCCGTTCTCCTGAATGGTAAAGCCTATACCAGCTGCGTAGAGAGACGCATACTTCTTTTCACGGTCTTCAACCTGCTGCCCCAGCTGGTTAAAATAATACAATACGGCTGCACCTATTATCAGTAAAAGAAAAATCAGTACGAATCTCCAACCCGTTACCTGCTCATATATATTTACAAATACCTCTCTGCGTGCCATTTACTAAATAAGTTTGACTGGTTTTTATGATAAAACTGCGTATTTTTCAGATAATCTGCTAATTAACGCATAAAACTTTAACGATAACAGCACCATTTTTAGTTTGAGCCAACTCACATTACAGACAGATATACTTTGCACGGGGCAGAAGTATTTTGTTTTTTCACTATTTTTGCAATTATTATTGATATTTAACCTGTTTGCACTTATTTCTTTCGCCTGTAAATGGCTATTTTTAGACTCATATTTCAGTAATTTGTCTCGTCCGTAGCCCTGCTACGAACTCAAAAATTACTTCATCTGAGCAAAAAATATCTCATTTTCGGCACTAAATTAAAAGTTCAAACAGGTTTATTAAACCGCAATTTATGTCTGCCTACCATGTTCCTGTTATGTTAAAAGAATGCCTCGACGGCCTGAACATCAAGCCCGATGGTATTTATGTAGATGTAACATTTGGTGGAGGCGGCCATTCAAGGGCAATTCTGGAAAAACTCACCGCCGGCAAATTGTATGCTTTTGACCAGGACGCCGACGCCAAAGCAGAATCGAAACTGATAGATTCTAAAAACTTTACGTTTATTGATGCAAATTTCAGGAATATCAGGCAATACCTGCGTTTGTTTGGTGCAAAAAAAGTAGATGGTATTCTGGCCGACCTCGGTATTTCTTCGCATCAGATTGATACCCCCGAACGTGGCTTCTCAACCCGGTTTGATGCCGAGCTGGATATGCGGATGAACCAGAAAGCCGATATCACGGCCAAAAACATTGTAAATGAGTATTCGGTTGATCAATTACATAAAATACTGGGCATGTACGGAGAAATCCAAAACGCCCGCACTGCCGCTCAGGCCATTTATACAGCCCGCCTGAATAAAAGCATTGAAACCATAAATGATTTAAAGGGCATACTCAATAAATTTACTCCGCGCGGTAAAGAAAACAAGTATTTTGCACAGGTTTTTCAGGCATTGCGAATTGAGGTGAATCAGGAAATGGCAGTGCTGGAAGAGTTTCTTCAACAAACGCCCGAAGTATTGGAACCCGGTGGGCGATTGGTGGTGATGTCTTACCATTCGCTGGAAGACCGGCTGGTGAAAAACTTCATCAGAAGCGGTAAGTTTAGCGGTGAAGTTGAGAAAGATTTCTTCGGAAACGACATAAAACCTCTGGAAGCTGTAACAAGAAAAGCAATTGAAGCAGGCGCGGAAGAAATCGAGAGAAATCCACGAGCAAGAAGCGCTAAGTTGCGCATTGCTGAATGCCTTAAATAGAAGCATGAGATGATAAAAGTAAGCGTAGTGGTTTTAACTTATAAGCATGAGCCGTTTATTCGTAAAACCTTAGATTCTATTCTTAGCCAGAAGGTGAACTTTAGTTTTGAAGTAATAGTGGGTGACGATGCGTCGCCAGATAACACGGCCGCTATTATAAAAGAATATCATCAGAAATACCCGAACATAATTGTACCGCTGCTGCATGAAAAAAACCTGGGTGGCTTTGGTAAAAATAATACATTGGTGGCCCTTGAAGTAGCAAAAGGACAATACATTGCACCAATGGATGGCGATGACTACTGGACAGACGATAACAAGCTGCAAGAGATGGCTGATTTTCTGGACACCAACCCTGATTATGTGGCCTGTTTTCATAATGCCGAAATCATTTTTGATGATGATTCTCATCCGAATCAGTTCGTGAACCCTCCAGACCAGAAAGAAATAGTTTCCATTGAAGATTTTATTGGTGAAGACGAAGTCTGGTTTATAGCCACTTCGGCCATTTTGTTTCGTCATGGAGTTATTACCAATTATCCGAAATGGTTTCATGAATCAAAAAGCGGCGACATCCCGCGTTATATCCTGTTGGGTAAAAACGGAGGCAAGTTCAGGTACATAAATAAGGTGATGTCAGTCTACCGAAAAAATCGCCACAGCGGCATGAGCTTCACCGACGGCTATGCCGATGCAGAATTTCTGGAAAACCGTATTGGAATGTACCGCGGTATAGATGAAGAGCTAAACCGCCGGTTTCATACCACGCTCAACAAGAATATTGCCCGTTATTACCGAATGCTTTTAGACAGCAGGCAGTATGCCAACACCTACTTCAAAAAGGTTTTTGCAGCTATTCAATACCTGCGTTTAGCAAAACCGTCTTATGCAACTAAAAAGGAAATAATCCGCGATTATATACTACCGGTATGGCTTGTAAGTACCTATAGTTTTTTTGCGTTATTGCCACATCGACTCAAAAAAAACCAATAATACGGCATGGAATCTACCAGACCCCAAGTAAGTGTTTGTGTTCCTACATATAACCATGAATCGTTTATAAGGCAGACATTAGATGGTATACTGAGCCAAAAAACTGATTTTAGCTATGAAATTGTAATAGGTGATGATGCCTCTACCGATAATAA
This sequence comes from Emticicia sp. TH156, assembly GCF_002855535.1. Classification (NCBI taxonomy): domain Bacteria; kingdom Pseudomonadati; phylum Bacteroidota; class Cytophagia; order Cytophagales; family Leadbetterellaceae; genus Emticicia; species Emticicia sp. TH156. The sequence continues at coordinate 140,439 of NZ_PKRS01000012.1, forward strand.
TCAGACCATTATCAGAGAATACATAGCGCAGCACCCACAGCTATTCAATGCTTTTCTTCATCAGGAAAACCAGGGGCCAACAGAACCTAAAGAGTTTGCAGGGCGCAATAATGTATTAGGTATCATAAAAGCCTGCAAAGGCGATTATGTGGCCTTGTGCGAGGGAGATGACTACTGGACAGACCCCCTGAAGCTGCAAAAGCAGTTTGATTTTATGGAGGCCAATAAGAGCTATATGATTTGCCACCATAATATGCAGGTGATATATGAAGATCATTCGCCGGGGCATTTTTTCAATACCTCAGACCAGAAGATGCACTCAACCATTCAGGATATTCTGGAAGACCGATGGTTTATTGCTACTGCCAGCACCTTTTACAGAAACTATTTCCGCGACCATGATTTTGCAGCATGGCACAGCCGTGCCGCCGCCGGCGACTGGGCATTGGTGATACAACTGGCCGCGCAGGGCGACATTCATTATATACCAGAGCCGATGGGTGTGTACCGTAAACACAGAGGCGGGCTAAGCAATGTACAGTCGGCCACAAATGTAGGGTTTCTGAAAAACAGAAAACAAATGTTTGCCGATGTGAACGAATGGCTGGATTATAGATTCGATGCCACCATTGCCGAAACAAACAGGAGATACGACGAACAAATTCAAGCACACGAGCATAATTTTTCCTAATTTTGTGAGTTACCGGTTTCTGAACGGGGGTAGAGTCCAAAAACAGAAGATGCTTTTTTATGAAAATAACCATTGTTACACCACTTTTTAATGACTGGGACTGCTTGTATCAACTCGCTGAACAAATACATCTGGTATTGGCTAACACCGAATACAGCAACTACCAGATACTAGTAGTAGACGACTGCTCAAGTCTGGAAGTAAACATAGACAAACTAAAAGGGCACCCCCTTGAAATTCTACACCTAAACAAAAACCTTGGCCACCAGAAAGCAATAGCCATTGGGCTGTCTTACCTGAATGTAAATTATGACAGCGACTTTGTGGTGGTAATGGATGTAGATGGTGAAGACCAACCCGAGCATTTACCTTTGCTACTTGCAGAAGCTATAAAAAGCAACGGAAAAGAAATTGTTTTTGCCCGCCGCACCAAACGTAATGAGAGCTTCTTCTTCAAGGTTTTTTACAAAATATATAAGTACATTTTTATTCTTTTAACCGGTAAGATAATCAACTTTGGTAATTTTTCAGTTATTCCGCTTAAACTGCTTAACAAGGTTACGCACGTATCTGACATCTGGAACCACTACCCCGGTGGCATTATCCGGTCAAGGCTAACGTACAAATCGGTTGGGCTTGAAAGAGGAGAGAGATACACGGGCAAGTCAAAGATGAACTATACCTCATTGGTTATACATGGCCTGAGCGCCATTGCGGTTTATATTGACACCGTTTCGGTTAGGCTAATGATAGCCATTTCATTACTTATTATGGTGGCCATTGCAAGCATTATTATTGTTTTTGCCTATAGTGTATACATCCCGATGTGGGGCGTATTGCTGTTTTTAGGTATATTGATGCAGGCCTTTCTAAGTTCTCTGATTCTGGTTTTTACGGTACTGTCATATCGTGTAAATTTCAATTTTCTTCCTGCAGTGCATTTTCAGGATTACGTGGGGTCTGTCGAGAAAGTTTAGGTTGAGGGCTACACCACCTTTTAGCATGTTCTTTTATGAAAAAAAAGTTAGGTATTTATATTCTGGTGTTGGTTCCTATGGTAGCATTTTACGCTTTTGCGTTCAAAAATGCGTTTAACATAGGCTGGAACGACGACTGGCACGGCATAGAGGGTTTTCTGGCCAGCTGGATGCAACAAAGCACCATGGGCGAAAAGATAACACTGCTTTTTTCGCAGATGTGCGAACACCGCATAATCTATGTAAGGCTTAGCACATTAATATGCTACCAGTTGTTTGGCGAAGTTAACTATAAGATTTTAATGCTGATGGGCGTGGCTCATTTGCTCATTCTTCCCTTTGTTTTTTATCGGTTGCTTCGCGAAATAAATCTTGGAGTAGCCTATTTAATACCTATTCTGTTCATTATTTTCAATACCCAACCTATTGAAAACATCTTCTGGGCTATTACTTCATTGCAGCCTAATGTGGTTATTATTTTTGGCCTATGGGGTTTTAGTCTGCTTTTATTCAATAAGCAATTATGGGCTTTTTATTTAAGCATTGTTCTGTTCTTTATAGCCATGTTTACTAATGGCAATGGTATGTTTGCATTTCTGGCGGCCATACCCATTTTACTATACACCCGCTCGAGAAACGAGAAAATACAGTATTTTGTATTCTTGGTATTCAGTTTCTGGCTTTATTTTTATGATTTTGAGAAACCGGGCATACGACCGGATGTAAAGGTGAACATCACACAGTTTCCACATATTATCATAGGAGATTTCTTTGCCTTTTTCGGCTCTCCTATTGACAGCACCGTTCAGTTTTACAATGTCACGCTTAAACATGTGATAGCCATTTCAGCCGGAGTACTTCTGGTTGGCTGGCTGGCTGTGCAGTTATTCACCTTTTTGTATTATCGTTTTTTACCAAAGGCTAAGAAGGACACCACTAACTGGTTTTACAGACTGTATACCCGATTGCTACAGCACCCCAAATTTAATCTTTACCTCTTAGCTGCCTTTATTTTTGTGGGCTTAAGCGGGGCAGCTTTTTCGGTATCACGAGCCAGCCAGGGTTTAGAACAAGCATTTGCCAGCCGTTACAAAACGGTTTCTATTATTTTGTTTGTAATAGTTTACCTGAGTTTTTTCAATGTAGTGGCAGTTGCACAGTGGAAAAAGTATCTCCGGATTTCAATACTTGTAGCCATTTTATTCAGTCTTTTTTCTTATTACGAAAGCCTGGACGAAGTTGAAAAACACAGGCGTTTCTTTGGAACTACCATTCTGAACTGGAAAAACAACGGCCGTTATTACTACTATGCCTTTGAGAACTCACGCAATCCGGACGACCACGTGCCTATTAACCATTATCAACGGTTACCTATACCGCCTTTCAACTACGCGGGTTTTGTGCCGGGCATTATGAAATATGTGAACGACATACTTTGGATAAGCCGTGTACATTTCAAAAACTATACGCCTCCCGCAGAGATTGATATTATGAATAAAGCGCTATATGAAAACCAGATTGCCAATACCAGTACAGAAATGGTGAAGGTTACCGACTACTCTAATTCAATTCATATAGAATTGGAAAACACGTTTGTTCCGCTTGGTACAAGATATGATGGCTATTATGCCATTTTCACGAATGAAAAGAACCGTCTGGCATTTACATTAGAAGCGCCTGCCAATAAATTGAGTACTTTTTTGGGAACGCACCAATTCTATAACAGCCGGATTGATGCCATAGTAGCCAAACCCGATTTGCCCGTTGGCACGTTTAGCATGAAGATAGGCAAACTGGAAAATGGCAGGTTTAAAGTCATTAAAGAGCAAACAATCAACATTCAATAAATTAAGATATTAAAAGCTGATATGAAATTAAACATCATAGGTGGTGGCATGACCGGTCTGGCGGCTGCATACGTTGCAGCCAAACAGGGCATTAAGGTTACCGTAATTGAAGGCAGCGATAAATTTGGCGGGCTACTCAATACTTTTGAGATTGGCGGTAACCATTTGGAGTATTATTACCACCATTTCTTTACGCAAGATGCCGAGCTACGTTGGTTGTTGCAAGACCTTGGCATTGCTGATAAAGCCTTCTATAAAAAAACCACTATGGGGGTTTTCAGAAATGGAAAAATATATGATTTTAATTCACCAGTTGATTTACTGAAGTTTAAGCCCGTAGGTTTTATAGGCAAAATCCGTTTTGGATTAACCAGTATTTTTTTGGGTAAACTGGCCAAGTGGCGAGAGAACGAAGGCACCCCTACCCTGGAATGGTTTTATAAATGGGCAGGGCGAGATATAACAGATGCCCTCTGGAAACCCATGCTCAATATCAAATTCGGGCCTTATGCAGGGCAGGTACCGTTGTCGTGGATGATTGGCCGGATGGCTCAAAGACTAGGCTCAAGGAAATCGGGAGACGAGCGCCTGGGCTATATTCAGGGAAGTTGGAAAACCCTGATAGAAACGCTTCTGAAAAGATTGGATGAAATGGGCGTGGAACTCATCAAAAATGAACCCGTTGAAGAATTTAAGATTGAAAATAAAGAGATAAAAGGTATAAAAACCAAAAATCTAAACATTGAAGGAGACAAGTTCCTGCTGACTATACCTTCTATTTATTTCGATAAAATCAAAAACTCTCCACTTGATGCCAATGGCATTGAGTATTTCGGTGCAGTGTGTACAATTCTGGAAATGAAAAAATCGTTCAGCCATATTTACTGGATGAACGTGGCCGACCAGGGTTTCCCGTTTGGTGGGGTAATTGAGCACACCAATTTTATTCCGAAAGAGCAATACAATGGCTCACATATTCTGTACTTATCCCGCTACTTTGCCATGAGTGAAGACCTGGCGAAAATGAGTAATGAAGAAATCAAAGACCTGATGATTCCGCCTTTGAAACGCATTAATCCGGAGTTCTCAGAAGACTGGATAAAAAATGTGTACATCTTCAAAACCAATACAGCTGCAACTGTATGCGATTTGAATTTCTCTGAAAAAGTACCGGCTTGCGAGACCCCAACCAAAAATCTGTACATAGCCAATATGGCTCATATTTACCCTGACGAAAGAAGTACCAACAACTCTATCAGAGTTGCGGCCGAAGCCTGTAAAGTAATGGGCATAAATGCCGATTTTGTACCTTACGGAGCGTCTCTTTCAGGCCAGATAGGTTTTTAAGAATTAGACAAATAAGATAAGTATTCAGGAGACTGCCATAAACCGGCGGTCTCTTTTTTTATTGTTTGTTTTTACAATCCAATTTGGGCGTACTTCAATTTTATGGTATGCCCATAAAGTTTGTCTTTCCTATACCACTCTTTTCAGTTTTTGTTCGTCTATACCCACAATACACAATGTTTCTTTTCTAAAACAACCACCAATATGAATAAACCCATAGTTCAATTGTTATTTTTAACAGTTTTATCACTATTTCAATCATGTAAAACTGACGAACTCACAAAAACCGCGAGCATTTCTGCACTCGATTGTTCAAAAGCAGTATTCTCGGCAAACGCAACCAGCGGGGTATCTTTTACGGCTACTGCCAATGTTCCTTATTCAGGCGGAAACGCCGCTGAATATCCCCAAGGTACAGCTGTTGCCTCAACTGGTGTAACCGGATTAACAGCTACTTTATCGGCAGGCACTTTAGCTAATGGAAGCGGAAGTGCCAGCTTTATTATCACCGGAACACCCGCCACTGCGGGAACGGCCAGCTTTCCGATTGAATTAGGCGGACAAACCTGTACATTATCCTTAGCGGTTACTCAATCTCAGGCCAGTATTGCCAGTCTGACGAGTTCAACTGCACTGGCTGCCGGAACAAGCGAAACTGCCTATTCTGGCACAATCACATTGGCCTATACTGGTGGTAACGGTGGTTTTTATGATGCTTCAACGGTTTCTTCAACCGGAGTAGAAGGATTAACAGCCACATTAACAGCCGGAACATTGGCTAATGGCTCAGGCAGCCTGACCTATACCATTTCTGGTACGCCTACCTCAGCCGGAACCGCCATATTTAATATTAGCTTTGGCGGCCAAACCACTACGCTTACTTTGGCCATAGCAGCCGGCACAGCAGGTATAGCGAATCCGGCCAAAGATACAGTGGTGATAGCTTATTCAGGTACCAGTGCAGCAGTAAACAACGCATTCATCAACGATGGCGTTAGTGTAGCCGTAAATGGTGCCGACGTAACCGTAACCTCTAAAAACACGACCAAAGAAATTGTGTATCTGCTATCAGGCGCAGCCACCAAAGGTAGTTTCAAGATTTACAGCGAATATAAGTTCAATATAACCATGAAAGGTCTTAACCTGACCAACAGCAGCGGCCCTGCCATAAATATACAGTCAGGCAAAAAGGCAACAATTAATATACTGAACGGAACCACTAACGCGCTGACAGACGGCGCTACTTATACGAGCAGCAGTGAAGACCAGAAAGGAACATTCTTCAGCGAAGGGCAACTGAATTTTATGGGTACTGGTACACTCAATATAACCGGAAACTACAAGCACGCCATAGTTTCAGACGATTATATTTATGTAAAAGAATCTAATATCATTGTAAAATCGGCAGTAAAAGATGGCATACATGCCAATGATTACTTTGTGATTGATAACGGAACCCTCAACGTAACCGCTACAAGCGATGGTATTGTGGCAGAAGAAGGGTACGTGTCTATTAACGGTGGCTCGGTAACTGTTAATAGTGTAGACGATGGCATAAGCGCACAGTATGACGGAACAGACGCAGGGATTACACCCTATGTTTCAATTAAAGGCGGAACTGTAAAAATAACCACCACCGGCGACAAAGGCAACGCCATCAAAAGCACCAGTTACACCTCAATCGGTACAGCAGATGCCGTTACCCTAACCGTGAGCGGAAAAGGCGCTAAAGGTATTAAAACAGATGGCGACTTCACGCTTTCGGCAGGTACAGTAAAAATAACCGTATCAGGTGCAGCTTATTATGTAACTGACGATGCTGACATTGCTGCTTCAGCCGGTATCAATTGCGATAAAAACCTGGCTATTAAAGGTGGTAATCTTACTATTACCAACACCGGTACCGGTGGCAAAGGCATAACTGTGGACGGTACTGCCACTATTAGCGGAGGTGCCACTGTTATTTCGGCCACAGGAAGCAAATATACTTATAGCAGTTCGCAAACCAGTGAAGCCAAAGGCTTTAAGAGCGATGGCAGTTTCATAATCACCAATGGCGAATTGAATATTGCTGCCACTGATGATGGCATTAAATCAGAAACCAGTGTTACGGTGAGCAACGGTACTATTAATATCACCAAATCGACAGAGGGAATTGAAGCGCCAACCATTACTTTTGATGGAGGCATAACCAATGTAACTGCGTCAAACGATGGTATTAATGTTACGAAAGGAACGGTTTCTGGCGGAACAGAATCAAATGACGGAAGCAATCTGTTCATTAACAATGGTATCTTAATAGTTGCCGGGAGCGATGCGATAGACAGCAATGGCAACATTACCATTAAAGGCGGTATAACCATTGTAAACGGCCCTACCAATCAACCCGAAGAAGCCATAGATGTAAACGGCACATTTCTTGTAAACGGAGGCACGCTGATTGCAGCAGGTTCAAGTTCAAATATGTCGAAGGCGATGGGGGCAGCCTCAACCCAGGTAGGCATGTTCGTCAAATCGAGCACCCAACTGGCCGCTTCTTCATTGCTGCATATTGAAAATGCATCCGGCACAGAGCTGGTTACTTTCAAACCTAAAAATGCCACTTATTATTTCCACTTCTCTTCACCTGGGTTATTAAAAAATACGCAGTATAAAATTTACTTTGGCGGAAGCTATACAGGAGGCAGTTTTACAGGCAATTCATCAGGATGGGGTTTATATACCGGAGGTACCTACTCTACTTCCGGTGCCACTTTGAAAAGTACTACCACCACATCGGCATCCAGCACGGTAAATACGATTACTTTCTAATCAGGTTAAATCTTTTTGCAGGGGTTGCCAGGTAATTGGCAGCTCCTTTATTTTATTAACGATAGCAACAGGCAATTATCAGAAATGCTTGTTTCAGGCATTTTTAGCGCTTTCAAACGCGACCAAATTAATGAGGGAAACATTTTTGAAAAATAATACAATAATTTTTCAAACACGAAACTTTTCATGAACACTGGTCGTTTTAACATCATACGCGCTGAAAGAGCCAAAGTCCTGCCCCACACGCAGGACTTTTTTATGTCTATATTTTTCTTCTTTGCCCTTTTGTATTTTAAATAATCTATCTTTGCGATTTAAAGATTGCACTAAGCCCCTGTTATAATGATTTCTATTGTCATTCCGATTTTTAACGAAGAAGAAAACCTGCAAAATCTTTATAATCGACTAACCTCTGCCGCTCCGTCATGGGGTGAGGATTATGAAATTGTATTGGTAGATGACGGCTCAAGAGATCAATCTTTAACCATGATGCGGGTGATGGCCGCAAAAGACCCTCGCGTTAAGGTGGTAAAACTTTCGCGCAATTTCGGGCATCAACCTGCCATTTCTGCCGGTATAAAAGTTGCTAAGGGTGATGCCGTTGTGATAATGGATGGCGATTTGCAGGATCCCCCGGAAGAACTCAACCGTTTTTTAAATAAATGGCGTGAAGGCTATGAGGTTGTATATGCTGTGAGAACAAAACGAAAAGAAGGATTCTTTAAGAAAGTAGCTTACTCGGCATTTTACAGAATTCTGGCCTGGATATCAGACATTGAAATTCCGTTAGACTCAGGAGATTTTTGTGTAATGGACAGAAAAGTAGTAAATGTGTTGGTAGAAGAAATGCCGGAACAGATCCGATTTGTGAGAGGTATGCGTGCCTATGCGGGCTTTAAACAAGTGGGTGTTACTTATGAAAGAGCAGAAAGGGCAGCAGGAGAAGTAAAATATACTTTCAAGAAACTTATCCAACTGGCGCTTGACGGCCTATTCGGGTTTTCGAGTTTCCCGCTTCGGTTAGCTACTTACATGGGCTTTCTAATCTCTATCCCTTCGTTTATTCTGGGCACATTCTTTATATTACACCGTTTAATAGGCTTTAAGGTGTTCGGGCATGCACCCGAAGAAACACCGGGCACGGCTTCACTGGCAGTAGGTATGTACTTTCTGAGTGGTGTAATTCTGATTATACTGGGTATTCTTGGCGAATACATAGGTAGAATTTACATTGAAGTAAAAAAGCGCCCTTTCTTTGTAATTGATGAGGTAATTGAAAATAAATAACGTTTATAACTAGAAATAATATTGTGCCATGCTCTGCCAGGAGGTGGCATTTTTTGTTTGGGGCGACAGCCCTCTGCCATAAAACAGTTGGTGCGAATAGAAGCCCCCGACACAGATTACCAATCTGTGATACAGACACAACAATATAATTTAATGCTGTTTTGGCCAATCCGTTTGATTATTTTCTAACTTTGTGACTCTGATTTAAATAATAAATAATGCTTACTCATACACTTAAACTCCGAAAACCTCTTGCCGTAATTGACCTCGAAACAACAGGAGTGAATATTACCAAAGACAGAATTGTGGAATTGTGTATTGCCAAAGCCAAACTTGACGGAACCGTTGAGGTAAAGACAAAACTGATTAACCCGGGGATTCCGATTCCGATTGAAACAAGCCTGATTCATGGAATTTATGATGAAGACGTAAAAGATGCCCCCACTTTCAAGCAAATCGGGAAATCGCTGGCTCAGTTTATTGAAGGTTGCGACCTGGCCGGTTTTAACAGCAACCGTTTTGATGTACCCATGCTGGTTGAGGAGTTTCTACGCATTGATGTAGATTTTGACATTAAAAACCGCAAGTTGATTGATGCGCAGAGGATTTTTCATTTAATGGAACCCCGAACGTTATCGGCAGCCTACAGATTCTATTGCAACAAAACCCTTGAAGGCGCCCATAGTGCAGAGGTGGATACACTGGCTACACTTGAGGTACTGTGCTCGCAGGTTGAAAAATATGAGGGTGTAAAACTGAAAAACGACAAAGGTGAAGAATACGAGCCTGTTAAAAACGACATGGACGCCCTGCACCTCTTAACGTCGGCCAATATTGTAGACTTTGCACAACGGATGACCCTGAACAGCAAAGGCGAAGTATTGTTTAATTTTGGCAAACACAATGGCAAACCGGTAAAAATGGTATTGAAAAATGAGCCACAGTATTACGATTGGATGATAAACGGAGATTTCCCGCTTGACACCAAAAGAAAATTAACCGAAATAAAGCTGAAAATGATGATAGAAAAATAGTTTTTGCGTTTAAAAACACCGTTTTTCTTCTATTTTTAACAGCAATTTATATGAAACCAGCCAGCCGTTAAAATTCAGGCTGATAATTGTTTATTGATAATTGTTCATTATTTTTGCGAAAAATTTTTCGGAAAAACAATCACAAATCTGCAGATGCAAAATAAAATACCAGACATTATCCAGACCGTCCCATTGCTCAATTATGTCTTATTGGCAAGTATTTTATTCATCATTGGCGTAGTGGGAGTATTGATACGCCGCAATGCAATCATCATATTTATGTCTATTGAGCTGATGCTCAATGCGGTTAATCTTTTACTGATTACGTTTTCGTCATACAGAGCAGACCCCTCAGGGCAGGTTTTTGTATTCTTTATTATGGCAGTAGCCGCGGCTGAAGTAGCCGTTGGGCTGGCAATTATTGTGATGATCTATAGAAATATCCGCTCTATTGATGTTGGTTTGTTGGATAAACTGAAGTGGTAATTGCCCTTCAGAATTTAGATATAATAGTTTTTAAACCTTATTCATGCCTTTGAGGCTGAGGCTATTAATATATGTCAATCATTACTCTAATACCTTTATTTCCACTCATTGGTTTTTTAATCAACGGTCTTGGTTTTCGTAAAATCTCAAAAAGCATAGCCGGACCCATAGGTGTTGGGGCTTCATTACTATCATTTATTGGTACTATAATAGCCTACACCCAATTTGCAGAAACCAATCAGCCTATCATTGTCAATGTTTTCGACTGGATTACCGTCGGCACGTTACAGATTAACTTCGCTTTTCAGATAGACCAGCTTTCCATTCTGATGCTCTTTGTCATTACCGGTGTGGGTACGCTCATACACCTGTATTCAATGGGCTATATGCATGATGATGAAGGATATGGCAAGTTTATGTCATTCCTTAACCTGTTCCTTTTCTCAATGCTTTTATTGGTGATGGGGTCCAACTACATCGTAATGTTTATCGGTTGGGAAGGCGTAGGGTTGTGTTCGTACCTGCTTATTGGTTTCTGGAACAAAAATACCGAATACGGTAATGCCGCAAGAAAAGCCTTTATCATGAACCGCATTGGTGACCTGGGCTTTCTGATTGGTATTTTCCTGATTATCATTAACTTCGGTACAGTAGAATATGCAGAGGTTTTTGACAAAGCCAAAGGCTTAAGTGTTGGCAATGGCGCTATTATTGCCATTACCGGCTTTTTGTTTATAGGTGCCATGGGTAAATCGGCGCAGATTCCGTTGTACACCTGGTTACCTGATGCCATGGCTGGCCCTACTCCGGTTTCGGCCCTTATTCACGCCGCTACCATGGTTACGTCAGGTATTTACATGATTGTACGCTCAAATATTTTATATACGCTATCACCTGCCACACTTGAATTTGTTGCCTGGATAGGTGTGGCAACTGCTGTGCTTGCGGCTACCATCGGTATCTTTCAGAACGACATCAAAAAGGTATTGGCCTATTCAACCGTTAGCCAGTTAGGCTATATGTTTATGGCATTGGGGGTATCAGCCTATACGTCTGGTTTCTTCCATGTGGTTACGCACGCGTTTTTCAAAGCGTTGTTATTCCTTGGCGCAGGTAGTGTGATTCATGCCATGGGTGGTGAGCAGGACATCCGCCGGATGGGTGGTTTGTGGAGCAAAATTAAAATTACGGCAATAACCTTCCTGATTGGTACGATTGCTATCTCAGGTATTCCGCCTTTTGCCGGTTTCTTCTCAAAAGATGAAATCCTTGCCCATGTTTACGAGCATAGCAAAATTATGTGGGTGCTGGCTGTGGCTGGCTCAATGATGACAGCCTTTTATATGTTCCGTCTTTTCTTCCTTACTTTTACAGGGTCGTTCAGAGGCACCCATGAGCAAGAGCATCATTTGCACGAATCGCCTGCGAGCATGACCATTCCCTTAATGGTTCTGGCTGCTTTATCAGTAGTGGGTGGTTTTATAGGTATGCCTGAAATCTTCCATTTCCCTCATGCGCTTGCCAACTTCCTGAACCCGATTTATGAAGGATCAAAAGCGGTTAATCCAGAATTTGGAGGCCATCCGGTAGACCATTCAACAGAGTGGATGTTAATGGGTATTTCTGTAGCTGCAGCAGTTATTTCAATATTTGTGGCCTATACCCGATTTGGCAACAGCAAAAATGTACCGGTTGAAGACAGCGAAATTACTGGCATTCAGAAAGTTATCTATAACAAGTATTATATTGACGAAATTTACCAGGCTGTATTCGTGAATCCGATAAAAGGATTGTCTAATCTGTTTTCAGGTATTTTCGAGCCGAAAGGATTCGACGGTATCGTAAACGGCGTAGGTGGTTTTGTGAACTCGTTCAGCAATGCGGCCCGTAAATTACAGGCCGGTGGTACAGGCTTCTATTTGTTTGCCATGGTTATCAGCATCGCGGTTATTATCGGTATTAATCTGGGCTTTCAGGTTCTGGAAACAATTAAAGCAATTGTTGGAATAAAATAACCCATTATTTCAACCAAACATTACGACTTAAAAATTAAAACTCATTACGGATGTTAGCACTAATCCTTATACTAATTCCCCTTATCGGCAGTCTTATTCTGTTTTTGTTAAGAGGTAGTAATGCTGGAGTATCAAAAAATGTGGCCTTGATAACAGCCCTTGCAGAGTTTGCCTTAGCTGCTTACACTTTTCTTTCGTTTGACACTCAGACCATTATAGAAGTAAAATATGCCTGGATTAAAGACCTGAGAATCAATTTCCATTTGGGTATTGATGGCATCAGCCTTTTAATGATTGCCCTTACCGGCTTCTTAGTGCCTTTAATAATTGTTTCTACGTTCAAAAACAGCTATAACAAACCATTCTCTTTTTACTCGCTTATTTTATTGACTGAAGCGGCTTTGATGGGAGTTTTTATGGCTAAAGATATATTTGTTTTCTATTTCTTTTACGAAATAGCCCTTATACCGGTTTATTTTCTGGCTGCTTTGTGGGGTGGTATCAATGCGCCCAAAATCACTTTCAAAATGTTTGTGTATACTATGTTTGGCAGCTTGTTTATGCTGGTAGCCATTGTGTATCTGTACATCAACGCCTCAACAGCCAATATTCAGGAACTTTACAACGCAGCCAAGTTTATATCGCCGGCTAATCAGAATCTGCTTTTCTGGGCTTTCTTTATAGCTTTTGCCATTAAAATGCCGGTGTTACCTTTTCATTCCTGGCAACCGGATGCTTACAGTGAGTCGCCTACTCCGGCTACCATGTTGTTGTCGGGGCTACTTTCAAAAATGGGTGTTTATGGTCTTATTCGTATTCTGCTTCCCCTTTCGCCGGTTGGTTTGTCCAACTTCGGTACAATTGCCATGGTACTGTCTGTAATTGGTCTTATTTACGGCTCAGTTATTGCCATACAGCAAAATAATATTAAACGTCTTATTGCTTATTCGTCATTTGCGCACATGGGCTTAATGGCCGCCGGTGTTTTATCTGGCACTTTGAGCGGAATACAAGGAGCCCTGCTGCAAATGGTAGCGCATGGTATTAATGCGGTTGGTTTGTTTTTTATTGTGAAAATCATTTACGACCGCACACAAACCAGAGACCTGCAGGCATTAGGTGGCATAACACAGCAGACCCCCGCATTGAGCATCTATTTTATGATTATTATGCTGGGTAGTGTGGCGCTGCCTCTTACCAACGGATTTGTAGGTGAGTTTTTATTGCTGAAAGGCGTGTTTGATAAAAATGCCTGGTTAGGCGGCGTTGCAGGCTTGACCATTATTTTTGGAGCAGTTTACATGCTGCGCCTGATGCAACGTTCTATGTTTGGCCCAAGCAACGAGGTAACGGCTAAATTCAGCGATGTGAAAGGCTCAGAAATTGCTGTGCTGTTGCCAATAGCAGCCGTTGTACTACTGATGGGTGTTTTCCCTAATGTATTTTTGAAAATTACTGAGCCTGCGGTAAATAGTTTATTACAACTGATTCATCCTTAATTCATAGTTCATACATGGCTGTTTTTATACTGCTCCTGAACTGATAATGATAAATAGACCTTATGTATCCTATACTCGTACTTTCTATTTCCGGAATTATTACCCTTTTCTTAGGTTTTCTTAAATCGAAGAAGGTGCTACTTCCTGCTTCTCTTTTATTTATAACAATTGCCTTTATTGCCAATTTTTATGAGTGGAATAAGCCGGGTCTGTATTTCAACAATATGCTTCAGGTAAATAACCTGTCGATACTCTTTACGGCAATACTTTTGGTTTCTGCTTTTCTGATTATGGCGTTGTCGAAGGGATTTATTGATGAAGACCATGCACAACCTGCAGAGTATTTTGCCATCCTTCAGTTTTCGCTGGTGGGTGCCATCATGATGACAGGTTTCCAGAATCTTATCATGCTTTTTATCGGAGTTGAGATTCTTTCGGTATCTATGTATGTATTGACAGGAAGCGACAAGCGGAATCTGAGAGGAAACGAAGCGGCCCTTAAGTATTTTTTGATGGGGTCGTTTGCTACGGGTATCATGCTATTTGGTATTGCCATGCTTTATGGCGCCAACTATTCGTTTAATATTGATGTAACCAGAGCAGTAGCACAACAGGCACAATTGAATGGAGGCCCGGTATATCTTTACATAGGTGTTACATTTTTACTGATAGGTTTATTGTTTAAGGTATCGGCGGCACCGTTTCACTTCTGGACTCCTGATGTGTATGAGGGCGCCCCTACTATTTTTACAACCTTTATGTCTACAATTGTAAAGACAGCGGGCTTTGCAACTATTTATCGTATTTTAGATGCTTCGTTCTCTCCACTGTATGGTTTCTGGTGGGTAATGGTTGTTATCATGACCGTACTTAGCCTTGTTATCGGAAACATTACCGCCGTTTCCCAAAGCAGCTTCAAACGTATGCTTGCTTTCTCGAGTATTTCGCATGCCGGATACATGCTATTAGCTGTAATTGGCTTAAGCAATAAATCAGACGATTCTATAGTATTCTATTCATTGGCTTATTCGTTAGCCACTATTAGCGCCTTTGGCGTATTGATGGCTGTATCAAAAGAAAAACTGATTAACGGCCGCCCTGATGAGAGTATATCTGTATTGAATGGCCTGGGTAAAAGAAGCCCTTTCCTGGCTTTTATACTTTCCATTTCTATGCTTTCACTGGCGGGTATTCCGCTTACGGCTGGTTTCTGGGGCAAGTTCTATGTTTTTGCAGATGCTGCCTTCAGAGGCAAAATCTGGTTGCTTGTAGTGGCTATTCTGATGTCGGCAGTTGGTATTTACTACTATTTCAAACCCATTATTGCCGCTTACATGAAAGAGGGAGAAGGTGAAAGTATTAATCTGACGACCTTTCATAAGATTATTCTGGGCGCTGCGGCATTTGGCACATTATTACTGGGCCTCTTTCCTGATTTACTAAGAAGCCTTATGTGATTGAAATATTGCTATAAATATTAATGTCTTGCTTAAAATTTTGAAAAAACTAAAGAATAAAGAATTACGGGTTTTCGTGTCTTTTTTCTTAACAGCTATCTTAGGCGCCGGTACAAATTTTATTACACAGATCCCTTATAAATATCTTTTCCTTCATTTGGGCTTTGCCGATAAACCGGCCTTTAATTTCAGCGTTTCGGCTGGTTATCTGACAGCCACAGTGGTAAGTTTTGTTCCGGCAAAAGTTTTTGCATTTTCTGCCAAGGAGTCAGGCAATACACGGCGCGAATCGGTAAAATTTTTAACCATTGCTCTATTGGCCTGGGGAATACAGGTGGGCGTTTCATCTCTTGCATTTGATCATCTGGCCAACCGGTATTTTGCTGAACAGTCGTTACTTGTTCGTGAAAAGAGCTCTCATGTAGTAGGCATGGGAGTCAGTTTTCTTGCCAATTACTTTGGCCACAAGTTTCTTACTTTCAGAAGTACAGGTATTTATAACAGGATAAAAACCCGCAACGGGCGCCAGAATTGAACTTTAGCAAGATAATATTGCTTTTTTAAGCCTCATTTAAGGTGATTTTAAAAAAAATTTAAGAATTGCTTGCTTTGTGTCTTAAAATAAACTTAAATTTGCAATGCGTTTCAAACCTTAAACATCATAAAGAAATGAAAAAAGTATTTGCAATTTTATTCGTAGCCGGTATGGCATCTCTAGCAGCTTGTACTTCTAAATCAGAAACTACTGCTGATTCAACTGCAACTGTAGACACTACTGCTGCTGCTGTTACTACTGATACTACTGCTGCTGCTGATTCAGCTGCTGCTGATACAACTAAGAAATAATTCTTTGATCAGATAGTTTCAAAAGAAGGTCTTATTCGATTTAAACGAATAAGACTTTTTTATTTAACACCAATAATAAAAAAGGTATCGGGTTGAAGCCTGATACCTTTTTTATGGCACGCCAAAGAAGGAACATTTCAAAAATTATCGCTCCAACGGTAGGCATCTATTAGTTTTTTCTCTCCTTCTGCCCCTTTATAGGCGTTTCCATGTTCCATACCCAGAATAAACTCCTGATTATTCGCTTTTGATTTATCATAAATATGTTTAAACAGGCTCTTGTAGTTTACCTCTCCTGTGGTTGGTTCATTACGGCCGGGCTCATCCCCTATCTGAAAATACCCGATTTCGCTCCAGCACCAGTCCATATTTTGTGTCAGGCGGCCTTCGTTGCGTTGCATGTGCCACATATCAAACAGAATCTTGCACGACGGGCTGTTAACTGCTTTACAAATCATGTAGGTCTGGTCTGAATGGCGCAGAAACAGCTCCGGCGTATCGCTAAGGGGCTCAAGCACCATTGTTAAGCCATGTGGCTCCAGGATGTCGCATGCGCGTCGTAAAGCATCAATAACGTTTGCGGTTTGTATGCCCAGAGGTAATCTTCTTTCAAAAAATCCAGGTACTACTGTGGCCCATTTGGCATTAACACGCTTGGCTACCTCTACAGAGGCACGGCAGGTTTTAAGGAAATTTTCAAGAAACTCTTTCTTTCCGGTGGTAAGAGATATTTTCCAGTTATCGCCGCCGTCAATCACAAATACCCCCATTTTCATATTCAGCTTTGCAAGGGTTTCCCCAATTTTCTTTTGTACGTCTACGGGGCGCCCCAGCATTCCGTTGTCTTCCAGCGCCATAAAGCCGTTGTCGGCCATAAATTTTAGCTGGTCAATCAGGTCTTTTCCAGCCAGATTCTCAAACATACCGAAATGCGGTGCATACAATAGCTTGAATTGATTGGCTGCTACCGGGTTGTTTTGCTGAGCCTCAGCTGCTAAAGAAGCACCCAACGGCAGTGCTGACGCTCCGGCAACCATAGCGCTTTTGGAAATAAAACTTCTGCGATTCATTTTTATTCTATTAAGGGGTTGATTGATGCAAGCTGAAGAAAGTAATGCCTTAGACCAAAGCGGGGTATATCATGAATTTTGTTAATACAAAAAGTCAAGATTCTCGGTTTTGATATCTTCGGGGTCCAGTTCAAGAAACTCTTCCCAGAAGGGGTTCTCTGGTAGTGGTGCAATACAAAGAATTGGTTCTTTTTTAACCGGATGCACAAAGTATAAACGGCGGGCATGTAAATTAATATTACCCTCGGGGTTGGTTCTGGGGAAACCATATTTTATGTCTCCTCTTATCGGGCAACCCATAGTTGCCAGCTGAACTCTTATCTGATGCGGGCGCCCCGTTATTGGGTTTATCTCTAACAAATGAAAGTGATTGATTTCTCCCAGATAGCGGTAATTCAATTCTGCTTTCTGCGAACCTTTCACTTCTGTATCATAAGCCGTAACAACGTTTTTCTCTTCATTTTTTACCAGCCAGTGGGTCAGCTTGCCGCTTTTTTTCTCTGGTCTTTTGCCTACTACTGCCCAATAGATTTTCTGAACATCGCGGCGCCTGAAAAGTTCATTCATGCGCTCAAGTGCCTTTGATGTACGCGCAAAAACTACAATACCACTCACGGGGCGGTCAAGCCGGTGCACCGTACCCAGAAAAACATCGCCGGGTTTGTTGTACTTCTTCTTAATATAATCTTTTACGTAGTCAGCTAATGTTTTGTCTCCTGTGGCATCTCCCTGCACTAAAATCCCCGGCGCCTTATTAACAATAATAAGGTGATTGTCTTCATAGAGAACATAAAATGGATGTTTCATATCATTATAATTTGCAACAAAGATACTTAGTTTTTTGTAGTTTAACTACAAAACTGTATCTGCAGGGGTGTTTAGTGGGTACATCAAGCTCTTATTGCACAGGCTTATGGCGGTTTAATAAAACTTCTGGCAAGGGCTGTTTATTTCAATCAAAATTCTAAAGCTATGCGGCGGGTTTCTTCATCAGTACGGATGTAGTCTTCCAGGGTTGGGCTTTTAACAAAGCTAACCTTGTGCATGCAAGCCTCAATGAGGTCAGACATCTCAAGAAAACCAATCTCATCTTTCAGGAATGATGCTACGGCTATTTCATTAGCGGCATTGACAATACAGGCCATATTGCCTCCTCTTCTGAGTGCCTCAAAGGCAAAGCCCAGATTACGGAATGTCTGTGTGTCTGGCTGTTGAAAAGTAAGCGACGGATACCTGGCAAAATCAAACCTGGGGAAGTCTGATTTTAAACGGACAGGATAAGACAAAGCAAATTGTATAGGCACGCGCATATCAGGCAAGCCCATCTGCGCCTTAATGCTGCCGTCTTCAAACTGCACCATAGAATGAATAATACTTTGCGGATGCACAACCACATCAATCTGCTCGGGGGTCAGGTCAAATAACCACTTGGCTTCAATCACTTCAAGCCCCTTGTTCATCAATGATGCCGAATCAATGGTAATCTTGGCACCCATGCTCCAGTTTGGGTGCCTCAAGGCTTGCTGTTTGGTAACTGTTTTCAGAAACTGGCGGTCTTTACCAAGAAATGGCCCGCCTGAAGCCGTTAGAATGATTTTTTCAATAGGATTATGAAATTCTCCGACCAGGCATTGAAAAATCGCCGAATGTTCAGAGTCAACCGGCAGAATATCAACTTTATTTTTTTGTGCCAAATCTGTTACCAGTTCGCCTGCCACTACCATTGTTTCCTTATTAGCCAAAGCTATATGTTTGCCGGCTTTAATAGCTGCCAGGGTGGGTATCAGCCCTGCATAACCAACCAGAGCAGTCAGCACCATTTGAACCGATTCCATCTGTACTACCGATGCCAGCGACTTCTCTCCGGCATAGACTTTTATCTGAAGGGGGTCAAGCGCTGCAAAAACTTGATCATATAGCGCTTCATTTGAAATTACCACTACATTCGGCCTGAATCTGGCAGCCTGCTCAATCAGCAAATCGGCATTGTTCTGGGCTGTGAGTACTTCTATTTCAAAAATATCGGGGTTGGCGGCAACCACTTCCAATGCTTGTGTACCAATTGACCCTGTTGAGCCCAAAATAGCGAGACTTCTTTTCATGTAGTGTCGTGAATGCTTTTTTCTTAGAATAAAACGTATTACACCGGCGTTATTAGTATCCTTATTACAAAGCTGTTATAATTGTTGCTGTTAACGAAACCGGTTACAAGGGTTATATGAGGGCAAATGAGGTTATTACAAATCAAATAACATCCTGAAGCCTGTCTGGCTGGCAAAGTTCGTAAAATTTAACGAGAAAGTTTTTATTTTGCCATTCGGATTAAACTTTCATTTATTGCAACATGAAAGGCTTACCACGCAACGGTTGCAGATGGCAAATTTAAGGCTTTAGGAATATTTAAGTGAGGAACCAAACCATGCAAACGGCTGAAGACCAATTTCAATTTTTTGAGGGAATACTTTTTGAAACACTGGGGCACGATGTGCAGGTGAATGAGTATCGTCTGTTACAGGGTGGAAGCATCAATGCTACGGTCCAGATACTTACCAGTGAAGGCAAGTATTTTGTTAAATATAATACGCTTAACTACGACCAGATGTTTGCGGCCGAGGCACGCGGACTTGACCTGCTGCGCGAAACGAAGGTGATTAGAATACCCGAAGTAATAAACTGGGGAAGGCGAGACGGACACGATTACCTGATTCTGGAACATATAGAGGCCAATAAACAGAATAAGTTTTATTGGGAAACCCTTGGGCATAAACTGGCCGCCTTGCATAGAAACACCAGCGATTGTTTCGGGCTGGGCTTTAATAATTACATTGGCTCGCTGGAACAAAATAATGAACCAAACATTAACTGGATACCTTTTTTTATTGAGAAAAGGCTGAATGTGCAGGCTGGTTTGGCTTATTATAATGAGCTGATAGATAAAGAAGTATATGACAAGTTTCAGAAGTTCTACGAGTTACTTCCTTCGCTGCTTCCGGATGAAAGACCCTCGTTATTACATGGAGACTTGTGGGCAGGCAATGTTATTGCCGACAACATGGGTGAGCCCTGCCTGATAGACCCTGCCGTATATTATGGCAACCGCGAAGTAGAACTGGCCTTTACCCGTCTTTTTGATGGTTTCGATAACCGTTTCTACGAGGCTTATCATGAGAGTTTCCCATTACAGCCACGGTTTGAAGACCGCGCCGGCATTTATAATTTGTATGCCCTTATGGTTCATGTCAATATTTTCGGGGCAATTTATCTGCCGCCCGTGCTGAGAACACTTAACCGGTATTTATCTTAAACCACAAGCAGATTGCAGCCTCTGATATCGGAGTTATCGAACCGGCCAATAACACTGAACTGCTGGTTTGCTGGCTGATAAGCCCCTAAATCCTGGGTTTCAATGAAGCAACAAGAATCAACATTGGCCAGGTCTACTACATTAATACCTCCACGAACAACTGCTTCTTTCGATAAACCCGTATGAAACTGTGTCGAGATAATTTTGAAAGGGTCGTTGATTTCCCGTAACAGCACTTTCATTGAGGCCGGTAGCTGAAATACACCTTCACCCATAGAATACCCCTGCGAAAGCAGTTCGGTCATGCCGTATTCAGAGTGAATCTGTTTAACCGGCAAAGCTTTTGTAAGAATGGCGTGTACTTCCTCACGCAATAACTCTTTTCTTCGCCCTTTCATACCACCGGTTTCCATTACAATGATCCTGTCTTTCAGATTTTCCATGAAAGACAAATCGTGGCCTTCTTCTACCAAATCAAGCAGGGCAAAAGTTACACCTATTAACAAAACCTTACGGTGTGTCTGGTTGTTTTCTGAAAGCTGCTGCAGCTTATCGAGCATCTCGGCGGTATTATGAAGGTAGAATCCTGATTCACGCGAGAATGTGCGGTAAATAAAACTTTGCACCATATACACCAACGACGAATTATTTCGTTCAAGATATGAGGGCAGCAAAGCAAGAATATGGTAGTCGGTTAATGGCCCATAGAACTGCTCAAAGATTTTCTGGCTGATGTGTTCATAAAAAGGCAGGTCGCTTACGTAATGCCTGCTTACATTCTGCTGAGTTGTGCCGCTGCTTTCAAAAACTATTTGTTCAGGGGCATTACCAGAAATGATTTTATGATGCTTGAAGAACTGAATAGGCAGAAACGGAACTTTCTCCAAACGATTGATTCGTCTGGGGTCAATTTTCAGAAAACCCAGATATTGATTATAAACCGGATTGGCCACAGCCTGAAACCGGAAAATCTCAAGAGCCAGCTCATCAAAAGTATGCTGCTTCTGAGGATAGTCACTTAACTGAAGAACTGCCGATTTGAGTTCGTCTCGGATACCCATGAAATAGATTTATTGGTAGTTTCGGGGCGTAACAACAAAAAATGTTTCGGTTAGGCCTAAAACTTTCATTTTTATACTAAATTGCTTCTAAAATTACAGATTACAGATGAAAAAGGTTTCAGTATTGGTTGTTTTTAGTGTAACAGTATTGCTAATTGGCTGTTATAATGACATATCGTTCGATTTAATACCATATATTGAGTTTAGAGATTTACGTAAAGAAACCACCCTTGACAGCTTCTCGGGTTCAAAGAAAGATTCAGTAATTATAAGCATACATTTTGAAGACGGCGACGGAGATTTAGGCCTGAGCGAAGAAGAAAAAAAAGTAGCTGTAGATAAGCAGGACTTTAATTATTTGCTGAAGATATTCAGAAGCAAGGACGGCGTATTTCAGGAGATTCCACAACCGGTACCTTATTCGGGCTTCTTTCCGCGTCTTAAATTAGATGATAAAAAGCGCCCCATAGAAGGAACGCTTAACTACTCAATTGTATATTTTCATAATTCTGTTCCGGCCAAAGACACCGTTAAGTATCAGATTACCATTAAAGACCGGGCAGGAAATGTTTCAAATACGGTAGAATCGAAACCCATTATTCTCAGAGAGTTTTAACGATTTGATTTTTAATGCCCGGTTTTCAGCTTTACCAAAAACTTTTATGACCCCGGTTTTTTACTGCCTGAGGCCTGAAATAGTTGCAAGCCAGCCCGTAATTTTGGTTTAGTTTTAGTACTTCATAAAAACCCCCTGCCTTAAAACCAGATATTATTGCACTATTCCTATTAACAATTTAATAATGATAGGATAATCTACCAAAAACAAGGTTTTCTCATTGTATTTTTCTAATTTTGCAGTTTATTTCAAAAAGGTGTAGTTCGTTAGTCGTTTATCCGTGATGCGTTGGGGTAAAGATTGGCGCATTACGATAACTTTAGACTTCATGCAAAATATTAGAAACATTGCCATTATTGCCCACGTTGACCACGGTAAAACAACCCTGGTTGACAAAATTATTCATGCTTCAAAAATCTTCAGAGAAAATCAGGAATTTGGTGATTTGATTCTTGATAACAATGACCTTGAACGTGAGCGCGGAATCACCATTGTGTCGAAAAACGTATCAGTACGTTATAACGATGTAAAAATCAATATTATAGATACCCCGGGCCACGCCGACTTCGGAGGAGAGGTTGAGCGCGTTTTGAAACTGGCTGACGGTGTTATTCTGTTAGTTGATGCTTTTGAAGGCCCGATGCCTCAAACCCGTTTTGTATTAGGCAAAGCCCTGCAATTAGGTTTGAAACCAATTGTGGTAGTAAATAAAGTTGATAAAGAAAACTGTCGCCCTGAAGAGGTACACGAACAGGTGTTTGACCTGATGTTTAACCTTGAGGCTACTGAAGACCAGCTTGATTTCCCATGTTTGTATGGGTCGTCTAAACAAGGCTGGATGAGTACCGACTGGAAAAAACCAACGACTGACATTATTCCTTTACTTGATGCCATTGTTGCCAATATTCCGGCGTCACCGGTTGTAGATGGTACCGCGCAGATGCAGATTACCTCTCTTGATTACTCATCTTTTGTGGGTCGAATTGCCATAGGCCGTGTGGCCAGAGGTGTACTGAAAGAAGGTATGCAGGTAGCGCTTTGCAAAGCAGACGGAAGCGCCAAAAAGATGCGTATTAAAGAACTGCACGTTTTTGAGGGCCTTGGTAAAGCAAAAGTAGCAGAAGTGAGTTCGGGTGAAATTTGTGCGGTAACAGGTATTGAAGATTTTGAAATTGGTGATACCGTTGCCGATGCAGAAAATCCGGAAGCCCTGCCACGTATTGCTATTGATGAGCCAACCATGAACATGTTGTTTACCATCAATAACTCGCCGTTTTTTGGTAAAGAAGGTAAGTTTGTTACATCTCGCCACTTACGTGACCGTCTGATGAAAGAAACAGAGAAAAACCTTGCCCTTCGCGTTGAAACCGGCGATACTGAAGATAAATTTATTGTATTTGGCCGCGGTATCCTCCACTTGTCGGTTCTGATTGAAACCATGCGTCGTGAAGGTTACGAACTACAAGTGGGCCAGCCACAGGTATTATACAAAGAAGGTGAAAACGGTGAAAGACTTGAGCCCGTTGAAACCCTTGTAGTAGATGTACCAGAAGAAACAGCCGGAAAAGTAATTGAGCTGGTAACGCAACGCAAAGGCGAATTATTAATTATGGAACCTAAGGGTGACTTACAACACCTTGAGTTCAATATTCCGTCTCGTGGTTTGATTGGTTTACGTTCAAATGTATTGACTGCCACTTACGGCGAGGCCATTATGAACCACCGCTTCAAGGCCTATGAGCCGTTTAAAGGCGCAATTCCGGGTCGTATCAATGGTTCGTTGATATCGATGGGTAACGGCCCTGCAACACCGTATTCAATTGATAAACTGCAAGACAGAGGGGTTTTCTTTATTGACCCGAACGAAGAAATTTATATGGGTATGGTAGTAGGCGAACACAACCGTCAGAATGACCTTGTAATTAACCTGCAAACAGCTAAAAAGCTGACCAACATGCGTGCTTCGGGTTCTGATGACAACGTGCGTATTGCGCCGAAGATTAATTTCTCTCTGGAAGATGCCATGGAGTATATCCAGAAAGATGAATATCTGGAGATTACGCCTAAGTCGATTCGTATGCGTAAAATATACCTTGACGAAAACGAGCGTAAACGTTATGAAAGCAAAGGCGCTTTTGCAATAGCTTAATTTGCTCAGAAGTAATAAACGAAGAAACCCTGCCGGCCGGTAGGGTTTCTTCGTTTATGGGCATATAAAAACTCAGTCTTCAAAACTGGCATCCCGCTTCTGGCTTTTAGCCATGAAGGCTTCCTGCAAATCGTTTGATAGCAGCATGGCGGCGTTCCAGGTTGCCATGTAGTTCAGGCCGTCGGCAACAGTGTGGTCTCTGGTATGCAACAGAATATGCTTGGTACCACGGATAGACAAGGGCGACCTGGTAGATATAGTAGCAGCCAGTTTAAAAACCTCTTCCATCATGGTAGCTTTATCATTGTAGGTATTGTTTACAATGCCTATTTTTTCAGCTTCTTTGCCGCCTACATGCCGCCCTGTATAGGCCATTTCACGCACCCGGCCCTCTCCTATCAGCTTTGGCAGCCGTTGAAGTGTACCTAAATCGGCTACCATACCCATGTCAATTTCCTTAATAGTAAAGAATGCATCTTCGGTGCAATAGCGTATATCGCAGGCACAGATAATGTCTAGCCCGCCACCAATACAGCCGCCGTGAACTGCTGCTAAAACAGGCTTGGAGCAGTTTTCAATGGTATTAACCGGCGCCTGTAGCCTGAGAACGTCTGTTCTGACTTTTTCTCTCCTGCGTCCCTCGCAGGTAATATCTGTTTGTGCTACCGTCATCAGCAGGCTTAAATCTATGCCTGCGCAAAAGTGTTTGCTCTCGCCGCCTTCCAGCACAATTACCCGCACTTCGGGGTTCTCATCCAGATTTTCAAAAGTATCTTTGAGTTCGTCCCAGGCGGTCTGGTTGAGTGCATTGGCTTTTTCGGGTCTATTCAGTACCACATGGGCGATATGATTCTGTATCGTAAGTTTTATTGTTTGCATAGCTTTAAAAGTGGCTGAGTTTAACAAAAAAAGCCGGAGAGGGTCATATCTCCGGCTAAATTTAACATTATTTTATTAAGAATTATTATTTCTTATCTCCGCTTGTTTGCACACCAGAAGGCTGGTTCTTTTTAGCTTCCTGCATTGGATTAGGCCCCGGATTAAAACTTCTCTGCTTGAAAGCCTGGAAACGGGTAGGTTGTTCTGGCTCTTTAGGGAAGGTGTTGTCAGACGTATCAATATCCGGAATCTCATGGTAAGGGTCCAGCTTGAACTTCGCTACTTTTTTGGTAGTTACCAAAGTCTTTTTCACCTCTTTATCATTTAACCTCCAAAGTTCGGCCGGTATTCTTACGTCTTCAAAAGTACCATCTTCAAACTCCATTCTGATAATTACAGGCATTACCAAACCACCTTTGTTTTTCAGGCTTAAAACGTAAAAGTTCTTGCCTTCATCTACCATTTTACGTTCATCGGCTGAAAGAGTAGAAAGATACTGCTCATACTTTTTCTTATCGGCTTCTGATACTGCAAATCTATCATAAGTGTTATAGAAGTCTCGCATGGTTGAGTCAGCCTCTACTACCGTCTGTTTAATATCTGTTTTGTTGCGGATATTGCTTAGTGTTTCTTTTTTGGCATCCGCATCTGCTTTAGCTGCTGCTTTAATTTTGGCGGGGTCCTGCGAGTCTATACTATACCATTCTACATTAGCAATGGCCTGGTCAACCGGCTCAACGCCATAAAACCAGCCTTTCCAGAACCAGTCAAGGTCAACGCCAGATGCGTCTTCCATTGTACGGAAGAAATCGGCAGGTGTAGGGTGTTTAAAAGCCCAACGTCGTGCGTACTCTTTGAAGGCGTAGTCGAAGAGTTCACGCCCCATGATGGTCTCCCGAAGAATGTTCAGCCCTGTTGCAGGTTTTGAATAGGCATTAGGCCCAAAAGTACCCGGCAGAATGTTATCTGAACTACTCATAATTGAGTTCTGCTTATCGGCATCCAGTTTCATATAACCCGTAATGTATTGTGGCTCGATACCTGTAGCCGGGAAGTTTCTGTCCCACTCAAGACAGGTTAAGCCTTCCAGGAAAGAGTTCAGCCCTTCATCCATCCATGACCACTGGCGCTCGTCAGAATTCACAATCATCGGGAAGAAGTTGTGACCAACCTCATGAATAATCACCAGAATCAGAAAGTTTTTAGTTCCTTCTGAATACGTGCCGTCAGCCTCAGGGCGTGCGCCGTTAAAGCTCATCATCGGGTACTCCATACCCCCTACTGAACCATGAACCGAATAAGCCACCGGATACGGATAAGCAACCGTGCGTTTTGAGTAGTTAACCAATGTGTGCGCCACTACACGGGTTGAGTATTGCCCCCAAAGCGGGTTAGCCTCTTTAGGATATAAAGACATTGCCCACACCTTTTTGCCTTCAACGTCTACCTGCATGGCATCCCAGATGAATTTACGAGAAGTAGCAAAGGCAAAATCACGTACATTTTTGGCTGCATAAATCCAGGTCTTTTTGCCGGTTGGCTTGCCCTTTTCGGCAGCCTCGGCTTCTGCCTGTGTAACAATCAGTACCGGTGTTTTTGATGTTTTGGCCTGCTCCATGCGTTTTAATTGAGTTGGAGTAAGCACTTCTTTAGGATTTTGCAGCTCTCCGGTGGCACCCAATACCATATCGTTAGGCACTGTCAGGGCTACTTTATAGTCTCCGAAAGGAAGCGTAAATTCTCCCTGCCCCAAGAACTGTTTATGCTGCCATCCGTTTACGTCATCATAAACAGCCATACGAGGAAACCACTGGGCAATTTCATATAGAACGTTACCATCTTTCGGGAATAGCTCAAAACCGCTTCTACCCCCTACCAGTTTCAAATCAATGATGTTGAATTTCCAGTCGACCTGAAACACAAAAGCCATTCCTTTAGCCAAAGGCGCTGGCAGGTCTATGCGCATCATGGTACCGTTAATGGTATATTTCAAATCTTTTCCGGCTGCGTCTTTTACGGCCAGAATTTTATACCCGTAGTCTTTATCATTAGCGCCACTCAGATTACCAATGTTGGTAAAACTAGACCCACTGGTTGGGTTAATGGCACTCTGGCGGGTAGTGTTTCCGTCTGAGTTTTTAGAGAAAACGTTCTGGTCAAGCTGCATCCATAAGTAACGGAGCTCTTCAGGCGCATTGTTGGTGTAGGTTATTTTCTCTGTACCGGTTATGCTTTGGTTGTTGTCGTTCAGTTCAGCTTTGATGTCGTAGTCTGCCTTTTGCTGCCAGTAGTCTCTGCCAGGTGCTCCGGCTGCTGTACGAAAAGTATTGGGGGTAGGCAAGGCAGTACCCATTTGCTCAAATTTGGTATTGGCATTGTATTGGGTAGCAGGCGCCTGCTGCGCTTGCGCCGAAACCATGCCGCACAAAACCGTCGCGATAAAAATGGAGATTTTTTTCATGCTTTGATGAAGGTTTAATACTCTGTTAGTGTTAAATGTTTGCGATTGATACAATTTATTTTAGTCTTGTGCCTTTGGTGGAGGCAGTTAAAAAAACCATTTCTCGGTCATCAGTTTAAATGCCACCCCTGCAACAAAACTTGACAGTATGAGATTCCAGGTATGTTTTTTTACGTGGAAAACACTGAGCATTAAAAAAGATAGTATCATGGTTATGGCAACAATCAGTATCTGCCCGAACTCAAGACCCACATTAAATGCCAGCAACTGCTGAATGATGTTCTGGTCTTTACCTAATAAACTGCGTAGGTAATTAGAGAACCCCATGCCATGAATAAGCCCAAAACCCAGGGCTAAAAAATACCTTACCGGCGAAAAATGCTCTGGTACCAATACACTTGTGCTGCTCTTATGAAACAGATTGCTGATACAGGTAATAATAATTGTTACGGGTATCAGAAACTCAATGAGCTCGGTACTATAATCAATCACATTTAAAGCTGCTAAAGCAAGTGTAACCGAATGCCCGATGGTAAATGCTGTTACCAAAATTAAAATTCGTCTCCAGTCAGATATCCTGTAAATGGCACATAAGGCTATTACAAACAAGATATGGTCATAGCCGTTGATATCGGTTATATGTTGATAACCCAACTGAAGGTAAATTGAAAATTCGGTCATTAGTTTAGTGGTTAGGCAGTATATTAGTAAAAGCAAAAATACAAGTTTTGCAAAACCCTGATTATAAAGCCAGTGCTTATTTTTAAAATTTTTAAGAATTACCCGCTTTCATAAACATTTTACGCCGGGCTTTTATCCGGTTGGGTTGAAATTGATACAAAAACCTGATTCACACAAATTAAAAATAGCAGCCTGTAAACAAGCTGCTATTTTTAAATTATAACGGTTTCTGAAGTATCAGAAGAATTTCGATCTGTTATCAACGATTTTCGCGTTATCGCGGATAGCCTGGTTGGCCATGTATGAAGCGCCAAAGCCTCCGGTACGTTGCAATACCTGCGCTTTATACTGGCTGTAGTCTGCAATGGCAGGGGCGTTTTCAAGACGCGTGGTTTCTACAATAAACACACCGTTTTCGCCAACAAATGGTTTTGAACGTTTACCTGATGCCAGGCTGAAAATCTTACCGATGGCGATAGGGTCAACGCCTGGAGTAGTTAACAGACCAGTGGCAAAATTAATGCCATTGGCTGCCTCAACGATAGCACCTGCACCATATTTTTGTGCAATTTGCTCTAAAGTACCCGAAGCCCCGCTCAGTTTTTTCAGAATCTGTTCTCCTTTAATTTCGTTACGCACTTTGGCTGTTAAGGCTTCTCTGAAGTCGTCTACCTTAGGGCTGTCTTTTTCTGATTTAGCTGTAACTGCTGCCACAATAAAATTATCGCCTATTTCAAAAACGCGGTTAGAAACCGAGCCTACTTTAGTGTCGTCATTAAATGCCCACAAAACAACTTCGCGTGCGTTCTGTATTGTGTTGAAAGCAGTTGCTTCAGGGAAGACCCTTTCGGCTTTCAGCATAACCAGTTTAGGGTCTTTCTTAACGGCTTCTTCAAACTCTTTTTCTGAGCCTGCACCTGAACGCAATGTTTCAGCTCTTTGATACGCCGCATTGCGGGTGGCTTCGCTGGCCTGTAATTCGCGGCTGATACTGGCAATTTTATATTTTAAGTTTGATTTAGGCTCAGTTACTTTAATAATATGGTAACCAAAGTCTGTCTCTACCAGATTAGGTATCAGACCAGTTCCGCTAAATCCAAACACGGCGTTGTCAAATGGTTTTACCATTGCAC
Organism: Emticicia sp. TH156; assembly: GCF_002855535.1. NCBI lineage: Bacteria > Pseudomonadati > Bacteroidota > Cytophagia > Cytophagales > Leadbetterellaceae > Emticicia > Emticicia sp. TH156. The sequence continues at coordinate 170,090 of NZ_PKRS01000012.1, forward strand.
CTTGTTTAAAGAAGCCTAGGTCTCCACCTTGCTGAGCCGAACCGTCCTGGCTGTTGGTACGAGCCAGCGTTGCAAAATCAGCACCTTGTTTCAGCTGGTCAAGAATAGACTGTGCCTGTTTGCGCGCCAATGCTTTTGCAGAATCTGGTGCTGTTTTGTTTACCGGAATCAGAATATGGCTTGCTCTTACAGTGTAGGCGGTGTCAGTAGTAGTACCTTCATATTTATGAATAGAATATACGCTTCCTTCCTTAAACGGCCCGATTACCGCACCAGGGATAGCCGAAGCCAAAGCCGCTTTCAATTCCGGGGTCAGCTCGCTGGCTGAACGCTCAAAAGGCAATCTTATTTCTGAATTGATAGTGGCATAATCTTGCGGGTCTTTAGCTGCAGCCAAACCTTTTGCAAAAGATTTGATGTCTTCATAAAGCGCGGCGCTGTCTTCTTTAGTTGGAGCAACCTGATATACCACATAGTTGAACGAGCGGCTGTCATAACCTGTATATTCATTTTTATGTTTACTCAGGTAGTCAGACAACTGGCTGTCTGTAACCTTAATGGTAGTATCGTTTACGCTAAAGAATGGCACATACAAATAACGGGCGTCTGCCTTGCTAACCTGGCCTTCGTATTCTTTTTTGGCTTCTGCTGTTGTTACAAAGGTGGCCGCACTAATCAATGCATTGTATTTTTCTAACAAACGTTGTTTGATTGCCTGTTTTTTGATTTGCTCCCAGGCCATTTTCTGAGGTGCAGGCAATTGGTTTTTTGCTGCTGCGTCAATAAACTGAATATGACTGTTGCGGTCATACTGCCCTGTTTGCGGATTAGTAAACTGTTGTTTGATAAGCGGGCTGAGGTTTTTGGTACCCTGAATCATCTCGCTTAACTCTTCAGGTGTTACTTTCAGACCTAATTTTTCAAATTCTTCATTATAGGCAATGTCGAAAATCATCTCCTCCCATACCTGATTGCGGAGTTGTTGAACTTCCTGCTCCTGAAGAGCTCTGCCTGCCTGTTGTTCGTAGTTGGAACGTGCTGCATCCAGCTTTGCCTGAAATGCCTGGGCATCAATGGTAGTACCGGCTATTTCACCGATTTTGTTTTTATTACCACCAAACAAGCCTCCATTTCCGCCACTTCCATAGAATAAGTCTCCTCCAACGATAAATAGAATAAGGGCAACTGCAATAACTGCAACTGCGATTCCCGAACGCTCCCGAATTTTGTTAATTAAAGCCATTAGTTTTTATTTTATACTTAGATTTTGGTCCGTGTTTTTAGGAATATAGGTTTAAACAGTAAAGTACTCAAAAAAACGAACCGCAAAAATACACACATTCATACATAATATCAAAGAAATACAATTAGTAAAATGTGTTTTTTAAGAAGTTTTATATCCGGTAACTTAACCGATTGCCCCGGGCTATAGCCAAAAGCCTTTTTCAGGGTTCAATCTGCCCGTTTGCTTCAACAAAGCTGATGAACTACTTTTTGTAAATTATTTATTTTCAGTTGTTTGATGTACCCCAAAACACCGTATAAATTACAAACCGCATACTGCCAGCAAATCCTGTTACCTATTGCAACACAACCTTTGCCACAAAACAGTTGCCTTTTAACAAAACCTGCCCTACAACCCTGCACACAAACAAAAAGTAACCAATGGGCTACTGAAACTACCAAAGCTGCTGCAACCAAGGTTATTTGTATCTATTTGGCAGGCATATTAAAAACTACTATAATTTGTGAATGTACATGATTAGAGACAAATAATTGCCTAATTTTGTACGTTTTTCGAAAAAACACTTATTCATCGTATGAAATATCGTATCCCTGGTTTTTTCTTTCTGATTGCATCCTGTTTTTATGCCTGCCAGAATACCGATTCTGCTGCTGAAGCAGATGTATCTCAGATTCAGGTAAATGTAACTATTGAGCACCTTGAAAACACATTGATGAACCTGAAAAGCAAAGAAGAAATCAAAGGTTTTCTCGAAAAACACCCGGCCTTTGTTGAAACCTTCTATCAGACATCGGCCAATGACCCGGCTCTCATTGACCGGATTGATATGCTGATTCATCACCCTGCTATTCTTGAATTGTACCAACAGACACAGCAGGCATTTGGCAATTCAGACAGCCTGAGGCAACAATTTGAAAATGCCTTCAGGCACATAAAATTCTATTACCCCGATTTCAAAGAGCCAAAGATTATCACTACGTTTGCCGGCCTTGACAATGAACTGGTAGTTACTGATAGTCTGATAGTGATTCCGTTGGAATCTTTCATTGGCCCCGGCGCCAAATACCGCCCGCAGCACCCTAACTATATGCTGAAACGATACGACAAACCTTATCTGGTACCGACGGTTATTACTTTGCTGTCAAGAAAATACAACAGAGTTGATTTAAACGACCGTTCTTTACTGGCCGATATGGTGTTTTATGGCAAGAGTTTTGAGTTTACCCGGGCGGTTATACCCAACATTGCTGATTCGCTCGTAGTTGCTTATGCCGACTCAAATCTTGTAAAGATCTGGCATAATCAGGAATACGTGTGGGGGTATTTTCTTGACAACAAACTACTTTTTGAAACCAACGAAAGAATAAAAGACAAGTATGTGGCTGAAAGACCATTTGTAACCGAGATAGGGGCTGACTGCCCCGGGCGCATTGGCCAATGGGTGGGTTGGCGAATAGTAAGCCGGTATCGAACCGAAAACCCAGCGGTTACGTTAGTACAACTGATGGAAAACACCAATGCTCGCGAGATTTTTGAGCAATCGAAATATAAAGGGCAAACAGAAGATTAGTCTGCCTGCCTATTACCTTTTAAAATTTAAAATCCCCGGCGGTATCTGGAGGATAAAGTACTATGGCAAAAAGAACCCGAAGTTTTGGAGAAGAGGCTTCAGAAAAAGACAAGAAAAAACTAAGTAAAGAAGGATTCAGAAAGGCGCTGAAGGTTTTCAGATTTACGTTGCCTTATAAATGGACATTTGCGATTGGCTTCATTTTTCTGGTGTTGTCGCAGCTTACGTCAATGAGCATTCCGCTTTTAATGGGCCAGATGGTAGGAGCCATTGTTTCACCTGAAAAAGCGGCTTCCATACCTAATTCAAACCCTATTGGCAATGCAAGTATTTTAGGCGACAAGCTTCAGAATGTTTTTCATGCTGCCCCTGAATTTACTTTAAACGAGGTTACTTTTCTGTTCGTTGTTTTACTGATTCTGCAGGCGGGTTTCTCTTTTCTGAGGGTGTACACTTTTACGAGGGTATCTGAGCAATCCATGCGAGACCTCCGCAAAGAGTTATATGCCAAAATTATCACGCTGCCGGTTACTTTCTTTGAAAAAAGCCGTGTGGGTGAGCTGATGAGCCGGATAACGTCTGACGTAACACAGTTGCAGGATGTGCTTTCTACCACACTGGCCGAGCTGTTCAGACAGATATTTACGCTGGTGGGCGGTGTGTTACTGATTACGCTTATATCTGGCAAACTGACACTCTTTATGCTGTCTACGTTTCCGTTTCTGGTGGTGGCCGCTATTATTTTCGGACGGTTTATCAGAAAAAATTCTAAAATTGTACAAGACGAACTGGCCAAGACAAATATTATTGTAGAAGAAACCCTGCAGTCGGTCAATGTAGTAAAAGCCTTTACCAACGAACGTCTGGAGGTAGCAAGATACACTTCTTCTATACAGAAAGTAGTTGAATATGCCCTCAAAGCAGCTACTTTCAGGGGTGGTTTTATTTCGTTCATTATTTTTGTATTGTTTGGTGGCGTTGTAGGGGTTGTATGGTATGGCGGTAATCTGGTGCTGAGTGGTGAGCTTGATTTTAAAGACCTGTTTACATTTATTATCTATACAGGTTTTATCGGAGGCTCGGTTGGTGGTTTGGGTGATATGTATGCTCAGATTCAAAAAACGATTGGGGCGTCTGAAAGGGTACTGGAAATTCTGGGAGAGGAATCAGAAGTAGATGTTTCGCGTACGGTTGAATTTAAGAAAACAGCCGGAAATGTTTCATTTCAGCAGGTAGGTTTTGAGTATCCTTCAAGGGCTGACGTAAGCGTGCTGAAAGATGTATCAATTGAGGTGAAATCGGGAGAGAAAATTGCATTGGTTGGGCAAAGCGGGGCTGGTAAATCGACACTGGTGCAGCTTTTAATGAAGATGTATCCGCTTACAAAAGGCCAGATACTGATTGACGGTAAAGATATTGCCACACAAGATGTAACCGAACTCAGAAGTAACATTGCCATCGTACCGCAGGAGGTAATGCTTTTTGGAGGCACTATTTTTGAGAACATAGCCTATGGCAAACCGGGCGCCACAGAAGCCGAGGTATTTGAGGCCGCCAGAAAAGCCAATGCCTACGACTTCATCACGTCGTTTCCTGAGAAATTCCAGACAATTGTGGGCGAAAGAGGTGTGAAACTATCGGGCGGACAAAGACAGCGTGTGGCCATTGCGCGGGCTATTCTGAAAGACCCGTCTATTCTGATTCTGGATGAAGCCACCAGTGCACTTGACTCGGAATCTGAAAAACTGGTACAGGGTGCGCTGGATGAACTGATGAAAAACCGCACTACCATTATTATTGCCCACCGCCTGGCAACCATCCGAAATGTAGATACTATCTATGTTTTAAAAGACGGCAGGATTGCCGAATTGGGTTCGCACGACGAATTGATACTAAAAGAAGAAGGAATTTACGCAAATCTGGTTAAATTACAGTTTGAAAACGTAAATTTGCTGGTAGAATAGGTCTTGTAATTAATGTACTCGAAAAGTGCAGATATTGACAATACAAAACGACTTTCATGAATTTATCGTTTGTAAATTATGAATCTCTCTAAAAATACACTGAAAGAATTCGACTTGCGCCATACGGGCTGTCGTGAAGATATATTGGCGTCTTTTCAGACTTATAGCCATGCGCTTTCGCACGGAGACCTGGAAAACCTGTTCGGAGAACGCTTTGACAGGGTAACCATTTACCGAACTCTGAAAACCTTCGTTGAAAAAGGTATAATACATAAAGTACTGGACGACGAAGGCGGCACCAAGTATGCACTCTGCCGTTCTACTGAGTGCTCTCATGAAGAGCACCACCACGACCACGTGCACTTCAAATGTGTGTCATGCGGTAATACTACCTGCCTTGAAAGTGTGCATATACCCAAGATTAGCTTACCCGATGGCTACAAGCTGTCTGAAATTAATATGCTTATGCAAGGCACCTGCCCTGTATGTAATGCCTGAAACCCAGCCGTTTCAGCGTACTGTTATTTAGAATTGCCTTGCTTTCACTGCTTTAATCCATGTCTTATAAAACCAAGCTTATTATTGCTCTCGGGCTTGTCTATGTGGTCTGGGGTTCTACTTTTTTAGGCATGAAGTATGCCATTGAGGTGCTTCCGCCCATGATGGTTTCCTGCTTACGATTCCTTACCGGCGGAATACTGTTGTTTATCTTTACTTTGTGGAAAGGCTATGGCATACCTGGCTTCAAAGAGATACGTAACGCTGCTGTTGTGGGTGTAACATTAAGTGGCATTGGCAATTGTGCGGTGGCGTATGCGCTACGTTTCATGCCCTCAGGCCTGGTTGCATTGCTGGTTGCTACCTTACCTGCCTGGATGATAATGCTCGACTTCCTGTTTTTCAGCAAAACCAAGCCAACATTTATCGGTTTAATTGGGTTGGTGATAGGCCTATTCGGGATGGCTTACCTCCTTGACCCGATGAATCCGGCCATTACAGCCAATCGGGAAGTGGCCGTTTTTCCGGCCTTGCTGGTATTTGCGGGTTCAGTTGCCTGGGCTTTTGGTTCTTTGAAATCTCCATATATGTCGCTCCCGAAACCTGTTCAGTCTACCGCCATACAAATGATAACCGGCGGATGCTTCTCTCTGGTAATGAGCCTGTTATTTGAAGAGAATCATGTGCAGGCCTTTCGTAATATGACACAGGAAACCTGGCTGGCATTAATTTACCTCATTGTAGTGGGCTCTTATATAGGCTACAGCGCATACTTGTGGCTGATTAACAACGCACCGCCACAGGTTACAGCTACTTACGCGTATGTAAACCCGGTGGTGGCCTTCTTTCTGGGATGGGCTTTTAAAGGAGAGATACTCACCCCACGTTCACTCATTGCCTCAGCCATTGTTCTGATTGGCGTGATACTGATGACCATGGGGCGAAGGAAAAATGTAGCCATAAATACTTCTGTTGAGTAGACCCGAATGTCAGGCAGTAAACTTATCCAACTGTTTTACCAGCACATCAAAGTCTTTCGGGTAAGGAGCCTCTATCTTTAATACCTCTCCATCCAGTAATCGGAAAGTAAGCGAATGCGCATGCAAAGCCACCCTTTTTATCAAGGGTAATTCTTCCGTACCTTTCTTAAGGTTAAATTTTTTGCTTTTCAGCTGCGAAAGGAAGATATCGTCTCCACCATAAGTAGGGTCACAAACAATGGGGGCTTTCAGGCATTGCAAATGCACACGTATCTGGTGCATGCGGCCTGTAACCGGAATACACTCTACCAATGTATGATACCTGTAGGCCTTGAGCGTAAAGAAGATAGTTTCCGCTATTTTACCTTTCTCACGGTCTATCCTTACAGCCGTGCCGTCTTTTAACTGGGCAATAGGCAAAAATACCGATATACTGTCGAAATCATGTACGCCATTTACTACTGCATGGTAGCGCTTGGTTACCTCACGGTTTTCGAACTGCATGGCCAGGTTACGGTAAGCTGCAGGGTTTTTAGCAATGGCCAATACACCTGATGTCTCTTTATCGAGCCGGTGGCAAAGCTGGGCATCATCTGAGTAGGCCTTTGCCAGACGCAGAATGCTCTGGTGTTTGTCTTGGGTGCGCTCGTCGAGGCTAGACAGAAACGGCGGCTTGTTAATCACTATATAATCGTTGTTTTCAAAGATTATCAAATCTTCAAAAACAACATTTTTTGGTGTAGTCTTTATCTTGGGGGTTTCCTCAAACTCAAACTCGAAATCCATACTGCTAAAAGAAAGTAAATTTTACACAAAGGTAGGTTATTATTATGAAAACATGCCTTAAAATTTACACTCAGGTCTATTTAGCCTGCCGGTATTGTTGTTAAATGATTAACTCACAACCGGCAGTTTGAAAGTGAATCTGGTACCTTTGTCTATTTTGCTGGTTACGGTTATTTTAGAGTGGTGGGCGTTAAGTATGTGCTTAACAATAGCCAAGCCAAGGCCTGTGCCTCCGGTCTCACGCGAGCGGCTTTTGTCTATACGGTAGAAGCGTTCAAAAATGCGTGACAGATGCTCGGGAGCAATGCCGGGGCCGTCATCTTCAATAGAAACCTGGAAATACTTTTTCTCTTCTTCTATTTCTACAATTATTTTGCCGTTTTCTTTACCATATTTAATGGCGTTGTCGACCAGGTTAGTCAATACCTGAGATATCCGCTGCTTGTCTGCAATTACCCAGGCTACCTGTAAATCTTTCGGTTTAATTTTCAGCGTTACACCCCTGGTTTTGGCTTTTGACTCCAGCTGCTCAAATATTTCTTCAGTTATGTGCTTCAGCTCTATTTTTTCAAAGTGCATTTTTAAATCACCCTTTTCAACCTGCGATAAGGTAACGAGGTCTCTCACGAGCGCATCAAGCCCATCCAGACTTTTGGCCGCTTTATTCAGAAAACGGTCTAAAATGACAGGGTCTTCTTTGGCACCATCAATCAGGGTATGAATAAAGCCCTGCGCCGCAAAAATGGGTGTTTTCAGTTCGTGCGATACATCGGCCAGAAACTCTCGCCTGTATTGCTCCATTTTTTTTAACTCATCAATTTCCTGTTGTTTACGGCTTACATAGGTAGAAATCTCGGTATTGAGCATCTTGATAGGGTTGACACTTTTAATAAGTGACTTGCGCGAGATATCAAAATCACGGATTTTCAGCTTCTGGATACTCTTGTATATCTGCCCTACTTCTTTGAAAATCAGGATATCAATAGTATAAAAAACAAAAAAGAAAGACGAAAAAAACGAAGACACCCCCACCACAAACAACATGGCCGCGCTAACATTAGGCACAAAACTGAGGAATACAATAGAGACTGTCGTAATTAATACGGCAAGAAAAAACGCAATGATGCGGGGGCTGAACGACATACTGAAGGGCGCGATTAAATACAGAAAATCATCAGTGCATGTAAACACCACAAAACTAAAAGATAATTTTCTATTAAAATTACAGATTATTATTCATCTGTAAACATATACCCTACTCCTTTAAGGGTTTTGATGTAGTTTTCGCCAACTTTTTCCCGAACCTTACGTATGTGAACATCAATGGTACGTTCAACAACGAAGATATCCACACCCCAGATTTTCTGCAGGATTTCATCCCGGCTGAATACTTTGTTAGGATACTGAGCCAGGAAGAAAAGTAACTCAAATTCTTTTTTAGGGAGCACTATCGTGGTACCATCTGTTTTGGTAACGGTGTAATTCTGGCGGTTAATGCTTAAGCCTGCCACTTCAAGCGAATCGCTGGTGTCGGTTTTCTGAGCTTCCCTGCGGAAAAACGCATTGATTCGGCTCATTAATGCCCGAGGCTTAATGGGCTTGTTGAGGTAGTCGTCGGCACCTACTTCAAAGGCTGCAATTTCAGAATACTCTTCTGAACGGGCCGTCAGGTACAGAATATACGTATTTTTCATTTCCGGAATCCCTCTCAGAGTCCGGCCTACCTCTATGCCATCCAGGTGTGGCATCATGATATCGAGAATTACTAATTCAGGAAGAAATTCGCGTGCAACTTCAATAGCTTTTTTACCATCGGGGGCAGTAGCAACTTTGTACCCCTCTTTTTCAAGGTTGTAGCTTAACAACTCCACAATATCAGCTTCATCATCAACTACTAACACACGGTGAGCAGAACTCATAAAGGCGTTTTAAATTAGTGCGGTGCAAATTTATGATTAAAAAATCGTTAGGTGTGTTAAGCCAATGTTAAATATTATCTAATTGGGCTATTAACCCCCTGTTTATAGCATTTTTACCTTAAAAATTCTTTGGCAGCCATTCCAGTACGCGTTGTATAATCAGTTTATTATCAATTGCTTGAGGCAAGCGTATCTGCCAGGGCTATTTGTAAGATTTTTAGAAAATACTTTGGTGTTTCTTTGCAAAACAATTTGAAAACATCTACTTTTGCAGTCCGATTTTCTAAAGGTGTGTAAATACTTTTCGGAACGGCGGAAATCAGTCTTTATCTTGATGTCTCTTTAAACAGATGTCGCTTCCCCTGATAACTGGCGAAATTTCTGAACCAAATCAACGGAAATGCTTGATAATGAGGCAGGAATGTGAGCCCTTCTTCAAGATTCAATCAAATCTTATTGTAAAATTCCTTAAAATCTGAAAGACAATGGCGAAAGACATCGCAGGTTATGTGAAACTTCAGGTAAAAGGCGGTCAGGCTAACCCTTCACCACCGATTGGTCCGGCGTTGGGTTCTAAAGGCTTGAACATCATGGAATTTTGTAAACAATTCAACGCCCGTACTCAAGACAAAATGGGTATGGTATTGCCGGTTGTAATTACATACTTTACCGACAAGTCGTTTGAGTTTGCCATCAAAACTCCGCCCGCTGCTATCATGCTGTTAGAAGCAACCAAAATCAAGACAGGTTCAGACCAACCCAACCGTAAAAAAGTGGGTTCGGTTACTTGGGATCAGGTAAAAACAATTGCCGAAACCAAAATGCCAGACCTGAATTGCTTTACTGTGGAATCAGCAATGAAGATGATTGCCGGTACAGCCCGGAACATGGGTATTACCATCACAGGCAACGCACCGTTCTAAAAAACAAATGAGTGACGTAGGTCGCTCGTTATTATTCATGGGAGTTATGCACGGCATAACGCTATAACCAAACAAAAAGCAATGGCAAAATTGACCAAAAAAAGAAAGGAAGCAATGTCGAAGTATGACGCTTCAAAAGCTTATTCTCTAAAAGAAGCAGCTGATGTATTGAAGCAGATTTCATACACTAAATTCGACTCTTCAGTAGATGTTCACGTTCGTTTAGGTGTTGACCCTCGTAAGGCAGACCAAATGGTACGTGGTGTGGTTGCACTACCACACGGAACCGGCAAAACTGTTCGTGTTCTTGTATTATGTACACCTGACAAAGAAGCTGATGCAAAAGCTGCTGGCGCTGACTACGTAGGGTTGGACGAATACATTCAGAAAATCGAACAAGGCTGGACAGACATCGACGTAATCATTACGATGCCAACTGTTATGGCTAAACTTGGTAAGTTAGGTAAAATCCTCGGCCCTCGCGGATTAATGCCAAACCCTAAGTCTGGTACTGTAACGCTCGACGTAGCAACAGCTGTAAAAGAAGTGAAAGCGGGTAAAATTGACTTCAAAGTTGATAAAACCGGTATCATTCACGCTTCCATCGGTAAGGTTTCTTTCTCACCTGAGAAATTAGCAGAAAATGCTACAGAATTGATTCAAACTTTGTTGAAATTGAAACCGTCTTCCGCTAAAGGTACTTACGTAAAAAGCGTAGCACTTGCCAGCACAATGGGACCTGGTATTCAAATCGACAAAACAACCATTAATGGATTGTAATCATGACAAAAGAAGAAAAAGGAGCAATAATTGAAGAGCTTGCAGAGAAATTTGCAGCTACCCCTTACTTCTATATCACCGATGCAAGCGGATTGAACGTTGCTAAAACCAATGAATTACGTCGTTTGTGTTTCGAGCGTGGTATTGAGTATCGTGTAGTGAAAAATACATTGATCAGCAAAGCTCTGGAAAGATTAGATACCGATTATACGCCGTTTGACGGAACTGTTCTTAAAGGTTTTTCAGGTGTGATGTTCCACGAAGAGTCGGGCAAAATAGCTGCAAAATTGATTAAGGATTTCCTGAAAGCTAATAAAGACAGCATCAAATTAAAAGGTGCTTCGGTTGATTCAGCTTTGTTTATAGGTCACGACCAACTAGATACGTTGTTGAACCTGAAGTCAAAGCAGGAATTGATTGGCGAGGTTATCGGTTTGTTGCAATCACCTGCCAAGAATGTTATTTCTGGCTTGCAAAGCGGTGGCAACAAATTGGCTGGTATTCTCAAGACTTTGTCAGAGAAAGAAGCAGCCTGATTCGTTTACCAATCTTAGCCGTCAATGGCTTTATACAGTAAACGCCCAACAGTCATACAGACTGATTATTCATTAAAATTATTTATCAAAATCAAGTATTAACTTTTAAATTCTATACAAAAATGGCAGATTTGAAAGCATTTGCAGAACAATTAGTAAATTTGACTGTAAAAGAAGTAAACGAATTAGCACAAATATTGAAAGATGAATATGGTATTGAGCCTGCAGCTGCTGCTCCAGTAATGGTAGCCGGTAATGCTGGTGGTGGCGAAGCTGCTGAAGCTCCTGCAGAAAAAACATCTTTCGACGTAATCTTGAAAGCTGCTGGTCCTAACAAACTTGCAGTTGTGAAATTGGTTAAAGACCTTACAGGTCTTGGCTTGAAAGAAGCTAAAGATTTAGTTGACTCTGCTCCGAAACCTTTGAAAGAAGGTGTAGCTAAAGACGAAGCTGAAGGTTTGAAAAAATCTTTGGAAGAAGCTGGTGCAGAAATCGAAGTAAAATAATTTACTCGCACAGTCATACACAAAGCCCGGTAGGTAACTGCCGGGCTTTTGTTGTTTTTTGCAATTCACTTAAAGTTCGGCTACCATTTGTTCAGTCTCAATATAATTTTGTATTTTTCAGCAGGATTTCCCCCCTATACAAGCGTACACCAAACAAACTCATTCAAACCCCGTTTACCTATGAAAAAAACTGAAAAAAATCCGGGCAACACTACCAGACGCAACTTCCTCAAGAGCGCCTCTCTGGCATCGGCCGGGTTTATGATTGTGCCCCGCCATGTGCTGGGGAAAGGCTTTGTAGCACCCAGCGACAAACTAAATATAGCCGCAGTAGGTTGTGGCGGCAAGGCCGATGTAAACATCCGGTACTCATTTAATAACGGTTCAGATAACATTGTAGCGCTTTGTGATGTAGACGACCGGATGTCTAAGAAATTCCGTACGCAATTTCCAAAAGCCCCTTATTACCGCGATTACCGCCAGATGCTGGAGAAAGAGGCAAAAAACATAGATGCAGTAATTGTAACCACTCCAGACCACATGCACTATCCCATTGCCATGACAGCCATGCAACTGGGCAAACACGTGTATGTAGAAAAACCTCTTACACACGATATCTGGGAGGCTCGCCAACTGACCGAAGCTGCCCAAAAATATAAATTGGTTACCCAGATGGGTAATCAGGGTAGTAGCGGTAAAGGAACCCGTATTACCGAGGCAATTATACAGAGCGGAATGATTGGCGAGATAAGTAAAGTAGAAGTATGGACAAACCGACCCGTATGGCCGCAAGGCGTACAATCGCCAAAAGATAAAGGAGAAAAACAACCTGTACCAGGTGACGTAGACTGGAACCTGTGGCTGGGTACTGCACCCATGCGCGACTACCATGAAGCCTACATGCCGTTCCGCTGGCGTGGATACTGGGACTTCGGCACCGGTGCCCTTGGCGATATGGGCTGCCATTTTATTGATGTGCCTTTCCGTGCCTTGAAACTGGGCTACCCCACTTCGGTAGAATGTTCGGTGGGGCAAGTATATGCCGATTTCTTTAAGGAGGCTTTCTATGATGATGTATGCCCTCCATCGGCGGCTATTCACCTCAAATTCCCGAACCCGACCGGAAAATTACATAAAGAAATTGGGCTCTCGTGGTATGATGGCGGAATCCGCCCGGAATTGCCGGAGGGTTGCGATTACGACAAAGTATTTGCCAGTGCTGACGGTGGTATTCTGTTTAAAGGCACAAAAGGTATATTGGCTACCGAGTTGTTTGGTAATAATCCTAAGTTTTTCCCTGAGGCCAAATTCCTGAACGTAAAAATACCGGCTCCGAAACGGGCACTGGTAGAGGGCGATACAGAAGGGCATCAGCAACAATGGGTAAAAGCCTGTAAAGAAGGTTACGGCGCTTACACAAGCTCTGCTTTCGCAGAGGCCGGCCCACTTACTGAAATTGTCCTGATGGGTAATCTGGCCGTACGCTCGTTCCTGCTCCGTGATTCGAACAACAAGTTCATTGGTCGCAAAAAACTACTTTGGGACGGCAAAAATATGAAAATCACCAATTTTGACCCGGCCAATGCTTTCGTAAAAAGAGAGTATCGTGCAGGAGGCTGGATATAATTGATAATAAAACCATCCGGGGGGCATGTAACCATGCCCTCTTTTTGTTATAAAGCTTACCTATTTGTTTTATGAAGTTACAAACCATTTATCAGCATACCCTTCTTGCACTATTGATAGTTTCTCAACTGGCATGTAGTAATGCAACGCAAAAGGGTTCAGAATCAACCATTAAGCCTGTTATTGAAAATGAAGGCGTGAAGATAGCTTATGACGATACCCAGACCGGCGATACTACCTTGCTTTTTGTGCACGGCTGGGGGATAAACCGGGCCTACTGGAGCCCCCAGGTAAGTGCATTTAAGAAAAGTTACAGAGTAGTTACAGTAGACCTGCCCGGCTTTGGTGAATCAGGTAGAAATAGACAGAGCTGGACGGTTGAAAACTATGCGAAAGACATTTCGGCCGTTATTAAAACCTTGCAACTGAAGTATGTCATATTAATAGGCCACTCTATGAGTGGATTCATTGTTCTGGAAACCGCTCTCACCAATCCGCAAACAGTATTGGGTATCATAGGTATTGATAATTTTAATACATACGGTTGGGTAGAAACCCCAACATCTAAAAAAGAAACTGATGCGTTTTTCAACATGGCAAGAGCCAATTATAAAAAAGTGGTTTCAGGCTTTGTTAATGAGACGTTATTTGCCCCATCTACAGACAGCCTCGTCAGGAAACGAGTTACAGATGACATTATTCAATCAGATTCTATAATTGCTGTAAACAGCCTTGAACTGAACATGCGGTATCCGGCTGATGCCCGGCTGAAAGAATGGCACAAGGCACTTTATCTGATTAATAGTTCTATGCACCCAACAGATACCTTGTCATTCAGCAAAGGAGGCATAAACGTACAAATGTTTGATGTGGGCTTAACAGGGCACTACCCCATGATTGAAAAACCAGAAGCATTTAATAACCTTTTAGCACAGGCCATTGAGAAAATCAAAAGCAATAGTAATTAAAAGAACCGAAAGAGCTGCCATTTGTCCACCTATCAAAGCTATTTGTTATACAAAAGCCATTTATTGCCGCCGTACATTTGCCAGATAAATGAGACAAAATGGCAAATATTCTGGCAAAGGCGGTATCAAACCTGATGGACCAATTGTTAAGTCCATCAATAGTAGTGGGAATCAGGGTCTGGAAACCTGAAACACTCTATGAAATAGATTTGCACCTCCCTACAACTGATTTCAACAAATGGAACACGATTAAACGGGTAAAATGTAAAGTAGATAATTTAGAGTACAGAGATTATACGCCTGCCTTATGGAACGCCGATAAAAAGATATGCACGTTGTTTGTAGAGGCAGGCCACAACGGAGCAGGTAGCCGCTGGGCTCAGAACCTGAAAACAGGCGATGAGGTTTTACTGGGCGTAGCCCATGCGGCACAACTACCGGCCACTGATGGCAAAATACTTTGTCTGGCAGATGGCAGCGCGTTAGGGCATTGTTTAAGTCTGAAACAATTAACCAACCGGGAATCCTACCCGCTTGATGTAGCGGTAGTATTAGACCACAATTATCAAATCCCCTCTTCACTTGTAAACGATAATCCCGATTTTGAATTTATAGCAAATCCGCAGGGCGATGCAACAGATGTGCTTGAAAAATGGTATCTGTCTAAAGACTTAAGTTGTTATGCTTCTATTTATATTGCAGGATATATACCGATGGTAACCGGACTACGAAAAAGACTAAAAGCTATTTCGGGTATAAAAGCTAAAATATTCGCCTACGGATTCTGGTCATAAACAGATAAGCATGCCAAAAGAGCACATCCATATATTACACCTGCCTGAAAGGCATATAGGGGTAGAGGTTTTTTCGATGTCAGAAATCGACCCATTGATACATCTGATTGAAGAAGTTTCCATTCCGCATCGCCATGACCATTACACCTGTTTCTTTCTTGAAGAAGGTAATTTGAATTTTAATATTGATTTTCAGGAAATAGAAATTAGCTCGCCGTCACTTTTAGTTTCATCTCCGGGGCAGGTTCATCAACCCGGCTTGGGGGATGTTCCGGCAGGATGGTTAATTGCCTTTGATGCCAAACTGATTGATGAAAATGCCCGTACTGTTATTGAGCAATCATTCACCAAAATAGTAATCCTCCGTTTGCATGATATCGAAAAAAAATGGTTCAATCATATATTCCAGTTACTTTATTCTTCTTTAAAAGAGAAAAAATCTGAAACTTTTCAGCCTCAACTCATACAAACCCTAATCAACTCTTTTTTCTATAAAGTCGTTACCATTTTTCAGCAACAGGAAGATAAACGCATACAAGAGTATTCGTCCAGAAGTGTTGAGATTGTAAAAGCATTCAATCAATTAGTGCAACACCATTACCTGAAACTGAAAAGACCTGCCGATTACGCCTCAAAAATGAATATCACGGTTAGCTATCTCAACGACACCATCAAGGCAGTTACAGGGTTCTCTTCTACCTATTTTATACAACAGGAAATTTTCTGCGAGGCCCAACGCTTATTATTTTATACCAACAAAAGCATCAAAGAAATTGCCTTTCAGCTAGGCTATGAAGATTATAAATACTTTATAAGATTATTCAGTAAAACCATAGGAATGTCTCCATCCAATTTCCGAAACAGTCATCCATCAGCCTCAGTTATAAAGGACACTGACATTCCTACCTGATTTTTAAATTACTTTTGCATCAAAAGCGCCTGTTATTATCTTCCCGTTACGTTTTACCTGCAACCAGATACGGTAATTACCTGGTGTGGGGAAAACATAAGGAAAATTGACACTGCCCCCATGGTGGCTGCTCATGTTATGGGTCATACCCCCCATTAACAGTTTGTCTTTCTGGGTTTCGGGCATTGCCTGTAAATTTAACAAAAGGTTATCAACACTATCTCTGAATTGTCTGGCACTGGTAACTCTATAGCCAGGATTTGTACTTTCGCTAATGCGCTTTTCCATTACCTGCTGAGCAGTTGATGAAAATGTTCCGTTCGGGTGCAGGTGAATATAAACAGAGCCGTCGTCTTTCAGCACAACTGCATGGCCCATCATACCCAGATAAGTCTGCAACTCGGCGGGCTTACCGTCAGGACTTATCACAGCAAAATTAAGGTTATTAACCTGCCCAGCTCTAAGCACCTGCCCGGGTTTCTCTTCCCAGATAATACTCGTGCCATCTTTTAAAACGGTTTTTACCCCTGGTGAGCCACAAATACTAATGCCGGCATCTGCCACGCCGGGCGTTTTTCTGTTAATAGGGTTATTAATTACGTAGGTATCGTCAGTATCGCTGTTTTGCTTCTCATAACTTTCCTGAGTGACTCTCAAAGCCGGAATCTCAACCGTATCAGCAATGGTATATTGTAAGCCATGAAAACGAAGGATATCGGCGTATACGAGATATTTTCCGGCAGGTAAATCCGGCAGGGGCGCTTCAAAAGTAAGCGTGTCCTTCCGGCTTGGGTGCAAATGCGCAAAGGCGTCAAGCGTGCCTTGCCTTACCAGAAACAGGTGCATCAGTTTGCCGTGGTCAGGAATCAGAAAACTGGTCCATCGCCCCTGAACAGAGTTAGAATCAATTTGAAAACTCAATACCCTCCGGGCATTCTCTACCTTTATTTTTGTAGTAGCCGTATAAGGTTTGTAAATATAGTTTTGCTGGTATTCTTTTGATATAGAGCCCCACCACGAATTGCCCACAAACAACAAAAGCCCGCAGAAACTTAAACCAATGGTTGACCCCACCACCTTGCGTCTTTTAAAGCCCTGCCCGCCTGTCTCTCCGGGTTTCAAAAGGCTATCACTGTTGCTTGCGCCTACTATGGTAGTCATTATTCCCACCAGCAATAGAGCCAGGCCGCCTAAAATCCACCCTAAAGACTCAGGCAAGTCTCGCTTAGCGGTGGCCAGGGCAGCAATCGGTATCAGCGTCTCGCCGGCGCCCCTGTTGCCTGATATCCTAACTTTTACACTGGCTGCTCCGGTTTCCATTAACCAAATATTACCTTCATATCTGCCGGGTTCTCCTGCCACCGGCAATGCTTCATCTTCCTTGGGCGAGCCCTCGTCGCCTGTCCAATAGTAAATCGGGCTCAGTTTTACACTTTCAATGTCTGTTCCATCTACTGAAACCGAAACCCTGGCAACACCCGGAATCACATCCGGCGGTTCTACATATACCTGTATCTGGTATTTACCGGCTTTGCCCTCCTGCACTATGCCTGCACTTCCGATATGGGCATTTACCTGTACTAAAAAGCACAGATTTAACAAGATAAAGGCTATTATTTTTAATGTCATTTGCTTTTTCATTTTTATGCTTTTCAATTATTGGTCATCAGCGTTGTACTTTTTGCATCCATTTTCCCCAGGCTAAGCCAATGCGTGTAGACAACATGCTTAATAATAAGGCAATGCCTAGCCCGCTTGCCCAATTACCCAAACCTTTTGTAGAGCTCCATTCGGTAAATTTATAACGAAACTCCCAGTCGGGGCTGTTTTGATAAGACCACGAGCTACTACCCCAGAACCAACTACGTGCCATGGGGGATTCAAGAATAAAATTGCCAAAAGGATAACTGAAACCTACCAGAATAAGCAGATAAATAAATGCCAGCGGCAAAGCTAAGAACCAGTCATTTACATTTGCCAGTCTGGCTCTCAGCAAATCAAGCCCTATTGCCGGGAAAATCAGTAATATTGGAAACCCCAGGGTCTGATACGTTGTAATTCTGTTATGAACAGGCCCTAAAAGCGGTTCGGCAGGTAAAAGGCGCAATGTGGCATTAACCGCCCAGAAAAAAAACATAAACGTAGCTGCAATGTAGGTGGCGCCCCATTTCATGCCTGAGCCGCGTGCCGTTGCGAGCAATAATACCGGAAATGCCGCAGAGGCAATCTGATAATAAGAAACCCCATGCAATTGCCAACGGTCGAGAAATTCAGAAAGTGCCGTAAACATGGTAGTAATCAGAAACCCGGCAGTAAATACAAACATCCATTGAAGCCGTTTCAAACGCCTTTCGGCTTGGCTGGCAGATAAAAAGTAAAAGGTCTCTTTTCTGTTCAAAAAAGCCAGCACCGACACCATAGCCCCTACCTGCACACTCATTAAGCCCAACAGAAGTACCGTGTGTGGCGGAGAGAAAATCTCCACATCAAGCCCATAGGTATTATGCCACCAATCGTCGAACGGGGCCGATGTAATAGCAGCCAGACCACCCCAGATACAGAATAGACCACCGAGCGAACTATAAAAAATGCCCCAGAAATTGACCATTTTGTTTTTTTCGCGGTCATTACCCCAGAAAGAAGTCTTTAATACTTTAAAGCCCGAAAATAACCCGGCAGAAGCTGCACCAATATAGATTAACACATGCGGAGCCGAGAAAAGGCCGTCACGTCCGATACTCATGTGCCAGGCGATGTCCCACAGTATACCTAAAATAACCAGCTTTGAGGCAACTACGCTGATATAAACATAAATGGGAATCCCCAAGAGAATTTGTTGTATAGATGATACCGCCCGTTTGCCTCCGAGCGATTGGTCAAGTGCTGTTTCCATCTAAATAAGTTGTTATTTTCTTAAAGACAAGCCAGAATGATATTCCCCCCAAGTTAAAGAAAAAAAAACAGGTTCTACCAAAAAATAAATATCATCCCTGTCAAACCACGGCTGGCTGGCAAATCATAAACTTCCGGAGCCTGACAAAGCTACACCCGGCCCTAATATTATATTTCAGGCTATGGTATATTTTAAAGAAACGAGACCGGTTTCATACGTTTTGGTTTCTGTCAATTGAAGCGATACCCGGCCTTGAAGCCCTTGAAACAGTGGTTTACCCTTGCCTAAGAGGATGGGATGCACCGATAACCACAATTCATCTACCAGCCCCAGATTCATTAAAGAGGCTGTCAGGCTACCCCCGCCAAAGAGCCAGATGTCTTTACCTTTCTGTTGTTTTATGGCTTCAACCACAGGCCTGATGTCGCCTGATATAATAGTTGTGCCATCCTTTGCTTCTTGCATGGTATTTGAAAAGACGTATTCCTGCATTTTCGGAAACCCGAAGTCGTTATTTTCTAACCCGAAAGACATTTCATAGCTTTTTCTGCCTACAAAAACAGCATCTATTTTTTGATAGAACTCGTTCAGGCCGTAATCCTGGTCGGTAAAACACCAGTCGTATTCTCCGTTGGGGCCTTCAATGAAACTGTCAAGGCTTAGAGCTAACCCTAAAATAACTTTTCTCATATTGTTGTTTTTTCTGCAAAAGTAATTGGCTTTGTTATCAGAAAATTGTAAAAATCAGACACCCGGACAATCAGCAAATAATGTTGGTATCTTGCAAAACTGCCTTTGGGGTAATACCTGCAAAAGTTTTATAATCATGGATAAAATGTGCCTGATCGTAATATCCGCTTGCGTAGGCAGCGTCTGTGAGGTTAGATTCGGGATATTTTTTGAGATATGCTATTGAGTTAATGAAGCGATTGATAACGATATACTCTTTGGTAGAAAGCCCTATGCAATAATTGAACCTGCGGCTGAGTTGCCGCTGGCTTAACCCGGCCTTTTCTGCCAATGCAGCAACGGTAAGCCTACTTTGTGTACAGGCAATCTGCTGCAAGCAATATTGAAGTGTTGTGTCTTGTTTATTGGCTTTCAATTGAAGAATCAGATACTTCTGAATTATACCCGCTTTTTGCTCACAAGAAGTGGCGTTGTCTATCTCATCTTCTATTGTTTGTACTACTGCCCCCCATAAAAATTGTAAATCGGTGAGGCTGTCTGCTATGGCTGACATTGGCAATTGAAAGAACAAATAGGCTGTAGAAGGATAAAAACAAACCGAAATAAATCCGGTTTTGTTTTTCATTTGCACATCCATAAAGTTTCCGACCCGCGAAACCACAAAACTGCGGCTGTTGTGAAATTCTTTTTTGCCATTAACAGTGGCGTGCGTATCAGCGCTATTACTGAAATTAAAAAAAACCTCAACGCAGGCATCGGGTAAAATTCTGAGTGGTGCAAGAATTGTATCGGTAGTATTGCTCTCTATTGAGCATATCGCTTTTACATAAGGCTGAAGGTCAGAACAGATGGGGTATAGGCATACTTTCATGGCTACGTTTAGCAGGCTGTAAACAAAAATACTAACATTTCTGCTCTTGAGAAATGTTAGTATTAATAATTGTATATATTATCTGATTAACTCTACCCAACCTTTAATAGCCACAGGTACCTCGTCGGTTTTCTCTAACCGTTGCATCGTTACCCGAGCTACATAATAATACGTG